>WRHO01000006.1 GCA_009783205.1 Oscillospiraceae bacterium
AGCGGAAATTCCAGCGTTTCTCTGGCGCACGCGTACGCGACCCGCGCGAAACTTTCCGGCGCCGAAAATCCGGACGCGGCTCTGGCGGACCTGGATAAAGCTGCGGAGCTGAACCCCGCCGAGAGAGAAAAATACCTGCACGCCCGGCTGGAGCTTCTTCTTTCGGAGGGGAAAAATGAGGCGGCCGGCGGGATTATCGACGATCTGATTCAGAAAGCCGTTCAGGATGAAGACACGGAAACGGTCACGGAACTGAAACGTCTGAAAGTCGTTTTTCTTATGGACCAGGAGTTATTCGCGGAGGCGCTGGCGGTGATCCAGGAAGTCCTGGCGGAAAATCCGGAGGAAGAGGACTTTTTGCAGCTTCAGACGCGGGTTCTGGTAATGCTGAAGCGGTATGAGGAACTGCTGCCGACGCTCGGGAAATTAATCGACAAAGCGGCGCTTGACACCAGCCTGTACGTCCTCCGCGGCACGACGCTTTACACGCTGAACCGGTATGAGGAGGCTCTGGCGGATTTCGAAAAAGCGGCCGTGCTCTCCGCCGGGAATAAGGACACGCTGGCCATGAAATGGATGGCCATGACGAAAACCGGGAAGACGGACGACGCGATTCAGGAAGTTCGCGGCCTGCTGAAAATGGACCCGAATAATTTTCCGCTCGCGCTTCAGGAGGTGGAACTTTATCTCCACGCGGAAAGATATAAGGACGTCATGACCCGGCTGGCGGAAATGGAAAAAAAGTTTCTGCCGGAAGAATCGCCGGCGGTGGTGCCTGGCCCCGAAAAAATCGCCGGAACGAAAACGGTGGACCCGAAATCCGTGGGCGTGCCGGCGGATGACGATCTTCCCGGTCTGGATGATCTTCCCGGACTTCCGGATGAAGACACTCCGCGGGAGACGAAAAAATCGGCGTCCGATTCCAGGAAAAATCAGGCCGGGACGCTCTACACGCTGCGTGCCAGCGTTTATTTACAGGGCGGGATGCACCAGGCGGCGGCTGCGGATTATGAAAAAGCGCTGGCGGCGGCTCCCGAAAACGCGCTGGTTCTGAATAATCTCGCCTGGCTGTACGCCACGTCTCCGGAGGCAGCGGTGCGAAACGCTGCCCGGGCGCTGGAGCTGGCCGTGAAAGCGTGTGAGCTGACGGATTATGAGGAACCCGGATACCTCAGCACGCTGGCGGCGGCGTACGCCGAGCAGGGAGATTTCGAGAATGCCATGAAGTGGATTCAGAAAAGTCTGGAAATCTGCGGCGACGATTCCGACATCCGAGCGTCTCTGGAAAAAGAGAAAAAGTCTTATGAAAAAAAGGAGCCGATACGGGAGAAAGAGGAGAAGGCGGACCTGAGCTTTTTGAAATAATGCGTAATGCGGAATTAATTCCGAATTCCGCATTCCGAATTCCGCATTAACTCCCCCAGCCTCTCCACCGGCAGGCCGACGACGTTCGTTTCGCTGCCGGAAATCACGCGCAGCCAGTCGTTTCCGTCCTGATATCCGAACGCCCCGGCTTTTCCCTCCCAGAGGCCGGTGGCGAGGTAATCTTCGAGCATTTCTTCCGAAATTGACTCAACATTCGTCATCACTGTTTCAGGTTGAATCGCCAACTCGGCACTCAAGTCATCTTCAATAATCTCAATTTCATCGACGGAAAAACCTATTTCTCGCTCTGTTTCTTGTTCAACTGCTTCTTGGTCGATGTCTTGTGACCAAATCCAAACAGGGATTCTATCCTCAGAACTTGCGGTATCCAACACTCCTTGCAATTCAGGTGTAATTTTGCTTTCCCATTCATTGTTTTCCGCAACAGGAGCGGACGCACCAACAGATAACATTAATGAAAAAGCTAAAGTCAACGATAATGCTCTTTTTCTCAAACTTCTCATGCTTTACTTCCTTTCGTTTTTTCAAATTTATCTATAACGTGAACCATAAGGCAACGTAGTCACGTTATACGATATTAGATTTTCAATATCGTCAAGAACATCACTATCCACTTCAATCAACAATAAACTTGTAGTTTCCCAAGGGTCTGTAAAACCGGGATTAAAAACTGCTGAAGACACAATTAACTGATTCTCGAAAACAAAAACTGCCTCTATGTCAATTTCTTCCATTCTAACTCTGCTATCGTGATATACTATTATAGCACGATTGATAAAATAATTTTCATCGAATTCATCAGAATAACTTTCACGATAATAAAGGTAAGGCGTATCTTCAAAAATTGATACAAATTCATCACGTGTTCTTGCAAGATATAATTCAATAGCATAAGGATATTTGTTATTTGCCATAGAACTCGAAGTATAATCACCAATAACCCTAAACTCAACTTCTTCAGCCTCTTGAGGGATAGACGCAATAGGGCTTATAACCTCTGAAACAAAATGTGGCTCGGTCACTGGTGGTTCAGTCACTGGCGGTTCGGTCACTGGCGGCTCAACTATACTCTCCCCCATCACCATCTTATCCCCAATCCCGACAAGTCCGCGCAACACGAGTAGCCCGTCCCCGATGTCGAGCTTTTCATTCTTGTTGAAGTCATGCGTCGCGACTGTTGCCACGTTCGGCAGCTTCACACACTCACGCAGAACCGCCAACGCGTCATCCATAGTGGCGTATTGGGGTTTATCAGTTTCAGTAGTTGCGCCGACCATGAATGACATTGCGATTGCGGCAGTAAGCAAAATTGCTGTTAATTTTTTTGGAATGCACATATAATTCATGTTAATTCTCCATTAAAAAAATTCATTTTGATAACAATGATTAAGTATGTTATAAAAAGTGAAATATGGTTTACACCAAGTTCTTTATCTTACTTATCACACATTTATTATATGATAAATTATTCAGTTTGTCAACACATATTTATCAAATTATTATTTTTTGTAGACACTCACAAAATTGATAACTAAATTGCACATATCGTTGTGCAATTTAACTGCATCGCATCGACTGGTAATAATTGTATTTACAAAATTAGTCCACGTTCGTTTCATAAATTCTTTACACAATCCCATATAAAGTGTATAATGGTCATATGGGGGTACAGATATATGACTAAAATACATTCAAAATTTGCAATCATTGAAGACTGGCGTAACCAAAGCTATGTCAAGCACAATCTAAGCGATATTTTAATTCTGATAATGGGAGCTGTGATAAGCGGAATAACCGAGCTTGCAGAAATGATGGAGTATTTCGAGAATAAAATCGACTTTTTTACAGAACATTTCGGCATAACGGCATATCCGTCAAAACCTACAATCAGCCGCTTTCTAAGCGTGATTGACGGAGAAAAAGTCGGTCAAATAATTATTCAAATAATGGTTGAAAGTGTTGATGAACTCGGTGATATAATTTCTGTTGACGGAAAAACCATGCGAAGCACTGTCAAAAAAGATAAGCCCAATTCCGCACTTCAAATACTGTCCGCTTACGCCGTTGAAAGCGGCATTGTTATCGGGCAAGAAGCGATTTCCAATGAAGATAAAACAAACGAAATCCCGGTTTTTAGGGAAATGCTCGAATTTATGAATATCAAAGGCAAAACGATTACCGGCGATGCCATGCACTGTCAAAAAGAAACCTGTGCGAAAATTATTGCCGGCGGTGGTGATTACGTGTTCGGACTTAAAGGCAACCAAAGCGGAACACTTGAAGATGTCAGCTTGTTTTTTAAGGATAAAATCAACAACAATGAGATTGCTAAATTTCACACAATCGAACAAAACGGCGGCAGAATCGAAAAAAGAATTTGTGCTGTAAGCACCGCTTTAGACGGTCTTCATCATGCCGGAGAATGGGCAGGACTCCGTTCAATTATCGCTGTCAAACGAAAATTTATAGTCGGCGAAAAAACATCAGAAGAAATAAATTATTACATTTCAAGCCGCGACACAACTGCTGAAGAGTTTTTGAAAATTATCCGGGCACATTGGCGAATTGAGAGTGTGCACTGGTGTCTTGGCGTTATTTGGAATGAGGATGATTCCGGGATTATTTCGGAAAACGGCAATAAACCCATCAACGCATTTCGCAAATTGGCTTTGCTTGCACACAAAAAATATATTGCAAAACAGACAAAAAAACGCAGTATTAAGGGAAATGTCTTCGCTTCCTTACTAAATGATGAGGTTTTGCTGGGCGTTATTAGATATTTATGAAACGAACGTGAAATTCGTCTATTAGTGTAAAATTTTAGTAGGCAAAGCAAAAGGAGAAGCGGCGCACCACTTCTCCTAAAACATACAAAAACCGTCAATAATGAGATTGAAAGACTCCATTATGAAAGTCTGTCGGCAAGGGGCTCGAAAGACCAACGCATAATTTTTCAGAGAAATTTGTTAAACCCCGTTTCAATTGCCCGGAAAGTGTGGTATACTGATTCATGACGAAACTCCTTTTTGTGGTTTTTGATTGGTGGTGTTACAATTCCAATTATACCACTTCTTGTGAGTTTTGTCACTATTTATGCCGTTTTTAGGTTTGAAAAATGGGGAAAGTCAAGATACTCGACATGATTGTTAGTCGAAGCTCGCTGTCGGCATGGAGAGTGTTGATGTTGTCAGATTGGAACAGAACTCCTACTCCTGCGACTAATAAGTCCTGTGTATATTTGATACTGTCGAGGGTGTTGCGGCTGAATCGGCTGATTTCTTTGGTAACGATGAAATCAAACTTGCCGAGTTTCGCGTCGTTAATCATTTTCAGAAACGACTCGCGTTTGTTCACGCTTGTCCCGCTTAGTCCCTCGTCGATATAACCCTCAACGTAAGTCCAGTTAGGGGTGTTTTGTATAAATTCGCTGTAATACTTAACCTGTGCGGACAGGGAATGAAGTTGTTCGTCCTTGTCGGTACTGACGCGGGCGTAGTAGGTGACTCGTAATGGTATGTCGTAGACGCTTTTACCTACGTTGAGTTGATTGCGAATATTGTATAAGTCCATAATAATAACCTCTTGGCAAACTGTCTTTTGTTTCATTATACTAAAAACAAGACTAAAAGTCAAGAGGTTAGAAAATAATTATCTGCGGATAATGTCATGTAGTTCATTGACGACAATCAAAATAACTCGTGAGATATAGTGTCAATATCCATAAATAGCTCTTGACATTTACATGAGTATGTGCTATACTAAGCAAAACATCGGAAAGGGGAGCGAATCTATGTATCGGAAAATAACACGTTTTTTGGAAGAATGGAAGAATAGCGCGTATCGTAAACCACTGATTGTTCAAGGCACAAGACAGGTTGGTAAAACTTATTCCATACTTGAATTTGGGCGTAACCACTATGAGAACGTGGCATATTTCAATTTTGAACGAAATAAAAAGCTGAAAGAAGTGTTCGACGATGACATCAGTCCCGACTACCTCATTCCGTTGCTTTCACATATTTTGGGTCAGACGATTGTTAAAGAAAAAACCTTGATTGTGTTTGATGAAGTACAGATTTGTGAACGTGCGTTGACTTCTTTGAAATATTTCTGTGAGGAAGCACCGGAATATCACATCATTGTGGCAGGGAGTTTGCTCGGCGTTGCTGTTAATCGTGAGGAGTTCTCTTTCCCGGTCGGTAAGGTAGACATGAAAACAATGTATCCGATGGATATAGAAGAATTTCTTATTGCTATGGGACAGGAAGACTTGACAAAGAAAATTCGGAATTGTTACAAGTCGGAATCGCCTATGCCGTCTGTTTTGCACGATTCGGCTATGCAGTGTTATCGGCAATATCTTGTTGTCGGCGGTATGCCGGAGTGTGTTTTGCAGTTCGCACAAACGGGAGATTATATTCTCATTCGCAATATTCAAACAACGATTTTAGCGAATTATCTTGATGATATGAGCAAGTATAACCAACAAAACGAAATCAAAAAAACGCGGCTCACTTATAACAACATCACGGTTCAGCTTTCTAAAAAAAATACGCGGTTTCAATATAAGCTGATTAAATTGGGCGGACGTGCCAGAGAATTCGAGAACGCGATTGAATGGCTGTGTTTATCCGGGATTGTTTCGCAGGTTCATAAGGTTGAACGTCCTCACAAACCGCTTGATAACAATAAAGATATTGACGCTTTCAAAATTTACGTGTCTGATTTGGGATTGCTCTGTGCTAAAAAAGAATTAGTGGCCGGTGATGTCCTTTATATGTCTGATGCGCTTGAATATTTCAAAGGAGGAATGTCTGAAAATTATGTCAATCTCCACTTGACAATGAACGGTTATACCACTTACTATTGGGAATCCGACCGCGGCGCGGAGGTGGATTTTGTTATTCAGTGCGACGGCGAAATTATACCCGTTGAAGTAAAGAGCGCGGACAATACACAGGCAAAGAGTTTGAAGGTGTATATCGAAACGTATAAGCCTAAGTACGCTGTAAAGCTGTCCGCTAAGAATTTCGGGTTCTCTGACGGTAAAAAAATCATTCCGCTGTATGCGGTGTTTGTTTTGTAGAAGTAAAACAAGAGATAAGCCCAAAGGGCGGGCTTTGCTTGTCCGACGGGCGAATCTTGACGTTTTGTAGATTAAAAAGCATTCATTACAGAAAGAGGTGTTTTATGAGCGGTGGGTTTTGGAATTACGAAGATCGGAGTTTAATTTATCTTGCTGATGAATTACGGCGTGAAATTGCTAAGAGCCGTATAAAACAGGGATATGCGAATTATTCAGATGCGTTCATCAAGGAAATGAGCTGCGTTTATAATTCTACACGCGGATTGGTAGCAAGACTTCGCCGCATGGATTGGGTTTTATCGGGCGATGACGGCGAATCCGATTACAAGCCGCGTTTAGCGAAGGATATGGCAGAAATTGAATATGATGACCCTGCAAAAGATATAAAGTGGCTTGAAAGCCTCGAAAATTAAAATAAATTTTCCAGTTTTTCGGTTTTTGAAAGCTAACCACTTCACCAAATTAAAGCCCCCTCAAGTCCGCTTTGTAAACGTCTTTGAGGGGGTTACGCGAAGGGAGGGATTCGAACCCTCGGTGGGGTATAAGCCCACATACGATTTCCAATCGTACGCCTTAGACCAACTCAGCCACCTTCGCCTAAAAATGGGACAAATTGTATATGTGATTTCCAATCGTGCGCCTTAGACCAGCTCAGCCACCTGTCCAATAACCGTATATAATTAACTATAACATAATATCAGATTTTTATACAGTTGTCAACCCTAAAAAATGAAAAAACGCGAAAAATCCGCAATAACCGTAAAATAGATTCACCGTTCATTATAAATCCGCTCAAAAAGCTCATCAAGCCTTTTGTTTTCGCCAATCAACGAAAGATACCCAAATAAAGCCTCTAACCCGGTAGCCATTCTGTATTCGTGAACGGTAGCCGACTTAGGAACCTGTGAATTAGCGTTGCGCCCCCGTCGTAAAATGTCGGCTTCTTCATCAGATAAAAGCGGTTCAATAATTGCCGCTCCTTTCGCCTGAAACGATGCGCGGACTTTTGAAACCGAAGCCGAATGTAGTTTTCTTACCGACAAATTTGAATCCGAAACGACAATTCTGCGAACTAAAACCTCATAAACCGCATCCCCGTAAAAAGCCAACGCAATAGGGTTCATTTTCTTAGCCTTTTCTCTTGTAATAAAGAATCCCCCCTTGTTAAACTATTTCTTAGCGAATATAATCAAATTCAAAATCAAATATCGCAACGGTGTCGCGTTCTTGAATCCCCGCTTCCTCAAGAGCGTCGATTATACCGGAGGAACGCAAAACACGCTGTAAATACTGAAGGCTTTCATAATCGTCCATATTTGCCATAGTGATAATTGGCGCGAGGAACGGCGCGTCAATAACAAAATATCCGTCTTCGGGGGTTACGATTTTAAATGCCTGTTTGTTTTTTTGAAGTGTCTCGAGTTCCTCAAAGGAAAGCGGCTCGGGTTCATACGCCTTTACGGGCGGGAGCGTTGACAGGTTCTCGGTTATACAATCGAGAAGCTCATTGACGCCTTTTTTAGTAGCCGCAGAAATTGTGTATAACTGTAATCCCTTTTCTTCAATATACGATTTAAACGCGAGGATTTGTTCGTCGGCGGCTATGTCCGACTTGTTCGCCGCGACAATTTGCGGTCGGCGCGACAACTCCTCCGAAAAACCGACAAGCTCGGCGTTGATTTTTTCAAAGTCGTCAACGGGGTCGCGCCCTTCCGAACCCGAAACGTCGACAATATGAACAATTAATCGACATCTCTCTATATGCCGTAAAAAGTCATGCCCTAAGCCAACGCCGCCGCTCGCCCCCTCAACAAGCCCGGGAATATCCGCCATAACAAATGAGCCTTCGTTATCATAACCGCCCGTTCGCACCATGCCGAGGACGGGAGTTAGGGTCGTGAAGTGATAATTGGCAATCTGCGGTTTTGCCGCGCTGACTACGCTTATTAAGCTCGACTTTCCGACATTTGGAAACCCGACAAGCCCGACATCTGCTAAAAGCTTAAGCTCAAGCTTTAGAGAAAATGTCTCTCCGGGGAATCCCGGCTTTGCGAAACGGGGGGCTTGTCTTGTCGGGGTGGCAAAGTTCATGTTGCCCTTACCGCCTTTCCCTCCCTTTGCAATTATTACGGGCGTGTCTCCCGAAACATCGGCAATAAGTCGCTCTGTTTCCGCGTCTCGCACAAGAGTACCGCGCGGAACCTTTATAACGACATCATCCGCACCTTTACCCGACCGCTTATTGATACCGCCGTTTTGTCCCTTTTCGGCGACAAACTTCTTCTTGTATCTGAAACCGACAAGCGTGGAAGAGTTATCGTCGGCGATAAAAACAATATCGCCGCCTTTGCCGCCGTCGCCGCCGTCGGGTCCCCCCGCCTGAACATATTTTTCGCGATGAAACGACACCGCGCCGTTACCGCCGTCTCCCGCTTTTACCTCAATCCTTACAACATCAACAAACATATATATCCCCCAATATATACACAGACGGACGACATAAGCCGCCCGCCATTAAAACTGTCCTAATTATTCACCGTCATAAACGCTGACCTTTTTACGGGTCTTGTCTAATCGCTCAAACCGCACCCTGCCGTCGCTTTTAGCGAACAATGTGTGGTCTTTTCCGACGCCGACATTTGTCCCCGCGTGAATCTTTGTTCCGCGCTGACGAACAAGTATATTACCCGCAAGCACAAACTGACCGTCTGCTCTTTTTGGGCCTAATCGTTTAGACTCGCTGTCTCTGCCGTTCCTACTGGAACCCATACCTTTCTTATGTGCCATAATAAATCCTTTCTAATTCATACAATCAATATGCAACCGTCAATTGCTCGTTATACACCCTTTATTTCCTCAATCTTAATCTTGCTGTAAGGTTGACGATGTCCGAGCTTACGCTTACTGCTCTTCTTTGGTTTATAGGTAAAAACCGTAATTTTCTTGGCTTTACCGTTTTTAATTACCGTCGCTCTGACCTTTGCATTGCTCACATATGGGTCGCCAATTTTGGTGGTCTTTCCGCCAACCATAACAACCTTATCGAACACAATTTCGCCAAACGCCTGTTCAAGCTTTTCGATAAAAAGCTCATCGCCCTCTTTAACCTGATACTGTTTGCCTCCGGTTTCGATTACCGCGTACATAATAGAATACACCTCTTTTGTTTTAAGACTCGCTGTGATATACCGTTTAAATTATACAATTTGCGGTATAAATGGCGGCATGAATAAGCTCTTAATCTGCGGTTTCTCTTTAGCTTTTAATTAGTTTCTAATTTCTTTTAAATTCTAATCTAACTTCTAAAGAGTACCCGCAAGCCATTCACAAGCGGCGTTGAACATATTACCATATAAATTACAGTTTGTCAAGCGTTTTTTCTAAATTTATGAAATTTTTCACGATTTTTCGCAAAAATATCAATCCGATATCGTTATCTTTATATTTTCCCTCGGTATACCTGTAGCATTAAAAATCAACCCGTACCATGAATCAATCTCATCATGAGTCATAAATCCCGAATCGACCTCAAGCAATATCCATGCCATCGCCTCCGTATATCTATATGACAATTGAAAATGATGTTTTGTTACAAGAAATAAAAATATTGTATTTGAAACAAGTGGAGCGGTAAATTACCGCCCCACCATATTCGCCGACTCCGACTATTGGCAAATAGCTTCAGTATATTCACCCGACTATATCACCAATCGCGTTGCTCAAATAAACGCTCGTCACCCCCGACATATTAAAGTTAGTCCGCATACGATTATTAATCAAATTGCCGCCGCTATAATCGCTTCCCCCGACCTTAAGCACCCCCCCGGGTCTAATAATCATAAGGGGTATTTGCCACTTCAACAATTCACCGTTTTCATCGGTCAGATACAGCCCTTTTGTTGAAATGTTTTTATCGGTATTGTTGCGGAGTTCAATATAATCATCTTCCTTAACCTTAATTACCTCAAGAAGTCTATGCTCGCCACAGGGAGTAACGGTACAGGAACGCTCCAACACAGCCGCGCAGCTTTGACACTCTAAGCAGTTAGACGTTTTAGGCTTATGCCCCAACGCAGAGTCGGTGTCGGGTTGTGTTTGCGACTTCTCCCCGTCATAATCGGAACAGCCCGTTCTTGTACAAACCCTTGTTTTTGTACCGTCAGCCGTGCAGGTTGCGTTTTTGTCGGAAACCCACGCAGAGTATGAGTGCGTGATTACAGCCCCAAATACCCTGTTCTCTTGTGTGCAGGTAGAAACGGTGCAATTGTAAGTTATATCGGCGGTATCGCCACAGACTTTTCCGCTTTCGGGCGTTCCGTCGTCCCAATTATGACCGCCGCTTGCCGCAATTGCTGTTTGCGTACAGCTTGCTCTTGTACAGGTTACCGCTTGAGTACAGTCGTTTGTCGGCGTTCCCGCGTGGCTTGCCTGTGCCGCGATTGCTATTTCGGTACAACCGTTTCGTGTGCATTGTACCGCCTTTGTACAGTCGTTTCCGACAGTTCCCGTATGCCCCGTTTGTGCCGCTAATACAACATTAGTACAAGTGCCGTTGTTGCCGCAAGCTACCGCAGTATTACAGTTGCCGTTATAGCTTGTATGTGTTGCGTGGCTTCCCAAGGTCGCGGAGCAGTTATCACAAGCTGTACAATCTGTAGCTTTCGGAGTATGCTCTAACATCGTACCCGTTTCAGTTCGGGAATCAATAGGGGTCGGACAGCCGGAGCGCGAACAAATCCTCCGTTCTGTGCCGTCAGCCGTACAAGTCGCGTTATTGGAGGATATCCAATTACCATAAGTATGCTCTATCAATTCCCCCACTACTGTATTCGTCTGTATACAAGCAGTAACGGTGCAATTATGAATCATATCGGCGGTATCGCCGCAGACCTTACCGCCTTCGGGCGTTCCGTCGTCCCAATTATGACCGCCGCTTGCCGCAATTGCCGTTTGCGTACAGCTTGTTCTTGTACAGGCTACCGCTTGAGTACAGTCGTTTCCGGCAGTTCCGATATGCCCTGTCTGTGCCGCAATCGCTACTTTGGTACAGCCGTTTCGTGTACAGATTACCTCAACGGTACAATCATCTCCGGCAGTACCGGTATGCCCCGTTTGTGCCGTTAATACAACATGGGTACAAGCGTCGTTGTTACCGCAAGCTACCGCAGTATTACAATTTCCGTTATAACTTGTATGTGTTGCGTGATTAGCGTTACCCGCCGTTATAACATAACTGCAGACACACTCGAGGTTGAGTTTACAATTCGCATTTACTTCACCTTGATTTATTGCTGTGTGGGCGGTCAAACCGCCCCTTATTGTACAATCGGTACATTTGAAATCGTGACCGCTTGAGCCTTGATTTTGACAGTCGGCGGTGAAGGTGTGTTTTGCGTTTCCCTCTTCCATAACATACCCGCAATCACACTCGAGGTCTATTGTGCAAACGGCATTTACTGCGCCTTGATTTGTTGCTGTGTGAGCCGTCAACCCGCCCCTTGTTGTACAATCGGTACATTTGAAATCATGACCGCTCTCGCCTTGGCTTTGCTTGCCACCTGAAAAACTGTGATTATCATTTAATATCCATGTATACCCACAATCGCACACAAGCTCTGCGGTGCAATCGTCATCTAACGCCGACAGATTATTCGCGGAATGTTGTTGCCAACTGCCTCTTACTGTACAATTCGTGCATTTAAAATCGTGATAGGCAGGGTTTGAAATTTGTATGTCGTCGGTTAATGTGTGGCTTGCATTTCCCGCCGTCATAACGGTCCCGCAATCACAAACAAGGTCGTTTGTACAATTCGCATTTACTGCCGCTTGATTGACTGCTGTATGGCTCGTGTTCCCCGCCGTTATCACATAACCGCAATCACATTTAAGGTCGAGTGTGCAATTCGTATTTACCGCCGCTTGATTATTAGGCGAATGTGAATCCGATTGTGCCGTTTCTGTACAATCTGTACATTTTTTCCAGTGATTCGTTGCGTTTGTTTGCCAAGAACCCGAAAAATCGTGACTTCCGCCGTTGCTCTCGTCGCAATCGTCGCATATGGTACAGTCCTCCGCACTTGCGTAATCGTGATAACAAACATCATCTACCCTTAAATGAACCGGCATCGCCATAGTTTTTCCAAACAAGCCCGGAAGCCTATAATCCTCTAACGTCCAACCGTTTGCGGGCGTGAATCGGTTGCTCAATATAAAGCTTGTATTCAGGTTGATTGCTTCGGCGGTTTGGTTTAGTCCGTCTATGCCCGTCAAATTGCTTGTAATGCTCTTGGGCGAGCCGTTCTCGGTCACGTCCATATCAACGAAGGCGATGTTGTTACTCATGGTGTTGGCTGTGCCTTTTACTCCCATAACCCGCCCGACATCAACCGCACCTGTTACATTGACATTTAGCGCGGCTGAGTTGCGTATAATCGCGTTATTGCCTACGTTACCCGCGATACCGCCGACATATTGACTGCCGATTACCGAACCTGTTGACCAACAGTTTTCGATAATGGAGGTGTCGCTCACGTTGACGCCTCCCGCTATGCCGCCGACATTATTTCCCGTACCGTTACCCGTCACCGAAATGCTTGCCGTTGAAAAGCAATTCGATACGGTTGAGTTACTCGCTACCCGACCTGCTATACCGCCTGCATACGAATCGGCTTTAACAGTGCCGTAAACCGAACAGCCGACGATTTTAGAGATTTGGGTACTGCTGTTGCCTGAAATATACCCCGCAATTCCGCCGCTATTGCTACCCCCTGTAATGCTTACTTCCACACTTAAATCTTTAACCGTACCAATCACATTATAGGTGCTTGTGATATAGCCGAACAGCCCGTTATTTGTTTCGGTTGTGTTGATATACAGATTTGTTATTTTATGGTTATTACCGTCAAAAACGCCTCTGAACGCGGTTGCGGTAGTCCCGCCCCCAATCGGAATCCAACCCTTGCCGCCGTTGAATGATGTTCCGTAAGACGACAAATCTATGTCCGCATCTAACCTGTAGTGCTTATTTTTCCAAAGAAATGGAGCGTAAAATTCATCTGTGCTGTCGCCGTTGACCAATTCAGCTAACCTCGCGAGCTGTGCCGCCGTTTTGATAATATACGGGTCAATTTCCGTACCCGCGCCGCCGAACGGCATTTTCGACAGATATGTCGGAATTTCGACCGTTTGCCCGAACAACCCGGGCAATCTTCCGTCTTCGCTCGTCCAAATGCTCGGGTTTTCAAACACCGAAAGTCCGAGCGTTCCGTTGGCTTCGATGAACGAGCCTATTATGCTTTGCCCGTCCCGCCCCGTGAGCGTTTTTTCATTGGGGAATGCCGCGCCGCCGTCGGTACCCATATCATAAAAAGCAATATTACTCGTCCATGAACCGATACCGTTTCCGACCACTCGCCCCGCGTATGACGATGCCCTTACGCTTATGTTTAATGCGGCACAGGTGGTCACGGTTCCGTAGCAAGAACCCGCGATTCCGCCCGCGTTTGCACCGTAGGAAACGCTCACCGCGCCGGAAGCCCAAGAGTAACCTACTTCACTTCCGAGTTGAACAATCCCCGTAATACCGCCCGCGATGCCCTCGGGCGCGCTGACCTCCGCCGTGGAATAACAATGGTATATACTCCCGTTAATAGTACCCGCAATTCCGCCGATATATTTCATTCCGCTAACCCTTCCGGTAACATAACAGCTTGTGACGCGAGCGTTGCCGTTAGCCTCCCCGACCACGCCGCCGACAGCATCGCCGCCCGTTATATCCGCGCTTTCTATGGCGAGGTTTTTCACCTCACCGAAGCGAATAACCCCAAACAAGCCTATATAATTTATTTCCGGTCTGTTGATATACAACCCCGTGATTTTGAACCCGCCGCCGTCAAAGGTGCCGCCAAAAAATCTATCAATTGCATTAAATCCTATGGGAAGCCAACCCCTACCGCCGCCATAATTTTCACCGTATACCGAAAGGTCAATGTCGTTTTCCAATTCGATTGTTTTACCCTCAAAGTCGTCGGTTCCGTCGTAAACAAGCTCGGAAAGTCCCGCCAATTCGTCGGCGGTGGATATGGTGTAGCTTGTGGCGGACGGGTCGACGGTGTACCAATCGGTGTTGGGGAAACCCGTATAACCCCAAGCAAGCTCCGACCGTCCCATTGCGCCGGGCGTACCGCCGGCATATTCGGGGCGCGCCGTTCCGTCAAAATATGTTTTGGGGAAATCGGACAATGTTGATAAATCGGGCATAATGTCACAATTTCCGATAGGTCGTAAGCTTGGGTCAAGCTCGAGAGCTATATTTTTTTGGTCATTTGGGTTGTCGAACGCGAAGTCGAAGCTCTCTTCATCATACATATTGTACCCGCCCGATGTAACCGAGCCGCCGTCTCTGTACACGATATCGCCGTTTAACGTGGCTTTATTTTTGCGAAAAATATTGCCGGTAAGGTTTACGCTCGCTCCGGGCGAGGTGATATAAATACAGCCGCCACTGTTCGCTTTGTTGTTTATAAAGGTACAGCCGCGCACATTAAGAATACCGTTTATATTAACATTAAAAACGCCTCCGTTTCCGACGGTCGCCGTGTTATTTAAGAATATACAGGAATTGACATTGAGCGTCGCGCCGGTAGATATGCCCGCGACGGCGGAGACATTTGAGGTGATGTTATTGAACCTCATTCGGTTCATGATAACGGTAATTTCGCTACTGTTGATGAGGAACATACTTTGGGTTGATGTTCCGCTTCGGGTAAGGGTCACTCCGTAGCCGTCAATGATAAGGTTTTTATCAATTAAAATACTACTGTCGAGCGTAATAGTATTATTCGCGATTTCGGAACAGTCGATATTGGTTCCCGGGCTCGCTATTTCAACAGCATAACGAAGGCTCCCCGAGCCGCTGTCTTTGGTGGTGAAAACGGGTATAACGGCTTTCAAATAATCGGGCATATCTAAAGTTCTGCCGTAAAAGCTCGGAAGTCTGAACGGTTCGTATTTCCACGGGGGGGAAGTCATGTGTTCCGGAAAACCGTCCTCAGTTTGAAGCATATCGGGGGATATTGAAACGCCGTTATTGGTGTTTGCACCTACGGCCGCGTTGAATTTGCCGGCTCCCGCGTCTTTCATATATTCAAAGGCGTAGTTCCACGAATTTGTACCGTTGACTGTGTATGCAACCCGCGCAACGTCGTTATTTCCGGTTATGCTTGGGTTGAGCGCGTGGCAGATTTCTACCGTTCCGTCGTTGTTATTGCCCACAATTCCGCCGACCTTTATATTGCCGACAATTGCGGCTGTGGTATAGCATAGTGTCACAACGCCGTAGGTACCTAAATTGCCCGCTATACCACCGACTATGTTATTGCCTTCAACCCTTCCGGTAACGTAACAGTTTTTAATACTCCCGCTGCTGTATCCCACAACGCCGCCGACACAATCGTTGCCTTTAATGCTTGCGTTTTCCATACCAAGGGTGCATATCGTACTCCCTTCTTGAATCCTACCGAACAACCCCGTGTGATTATAGTTTTCACTGTTGATGTACAATTCGGTTATAATATGCCCGTCTCCTTCAAATATACCTCTGAACGGATTGTAGCCGCTGTGTCCTATCGGAACCCAACCCGCGCCGTCGTTGTAATCTTCACCGTAAACATGAAGGTTAATATCGTCCGTAAGAACGATTGCTTTATTTAAAAAATCGGTCGTTGCGTCATTGACGAGCTGTGCAAGCCCCGCCAATTCGTCGGCGGTGGAGATGTAGAATGCACTCGCGGACGGGTTGGCGGTGTACCAACTTATGTCGGGGATTCCGGTTTCACCCGGCAGTCGCAAATGTGCGGGCATATTCACCGTGTTGCCGAAAAGCCCGGGCAGTGTATACGGCTTATATGTCCATGCGTCCGTTCCGAGTATATCCGAATAACCCCACGAATCCTGTAGTTGGGGGGCGGTTATGTTCACGCCGTTTTTATCGTACCATTCACCTATTATATCCCCAAATTTGCCCGTTCCCGGGTCGGTCATGCCGTCAAAAGCGATGTCGGCGGTGAGCGTACCGCTATTATTTTCTCCCACAACCCGCCCGACATTGTTTATTCCCGTTACGCTCTGATTCAGCGCGACACAGTTTGTCACCTTGCCGCTATTACTTCTGCCTACAATGCCGCCGACAAAATTAAGGCCTTCTACCGTACCCGAAGCCCAACTTTGTGTGACTTTACCGATTTCGATATAGCCCGCAATGCCGCCTGTGTAGTCGTCGCCCTTGACCGAGGCGGTACTGTAACAATTTGTGACCGATGTGAGTGTGTGCGCTTGCCCCAAGATGCCGCCTGTGTAGTTGCCGCCCTCGACCTTACCGGTAACATAACATTTTATCATATTTCCGTCGAATATCCCCGCTATACCGCCGACATAATCGCCGCCCTTGATGTCCGCTCCTTCTATGCCGAGCGAATCTATCGTACCTTCCCATGTAACCGCCCCGAATAAACCGGCATAATTCCCGCTTCCGTTGATGTAAAGCCCGGTTATAATATGTTCGCCGCCGTCAAAAAAGCCGTTGAACGGGTATGTGACATTTCCGATTTGAGTCCAGCCCCTGCCGCCGTTGTAGTCTTCGCCGTAAACAGAAAGGTCAATGTCGGCGGTGAGGGTGATTTCTCTGCCCTTAAAGACGGCAAGACCGTTATTGACGAGCTGTGCAAGCCCCGCCAATTCGTCGGCGGTGGAGATGTAGAATCCGAGCGCGGACGGGGTGGCGAAGTACCATTCCATGTTGGGTACACCGGTTTCACCCCCCGTGCGTAAATGAGCGGGCAAAGGCTCCGTTTTGCCGAAAACGCCGGGTAATCCGCCGTCCTCACACGTCCAAGGGTTTCCGTCGCCCGTAAACAATCCGCTGAGCGTTCCGTCAGACCTTATCTGTGCGGCGGTTAATCCAAACCCGTCAATGCTTGACAAACTGTTGTCAAAGCTTTTCTCTACGCCGTCTAATGCTACTGTCATATCCGAAAAGGCGATATTTCCTCCAAGCGTTGGGTTTTGATATGCACGCCCCAGCACCCTTCCGGCGCGGGGATAGCCCCCGTTCGCGCTTACGCTCCTATTCAGCGCGGCGCAGTTTATAACGGCGGCGGGAAATTCTACGTTGCCCGCTATACCGCCGACCGTAACCATAATCGTACCGGAGCCGATGCCGGTAACATTACCGGTGTTATAACAGTTTTCTATACTACCGTTGGCTTGGACAAAACCCGCTATACCGCCGACATCATTAACGCCCGAAACGCCCCCTCTGTTGTAGGAGGCTTTTATAAAGCTGTTGTTTTGAACAACCCCCGCAACGCCGCCGACCCGCCCCATAGTACTGCCTTCACCGTTAACAATGGCGTTATTGCGGCATCCGGTTATACTGCTTCCGCTGTCGAGACGACCCGCTATACCGCCGACGATGTTTTCACCGAAAACAACGCCGTCATAACGGCAATTTTCTATACGGCTCTCAACATATTCGCTGTTTTGTACATAGCCCGCCACGCCGCCGACATAATTGCCGCCTTTTATATAGCTTCGCTCCACGTACGTGTTCCGTACCGTTCCGCCGTAAACGGTGCCGAAAAGACCTCGCTGTGTCAGGGTTGTGTTTGTGTAAACGCCGTAGATTGTATAACCGCGACCGTCAAAATTGGCATGAAACGACGTATTATGATTACTGCCGTTACCAAATCCTATAGGAGTCCAGTTGTTTGCGGGCGGAGTTGTATCCCATGTACTCCAATTCTCCGTTTCGTTGAGATAAATATCGTTTGTGAGGACATAATGCACGTCCGAATGGTTGTAGACCTGCGGCGACACATCCATGTTTATAATCCACGACAAGTAGGCAAGCTCCGCCCCGTTAGAGATGAAGTATGTGTCGGTTGTTGATTCATCGGGTTCAAGCTTCGTTGCACGGACTCCGTCCCACACCTCCGCTTTTGTAGTCTTCGGAAACGCGGGTATAAGCGTAAGCACCATTGCGAGGGTCAGCACCCACGCGGTAATTTTCCTCGATATGTATTTAGTTTTCATAATTCTCATTAACTCCTATAATAAAAGTATACATATAGCTATTATAACATAAAAAAAGCAAAAAAACAAATGTTCGCCAAATTGTCAGCATTTGAAGGGGAATCCCATTTTACTGCGAAATTTCGGGGTTTCTTTAACTGTTTTTTGTTCATTAATAATAGGGTAACAAAAAAAACGAGATATGAATATAATAATTTCAGAGACGAAGGAGAAAACGTATATGCTTATAAAGAATTTGACAAATATGTGCGTGGGTGAGAGCGCGCAAGTCGCTTTATTATTGAATAAAGGAAGTATAAGGACGCGGCTTGAGGATTTGGGGCTAATACCGGGAACGCGAATACATTGTATACATAAAAGCCCTTACGGTGACCCCGTTGCATATGAAATTCGCGGAGCGGTTATCGCGCTTCGTTCCGATGACGCAAAAGGAGTTTTGTTGAATAACAATGATTAAATTGAACGATTCAGAGCGTATTATCGCGCTTGCGGGAAACCCAAATGTCGGGAAATCTACCGTTTTCAATTATTTGACGGGTATGAAACAGCATACGGGCAATTGGGCGGGAAAGACGGTGGTAAACGCACGAGGTCGATATTGTTTTAACAACCGCGATTACATACTCGTAGATTTGCCGGGTACATATTCAATTACGGCACATTCGGCAGAAGAAGAGGTTGCGAGGGATTTTATACTAAACGGCGGCGCGGACGCAACAATTGTTGTATGCGACGCTACTTGTTTAGAGCGCAATCTTAATCTCGTTATGCAAATAATGGAAATAACACCTAATGCTATAGTTTGTGCAAATTTACTCGATGAAGCCGAAAAAAAGAGTATTACTATTGATATTCAAGCTTTGGAAAAAGAACTCGGTATTCCCGTTGTCGGAACAAGCGCGAGAAGCGGAAAAGGGCTTACCGAGCTGATGAAGAGGGTGGAAGAGGTGTGCGCGGGAACGGGAGCAAGATTAACCGAAACGGCGCCTTTATTAAATACATCGGAAATAAGGTGGAAAAACGCCGAAAGAATCGCGTCAAAAGTGTGTATAGGCTGTAAAACTTGTTCCGGTTGCGGAAAATGCGGAACGTCTTCGGTCTTAAACAAACGCGACCGAAAATTAGATAAAATTCTTACGAGCAGGTTGACGGGGATTCCCATTATGCTTGCGTTACTTTGTATAGTGTTTTGGATAACCGTTACGGGCGCGCAATATCCCTCTGATTTACTGTTTAAAGTGTTATTTTGGGTTGGTGACCGATTAGCGGCTTTGTTACATTGGTTTAATGTACCCGAATGGTTTAACGAGCTGATTATTATGGGGGTATACCGCGTTCTTGCGTGGGTTGTGGCGGTTATGCTTCCGCCAATGGCGATTTTTTTTCCGCTATTCACGCTTCTTGAGGATTTTGGATATCTGCCGAGGGTAGCGTTTAATTTAGACCATCATTTTAAAAAGGCAAAAGCCTGTGGCAAACAAGCTCTGACAATGTGTATGGGATTTGGCTGTAACGCCGCCGGGGTAACGGGATGTCGTATTATTGATTCTCCGCGCGAACGATTAATCGCAATTATTACAAACAATTTCGTAATATGTAACGGGAGATTTCCGACGTTAATCGCGATTATCTCTATGTTTTTTGTGGGAATGGCGGGCGGTGTTTTTGATACCTTATTATCCGCGCTAATTTTGACGGGCGTTATTATATTGGGGGTTATTCTTACGTTTTTAATATCACGGTTACTTTCTGAAACTATTTTAAAAGGTGAGCCGTCGTCTTTTACATTAGAGCTTCCACCCTACAGAACGCCGCAAATCGGCAGGGTGATTGTGCGCTCGGTTTTTGACAGGACGTTATTTGTACTCGGAAGAGCCGTTGCGGTTGCCGTACCCGCGGGACTTGTCATATGGCTTCTTGCGAATATAAAGGCGGGTGATATAAGCCTTTTAAATCATTGTTCATCTTTTATTGACCCGTTTGCAAGGATTTTTGGGTTAGACGGTGTTATTTTATTAGCGTTTATATTGGGGTTTCCCGCGAATGAAATAGTATTTCCGATTATCATAATGTCGTATATGTCCGCCGGAAGTATTTTGGAGATAGAAAGTCTTACGGAATTACGCGCATTATTGACAAATAACGGTTGGACATGGGTAACGGCGGTATCAACAATGATGTTTTGTCTTTGTCATTGGCCCTGTTCCACAGCCTGTCTCACGATAAAAAAAGAAACGGGCGGTGTAAAATGGGTAGGGGTTTCGATGCTCGTACCGACCGTAACGGGATTAATTATATGCTTTATTTTTACAACCGCAGTGCGTTTATCGGGATTAATATAGAGAATAGGAGTAATTTTAATGAGCTTAATATCGGCAATTGTTTCCGCCGCATTAATCGCGGCATCGTTGTCAATCGACTCGTTTGCGGCGGCGTTCGCTTACGGGTGCAAGAAAATAAGAATTTCTATGCTGTCTTTAAACATTATAAACTTGATTTGCACAGGAATGTTGGGGTTATCGTTCTTTTTTGGTGCGCTACTTCTCAATTACATACCCGAACAGGTTGCTTTAATTTTATCGTTTACAATACTTTTTATCATAGGTCTTACAAAGCTTTTCGACAGTATTACAAAATCAATTATTCGAAAACATACAAACTTAAGTAAAGAAATTAATCTTTCTGTATTTAATTTCAAATTGCTTTTACGGCTGTATGCCGACCCGGAAGCGGCGGACGCAGATGTATCAAAAAGTATTTCTCCCGGTGAAGCGGTTGTATTAGCTGTTTCGGTGTCATTAGACGGGATTGCCGTGGGGTTCAGCGCGGCGATGTTGGGTGTTAATGTTTGGGCCATTATTATATTCTCGCTCATCACAGATTTTATCGCGCTAACACTCGGCGGTTGGCTCGGAAATAGAATTGCTCATAAATTGAGGTTTAATATATCATGGATAGCCGGATTAATATTGATTGGTCTTGCGATTGAGAAATTGATATAGTATGTGGGTTTTTTGGAAGTTAAAGATATTATGTATTGACAACTGTAAAGACGAAATTTAAAAAGTTCCGTAACATCGTCTTTATATTCGGGGAGCAAGTGTATATAATACTCCGTCACTTTATATGCGTTTTGCTTGCAATGCTCTAAAAGCAATTGCTTCAGTTTTTCTTCAATCAAGATTTTAACATAAATACCGCGATGACTGTTGTCGCCAATTTTTTTCAAAATATCTTGGACGACGTTACTCCACTCGCTTTTATTATATAGTTTTTTCAGCTTTAAGAAATAGTTAAAATTATCATTTAACACAAAAGCAGTCGCAAGTTCTATCTGAGCGGATTTATTATTGGTTTTTTCGTATACTGAATACCGAAGTTCTTTCCATTGTTTGAGTAGACCCGAAAATTCTGAATCTTTATTCTCTCCGTCTATACACAAGTTTACGGCGCGGTCGTATTGCCGGGAATATCACGGTATTCTATGTATCCCTATCGAGTTACCGCTTTAATCGTGCTTCTAATCAGCTTTTGCGCAGATTCCAATATATCGGATTTGTAGGCATAACGCAAGAGTATTTCCTCTTTAATTCGCTTGTCTTTCTTTGCAAATTCAAGCAAAAGCGAAAGAATAACCTGTTTATCCAAACCCTCGAGATTTTTTATTGCAGATTTCGACTTCGGCTTTGATTTAGTTTTTTTCTGAAGCTCATCGCGAATGGCATAAAACACCGACGCTTGATGCTTGCAATGCACGTTCATGTCATACGGGCAGTCGCAATCCGTTTCGGTGATTTCATTTTTCGCAGACAACATAACCGTTACGGTATAATCATCGTTACCCGATACTTCCGCAGTCCATACATTGTCGTCCGTGTCACATTCTAAAGAAACGATATTACCGGATTTATAATAATCCAATCCTCGTTTAAGAATTATACAGTCAAAATAATCTTCAAAGTTGTTTATATTCACAATCTATACCTCTTTTTTAATCTTGGCAAGTCTGACGAGTTCATTTTATTGTTGGATTTACTGTATAAATTGCGGCGGCAAATATGCCGAAGACGGATGCACCTGCTATAATGATTATAAAGATGAAATTTTTATATTTATTGTTGAAGACGATGATACAGAAAATTATTTTATCGAAATAGCAAACAACACGGAAAACGCTATTTCCACAAAAGGGTTATATCTCACCAACGATGACGATTTATTAAAATGGCAAATGCCAGCCATTATTATTAGAGAGGGTGAAACCATTCGTTTTATAACCGAAGATAATAATGCTTATTTTGCTTTAAAAAGATTACAGACAAACTTTAATTTGAGCGTTGGGGACGTAGTGTATTTAACCGATGCGACCGAGAATATTATTTCGTGGGCTGAGGTAGATTGAAAGAAATAAAGAGTATAGCAGGGTTATCCCGCTATACTCTTTATCCGCTCGATTTCGTCAAGCAAATCATACCCCTCGCCCCAATATGGTGCCTTTTCAATACATAATAACGCATATTTCTCCGCTTTTATAAAGTCATCATTCTGCAAATAATACAACGAGTGCAAATAATAAGCAAAATAATTAGGCTTTTTCATATCGGGAATGGCTTTTTCGACATTAAGTCTGACGGCATATTCGGTTTGGAGCAATTCGGCTTGAGTGTCGTTCGGTAAGAGAAAATTACGACCGCCGAGCGTTGCCCGTGCCTCTTCATAATTGCCGTTACTCGCCGCCCATTGCGCGCGGTTTTTTGTCGCCACCGGTACGAGCATTATAAGACAAATGATGAGCGAAACCGCGAACATCGCTGTAGCGGGCGTTTTTTGTTTAACGCTTTTCGGCTTTATCTGCGTTTTTTTCTCATCTGTAGTTATTAGCGAGTCGGGCTTGAGCGACGCGCCTATACATAAGAATAATAGCATTATAATTGCTAAAAACGAAAAAGATATATCCGCCGCCGCGTGCAAAAGAATCATTATAGCGGCTATAGTATATTTCCCAAAGGTTTGTTTACGCAACCAAAAAATAATTAAAAAAACAACTGCGGCTAAGGCTAAGAATCCCCCCGCCAATCCGATTTGTATATACCCGCAATGCGGAATCGCGGCGATATAATCGCGTGTTTGGTATTCGCGAAAATAAAACGCCCATGCGCCCGGGCCTATCCCCAAAGGGTTATGCAAAATGGTACCTATGCCGTCCGTAATATGCACAACGCGCTCGCCAAATGTAGCAAACGGCTGTAACCCGCGCAACGAGATTACACCTATTAATGCAAAAAGCGCGACAACGACTCCCGCCGCGGTTTGTTTAAACGCCTTTTTGCTTATTCCGTATACAATCCACCCCAAGGCATATACCGCTATTGCTCCGACCGATTGCGTCATAATAAGCGCGATTTCCATTAAAAAAGCCCAGTCTCTCGTCTTTTTTCGCCACGAAAGCCTTGTTAAAAAAGCACAAACAGCTAAAAATATCCCCGTAGCATTTGCATATTGAAAAACGCCGTAAACCCTCCCGTTTTCCACCATTCCGCGCAACGGAAGCAACCCGTATAAAGCCAAAAAACCTGTACCGGCTACTATTTGTCCCGCAAAAAACACAATCGAATCGACATCTGTGTTAATATTTAAAACGAGTAAAAACCATAAAAAAGCGATGACAAGCTTTATAACGCCTATCCACCCCTCGGCGCGCGCCCCGTTGAACAATGTCGATATAACAAATGTGCATACTAATCCGCAGAATAAACGCAATACGGCTTTTGATGGGGCGGTACGGAATTTGAAAATCAACATTACCGATATAACGCCGCCACAGAAAAACCACGCAATGTCGGAAAATCCCCCCTGCCAAAGCGTGGTTACTGAGAAAAATGCAGTTATGAACCCTACCAATCTACCACTCCTTACCATCGACAAGCCCTACCAAATACTGTAAAACTTCAATTCCGCAGAAAATTGTAGGTTCGCCCGCCGCCTTGCCCTCCGCGCTCAGTATTGCGGCATAAAATGCGTTCCCGCACAAGCCTATTTGCGCGTCCGGTAATTTAACAAGATACAAGAGAATTTCCATAAAATCGAATATTTCGGGTTCATTCGTTCCGCGTATACACCCCTTAATCGAAGAATAACCCTCATTAGAAATCTTCACGCATAAATCACACTCGGCGCATGGCTCGAGCGGAAGCGGCGGAATATCGTCGGTTGACCACGTTGATTCGGGTGTTGTTTCCGTCACGGGAACTGTGGTTGAAACAGGCGGTTGCGTTGTCTCTGGTGCCCCACTTACGGTTACAAGCGATGTCGCGGTCTCGGTCACCGTTACAAGCGTTGTCGCGGTCTCGGTTGCGGTTGCAAGCGTTGTCGCGGTCTCGGTTGCGGTTACAAGCGTTGTCGCGGTCTCGGTTGCGGTTACAAGCGTTGTCGCGGTCTCGGTTGCGGTTACAAGCGTTGTCGCGGTATCGGTCACAGTTACAAGCGTTGTCGCAGTCTCGGTTGCGGTTGCAAGCGTTGTCGCGGTCTCGGTTGCGGTTACAAACATTGTCGCGGTCTCGGTTGCGGTTACAAGTGTTGTCGCGGTCTCGGTTGCGGTTACAAGCGTTATCGCGGTCTCGGTTGCGGTTACAAGCGTTATCGCGGTCTCGGTTGCGGTTGCAAGCGTTGTCGCGGTCTCGGTTGCGGTTGCAAGCGTTGTCGCGGTCTCGGTTGCGGTTGCAAGCGTTGTCGCAGTCTCGGTTGCGGTTACAAGTGTTGTTGCAGTCGAGGTTGCTGTTATAGTTGACGCCGCAGATGTTGTTGCGGTTGTAATCGGTGCGGTAGTGGTGTCGGGTGGCGTGGTTGTGGTTTCGGGAGGAGATGTCACGAGATTTAATGGGTCGCACACAGTACAATCCGGGTCGTCACAGGTGTCTTCGCCGTCGGGACATATGTCACAGCATTTAATGTTACAGCTATAATAATCAATATTATTCTCTATGCAAAAGTCGCAGCATAAAAGCCGACAATAATGACACGGAGAATAATCATTATCGCTAATTGATTCATAGTCGGGATATTTCGTATCACACTCGGTACAAATATTAATGTAGTATGGGTCTTTTGAGTTCGTTAAGGGTATTATCGTCCCCCTCATGTAACAATCATAGTAGTATTCATAGCCGCAATCGGTACAGGTGTCCGTTCTAATACACTTTTCGTCTGTTACATCAATGTTCCAGTCGCCTTCAACGACCGTATCTACAACGCGGCAACCGCGCCATACGGAGTAATAGTCACACTCGGTACAATATTCGCTTTTATAGGTACATTTGCTCTTCTCGCGTTGCAGAATCGTCCCCTTTTCACTGCAATAACCGGCAAAATCGTTACCGCAGACGGTACATATCCCCGTACCTCTGCAACGGCTGAAGGCTTTATATTTTGTAGTATAAAAAGTATCGTCTATAAAGTCTCTGCCTACTGCCCAACTTGTGGAGGACGGTGAAACGCCCCAGCCGCCCCATACAACCGTTCCGTTTTCCTTACAACTGTAAACCGCGTTATACCGTGTATCGCATAAAGGACAAAAATCCCACGTTGCACAAACATCGCTGTATCTCTCTAAAAGACTTTCGTCACAGTCGAGGTCGAAATATGCTAAATAATCACAATCCGGACAGATATAAGAAATCATACACACATCACGAACGGGGTTTTCCCAATCGACATTTTCGTGGTAACAACAGTCTTGACACCCCCGCACCCCACATCTGCCGCTTTCACCAAAACAAGAAACACAACCACATTCGCCGCATCCGCCGCAATCGAATCTTTGCGGGTAATATGATAGCTCTCCATCCACCCGACCGCCCGTGTTATTATCAGTGATTTCTTGTATCCTTTCGATTGAGGCTTGTACCTCCGGGTCGTCTAAATCTATAGAATTGTATTGTACATTAAAATTAATAAGATTATCTAAATGCTCAAACGATGTCAAGGATGTAAAAAAATTCCAACTGCAATTTATATACTCGAGTTCGGTATTTGCCGATAAATCGAGGGTTGTAAGCTGATTATTATAACAGAATAAACTTTCAAGTTCGGTGTTTGCCGATAAATCGAGTTCGGAAAGCATATTCCAACCGCAATCTATATACAAAAGCTTTTGGTTTGCCGATAAATCGAGGGTTGTAAGCTGATTATTGTAGCAGTATAATGTTTCAAGCTCAGTATTTGCCGATATATCGAGGGTCGTAAGTTGATTATTGTTACATGATACAAATTCAAGCTCGGTGTTTGACGATAAATCGAGGGTCGTAAGCTGATTATCGTCACATATTAATATTCCAAGCACTGTATTTGACGATAAATCGAGTTCTGAAAATTGATTATTTCTACAAAATAAAAAATCAAGCTCGGTATTTGCCGATAAGTCAAGTTCAGAAATTTGATTATCGTCACATGATACAAATTCAAGCTTGGGATTTGCCGATATATCGAGTTCAGTAAACGAATTTTGATTACAACTTAAATTTCTCAACAAAGGATTTCCCGATAAGTCGAGTTCGGTAAGTCGGTTATCGCTTAAATACAAAAATTCAAGAAGCGGATTTTTTGTTATATTAATGTTGGTAAGACTGCACTCTTCTATATCCAAAACGAAAAGTAAGGGATTGCCCGCGGCGTCAAGCTCGGTCAACTCATTTTCGCAACAGTATAACCATTCAAGGTTTATATTAGCAGAAATATCGAGCTCGGTTAATTGATTATCGTTACAGTTAAGTTCTTTAAGCGCGCCATTCTCCGAAATATCAAGCGACGTTAATTGATTATCACCGCAATAAAGAATCGTAAGCCCCGCGTTTTTTGATAAATCAAGTTCAGTCAATTGGTTACTGTCGCACGATAAGTCCGCAAGCGTCGGTGTGTTTGAAATATTAATATCCGTGATATCGTTATTGCTTACGTCCAAAACGTAGAGTGCGGTACAGTCCGAAACATCAACCTCGGTGATTTGTGTACCTCGCACTTGTAACACTTCGAGCGAGGACGAGCTTGATAAATCTAATATTCCCTCTAAATCGCGCAGTTCATCATAGTCCAAGCCTCCTTCCAAATCGTACAGTTCCTCATCATCATCATAGTCCCAACCACCACCGCCTTTGTTTGGTACTAAGGAAACCCCAATGAGCGGTATAGGTATATCCGTCTCCACCCCAATGTCCCATGTAACCCCGTCCCATGTATCGGGTTCCTCTAAATCCCACCCGAGCTTCTCTAAATTGTCCCCTTGTAGTGCGAAAGCGACAAGCTTTTGATAATCGTTGTCGTTATAACCGTCCGGTGTAGGATAATCCGCACCCGCAGGAACGGTAACCGGCGGCAATATCGTAAATACCGCCGCAATTGTTAAGAATAAGGACAATACACGTTTTTGTTTTAACACCTTCATAAAACACTCCTATTTATAAAATACATATTTATACCCCGAAACGCATGAGCAAATATTCGCTCAAAATGCGAGTCGAGGTTTTTGACAGGGCAGGGAAGGATTCGAGTTTTTACTCTTTTTCGCTCGACTCTTCTCCCTCGCTTTTCTTGGTATCGTGTACCATTATATCGTATATATGTTGAAAAGTCAAGTTTTTTATTTAAAATAAGCGAAATTTTTGTTTTATTAATATTACACAAAATCCCCCTTAATTCTACAAGAGGGATTGTATTTTCTGTCAACTAAAAGTATATACCACAATCCGGTAACGCTTTACGCAGTTCATCTATTTGTTCTTGTGTCAATGGGTTTTCGTGTAAACTCAAATCAATTAAATTCATTAATCCGCTTAGAGGTGAAATGTCTGAGATATTGTTATAACCTAAACTTAAAAATTGTAAATTCATTAATCCTCTCAACGGAGATATATCTGTTATTTGATTTATATATAAATTCAAATACTTCACATTAGCGGGTATATCACCATTTTCAACCATTTCAGCAAGCTGTTCATCAGTTATATCTTGAGAACTTAAATAAATCTCAACAGGTTCATCGGGTTCGGGTGTTGTTATAATTTCCGTAGTAGTTGTAGCTTCTGTAGTAGTTGTAGCTTCTGTAGTAGTCGTATCCTCTGTGGTAGTCGTAGCCTCCGTGGTAGTCGTATCCTCTGTGGTTGTCGTAACCTCCGTTGTAGTCGTAGCGGCTGTGGAAATGGACGGCAAAAGTGTAGTTATTACCGGTGGCGTTGTGATTGATGATGTTTCGGTGATAATAATAAATGTAGTTACAGGTACGGTTATAGCGGTTTCAATAGGTGCAACAGTTGTTGCGGCGGTTGATACTACAGGAGCGGTAGTAGCCGCATGAGTGCTTGTCGCCATAAAGCCTGTTGCGACAGGCGCAGTCGTTCCCGAAGCCGCTGTTGTATTAGAGATGTTTACACCGGTAACGGTAACAGGGGGTGTTGTAACGGGCAGATATGTATAATGCGTCACGCTCGTTTGCGTGCGGCGATTCGTTTCATTGTCGCCCTGCTCATCGTCGCCTTGTTCATCTTCACCCCGTTCATTATCATCATTAATTCTCGCTGTAACGCGTTGTTGTTCATTCGCTTGAATGCTTTTATCCGCATCTGAATCAAATAAAACAACTCCGGTAATTATACTCGGAACAATTGCTATTCCCGCAATCCCGGCTATAATTTTCGCTTTTAGCGTAATTACGCCTGTTGTTTTTGCCGCGGAAATCGTGCCGGTGCTTAGTCTTGATTTTTTCGTTAACAATGTAAACGGCAGTCCCCAAAGCTTGATACCGTCTTCTTTGTCAAACCGCTCAATTTCTTTACGGATTTTTTTGCGCGCTAACGCAAGCCGATTGTTGACCGTGCTTTCTTTTATATTGAGTATTTTGGCAATTTCACATATTTTCTTTTCATCATAATAATAAAAGTACACGCATATTTTTTGGGGTTCGGGCAAATTCTGAATCATTTCAATAATTATATGCTTTGTTTCGAGCTTATCGAGATACTCTTCCGGAGAATTTTTCGACGCTTTCTCAGGCATTAGAGTTTTCATGATTATGTCTACATCATCTGTGCTATTTACCGGAATTTTTCTGCGATTAACAAAATCCAAACATTTGTTCACGGTAATGCGGTTTAACCATGAATGGAAGGTTTCTGGTTTTTTTAATTTTGTAATTTTCTGTAAAACAGTCGCAAAAACTTCCTGCGTGATGTCCTCTGCATCGTGATGATTTTTTGTCAGCTTTAAAGCAAGATAATAAACAGAGTCATGAAATTCACGGTAAATTATATCGTGAGCGGAATTATCCCTTGACAACGCTTGTTCAACAAGCTTGGTAATTTTATCCTTATTCATTAACAGATTCCTTGTGTAAATTTTTTTCATACTACTATATTAAATATAGACGCATATGAAAGGCAGTTTCTCTATTTTTTACCGAAAATATTTTCGATTTGTTAGATTTGTATATATTTCTTTACTTATAAGCATTATTTTAACACATTTTGCCGAAAAGTCAAGGGCAGGCAACGATAACAATTATTGCGTTCTCACGCAAGCCCGAGGTATTAGACGCAATTACGTGTATGTTCAACGTCTATGCCTTATTCGAGTATCCGGGTATAGCAATTCCCACATAATTGCGTATAATCAATATTATACGCAATTATGTGGGAATGTTAAAACTAATCAATATCAAGTGTACCGAATTCAGATAAAACAGCCCTTTCAAAAGAAGAATAAGAAACTTCAAATTCATTACAAGGTCTCATGTTATGTTTTTTTTGAAAGACACCTTTTTTAAAACATCCTATAGAATAATTTCTAATTATAAAAAATCCACAATTTAAACACATTTCGTCAATATCATCATAAATTTCAATCATGATATCCTTAGTTAAACTTTCTCTTTTAAACATTTTTTACTCCTTTACTCTACCTCGAATTTTAATTGCCGGTCGTCAACGGACTCCTTGGTAAGTAAACTTTTTCGATTTTGTTCATAAAAAGCCGTTCGAATGGTTTAATATGAACAATTGGGTTACCTCTTGGTAAGTAAACTTTTCAACTCCGACAGCTCTCTCATAATAACATCATGTTTGTTTATAGGCTTAACTTTACGCTTGTAATAGAACTTTACACGCTTTTTGCTTGTATAAAAGTCGCAGTCGTGAATCCTTTTAAATCCCGGTGTGCTTGAACAAATACGACATCTTTCGGTTGACATTCGACCGATACTCCACCCGGTACGGTATATTTTAGCGACCCACGGACAGCCGAAGCCGTTACATGATTGACATAAGCAGTAGTTGCAGCCCGATGTGCCTTGCACTGATGTAACGCGATTTGTTTTTTCGTTCTCTCTGTCAGTGAATTTGCGGATACAGATTAAGTCGTTTTCGGTGAAGACTTCGACCTCGCATAGTTCAAGTTTGAATACGTCTCGGATATGCTTTGGTATAACGACTCGACCGCGACAGTCTATTTTTCGGCGGATTTTGTTATTGTACATGAGTCAACTCTTTCACGATTAAATTCATTAATGATGTATTTATGTTTTACCTTTAAAAATGAATCTCGACTTTCAATAACTTTTAGAAGCTCCTCAATGCCGAGACATTGAATGTATACGTCAAGGTTGTTTCCCTGCTGACGAATTAACCAGTATTCAAGGCGTGAAAGGTTGTAAACTATGTCTTTAGAGCTGTAAACGGATATTTTTTCCGAAGTATCAAGAAACTTCGTCCAAAATGCTCGTGTTTTCCAACGACACTCGTTAGAATTGTTTTTGTCCGGGACCGTAAAACGAAGATAATTATTAAGAACACCGCGAAATTTTTCGCCAACAGGCTTGTTTACAAGGATAAAATTCTTTGCGTGGTCGCCCTTTAATTGCATTTCACAGCGCACCCAATGAGTATCGTCTTCATAACCGCGCTCTTTTGCTTTGTCATAAATTCTTATGAGAGTTTCGGAGCTTCGAGAGCCAAAAGTAACGGAAACCGCCTCACTTTGTCCCTTTCCCTCTTTGCTGTAAGTAATTTTAGTTGATTGAGCTTTTGCGATGTACAATTCTTGTCGGGTGTAATCGGCAATTTTAAAAATATTCAAAAGCTCTTGATAATCGTCTAAAGCAACGTCTAAACGCGCTACATTGTATTCTCCATCGTTTTCAAAGAATATACTGAAAAGCTTATCCCAGTCGCCGTGTCCGAAGGTTTCAAATTCTCGACAACCCTGCCCGGACATTTCAAGGCATACGCCCATATTTTCATCATGTCCGTCAAAATAGACGTTGATTTTGCCGCAAAACAAGCGTTGTTTATAAAAATATCGACCGTAACCTGATTCAAATTTTAAATTTTCCAAGCCGAAAAGCTCAATCAAGGTTTGCGGCGAGTCAATTTGTGATGTTACGGTGAGCCAGTCATAAAGAATTATGTTTTCTTTGCGTTTTTTTACAGGATTTTCGGGTTCGATAAGACCGTCTTTCTGTATAGATTTTATTATACTTTTTTCCGCTGTTTTTTGTTTCAAGTTTAATCACCACCTAAACTGCTCTGTTACTATGTTTTTTAATGTTTTCTGTGTATTTACTACCCCCCTATTAGCGTGGGGGGGTTATACGACTACACATCGTCGTTTTTTGCTCGTTATTTGCGTTTTTTTATACGCTCTTGTATGATTTCCGGTATTGTTTTATAAGGCTCGGAACACGGCGGTAAATCCCAACGATTATTGAACGGTACAAAGTAGTTGAGCCAAAAATCACCGAGGACGTATGACAGTATTATTAAAAGTGAAAGTATTATAATTTTCATTGTTCACGACCCCATTGTTGGTATGAACGATTTTCCTCTGATTAACAAAGATATTGTTATCTGTAATACATCTAAAAATAATACCATTTTTATAATATTAAGATATAACCCTAAAGGCAAGAAAAAATTAACAATGAATAAAGAATCTTCAAGTACGTTAAAAATATCATTAGGGAAATCATATTCTATAACAGGTAATAAATCAATAAAAAAATAAAAAGGCGCAAAAAACGCTGTTGTTAAAGCATCAAAAAGCATAATAATAAACTCCTAATATAATTAATCATTTGGCGCATATCTGTCTGCACCTGAAGGTAAATCAGAAACATGAATAGTAGTAACATTATTAGAATCATCAGAAACAAAACTATTAAATCCGCCAATTAAAGAGGGAATTCTTTTTAATAAATAGCGTGCAAAGAGAATTATTGCTAATAGTGAAAATATAGCCAATATTATCTCTCTTGTTGATGTCATATATGACATTAAATTTAAAATATAAGGGTATATATCAAAGAAATTATTATCTAAAAGCATAGGAGTTCCAAAAAAATCAATAACAGTAAAATCTGAACCTATAGATGATTCATGTAATGTAAAATCAATATTTTCTGAAAAGTAAAGTTCATTTTCAATTATTTCTTGATTTTCTTGCTTTATAATCTCGTAAAATTCAATCTTTTCGATGATTAATTCTTCAATTTCTTCGTTATCAAGTTCAATATTCTTTTCAATATAATCAAAGAAATCCTGTATAATTATTCTCGAAGATTCAACAACAGGGAGTTTTTCAATTAATTTATTATAAATATCATCATACTTATCTTTTAATTTATTTTCATTAACTTCGGGAGTGGCTATAGTAATAGGAGTTTTCATTAAAACGTCAAAAAATGTGTTCTTAATATAAGAAAGACTACTGAAACCGTCAACAATACTATTTGAAATATTATCAGAAAAATCTGAAAAATCATAAGGAACTTCAAAAAAGTCAAGAAAAACATCAAATCTTTGAATAATCTTATAAAGCAATTCTACTATTTCACCGAATCTGAATACGTGCATATGGGTGATTACAGACTGAATAGTAAAGCGGCTTAACAGCACCTCATCATATATCTTCTCCAACCAACCGAGTATGCCCGTCAAGTCGGGATTACCGCCACCGTTGCGGTCGATGACAATTGTAGGCGTACCCTCTTCATCGAGTTCGATTATTACCCGGTCATCGTCGCCTAAAGTAGTTTTTTTATGATATTACCGTGTCCGATTTTCTTGTATTCGCCTTTTTTCGGCTTGATTCCCTTGATATATCGCCAGTAAATGTACCATATTGTACATGAAATCAAAAACGGCGCGAAGACTATGCAGATAATTTTGATTATAGTGAAAAACTGTGTCCATGTCATAATTGGGTTACTCCTTGGTAAGTATTCTTTGATATGTACGAAGGGCAGAGTGTTCCCTGCCCTTTTTTGTTTTGCTAACGAGTAAATCTTTTGATTAAAGATAAAATTACCCCAATAACTATCAAGGTAAGTACAATCGGTAACAATATAGGTACAATTGAAACAATTGTGTTAATAAACTGATTAGCAATATCCGGAGTTACGACGGTTGACATATCCGGCATAGTTACAGCAGGAGACGAGGCTGAAACACCAATCGCAAGTGTTGAAATCATTGCTAATGACATTAATACTGTTACAATTTTTTTCATTTTACTTTTCATGAACATTCTCCTTTCTTAAAAGAATATTTTAAAAAACCTGTACAGTGCTTTAAAAACGATTACTATTAACGCAAACATTATTGCGAGCGTTACAAATGTTATAAAAAAGTCTAATTTTCCCGCCAATTCGGGCGTGAACTCATTTTCTCGGTGTTCTATGATTGTTTCTTCGACAATCTCTTCGACCGTCTCATCAGTTTCATCATCTGACTCAACATCAGCGGATTCATCTTCGACATCTCCGTCCAAAACCACCTCTGTTGTGTCAGCTCCCGAATCAACAATGTCGTTTTCTGTATTTTCATAATCCATTTAACACCTCTATTTCGCGTTTTCTGCCTTCATATTGACGGGTGTCAAATCATAAGTCAATACATCGCCGATTGACGCGCTCATATTCTCAACCTTTGAGTTTTCCGTATCGGCAATAGCGTATTCGTTCCCTTGTTTGTTCTTGCCGGAAGATATCTGACATAACGTGCATTTTACTTCCCCGCTCTGCTTATCCACCCATGTTCCCGTTACTAAGTAGCTTATTGTCATTTTCATAGTCATACACTCCTTTCTTGATTACTTTCTATAATAATCGCTCTTTCAAAAAGCGCGATGAACGTCCTGTTGTCATATTCGCCAAAGTTGACGGCGGTCGTGTATGCCGACCGTGCCGACGGCTCGTCGGTGAACTTCTCATGTGTGAGCTCACCGTCATAGCCGATTCTTAAAACACAATAGGTATTGTCAAGATTTGGTTTTTTCTTAGCCAATGCCTTACGAATAAGCCGCCGAATCCAACGAAAAACCTTGTATATAGCGTTGATTACAGCTATAAGTATAGATATTGATATGATTGTCGTTAAGATTTCCATTTTTCGTATTTTCCTTTCAGATGTGGTATAATTAAGGATTATATATAAGAAAGGGGGTGAAGTCGTGCCATTAATAGACTTTTCAGCTTTGATTCCCTATGAAATGATAGTTGACGCTATCAACAACGCTGTTAACGCTTTTCTTCGGAATTGAGGGGTTATTTTTGCATAACCCGGTGATTATGTGCAAAAGCTTTACAAAAACCGCAGTTTTCACACTCTCGTACTCTACAATTGATTATGCAAGCATCCGGGCTTACAGGGGTTATGTTGTTCTCCCAATTGTCAGCTTCGTAGTTACCTTCGCACGGAAATTCCATTTGTATGTTGTTCATTAGGGTTAGCTCCTTTCTTTTTGGAGATTTATTGGGGGTATATCTATTATAGACTTTTTTTCTCTATTTGTCAAGACATATTTAGAATATTTTTCTCTAAATATTTTTAGATACATTGACAATTATATAAATAAGCTATAAAATAGTAGAAAAAAGGGTAAATACAATGAAAACTAAATTTCCGATTATCCTCAAAGAATTGAGGAAAACAAATAAAATGACACAACAACAATTAGCCGATAAACTTCATATTTCTCAAAGAGCATATTCTCATTATGAAAAAGGTGAAGCGGAGCCTAATCTTGAAACTCTTTTGAGATTAGCAGAAATTTTTAAAGTTTCAACTGATTATCTTATAGGTAGATATGTAAATGTGTTTGAAAGCAACACAAGTTGTAATAATGTAAAAGCAGTTTAAGGAGTACGGAAATGAAAAAAATATTAGTAATTATAACAATTTCAGCAGTTTTATTGAGCTTTTCGTCTTGCCTTGGATACGAAAACGATAGAGAATTTGATGTTGAAGAAACTACACCGATTGAATCTATTATTGAAACAACAGAAAAAAATAAACCTAAAGGGACAGATAAAAAAGAGACAAGTGAAGATGAAATTATTATAATTACAAAAAAAGAAGTACCGACAGAACAGACTGTCTCAGAAACAATGAAAATTAATGAACTTACAATAGGAGACGCTATTAATGTTGAATATTTAGAAATAACATTTGGCATAGAAGTTGAAGTTGTAAAAGAAAATCCGTATTCGAGTAAAAATAATGTAAAACTTCCGATAAAAATAAAAAATCTTAAAGACGATTCATATGAATTTACACCTTGGAAATTTACTTATTTTGGTTCAAGAGGCGGAGAAGTAGAGGATAAAGGTTATTTATTTGAAGATAAAATTGTTAAAAGCAAATTAAGAAGTGGTGCAGAGGTCTTATATTCTTTATATTTCGCGTATGACGGAGACGGAGATTATTATGTTGAATTCGTAATTTTAAATAATAAAGTTGAACTGAGAGTTCCTGTATATACAGAAAACAATACAGATTGAAAGGACGTAAAAAATGGCATATACACAAAAGAACGTAATCGGAGAGATTGCAGGACTGATAATTTTAAGAATATCATGTTTGGCGGCTTGCCTTTGCTTTGGGCTACCAATGTTCTATACATCAATAATACCGAATTACACATTAAGCGGATTCGGTTCAATTTTAGGAGTACAAGAAAGCGTAATACACGGAACCCCGATTTCGTTAATAGCTTTTGTTTTCCCGATAATTATATTGATTATAACTTTTTTAGAATTTCTAAACGAGAATATGTACACAGCAACTTTCATTTTCGGAATAATAGGGTTTATAATAACTGTAATTTACTTTATAGCAGAAACTACATATTTAAACCAAAAAGCAAATTTTTTTGATTTTAATTTGTATGATTTGAAAACATGGTTATCATGGGGAAGTCTTATACTTTTAGGAATATACCTGTTTATTACAGTCCTATCTTTATTGTGCAGAAGAAATTCATCTGGTTAACCCCCAAAAAAACTAAAATAAAGGAGAATCAATAATGCCTTCAAACAAAAACGCCGATTTGAAATCATCATACTTTGACTTGCTTATGATAAGATATAAAAATAAAGGTCATACCGTTATAGGGTTAGATGAATCAATACTTCGGCTAAAGTCAACTATGGACGGTGAAGATGTCGCATATGTTGACAAGCAATTCAACGAATGGTTAAAAAGCCAATAACTCTCTAAACCTCATTAAAAACCGCATTGAGCAATTAAACAAAAACGAACACACCCACGGGCGGGGCTACGCTTCCCGCTTCCGTGTGTGTGTTCTCGCTATTATGTTTAATTTACGTCAACGGCGTTTTTGCCGACCGTTTAAGCGAGGATATCCCCTGCTCTGCTCTTTTGTACAATTTGACGAATGAAATTCGATTTTAAGAATGGCTCAACCATGCGATTTTTTAAGTGCTATTTTTCAGCTTAAATCTACATCACAAATTGATGAGCTGACTATTCTAATAATTTAGAGTTTTCCCTTTGTGCAAATTTACTACTACTCCTACGGGAATAATAATAATCAATATTATACGCAATTATGTGGGAATTGCTATAAATGATAACCTTATAATCGGGGGGCTGTTGTATAAATTATTAGATTTTTCATTAAAATATCAACTCATTACAGCTTTTACAATACATTCACACGACAAGCCGAATTTTTTCAAAAGCTCTGCGGCGGGGCCGGAATATCCAAATACATCTTCGACGCCGATTTTTTTTACAGGTATAGGGTACACCTCGGACAAAACGTCGCACACCGCGCTACCGAGTCCGCCGATAACGGAGTGTTCCTCAACCGTTATTATCTTGCCGGTTTCCTTCGCGGCGTTAATAATAATTTCTTTGTCGAGCGGTTTAATTGTGTGAATATTAATTACTCTTGCGTTAATTCCCCTCTCTTTCAACTCATCGTGCGCCGATAGTGCTTCGGAAACCATTAATCCCGTTGCAATTATCGCTGCGTCGTTTCCGTCGCGCAATTGATTTCCTTTCCCTATTTTAAAGCAATAATCGGGATTATCATTGAAAACGGGAGCCGCGAGCCGCCCAAAACGCAGATATGCGGGGCCTATATGCTCTGCCATAGCTAAAACGGCGGCTTCTGCTTCAATATAATCGGAAGGATTTATAATTGTCATATTCGGTATAACGCGCATTAAAGCGATATCCTCGTTACATTGGTGCGACGCGCCGTCTTCACCGACCGAAATTCCGCCGTGCGTCGCGCCGATTTTAACATTAAGCTTAGGATAAGCAATACTGTTGCGGATAATCTCAAAAGCTCTGCCCGCCGCAAACATTGCGAAACTCGAAGCAAATACTAACTTACCCGTCGATGCGACACCCGCCGCCACACCCATCATGTTTTGCTCTTGTATTCCGCAGTTAAAGAATTTTTCGGGGTTGACCTTTGCGAATACTCCGGTTTTTGTTGCCGCCGCTAAATCGGCGTCTAACACCACCATATCGGGGCGTAATTCAGCTAATTTTACGAGTCCGTCACCATAACCGTCCCGGGTCGCTTTTTTGACTGTATCGCTCATTTTTCTCCCCCCTCCCCCGCTTCTAAAACGGCAATTCTTGCCTTTAACTCCGCCATAGCGGAAATATACTGTTCCTTATTCGGTGCCGTTCCGTGCCACGCGGCTTTATCCTCCATAAAAGCAACGCCTTTACCTTTTATTGTTTTTTGAACAATAACGCTCGGTTTATCAGACGATTGTGCCGTTTCCTTTAAGGCGTTTTCTATTTGTTCAAAATCGTGTCCGTCAATACAAATAACATTCCACCCGAACGCCTCAAACTTCCCTTGAATACTGCCGAGCGACATAACATCTTCAACCCGTCCGTCAATTTGAAGTCCGTTATTGTCGACAAATGCAATTAGGTTATTAAGCTTATAATGCGCCGCAAACATAGCCGCCTCCCATACCTGTCCCTCTTGTATTTCACCGTCACCTAAAAAAGTATAGACTTTATAAGACGAATTGTCCGACTTTCCCGATAACGCCATACCACAAGCGGCAGAAAACCCCTGCCCCAATGAGCCGGTACTGAAATCCACACCCGGTACGCTCCCCATTACGGGATGCCCTTGAAGCCTTGAACCGATTTTTCGCAATGTTTTTAATTCATCAACGGGAAAGTAGCCCCGTTGCGCCAATACCGAATACAACGCGGGTGCATTATGCCCCTTAGATAAAACGAATCTGTCTCTTTTGGGGTTATTAGGGTTATTCGGGTCGATATTCATATGCTTCATATACAAATAGGTAAGCGTATCGGACATTCCGAGAGAACCGCCCGGGTGTCCGCATTTTGCGTTATACGTCCCCTCTATAATGCCGATTCTGACCTTACAAGCGGTAATCTGTAATTCGAGCTTTTCTTTTTGTGTCATTATACTATACTCCTTTCAAATACACCACAATATCTCGCGCAACCCCGCTATTACAATCGCATACAGTAAAATCTGCCGTTTCTTTAACAATATCCTCTGCATTAGCTGTGGCAAACCCTATATCTGACTGCTCAAGCATTTCGAGGTCATTCATATAATCCCCCGCCGTTATAATTCTTCTGTTTTGTTCCTTAATATTAAGTATTTCAAGGAGCTTTTGTATTCCCGTCCATTTATTGACATCTTTTGGCAAAATTTCATAATACATTGTATATGAACGCACCATATGTACATATTCGCACGGATTTCGGCGGGTAAACTCAATCACCTCGTCAATTATTTCCGGTCGGTCAATAACGAGAACCTTTATCCACCCCTCCTTCGGTACCTCGCCGTAACTGCACCGAACGGGTTCAATCCCGGCAAAGTCTAAATGCATCTCTTCAAATTCATTTGTACTTACCACATAAATTGTATCATCAATGAGAATTTCTACGGCGACATCGGGAAATTTTTCCAGTACTATTTCCACATAAGAAACGGCATTATCGCTCAACTCACACTTCCATAAAAACTCATCTTTTATAAAATCATATACGGCGGCACCGTTAAACACCACCAACGGCAATCTCAACAAATTTTCATTTGAATCGAGCATAAACTCTTTAACAACCGAGCGCGCCGCCGCCACACCTCGCCCCGTGGCGAGCGTAAAAAGTCCGCCGTTATTGATTAATTCGGAGATGGCGGCTTTATCAACCTCGAGAACACGTTTATCATCGGTAAGAACCGTTCCGTCGGCGTCTGTAATCAATATTGTATTATCGAATTTCATAATCCCTCAATAATCCTTCAATAAACTCTTTAAAATATTCCGGTAGCTCGCTCTCTGTTTCCATATATACGCCCGTCTTCGGATGAACAAAGCCTAACTTTTTAGCATGGAGACATTGACCGTTAAGTGACGCGGGCTTTCCATTACCATATGTCGTATCTCCCGCGACGGAATGTCCGATATAAGCCATATGCACGCGTATTTGGTGAGTTCTCCCCGTGTGAAGTCGCGCGCGGATATGCGTATAGTCGTTATAACGGGCAACCGTTTCATAATAGGTTGTTGCTTCACGAGAATTCTTCGCGGTAACGCACATCTTCTTCCTGTCTGTAACGCTTCTGCCAATAGGCGCGTTTATTGTATCGTTATCCTTTTTTAACCGCCCGTGAACAATCGCCTCGTATTCGCGGAGCATTGTGCGGTTTTTTAGCTGTTCCGCTAAGCTTAGGTGTGCAATGTCGTTTTTAGCGACCGCAACTAATCCGCTTGTATCCTTATCAATACGATGAACAATCCCGGGGCGTATAATGCCGTTAATTCCCGAAAGACTATCCTTACATCTGAACATTAAAGCATTAACGAGCGTCCCGCTGTAAACACCTGCGGCGGGATGCACAATCATTTCGCGCGGTTTATTGACTATTATAACAAATTCATCTTCAAAAAGAATATCCAACGGTATATCTTCGGGAAGAATGTCGACGGGGGCGAGGTCATTTACCGTAACCTTAACCGAGTCTCCCGATTTTAACAAATACTTTTTTGCGAAAACGCCCCCGTTTACGGTACATTTCCCGCCGTCAATAAGTGCCGCCGCCGCGCTTCGAGAAACCCCTTCAACTTTTTCCGCAACAAACCTGTCTAATCTTATACCTGCGTCGTCGCTCTCCGCAACAATAACAAACTCACTCATTATTATTACTTTCTTCAACTGTCAATTGCACATCGTCAACTGTCAATTGCACGTCGTCAACTGTCAATTGCACGTCGTCAACTGTCAATTGCACATCGTCAACTTGACAAGCTCGCTTTGCTCTATATTCTCTGACCTCGTCGCTTACTACTACAACAAACAACAATAACGAACCGATAACCGCACACATATCTGCAAAATTGAATATTGCGAAATTGATAAATTTTAACTCTATGAAGTCTGTTACATATCCTCTCGATACCCTGTCAATAAAATTGCCGATGCCACCCGCTATAATAAGGGTAATAGAAGCAATAAGCCATCTCGACCTAAAAATGCCCATAATAAGCATTACAATACCGACAACTAAGAATACACCGGTAATTGTTATAAGAAAAGTTTGTCGTCCCGATAAAATACCGAACGCCGCTCCGTCATTGTGCCAATGTGTAAAATTAAACAAGCCCTTTATAATAACGACGGAATCTCTCGGGGAAATTAACTGTACCACAAAATACTTTGTTAATTGGTCAATTCCCGCTAATAAAGCGACAAATCCAACGGCAATTAACGCCGTTATACGGTCGCGCTTACTTTGTTTCTTTCGCATTTTCGCTGACAACTCTACCGCACCTTTCGCACAATCCGTCTTTAACATTCTCGCTATAAATCCAACAACGCTCGCACTTTTCGCCTTCTGCCTTCTCGACCTTAATCAACCTCTCGGTGTTTGATTCATTTACAATAACACGAGAAACGATACAGGCTTCTGCCAATTCGCTTATAATATCGCTCAAATCTTCATTTGTTTCGATAATTACCTTAGCCTCAAGTGATTTTCCTATAACCTTTTCGTTTCGTTTGATTTCTAACGCCGCCAATACGTCGTTTCGAATTTCGCGTATTTTCTCCCATTTTTGATTAAATTCATCGTTGACGCTGACTCCCGATTTTTCGGGCATTGTATTAAAAATAACGCTCGTTATATCGTCATTCAAATCGTGCGGAAGCTCTCCCCATATTTCGTCGGCGGTAAAACAAAGAATTGGCGCGATTAAGCGGGTTAATCCGCTTAAAATAGTATACATCGCCGTTTGTGCCGAACGTCGCAATTCCGATTTTTCCCCTTCACAATAAAGCCTGTCTTTTATAATATCAAGGTAAAAGTTTGACATATCAACTACGCAGAAATTATTAAGGGCGTGATAAGCCAAATAAAAGTCCATATCTTCATAGGCGTAAATGACCTTTTCAACCAATGCGTCAAATTTAACCAATGCCCATTTATCCAATTCGAGAAGCTTTGTTGTTTCAATTATATCGAGAGAGGGTTTAAATCCGTCACCGTTGCAAAGATTCCCCAAAATAAACCGAGCGGTATTGCGAATCTTACGATACACCTCCGACAATTGCCCCAACATATCGTGCGATACGCGAATATCCGAATGATAATCAAGCGACGCCACCCAAAGGCGTAAAACATCTGCTCCGTATTTGCCGATTACCTCCTCGGGTAAAATGACATTCCCCTTTGATTTAGACATTTTTTCGCCATTGCCGTCCATTACCCAACCGTGTGAACAAACGGCTTTATAAGGAGCGCGGTCGTTGACCGCCACAGATGTGAGCAACGACGACTGAAACCAGCCTCTGAATTGGTCGGCACCCTCAAGGTATAAATCGCAGGGTGAGCTTAATTCCTCACGTTGTTCAAGAACGGCGGCGTGGGTACACCCCGAATCGAACCAAACGTCAAATATGTCAAGCTCTTTTACAAATTTAGAAACGTCCGAACATCCGCAGTCACATTTAACCGATTCGGGAAGAAATTCCTTCGGCTCCTTTTTGTACCAGGCGTCCGCGCTTTCTTCGCGGAAAAGCTTTGATACGGCTTTGATAATATCATCGTTTATTATCTCCCTACCGCAATCGCCACAGTAAAAAATAGGAATAGGCACACCCCAACGACGTTGCCGAGAAATACACCAATCGCTCCTGTCCTTAACCATGTTCAACATTCTTTCCTTGCCCCATTCGGGAAGCCAAACGGTATCCTCCACCGCCTTTATTGTAGCTTCGGAAAACTTGTTAACGGCACAGAACCATTGGTCGGTTGCGCGATAAATAATAGGATTTTGACACCTCCAACAATGCGGGTAGGAATGTTCGATTTTTTCCATACCGAGCAACAACCCCGAACCCTCAAGCTCCTCGGCGATTGCTTTATTTGCATCATCTGTGGTTAAACCGTTGAACACCTCTCCCCTGCCCTGTAAGCCGGTCATTCTTCCGTATTCGTCAACAGGAACGACAATTTCAAACATTCCTTTATACGAATTGCATACCTCATAGTCCTCCGCGCCGAACCCGGGCGCAGTATGAACGCAACCCGTGCCGCTTTCGAGCGTTACATGATTACCTATTATCACCGTTGATTTTCTGTTGAGGAACGGGTGTTTTGTTTCTATAAGCTCAAGTTCCTTGCCTGTATAACTCCCGACAAGCTCATAATTTGTTATTTTACAAGCTTCGGCAACCTTTTCAGCTAATTCCTTCGCAACGAGTATATAATCACCGTTAGTCTTTATAAAAGTATATTCATATTCGGGGCCTAAGCATATCGCTAAATTCCCGGGTAACGTCCATATTGTAGTAGTCCAAATAGCGAAAAAAATTCTTCCGCTTTTTTCGGAGCCGTCGGAAATAATGTCGGAAAAAAGCCCTTTATCATCGGTAACCGGGAATTTAACAAATGCCGAATAACAGGTGTCGTCCTTGTATTCGAGCTCCGCCTCCGCCAAAGCGGTTTTACAGTCGGCACACCACGAAACGGGCTTCAACCCCTTATAGATGAAGCCTTTTTTATATATTTCCCAGAAAATTTCAATCTGTCGCGCTTCGAAATCGTGTGCAACGGTTACATAAGGGTTGTCGAAATCGCCCCATACGCCGAGTCGCTTAAACTGTGCCTTTTGCTCGTCGAGACAAGAAAGCGCGAATTTACGACATTCCTCTCTTAATTTAACGGTATCAATCTGTGTCTTCCCCGAACCGGCAATCTGTTTAACCGCCTTTAATTCAATGGGAAGCCCGTGACAATCCCACCCGGGTACATACGGAGCGTCATACCCCCTCATAACCTTATACTTAATGATTATATCCTTCAATACCTTGTTAAGAGCGGTTCCGAGATGAATATTGCCGTTTGCATAAGGCGGGCCGTCGTGAAGAATATACCGCTCGCGCCCCTTTGTTTTTTCGCCGAGCTTGTAGTATATTCTACTTTGTTCCCATTCTGAGAGACGTTTGGGTTCTCTTTCGGGCAAATTTCCGCGCATCGGAAATTCGGTTTTCGGTAAATTAAGAGTCGCGTTATAATCCATAATGTGTATTAATCCTTATTTGTTATTATTTCCGCCAAAATGCAGTTCCTGTTTATCAGAGCGCGCATTAGCCGTCTTTGTTTTCATTTCGGCGGTTTTTGAGGCTTGTTCCTTTTTGAAAAAAATATCGCCGGTTTTCCCGTCGCTTCCCGCCGGGAAAAGCGAAATATCGCCGGTATCTTCCAAACCGTCCGCATCAACCTCAAACTTTATTGATTCACCCTTATTAAGATTCGCCGTATCGGAAACGCCCCCCTGTTTTTGTTCCTTTTCGACGCCGCCCGACAATTGTTGAGTTTTACTCTTTCCTTTTACATTAGTATTGCTCTTATTCTTTTTGTCGGATGAATAACTCTTGAAATCCGGTTTCCCTTCCTTCAATGTCTTTTTTATAAACTCGTTTTCACATTCCTCAACGATTTTTTCAATATTCACCATTTGTTCTTTATAAGAACTAATAACCCTTGCTTTAAAGTTCAAGATTTCGCTTGTGGTTCTGTGCAGGATTTCTTTTTGAACATCGGTTTTGAGGTTCATTTCGAGTTCAATATCCGCCGCTTGATTATTTGCGTTATCAATAATATTGGCGGCTTCCTCTCTTGCCGCAGAAATCTCGCTCTCCCCTTGCTCCTGTAACTTTTGGCGACCTTCTTCCGCTTTTTTCAAAATATCCGCAGAATTAGCCTGTGCCGCTTCAACAATTTCTGCCGCTCTTCTCTTTGAATCGGCAATAAGCGCGTTCCCCTGTCTTTGCGCGCCAAGCAACGCGTCTTTCAAGGTGTCCTCGTCCTCGCGGTATTCTTTTATTTTATCCGCAAGTACATCAAGCTTCTTTTCTAAGCTTTCGTTTTCCTTTTGTAACCGCGAAAACTCAAGAGACACAACCCTTAAGTAATCCTCAACCTCTTCGATTTTATAGCCCTTAAGTCCCATATCGAACTTTTTAGACATTATTTCTTTTGCGCCCATTTTTATAAAATATCCTTTCGAGATAATATTGACACTTCATTATAACACAGTTTTACAGATTTCGCAACATAAATAAAAAATTTTTGTAAAAAATATTTTAAAGCGGCGGTATACGAATACCTCCGCCGCTTTAAAAACAGATTTTTTACCTTGTTTTAATGTATGTCGAAAATACTATCCACGCTATATTCCGATTTACTCTCCTTGTGGAACAAATCGCCGTCCATATCGTCGCCAAACGGAATCATTGCGTATGTGTTGGTGTTTATTCTTCCGAGGTTGCCATTAAGTGCGTAAGCAACCCCCCATAAAAGGTCAACCACCGGTGACACAATTGCTTTTCCCGCCTCTTCCATGTTTATTATAACAACATGACCTTCTTTGAAAAAATCGGCGGCTTCTTTTCTTTTTAAGTTATAATCGTTAAGAGTTGAACCCTTAATCTTAACAACCTTGTAGGTACGCGATTCTTTTCCCGCTAAACGCATAACCTTCCTGCTCGATTCAATCCCCAAATCAAATGCGTCAAATTGACTTTCCGGTTTTTTCAAAGCAGAATCGCTCCCCGTATCTAATCCTACCTCAATTTCCTCGTATTCTTCATCGTTTCTGCGTCCTCTGATTATGTTCGCAATATTATCCCATATACTACCCATTTTTCCAAAATCCTCCAATTTTTTTATTAAATTATAGCTTGGTAAGCCTCGAAACCCCGTTTCGTAAAACTGCTGACACTTCCTCGCACTTCCTCGGAAGCGACCTTATATATCAAATGCGAACACAATCGCATATAAGCCTAAGACTTAAAACCTTTGCCCGAACAACGCGGTACCTACCCTGACAATATTTGAACCATATTCAACGGCAACGGCATAATCCTCGCTCATACCCATCGAGAGCGTATCTGCGGTAGATACATTCGACTTTAAATCCTCAAAAAGCCGTTGCATTTTTGCAAAATATTTTATTGACTCCCCCTTCGGCGGAATTGTCATCAAGCCTCGAAGCCTTACGTAATCAAGACGGTCAACAGCTTCAACCAAACCGTAAAGCTCGTCCGGAAAAACGCCGCCCTTGGTTTCTTCATTGCCGATATTAACCTGAATCAATATATCGGTAACAATATTTGCGTCTGAATGTAATAAACGCGTTTGAGCGTCAATTTCGCGGGCTAATTTCTCGCTCCCGACCGATTGAATCATGCTTATTCGGTCATGTTGGCGAAAAAGCGGTTTTATTTTATTCGATTGAAGCCCCCCGATAAAATGAATCTCACAGCTTTTTGGGTATTCGCCGCATTTGCTTAGATATTCCTGTACTCTGTTTTCACCCAAAAGGGATATCCCGCAAGCTATGGCAGTTTTAATTCGCTCGACATCAACCATTTTTGTCACAGCCATAATGCGAACCTTATCTCCCCTGCCCGCTTTTAGTTCAGCCGCCTGTACATTTTCGACAATTCGCTTATAATTGTCTTCAACGCTCATATATATATTATCTTTTATCATGAAACAATCTTCCCGTCGTAGAGGTTTCGTCCGCTTATAACAACATCGTCATAAAGCTGTAAATATTCGGGGTTATTAATATGTTTAATTATAACAAACCCTTCCTCCGAGCGGAGCATATCTATCTTTTTAAAACAGAGTATCGAACCGTTTTTTACATATACACCGCTCTCGCCGTCTCTATCAAATGTCATAGCGTTTCGCGGAAGTCTTATTCCCGAATAATCGTTCAACAAAAGTCTTGCGCTTACGACCCGTTTCTTGGAGAACTCCTCATTTAATATTTCCCCCTCAAAAATGAAAACGGTATATCCGTCACCTTGGTCTTCGGCGCCGACTATTAATACCGGAACATCTTGCGGATGCACCCCTATTCGGAGATTAACCACCGCTCCTTCGGATACGGCGCGCGATTTCTCGGTCTCAAGCACCGCCGCCATTCTCCATTTATAATCATCAATTACTTTACCGGCTATATTATTACCTATTTCCAATAACGGGTTTGCTATTATATTATCTATACTGTCTCTCGAAACGGCAAGCGCGTCATCAAACCTTAACGTGCTTTCATAACCGTCGGCATTGTTTACAAAATATCCGGATTCCGAAGCGGTCAATTCACGAAGAACCCCGCCGTCGCCGGACAATTTGTTTTCTAAAGATTCCACCTCGGCATTAAGCCCCGTAATTCGCGACTCAATTTGTTCAAACCCTATCCCCTTAGAAACAATAATTTTACTTTGTACACTCAAATACTCGTTTTTATAAGTATATGCCCGCTCATAATTTCCCGTGGCAATATTTCTAAGTATATTCAAGTGTGTGTCCGATAACTGCCCGGAAAACGCTTCAAGCTGTGAATTATCCTGTGACGCGCCGCCAACCGACGAATTTGATGTATCTGCAAATTGTTTTGCCTCGGAAAGAATCGCGATTTGTTCATTTAAATCGTTTATTTTCTGCTTACAGTATATATCATCGTCTGAAGAATACACAACGGCAATAATCGAATCGGGTGACAGCTTTGCACCACATTTGTTCGTATAAGCTATTACACCGTTGTTGCGATAATTCGCAAATTCCTCCGAAACAACTTGACTTTCGTTACGAATGAATACGCCGTTAAACAAAATTGATTCGGTGTTTTCATAATAAAAAGCGGTTTCCGTCATTAGCGGATGATAAATGCGGTTAAAAACTAAACTGCCTATCATCAATGTGAAAAATACAAGTAACAAAAACGCAACAACCCCGACGGTAACGGTTGTGGTACGTGATTTTCGCGGTGTAGGCTGACCGTCAAGCTCCGCGTATTTATAACTGTCAGCTCTCCGTTTCATTGTTTTCAACATTATTTCCGAAAGCATCTAAAATAGATATAGTTTTTAAAGGTGTAATAGTAGAGATTGCGTGTTTATAAATTAAATTCTGTTTGCCTTCCGTATCGAGTATAACCGTATAACTGTCGAACCCTTTAACAACACCCTTAAACTGAAAACCGTTAGTAATATAAATAGTAACGGGAATTTGTTCTTTACGAGCTTGATTCAAAAATACATCTTGAAGATTTATATCTCCCCTTGCCATAATATTGAGACCACGCCTTTCCGAGCCGCAAAAAGCTCTACTATTCATTATCACTGCGAAATCAATCGCGCAACGCTTTTGAGTGTGTAAAAAGAATTTGCTCATATTTAATGTCTTTTTTAACTTTAAAAAACTTTTTACAAAACTTTTTCAATGGTTATACAAGTGTTATACTGTAAAAATATTATAGCACACAAAAAAGCCGATTGCAAGTAGTTTTCTGATATTTTTTTATTTTATTTTTCGGCATAAAATTCGTCCAAAAAAGCGACAGATTCATCTAAAATGTGAACGTACATTTTATCGTTGTTCATAATCAGCCATTTTGTGCAATTCATCTTCCTAAACCACGTCAGTTGTCTCTTTGCATAGTTGCGCGTTTTCATTTTTAAGTTTTCTATGCACGTTTCGATTTTCTCTTCGCCCTTAAAATAAGGGAAAAGCTCCTTATGTCCGATTGCTTGTGAGGCTGTGGGCTTTTTTGAAACCGCTTGAAACGCGATGCGAGCTTCCTCAATAAGACCGTTTAACAACATTTTTTCTACACGATTGTTAATTTGTCGGTATAAATCCACTCTGTTTTCAAAATTCAAGCCGAGCATACACGTTTTGTAACGAGAACGCTCCAAACGGCTGTTTTCCCGTCTTTCCCGCGCAGTTTTCGATGATTGTTCATACGCTTCGAGGTGACGAACAATGCGTTTTACGTTATTTTCGTGTAGTTTTGAAGCTTCATCGGGGTCAACGCTTCGCAATTTTTCTAACAAAAAAGAATTTCCGCGGGTGGCGGCGAGGTTGTACATTTTTTCGCGAAAGTCGGAATCCTCACCTATTTCGTCAAAAATAATGTTATCGACTAACGAGGAAATGTAAAGCCCCGTTCCCCCGACAATAATAGGCATTACGCCGCGTTTTGAAAGCTCGGAAATTGTTTTACGCGCTTGAACGAGCCATTCTGCAACAGAATACGATTGCTCGGGTTCGATATATCCGTACAAATGATGAGGAACCCCTTTTTTATCGGCTTCGGTCGGCATTGCACAGGCTATATCCATCCCCTTATATACCTGCATTGAATCTGCATTTATGATTTCACCGCCCAATTTTAACGCCGTATCAACCGCGAGGTTGGATTTCCCCGTTGCCGTCGGTCCGCATATTACTATTATTTTTGTCTTTTCCATGCTATATTATTCTCTTAAATTTCTTTTCGAGCTCTTTCTTTGACATTCTCACGGTAATAGGTCTACCGTGTGGACAGTATTGTAACATTTCCGCGTTATTACTTGTGAGAACTTTTTCCGCCAATTGACGAATATCATACGACACAGACTTATCCCCCGCTTTTATGGCAGAGCGACAGGCGATTGTGTGTAAAACATCATCTGCCGCGCTCAAGCAGCCTATATTAAGCGTTCCGCCATTGTTCAGCGTTTCGGACACCGAGGTAATAACCTCTTCAACAGATGTTCCCTCTAATATTGTCGGGAACGCAGTAACTTTAACAGAATCAGAGGCACCCGTAACCGTTGTAGTATCTATTTGCACTCCTATTTGCTTTAGCTGTTCAATTGATTCCGTTTCAAGTAAGCGTCCGCAATTTTCCGCTCCGAGACGCACCTCAATCGGCTCAATTAACAACTGTGAATGTCCCCGTAGCTGCCGTTTTAAACCGTCAAATCTTATTCTCTCGTCTGCGGCGTGCTTGTCTATTAGCACAAGCTCGTCCCCCACCTCACAGATTATATAGGTTGAAAACAGCTCGCCTAAAATATTAAAGCTCACGTTTTCCTTTTCGATAAGCACATCTTGATTAACAATAGCCCTTTCTTTTTTTACAAATGACTCGGGATTAATGTATCTAAACTCGACATTGACGGGTTCGGGGGGCGTTTTTACAACGGTATACTCGGTTTTATTTGAACTAAATTCAATGGTTTCGGGCAATACTTCGGTATTTGCGCTTTTTACCGATACGTCTGCATCTGCTTTAGACTCAGGCGCGTTTTCGATTTTAAACACCGGCGCGATATTAACTTTTGGAGTTTCGTTTATCGGCGTTGCGTTAAGTAAAGCATTTTTTACCGCAATATGTATCGCGCCGAAAACAATTCTGTCGTTGACAAAGCGCACCTCCGTCTTAGCGGGGTGTACATTTGCGTCTACATCAGACGGCTCCATCGTTATATTCAACACACAAGCGGGAAATTTCCCCGTCATAATGCTGTTTCTGTATGCCTCCTCCAATGCCGCGGCACAGGTAGTTGACTTTATATAACGAGAATTAACATAAAAATTCTGAAAAGCGCGGTTATTCTTACAAAAAAGCGGCATTGTCGTAAATCCGTCTACTGTAATACCGTTTTGTGTACATTCTACGGGAATCAGACTCGTTGCAAAATTCTTTCCGTAAACGGCGTATATAGCAGAATAAGCTTTGCCGTCGCCGGGTGTAACACGAACGAGCTTATTGTCGCGAATGAATCTGAACGCAATATGAGGGTTAATTAATGCCGCTTTATCAATTACCGATTGTATATAATTCCCTTCACTAATGTCTTTTTTGAGAAATTTAAGTCTTGCGGGTGTATTAAAAAACAAATCCTTAATAATAATAGTCGTTCCTACGGGACAGCCGTTTTGCTCATGCTCCGCCTCAATTCCGCCTTCGATTTTATAAATTGTCCCAAAATCAGAATCGACAGTTTTGGTCAACAAGCTGACTCGAGATACCGCCGCAACTGACGCTAATGCTTCCCCTCTGAAGCCAAGGGTTGTGATTTCCGCCAAATCCTCGCTTACGCTCACCTTGCTTGTGGCGTGTCGCAAAAAAGCGGTGGGACATTCATCGTATGGTATTCCCGAGCCGTCGTCGGTTATACGCAAAAAAGAAATACCACCGCTTTTGATTTCAACGGTTATGGATTTTGCCCCCGCATCAATTGAATTTTCGAGCAGTTCTTTGACTACGGAAGCCGGCTTTTCAATAACCTCGCCCGCCGCAATAAGCTCTGAAACGCTCTTGTCAAGGACTTTTATCATAATGCTCCTTAATCTTAATAATCTCATCGGAAAGCTTTTGTAAAGCTTCTCGTCTTATGCCGTTTATTTGTGATGTTTTTAACATTAACCCCGGCTCGATATCACACTCAATCCCACCCGCTAAAAAAATTGTGCCGCCTAACTTAAGCATTTGTGCTTTGATAAAATCTTCGGTTGTGCTTTTATTCAGAGCCTTTTCGGGAACCGCCCCGATAACGGTAACGCTTATATCGTTCGTTCGGACGATACATTTTGTCGGCTTATTCTCTTTAATAATCAAGTTGAAATACACCGTGTATCTTTTGTATGGAGATTTAAGGCTTCTTGCTTTAATTTCGCGAATTGCCTCGGCGGTTGCCGTTACATCTTCTTTTGTGCGACTTCCGAGCATATTTGCGTTAGAACAATTACCCGTAAAATAACCGTCGGTAAATCCCCCGCGCGAAAAAACTCTTCCGAGAAGGTCAATATCGGGATTTAATCCATCTAATGTCGCGCGAAAAGCTTCAACGGTTGCCGCAACATATTCGGGACGTTTCATTCGCCCTTCAATTTTAATCGACGTCACGCCCATTTCCTTCAATTCACCAATATGACGAATCAACGATAAATCCTTCAACGAAAGCGCATAATGCACATTTTTATCCCGCTCACAAAAATCAAGTCTGCACGGTTGCGCGCACATTCCGCGATTACCGCTTCTGTATATGCTTCCGCCGAGAATACTGCTCATATAACACTGTCCGCTGACGCTTACGCAATGTGCGCCGTGAACAAATACCTCTGTTTCAATTGAGCTTTTATTACAAATTCCCCGTATTTCTTCCCGAGACAGCTCGCGAGCGAGAACAACCCTTGTGAACCCTAATTTTTGAAGCGCGTTCGCCCCTTCAACTGTGGTTGTTGTCATTTGTGTTGACGCGTGGAGTCGGGTATGAGGGCTGATTCTTTTAACAATTGACGCGACGCCCAAATCTTGTACAATAACCGCGTCAATCCCCATTTCAACGGCTTGTCCGATATACTCGCGCAGTAATGTAAGCTCATCATCAAAAATAAGAGTGTTAAGCGCGAGATAGAGCTTTACACCATAAAGGCGGCTCTGTCGTATGACCGATTCCAACTCATCAAAGGTGAAATTTGTGGCGTTCCCTCGGGCAGAAAACTTGTTTAAACCGAGATAAACCGCATCCGTTCCGGCGTTAATCGCGGCGGTAAAAGACTCAGTACCGCCGCAAGGGGCAAGAATTTCCATTTATTATACCGCTTAACTATTAGATTTGACACTGGATTTGCGAGGTATTACACCCTATGCCAGCGTCAATTGCCCGTCATCTGACGATTCGGCTAATTTAAGCTTTAATGCCTCAATTTCCTCTTGCATACGTACAATATCGCGTTCCTTAGCTTTAGCATAATCATCAAAGGTTTTTTCAAAGTTTTCGAGCATTGTGTTTAATTTGATATTCTCTTCCTCTTTTGATTCGGCGTTTTCCTTTGCCTCCTTAATCGCGCTGTTAAAAACATTCATAGCGTGGTCGTCAAATTGTTTTTCAAACTCGGTAAAGCGCGCCCTAAGCTCAATATTCTCTTTCTCCGTATGGGCAACAATTTGGTCTAATTCGTGTTCCGCGCTTGTGTAAGTATTTGCCGCGTGTTCCTCAAAAAGCTTTTCATAATCTTGAATCTTACCGCGAAGGTCATTGTTCTCCTGTTCCTTAACCGCGGCAATCTGAAACAATTCGCTTTCCGCCGAATTCATATTATCAATAAGCAATTGTTGATTTTTTATTTCGGTATCGTTTAAAAGCGCGCGTAATTTGTCCGTTTCAACGGCGGAGCTGTCCGCTTGTTCCATAAGGTCAAAAGCAACGAGCGTTAATACCTCATAATCGCTTCTGCCCTTCATTGCCGCGGTAAATTCCGATATCCGCTCTTCAAGTAAAGCGGCAACCTTTGTTATACGCTCGGGTTCTTCATCCGTCCGTAAGGTATAATTTTTTCCGAGAATGGTAATTTGCACTGTATCCATGTTTCCCTCCCAATCAATTGCTTACTTCTATATCTATTTTATAATCACCTATTGCCCAAGCGTATACATTTGAGCCTTCAACGGTGAGCCTAACCCCTATTGAGTGTTCTCCTACAGAAATATCGTTCACCCCCGCGAAATTAATCGCCCCGATAATATCCGCGCTCGTCATAGAGTAAATTACATTAGACGGGCCTACGACCTTAACCGTAATTGTGCGGGTTATATAATCAACCTTAAACCCCGATGGGATATTGAGGTTATTGAAATTAGCCGTCGAAACTTGAAAAGTTCTGACGTCATAATCGCCGATTTCATCAAAAATTACTCTGACCTCATTATTGCCCGATATATTCTCGTATCCCTCGGGAAGGGTTATTTGGATAGGTATTCCGTTTTCCAAATATCCTAAGGTAATATCGCTTAAGGATATTGTGCCTATATTCAAGCCTTCGAGATTATCAATTGAATCATTAGGGGACGCAATTGTTAAATCCTTAGGTTCAATACTCATTTTGTTATATAAGGAATCGAGTTCAAAATTATCGGGAGCGATAATGCTTACCTCGAGAGGGAGTGTTTTGCGCTTAAACACAGGAACGGTAACATTAAACGCTCGCTCTTCTGTATAAATACCGTCGTTTAAAATAATATTCCCTCTTGAATCGAGAAATTCAAGCTCTCCGTTTAAAACGGTCGTTGTAATAAGCGGCTCATCGCTCACTACTCTTACACGAACACTGTGAACGGAATCAATGAGCGGTTTTTCGCCCGAAATTGTGATAACATCGGGGGTAATTACAATCCCCGCCGATTCAATCATCATTCCCCCCGTCGTTTCGAGTTTTTGAACGTCGGGGATAATCCTCAAGGTCTTTTCAGCCGTTTGAATAATCTTTACCGTTCTTAAAACACTGTCATCGGTTCTTAAAAATCTTGCGTTTAGCTCATCTTTAACCTTAACCTTAACGGCTACATCTTGATATCCCGCCATTTTAATGTCCGAAAAATCAAGATAAGCATAAAAATCATCGGCGTTGAGAGACGATATTTCCGACCGCTTCCCCTCAAAAGATACCGTTACCGTTTCATCAAGCTCATCAGCTAACTCAAGGCTTACGTCGTTCATATATGCGGTAGGCTCCGCCGATACGGGAACCTCAACGGTCAATATAATATCCGGAAAAAATTGAAACGAAATTGCGAGCCAAATTATTACCGAAATTATAAAAGCAAATATAATCGTTCTTAAATTAGTCAGAAAAGAGCTAATAAATTTTGACAACGCTTCCTTCATATTCAAATTATAGTTTTCCATCCTCTTTAACCTCGTCATCAATTTGGAATTATAGTCGGTCGGTTGTGCGAATTTTTTATCACTCGTCTAATTCTTTATCTAAATCATCATCTGAATCATCTGTCGCTTTTTCCGCTTCCACGGCGGCTTCGTCGTCATCATCATGAATAAAGCCGGATAAAATACCGTTTTTCTGCTTTTTTCTTTTGGTGGGAGCGAGCGATTCGGTGAGATAATCGTGTAACTTTTGATAATCATACCCTCGTTCGATTGTCCCCTCTTTCGCAATAGAAATTGTTCCCGTTTCTTCCGAAACTATGATAATAACGGCGTCCGAAACCTCGCTCATGCCAATAGCGGCGCGATGTCTTGACCCCAAATCTTTTGAAATCAGCTCTTCCTTTTGCGGCTTCGGGAGAAAGCACCCCGCCGCTAAAATTAACCCGTCGCGAATAATTACCGCGCCGTCGTGTAAAGGGGTTTGAGGGTGGAATATATTCCCGAACAATTCTTCGGAGGGGACGGCGTTTAAAACGGTTCCCGTATTAATCTGCTCACCTAATTTTGTATCCCGCTCTATAACAATAAGCGCGCCTATTGCCTTTCGTGATAATTTTTCACATGAGGCTGCGATTTGGTCAATCCACCCGCTTAATCTATAGGGTTCGCTCTCAAAGTTCATTGTAAACGATTTAACAAGGTGGGTTCGACCCATTTTCTCGAGAACGCGGCGTAATTCCGGTTGGAACATTACGATTATTGCTGTAACCCCGACGCTAATAATGGTTTGTGAAAGCTCGCCTAATACCTTAAACTTAAACGACTGTAACAATAAAGACACAATGAACACAAAGAAAATGCCCTTAATAAGCTGTGCCGCTCTCGTTTCGCGAACAAAGCGTATAAGAATAAACACAAGCCACGTCATAATGAAGATTTCCAAATAATCCACAAACTTCATTGTTCGGATAAGACTTATGGTATAATTAATAAAATCCTGTAAAAATAGCCGTACATCCGTTACATCTGTAATCAAAGCGTCACACCTCTATATATTCTGTGTCTGTTGTTCAACCCGCTATATCATAATACTGCGCCTGCATTTCTGATATTAAGGTTAAAATTCTTGCCGACGGTCTTTCGAAAAAAACATTGTTTAAAAGAATTACCTTACCGTCCTTAACTGCGTCAAGCTCGGATAATACCTCATCTTTTTGTAAATCGTCAATTTCATATATATCGTTTAAAATAACAACCTCGGGTTGTAAGTCCGATAACGTATTTTTGTCAAAAACATAGCCCTTCGCTTTCTTTGCGAGATTTTCCCCGAAACAAGACAATATCGAGCTTTCCAATGTATCTCCGGTTGCGAATAACATATTCTCGGTTATATAAACAAATGTTCCTAAATTAAACGCCTCGGAATTGTTACAGGCTAAGGTTATATCGGAAAAAACCGATTCCCCCTCCTCTACTCCGATAAACATTCCGTTTAAAATAAGCCCGACCGCCCTATAAACGTCTTTAAACTCTTGTAAGCTTCTCGGTGAGGGAATGGTGACGGTCGGTATCCCCTCCCTTTCGAGCGCGATTTTGTCCTTTTCGGAAATGGGCGAGGATAACAAAAGCAAATCGGGTGAACGCTTAATAATCGCTTCAACATCAAAGCTTTTTCCGCTTTTAATAATCGGTATATCCTTAGCGTCTAACGGAAAATCACAATACTCGCTTTTACCTTTTATCCTATCCCCCGCGCCAAATTCAAACAATATCTCGGTTAAAGCGGGAGAAAGACAGATAATTTCCATCGGGCTTTTTTCAATAACAATTGAATCTATAATTACCGGATACGGTTGCGGTTCATTTGATGTGATTGTCGAGTCTGCATTATCTTTTTTGTTAAAACGCCCCCGCGAGTCACAAGCCGTCGCGGACAGGCATAGTGTAAATAGCGCAAAAGTCAACATGACGGTTAAAAATCTTTTCAAATTCATTCACCTATACTTCTTAACCGACACTTTTAGCTGTTAAGGAGTATAATATCCTCTATCAAGTTATACAAATCATCAAGCTTTTCGAGCATCATACACCTCGCCCTTAAAGCCGCGGCACCATGAATCCCTTTAATGTACCATGCCGCCTGTTTCCGGGATTCTCTCATGGCGATTCTCTCGCCCTTAAGCCTCGCCGAAAGCTCAATGTGTTCCTTCATAACTTGAAGTCTTTCACGGAGCGTCGGTTTCTCTGTTAATTCGCCCGTTTCAAAAAAATTTGAAATTTCGCGAAATATCCAAGGGTTTCCGAATGTCGCTCTTCCGAGCATTACCAAATCGCACCCGGTCTGCCTATACATTTGAACACAGCTCGTTGCGTCGGCAACGTCGCCGTTTCCTATTACCGGAATGTCAACCGCGTTCTTTACTGCGGCGATTATACCTAAATCCGACTTCCCCGAATACATCTGCATACGGGTTCGCCCGTGTACCGTAACGGCAGATATGCCGCAAGCTTCGGCATTCCTTGCGATTTGAACGGCGTTTTTTTCTCGTTCGTCCCAACCTGAACGAATTTTGACGGTTACGGGAACATCTCCCGCCGCCCTAACCGCGCTCTCCATAATTCTTCCGAACAACGACGGAGTCTTCATTAATGCCGAACCCGCCCCCGTCGAAACGACCTTATTAACGGGACAACCCGCATTAATGTCGATTATATCGGGTTTATACGAAAGAGCAAATTCGACAGCTTTTGCTATTGATTCCGGCTCGCTTCCAAAAAGCTGTATACCGCAAGGGCAATAACAACCGTTAAGCTCTCTTTCTGAATCCGATATTTCCAAAAGCTCTGCGGTCTTTCTGTCGCCGAAGGTTAAACCCTTCGCGCTTATCATCTCACTGACGGTATATGCCGCGCCAAACCGCTTTGCCATTATACGAAATGCCGAATCGCCAACATCTGCCAACGGTGCTAAAGCGGCGGTTTTAGCAATTTTAACATTTTTAATATATACGTATTCCATATTATCGTACATTATTATATCACTTTTTTACAGACAATGCAACTGTTTTTTATAAAAAAACCCCGCCTGTGTGAACAAGCGGGGGGTATATCGGTTTAGAAGTTGTGTTCATAGACGAATCGTTTAGATTTCGAGCGAATTTTTCGTCAAACAAGGCAAAAATTTTGCGAATATCCGTTGATATTTAAGAAATTTTTAACGCAGTATGGCGAAAAATTCGCCGAAAGATGAGCGGTGATGTCTATGAATACAGCTTCTTAATAACTTGAATCGTCACCAATCGAGTGTGTACTCAACACCGTCAATAATAATCGCCTCAATTGTTTTTATATCAATACTTTTGTCGGGGTCAAAATAAAATCGAATTAACCGTCTGCCGTCGAGAAACTCTTCAACATAACCGTCAAAAGAGTATTTTTCTAAATTCTGCTCTGTGTCGCTTAAATTTTCTTTCTCCATATTATACTTAATGCTGTAGGTTTTGTGTAAAGTCGCGATTGTTCCGTCGTTAAACTTTATATCATAGTTATGGTTCCACCCCGCGCCCCTTTCGCTCCCGTATATGCTTACCGTATATTCGGAAATTTCTATTTTTTCAATATCTGAATCAACATAAGACTCGGTTATATATAGACCGACCACCGGTGTATCTTCTTCGAATTCTTGATAAAATTCGGTTGTATATACACTACTCGGTATATAATTTGCGGTAAACTTAGCCGCGAGCGTGTGCAAAACGGTTGATGCCTTGTAAATTCCGGCAATAATACCATCTGCGTCATACAATAATTCGCCTTTTTTACTTGCATAGATTATAAAATTAATATCCTTACCTACAATGGGAATTGAATCTTTACGTTGCTTCGAAATATTGAATCTCCAAAAAAACCTCCCTTCTTCCACAATATTTGTAACATTAAAGGTATATTCGTTGCTCCCGATTTCGGGATTTTCGGCGTGTTCAAGGCTGTAAACATTATAGTCCCAGTAATCGGCATCGGGATATAATGCAGAAAGCTCTTCAATATCTGTAAAATATTCGTCATTAATAACCTCGACCAAAACATACATTAAGTTTTTATCGCCGCGAATATCGGCAATTCTTATATCCAAATCGTCAAAGGTGTTTTTCTTTATCTCAAGATTATACGGGTTATAAGGGTCAAGCTCTTTTAAATCAAACGCCTCTTCAAGCTCAACCGCTTCTTCAAACTCAGCAATATCCTCGTTTACGGCATTAACTGCTTTGCTTTCATATAACATATTGTCATTATCGGCGGCCTTGGGCGCGGTATCAACGGGAACATTATTACCCGCATTACCGAAAAAACTTATAGTAACCGCCGCTAATACAATCACGGCGACTAATGCGGCGGACAAGACATAAATCGGACGTTGGCTGTGTTTAATTTCCCGCCTATTGTCGTTTTTCGCCAATTTTATAATGTCCGCAATAAACCTTTCGTCGTCTCCGGTCGGCGATACAATTTCGAAGACTTTTTTATAATCGTTTCTATCGTTCATAATAATATAACCATATCCTTCTGAGCTTTTTAGCTCTACCACTCCGTTAAGAGTATTTCCTTTAATTGGTTACGCGCCCGACTTAACTGCGTAGTTACCGTAGTAGTTTGAATTTTCAATAAATCCGCTATTTCCTTTACAGAGTATTGCTCATAGTAATAAAGGTAAATTATAGTTCGGTATTTTGGTTTCAAACCCTCTATATACTGCTGTAAATCAAGACGGTCATCGGACGGCGTTTCCCCCTTCATTTCTGACGATATGATACAGGTATTATTTTCAATGCTGTATGAAAAATCGCTTCTCTTCACCCGCCAAGCAGTTTTAATGAGGCTTTTGGCTTGATTAACGGTCACTCGTATAAGCCACGCTTTTATATTCTCATCTGCGGCGAATTGATTTTCTGTTTTGTACAGCTTTAAAAACACGTCTTGCGTTATATCATCGGCATCATGCGTGTTTTTTGTATAGCTGTATGCAATTCTGAAAACCATTGTGCGGTGATTTCTTACGCATTGGGAAAAAAGGTTTATTTCCATAAAAAATTATACCTCCTTATAAGACGTCTTAATATAAAGACATCTTAAACAATAAAAATGTCACAGAATTTTTAAGAGCGGAATAAAATTTCGTAAAATCGAATATGTAATAAAAACGCATAGCGTGATGTATATGAAAAAGCGACTCCTCGGAACAAGCTTTACATTTACATTGAACAACTTTAACACAAACTCAATATACAATGCAATTCCCAATAAAGCGATAAATACGACCCATATATTGTATCTTAACGCCGCGAGAATATTTCCGCGCAATAAAAACGCCATTGCTCTCGTTCCGCCGCAGGCGGGACAAAGTATTCCGGTGAGGGAATATAAGTTACAATCCCCCGCTATACTTAAAACGCGAACAATTATATCAACAAATACCGCCGCAAAAGCAACCGTAAAGGGTATTATTAATGATATAATTATTCGCGTTTTTCTTGACATAATAATTACTATGAATACAGCTTCTTAAATAAACTGTTCAAAGAAATTGCCGAGAGAGCTTAATAAACTGCCGCTCGCGCCGAGAATAGCCCCGATAATAGCGGCGACAATCCCGCCAAAAGCACCGATACCGCCGGTAATAAGCCCGGTCATCCAAAATGCCTTCTTCTCATTAGCTTTCATTCCTAATACGCCGAGTACAATCGCGGCAATGCCCAACCCGGTTCCGGCAAGAGAACAGCAACAGCCGAGTACAATTGAAACAATACCCAGTATCATCGACAATAAAGCCTTAAACTCCTTCTTTTCGGCGTCGGGTGGCGTTTCATTATATTGAATAGGCGTAAAATCTTGATTTTCGGGTTGACCGAGTTGTTGATTTTGAAAATCCGAATTTGGTGTTGATTGATTAAATTGTGTATTTTGTAAATCCTGATTCTGTGATTGTTGGTTACCGAATAGGTCGTTATTTTGGTTTTGTTGATTATCGTTCATAATTATGACCGTGCCTTTCCGAGCCGCAAAAAGCTCTGTAAAATATGTATTAAGGCGGCATAAACTAAGCACAATCGCCGCCTTAATATTTAATTAATCATTGAAGCAACTTCATCGGCGAAGTTATCCTCTTTTTTTGCAATTCCTTCACCCTTTTCAAACCGTATAAACTCGATAAGCTTGATATTTTTACCGATACCGGCAATATACTTTTCTACGGTAGAATCGGGTTCCTTAACAAAAGCCTGTGTCATAAGACAGCTTTCCTCAAAGAACTTTTTCATTCTTCCCTCTAAAATTTTATCAATAACATTTTGAGGCTTGGGTTTCGCTTCGTTTTCCTTCATAATGAGCTTAAGCTGAGTATCTCGTTCTTCATCTGCTGCCGCCTTTGGAATACTGTCGGTAGTGATAAACTCGGGGTTCATTGAGGTTATATGCAAAAGAATCCCTTTCGCGCAATTCTTTACCTCATCACCGAAATCATCGGCGGTCAATTTTAGCATAGTTCCGTGGGTTCCAAAAATACCTTCACCATTGTGAAGATATGAGAATAAGCCGTCTCCTGTGATTCTTGTGAAACGTCTGATTTGTATATTTTCGCCAATAGTCGCAATACTGTTTGTCAGAATATCGGCAAGTTTCTCATTTGTACCCGAACCGTTGACGTTTTTCAAAGCCTCTACGTCTTTAACGTCATTATCAATAATAGTTTGAACCACCAACTCTACAAATTCCTTGAACTTGTCTGTTTTTGCGGCAAAGTCAGTTTCGGCGTTTACTTCAACAATAACGCCGACCTTTTTACCTTCATCTATCCTACAAGCTACCAAGCCTTCGGCGGCGATTCTTCCCGCTTTTTTTGCAGCCTTGGCGAGTCCCTTTTCGCGAAGATATTTAACGGCGGCGTCTATATTGCCGCCCGATTCTTCAAGAGCCCTCTTACAGTCCATCATACCACAGTTTGTCAATTCCTTAAGCTGTTTAACATCTTGTGCGCTTATCATTCTTAAAATTCCTCCTATTCGGCCGCTTCGTCTGCGGCGATATCTTCTTCGTTTTCATCGCTTTCATCTGAGGCGGCATCTGAATTCCCCTGCCGCGCTTCAATAATCGCGCTCGCCATTGCGCCGGCAATCAGCTTGACCGAACGAATAGCATCGTCGTTACCGGGGATAACATAGTCGATTTCATCGGGGTCGCAGTTTGTATCGACAATAGCAACCACGGGAATACCTAATTTCTTTGCTTCGAGAACGGCAATACGTTCCTTTTTAGGGTCAACCACGAACAATGCCCCCGGAAGCTTTGTCATATTCTTAATCCCGCCGAGAAATTTCTCGAGCTTAGATATTTCCAAATTAAGCTTAATAACCTCTTTTTTAGGCAATAAATCAAAGGTTCCGTCGGTTTCCATTTTACGCAATTGTTCAAGACGTTTAACGCGTCTTTGGATTGTTTTAAAGTTTGTCATCATTCCGCCGAGCCAACGCGCATTAACAAAATGCGAGCTTGAGCGTTCGGCTTCTTCTCTAACCGAATCGGCAGCCTGTTTCTTTGTGCCTACAAAGAGAATTTCTCCGCCATCTTCTACCACAGAGCGTATAAACATATACGCCTCGTCGAGCTTTTTCACCGTCTTTTGAAGGTCGATGATATAAATGCCCGTTCTTTCCGTAAATATATACGGTGCCATTTTTGGGTTCCAGCGTCTCGTTTGATGTCCAAAGTGAACGCCCGCTTCAAGAAGCTGTTTCATTGATATTACTGCCATTTTACTGTTTTCTCCTTTGTTTTTTGGTTTATCCTCCTTTGCACAGCCGTGACCGTCACCAAAAACGTGCAAAGTGTGAATTACGTGTTTAACGCGTTGATTATACTCCTTCGTTAAGGAGTATATTATACCATATTATTCCAATAATTGCAAGAATAATTTTTCGTCTATTTCAACAAACTTTTAAATCCCGTAAGCTGTTTTTTTGTAACTCCCGGAAAATCACAACTTACGAGAATCGTATCTTCCCCGATAATTTCAATATCGCCCCACGGAATGACATAATCGGCTTCTCTTCCGAATAAGCCGAAGAACCTCGACCGCCCGTGTACAATTAAATCGCATATCTTAGCCGTTCGCGTTTCAAAAACTACATCATCAACAAACCCGATTTTACTACCCGATTTAAGATGTATAATCTCTTTATTGCGTAAATCCTCAAAGCAACAGGTCATACCAAACATACCTCCATATATTATAAAGTATGACAAGTCAGCCTGTACTATGCCCATTTTTTACTATTCCCATTTTTCAGAAACGACAAATACCCCTCTAAGATAATTGCGGCGGCTACAGAATCAATTGTTTCGCGACGTTTATTGCCTCTGCGGTTATTTTGATTCATAATCGCGGTGGCGGACACCGTTGTTAGACGTTCGTCCCATAATTCAACATGAAGTCCGGATGCTATTCGAAGCTTTTCTGTAAAACGCTCGCATATTTCGCTTTTTTCACCTTTTGTCCCGTTCATATTAATAGGATTTCCCACAACAATTCGCTCCGCTTGATTAGAAACGGCGACTTTAACGATTTTACCTACGAGTGTATTGAAGTTTTTTTCATGAATTACTTCAAGCGGAGAAGCGATTGTTCCCGTAAAATCACTTATCGCCAGCCCCGTGCGACGGGTACCGTAATCAACCGCTAAAACTCTCAAAGCTCTATTTTGCCGTATAAGGTTGTGTTTTTTTCAACATCTGTGGTTTCTTTCGAAATATCGGGAGCGGCGGTTCGTTTATAATCGCGCTCAAATGAGGTTGAAAAACCTGCAGATTTTTTATACGACCTACTCTGTACCGAACTCGACACCTCACCGGGAGTATGTGTTAAAACAACGCTTGACCCTTGAACGCCGTCTTCGCGTTTACCGGAAGAGCGACTCCCCCCCCTGTCACGGTCATTACGCTCGCCGCGATTACCGCGTTCGGAACGCTCGGGTGAGCCGACGCCGCGCTTTTTAAACACCTCCGCCGAAATAACAACCTTTCTGTACGGCTCATCACCTATGGAATTGCTGTACACGCCGTCGATACTCGCTACCTTGCTGTGTATTATCCTGCGCTCATAAGGGTTCATTGGCTCGAGCGTAATGCGTCTACCCTGTTTAATAACTTTATTCGAGGTGCGTATAGCGAGAGATTCGAGCGTATCTGTACGTTTTTCTCTGTACCCGTTACAGTCGATAATCAAACGCGAACGACGATTTTCGTCGCTCCCTTTATTGCCGGCTAAGATTGCGAGATATTGTAAAGCGTCAAGAGTTTCACCGCGCCGCCCTATAATAATCCCCAAATTGTCTCCCGTTATGTCAATAACATTATTGTCGCCGACTTTTTTAACATTAACGGAATACCCGCTAACCCCCAATTCCGAAAAAATCTTCTCTAAATAATCAATAACCGATTTAAATTTGCCGACATCTGCCGTCTCAACAACTGTTGAGTGTTCTGTCGATTCATTATCGACGTTCGATTGACAAATTGCTCGAACCCGAAAGTCGCCTTTTGAACCGAACAATCCTTTTTTCGGTTGTTCAATAACCTCAAAATTAATATCCTGTTCATTTACACCAAAAGCCTCCGCAGCAAGTTTTTTTGCCTCTTCAAATGTTTTTGCGGTAAATATCTCGTTTCTTTCCATGATACATATATCCCCTTTTTATTTAGAACCCGTATTCAATAATACAAGTTTTTATCGAGAGTTGTCCTTTTCGGACGATTCATCTGAATCATTGTCCTCACCGGATAAAGCCGTTGTACCAACCTCGCCGTATTTTTCCAAATCGGCTTTGCGCGCCTCTTCAAGCTTTTTGCGATTATATTCCTTTCGCTCGCTTTGGGTCATTTCGGATTCTTTTTTAGTTGTTTTCTTTCCGTCGTGCTTCTCGACAACCACCACATTATCGGTTTTATATCCCTTTTTTTCAAGCTCGGCAAGCATCTCCTCCCGCAATTTTGCGGGTGGCCACAGTTTATATATAATCAAGCTTTGCAGAATACCGACGGCAGATGAAAGTGCCCAATAGAACCCCGCGCCCGCCGGGAACTGGAACGCGATTACCAATGACATAACCGGCATAAAATACATCATGTATTTCATTGTGCCTTGTTGTTCGAGCGTTTCGGGTGAAGTCTTTTTCTGTATAGTCTGCGTTACGAGCATCTGCCCCATGGCGAATATAAACGATAAAATGGGTATTAACACAAGCGGGAAGACCGGTTTATTTTCCGAATCCCAAGGTAGGGGGGGAATACGGCTGAAATCAATGCCGAAAAGGGTAATATTCCCCTCTATTGCGTTCAACGTAGAAATTGTATCTTTTTCCACGTTAGCCGACTCCGAGTATACGGTTTTATTGTTTTTATATGAACCGATTACTAAAAGCTCGCTTTGTAACGCTTTATATTTGGTGTCAATCCTCTTTCTTTCGTTTTCTGCCGCCGTTTCTCCAAATTCCTCATCATCTGTATGAGCGTCAAGAACCTTATTATATTCAATATCAATGGCTATTTCCTTAAGAATCTCAATCTGTTCCTTAGGAATGTGTTCAAAATAAGTCATAGGCTTATAGACAACGCCGAGTACGCCAAACAGAATAAGCGTTGTCAAAAGCATAGGAAGACACCCGCCCGCGGGACTGTATCCTTCCTTTTGAAGCTTAGCCATTTCTTCGTTTTGCTTTTGTTGATTTCCTCTATATTTTGTTTGTATCTCTTTTATACGAGGATTAAAAAATTGTGTCTTCGACATAGTTTTTTGTTGTTTTAACGATATGGGAAACATGACTATTCTGACGATAATCGTAAACAAAATAATCGCAACGCCAACATTTTGTACAAGCTCATAACACAGCCGCATGATAAACCCCAATGCCGGGGTAATAAGCGGCATATCAAAAAGAAATCTCATTTAAACTATTTTTCTACTCTTTCTGCACTTAAAATTCAAATAACTGTCAACTGTTCATAATAACTGTCAATTGTCAATTGTCAACTGTTCATCAGGTACAGGGTCATATCCGCCTTTGCAAAACGGATTACATCGTATAATTCGCGATAATGCCAAACAGCCGCCCTTCAGAATACCAAACCGTTCTAAAGCGGTTACGGCATACCGGGAGCAGCTTGGTGTGAATCTACAAGCGGGCGGCAACACTTTAGAAAGCGTCGCTTGATACAGCTTGATAATACAGATGCAAATATACTTCATACTCTGCTAAACAATTTTCTCATCAACTCGTAAATCTGCGTGGATTTGAGGTAAGGGGTCTTTCCCCTCGCCACAAAAACAAAATCATACCGCTTGTCCGTTTTCTCGCAAAGCTCCGTTATTGCTAATCTGAACGCCTCTCTGATAACCCGTTTTGCGCGATTTCGCATAACCGCGTTTCCGACCTTTTTACTGGCAACGACGCCAAAACGATTATTTACTCTCGATTGTTCAGTTCTATTTGCGTTCTGAACAACCCCTCCGCGTTCGCAATAATAACAGACAAAGCCATACGTTACATAACTGCTGCCTTTTTTAAACAAAAGCCGAAACTCACGGCTTTTTTTAATACTCTCAATGCTCAATATGACAGCGTTTTTCTGCCCTTTGCTCTTCTGAGAGAAAGGATTTTACGTCCGCTTCTTGTAGACATTCTTTTTCTGAATCCGTGTTCCTTTTGTCTTTGACGTTTTTTAGGTTGATAAGTCCTTTTCATTGTATTCTCCCTCCTTAAAAATATAACACTAACCAAATGAGTATACACGATTTTCTAAAAAATGTCAACCCCTATTTTAAATTATTTTGAACGAAGGAACGGGTTGCCGTTTATGACCGCTTATGTCGTGCAGTTTTATAATTCGCTCAAGTGTGCTTTTATCGTCACATTCGCCCGTTCTGATATATCTGTCGAGTGTGTCATATGAAAAGCCCAAGCCTTCCTCGTCGGTTTTGCCGCAAAGCCCGTCAATAGGCGTTTTATCAATAAATTTATCGGGAAGATACAATTCGCGCCCGACCGCCTTCACCTCTGTGACGGTCAAATCCGAAATCAAGCTGAAATCGCCGGCGGTATCACCGAATTTTGTCCCCCAACCGACATAAAGCTCGCTCAAATTGCTGTTATTCGCCACCCTCCCGTTCACGCTCGCGGCAATTGCGTACAATACGCTCATGCGTATACGCGAGGGGGTATTGAATTTTACGGCATCATTAAGCGGGAGCGATATTTTTGTTGATGAATCAGCAAAGGCGTCGTACAGCCGCTCCACGGTGTCACCAATATTTATTTCGACATAATCTATCCCCAAATGCTTACACAGTGCGCGGGAAACATCAATATCGAATTGTTCCCCCTGTGGCATTAATACGCCGAAAACGTGTTCCTTACCGAGTGCCTCGGCGCATAAAGCGGCAGAAACACTGCTGTCCTTTCCTCCGCTTATGCCGATAACGGCTTTAATTTCGGGTTGTGTCAGAGATTGGGCGGCAAAATAATCCTTTGTCCACTCTATAATACGCTGTTTAACGCTTTTTGCGTCGAATTTATATTCTTTCATAAACTACATTATAACCAATATTCCCGCCACCTGTCAAGAATTATATTTATTTTTTTGTAAAATATTCCTGTTATTGACAATATATCTGAATCCATTGCTATAGAAAACACTTGACAAGCTTAAATAATCGCTGTATAATAATAGCAAAAAAAGGGGGAATACCTATGCCTTCAAACAAAAATGCTGATTTAAAATCATCATACTTTGACTTGCTTATGATAAAACACGAGAATAAAGGAAATGAAGTTATAGGGTTAGACAAAGCTATTCTTCGGCTAAAGTCAACTATGGACGGTGAAGATGTCGCATATGTTGACAAGCAATTCAAAGAATGGTTAAACAGCCAATAACTCTCTAAACCTCAAAAAAGCCGAGAGCGGACACTCTCGGCTTTTTTATCTCGCTGTGAGACAATATAGTTATCTAACCTCTTTCACTGGTTACACATATTATAACCTATTTCTTATCATATGTCAACCCAATATTTTTTATTCTTTCAAAAAATAGGGGTTGACATTGAGCGTTATGTGTGGTATGATGTATGTATCGGCAGACCAGTGACGGTCGCCTCACCTAATTGAGTTATTTATGGAAATAACCGCCTTATGTGGTAGCAAGGCGGTTATTTCCGTTTTGCGTAGTCAATTATGGCTAAAACCAGTTGTGCTATTGCACATAAAACCAGTATAATCGTCAGAGAATCCAACAAGCCCATGACATCACCTCCTTTCGGAGGAGAAACGACCGCCACCGTATGTATCTGCCAAATTATATTATAGTATATTTTGTCGGGGTTTGTCAAGTGTTTATATTAAACCTTTAAAAAACTTTTCCTGTTAAAAAAACACTTGACAAGCTCAAATAATCGCTGTATAATATAACAAAGGGGGTGAAATAATGGGAATGACCGATAGGCAATTCGATTCACACAAGAGGGATTTATTACGCGAATTAAAAAGAGCGGAAGAAGAAATTAGAATTCTTTCAGACGGGAAAATTAAGAGTAAAATTCTTGAAGAATTAATCAGCGATACAAAAGATGATTTAAAACGTCCATAACCACAACAACCCCCCGCTTTTCAGCGGGGGGTCTTCTTTTATAAACAAACAACGATTAAATATGTTGTACGCATTTAGGATTAGTACATTTACCCGTAGAAGGTTCAGGGAACTCATGATTCTCTAAAGCTGTGCCTGCTGTTCCTTCCGCTACGATTGTGTCAAAAGTACCAGCACCACTCGCCGGAGTAAATGTAACAGTTACATCACTGTTATATCCAGTTGGGTTCGAACCTAAATAAGTTTGTAAATCCCCATTTGTAGGTGTTTTGCCTTGAGCAAACTGGTCTGCAACCCAGTCTGCCGCGATGTTATGAGCGGTTTTGCAATCGCCGATAGCCGCAGAACATCTGGAGTTTCTAACATGATTCACAAGAATCGGGATAAGTATTGCCGCTAAGATTGCGATTATAACAATAACAACAATCAACTCAACGAGGGTGAAGCCTTTCTTGGCTCTCATAGCTTGTAATCTCTTTAACATAGAAATTACCTCCTTTTCCATTAATAAAAATTTTTTATGTTTAACCACGCATGGTTAAATCCTTTAATTATATTCCCCCGAAAACGCTTGACAAATATAAAACCATAGTATATACTTGTATATACAAACCGAGAAATGAGGTGGTATTTATGATGTCACAGGTTGCTAAATGGGGAAATTCACAGGGAGTAAGAATCCCGCGAAAGCTATTACAAATTGCCGGAATAGAAGTCAACGATAATGTAGAAATTTTTGCCCAAAATAATTCTCTTTTAATTAAATCTGCCGAGAAGAAAAATCTTGACTGGTATCTTGAGAGCTACGACTCAGAATCCGACAGATACGACTGGGCAGAAGATGAAAGAACCGAAACACAAGGCGATATAATCTGCGAACAAGTCAGAACGATTGATTTATTAGTCAGAAAATGCAAGGTTATCGAACAACTTCCCAAAGACCTCTTGGAAAGAGTTTTAGAGGCAGTATCAACTATTATTGCATTGGAAAATACTTGATATTCATATAATGAGCATTATGCGAAGTTTTAGGTATAACAATCCCCCCGATTAATAATCGGGGGGATAAAAACGCTTGACAAATTTCGCTATAATTTGTATACTTATTCTGTCGTTGGTCTCAACCGAAAGGAGGTGAGACAATTTGGATTATTTATTTGCATTCATTGTGGCTGTCATGGCAAGGCTGGCTGGTAACTGGCTGAGCAAATGGTTAGACCGCCACAACAAAAAAGACGACTAACCTAAACCAAAGAAAAGCCGAGAGCGGACACTCTCGGCTTTTTTATCTCACTGTGAGACAATTTGGTCTTTAATCGCATTCATTGGTAGCTATATTATAGCCTAATATTTATTATATGTCAACCGACAATTT
>WRHO01000007.1 GCA_009783205.1 Oscillospiraceae bacterium
TTTTCTCATTTTAGCTTCGACTATTTGAACTCTTTTTTCGAGTGATGTAGCTTTCATATAATCAACTCATTTACAAAGCAATTATATCATATATGTGTGTTAATGTCAAGCGGAAATGCTATACCTACAAAATAACAAACCTAAAACCTTTATGCGGAATGGGAACAACTGTTCGTGATTCTAAATCGGTAACATTGAGATTAACCGATAATCCTGTCACATTAGCACAAATCAACGCACTTAAAGAGATGCTACCCGAAAGAGCAGTAATAACCCATAACGCTGTCTGTAACGGATGCTGTGATACTTTCTGCGATGTTTGTTGGGGTTCTCCTTGTGTGTGTCCGTTAAGTATTGATGTGGTTGATGGCACAATTGAGCTTCACAACCCTTCCTGAAAGGCTGTTTCCTGTAAAGGATTGTATCTTACCAATGATGAGTATGATTTATTCAAACAACAACTTCCAGCGGTTATTGTTAGGGCAGGAGAATCTGTTTTTGTTGAAGTTGGCGGGTTGAAGAGAGTCGGTGTTGGTTTTGATTTGACAGTGGGAGAAATGTTGCGGTTATATGATGTTGGGGGAATGGCTTTATCGGTGGTTAATCTCTTTGGGTCAATTCCCCGCCGCTCTGCGGCGAATTTAGAATCTCGGTATGCTTTTCAAACTTTTTGAATATATATTTGACAAATAAGAATATTTATGTTATCATGTTATTTAATAAATTCATTTTTGTATATTTTTGTATATTATTAAGGGAGATATAAATGAAAAAGCAGATTACATCACTATTGCTGATAATCGCAATACTTACAGCGACAATGCCGCTTATAAAAACAACATTATCGGCTACGACAATAACGGGAAGCGGGTGGAGCTATGAAAGTGATACCGAAACGCTGACTATAACGACAAATGAGGGAATAAACAACTGGCGCGGCTCGGACAATACTTATTTTAAACCTAAAGATGTAAGGAAAGCGGTTGTAAAAGATGGCGTTACAATTATAGACGGTTTAATACAATCTCCTCCTGATTACCCGCCGCTCGAATATGATAACGCGGCATCCGCGGATGGAACGATTACATCTTTATTGGTGCCCGTACCGCCCCCTATTATATACGGCGCGTTTTCGAGTTGTGAAAGCTTAGTCTCGGTCACTCTACCCGACAGCCTTACAAGTATAGGCTATGTGGCGTTTATGGATTGTAAAAAGCTAACCGAGGTAACGCTTCCCAAAAATGTAACAAGTATAGGATATTCCGCTTTCGCGTCATGTGACGCGCTTGCCGAGGTAAATCTTCCGAAGAGTCTCGTTAGCATAGATAAAAACGCGTTCGTAAACTGTAAAAGTCTTTCTGATATTAAGGTCGATATAGACAACGAAAACTTCTCGGCATCGAACGGCGTTTTGTTTAACAAAGACAAATCTGTATTATACATTTATCCGAGAGGAAAAACGGAAACGACATATAAAATCCCCAATACGGTTAAGAAAATTGAGACACGTGCGTTTGAACTCAGCAAGAATCTGACCTCAATAGATATCCCCGATAACGTCACAGATATATGTGACTACGCTTTCAAAGATTGTGAAAGGCTTAGAACGGTAACAATAGGGAGCATTAAGGCGTGGACATATTATGGCGCATTTGACGGCTGTAGGCGAATTACCACATTTATAACGGGATGTGGCGATTATTCAAAATTCACCTCGCTCGGAACGGGCATAGAAAGTCTTACCGCGATTACCTTTACAAGCGAGAAACCGCCCGTTTTTGCCGAAAACGCATTTGACGGCGCGCCCAAATTAAAAACGATATATGTCCCGGTCGGCGCAAAAGCCGCTTATGAATCGGCAAGTAAAATCAACGACGTCCCGGGGGCTCCGTTAGAAAAATACACAATTATAGAAGGTAAAAACCCCAATATTCCCGTTCCGGCTATACCTTGTGATGATTGTAAGCTTTGTAAATCGGATAAAAAACCGGTTAAGGGGTGTATATTAGGCGAAAAAACACCGGAAATACATGATTTTATAGAAATTCTGAAATTCTTAGTGCGAATTGAAAGCGCGATTGACGAATGTGTTAATTCGCTCGATGCCGCGTTAATCACCGATAAATCCAAGGAAAAGGGCGTTCCCGAAATTTTTGACGGTATAGCAATCCTTGAACACTTAGTCAAACTGACCGATATAACAAAATAAGCGGCATATTCCCCCTAAAATAATCATAGTATATTAATTGTATTACTATGATTATTTTAGGGGGAATTTTTATTCATGAAAAAACAATGTTATCCGTTCAGGCTGTTTAAACTGCCCTACGCATTCAACGCGCTCGAACCCAATATCGACGCATTAACAATGGAACTGCACCACGACCGACATCTTAAGGCATACACCGATAAGCTGAACGCCGCGTTGAAGCCTTTTCCCGAGCTGCACAATTGGTCGCTCGAAAGGCTTTTATGCAATATAAACAGCCTTCCGGTTAAGCTCCGTAATGATATCCGCAATAACGGCGGCGGCGTCTATAACCACATATACTATTTTTCCTGCATGAGTCCCGACGGCGGGGGAAGCCCCGGCGGTTCATTTGCACAAAAAATCGACATTTGCTACGGCGATTGGAATTCTTTTAAAAAGAAGTTCAAGGAATACGCTTTGGAGGTATTCGGCTCGGGTTATCTGTGGTTAGTCACCGACAGGCGGGGACATCTAAAAATCCTGTGCAGTGCGAATCAAGATTCTCCCATAACAAGAGGATTTTGCCCGATAATGACAATAGACGTTTGGGAACACGCCTATTACCTTAAGCATTATAATGACCGCGCAAGCTATATAGACAATTGGTTTAACGTACTTAATATAGAATTTGCGGAAGAAAACTACTGTTGCAGTATTAATTGAACACAGGTTGTCAATTCCGCTAATGCGTCATCTGTTTTTGAAGCGTCGCCGATTCCCGCCATAGCCGTGTCGGGTCGTCCTCCACCCTTGCCGCCGGTAACGGCGGCTAATTTTCCCACAATTTTACCCGCATTATATCCCTTTTTAACCGCTTCGGGGGCGCAAATACATAAAAGATTCGATTCGCCGGCAATTACCGCTATAAATGATTTTTCGGAGTCCTTTAGTTTATCTCCGGCTTGTCTTATAGCGTTGGCGTCTGCACCGTGGATTTTTTGGGTGAACAAAGCGATTCCGTCAATTTCGCCCACCTTTTCAACAGATGAATTTGACGCCTGCATATCGGCAATAATTGAGTTAAGGCGGGATATCTCTTTGACATGAGCCGAATTTTGTGATTTAAGCTTCTCTATATCGCGATTAAACTCATTTTTATTCTTTTCAAACAAAGCAAGGACATTCATACCCGATACAGCCTCTATCCTTCGTATTCCCGAAGCAACACCCGATTCGGATATTATTTTAAATAAACCGATTTCGCCCGTGTTTCTTACGTGGGTTCCCCCGCACAGCTCCATTGATACGCCGGGAATTGTTACTACGCGTACCTTTTCCTCATATTTTTCACCGAACAACGCCGTCGCACCCAGTTGTTTTGCTTTATTCAACGACATTTTATCCATAGCGACGGTGTGATTACTCAGTATAATCTCATTAACATAATCCTCAACGTCGGCGATTTCATCATCTGTTAACGCCTGCGGGTGGGTAAAGTCGAAACGACACCGAGCCTTATTTACGAGCGAGCCGGCTTGATGAACGTGTTCGCCCAACACCTCGCGCAATGCCGATTGTAATATATGCGCCGATGTGTGGTTACGCATTATTGAGTCGCGGTTCACGGCGTTTATTGTCGCTACAACCTTATCGCCTTTTTTAAGCGGAAATTCTTTCTTCGGGTTGTGTTCACAATAACAGACCGACAACCCCGACGCCGTTTTTTGCGTGTCTACGACCAAAATTTTACCGTTTTTACCGGTTATAAAGCCCGTATCTCCGACCTGTCCCCCGCTTTCTGCGTAAAACGGCGTATTTTCGAGGATTACCAGCATTTGTTCGTCATCGTTTTTGTCCTCGCAAATCTCGAGAATTTTTGTATTTGCTAGTGCGCGGCTGACAAATAAGTTAGAAAGACCCGAAAGAGAGTCATGAACGCCGTCCCAACCGCCTTTAAACGATTGTTTCGAGCGGGCGGTGTCCTTTTGAACCTTCATAAGCTCTTTATACTTGTCTTCATCGAAGGTCAAACCGCGTTCGTTTAAAATCTCACGGGTAAGGTCAACGGGGAAGCCGAAGGTGTCGTGCAGCTTGAAAACTACATCACCCGCAATTACTCCGCCTTGTTCAATATAACCGTTTAACAATTCCATGCCCTTTTCAACGGTTTTTGCAAAGCTCTCCTCCTCCATTTGGAAGGTTTTCTTAATAAAGCTTTGTTTTTGAAACAATTCGGGATAAGCCTCCTTATTTTGTGCAATCACCTTATCGCATAATTCGAACAAAAAAGGCTTTTCTATTCCGATAAGCCGTCCGTGTCGGGCGGCTCTGCGAATAAGGCGGCGCAGAACATATCCGCGCCCTTCATTTGAGGGGAGTACCCCGTCGGCAATCATGAACGACGATGCGCGAACGTGGTCGGTTATTACGCGAACCGAAACGTCGCCTTTTGTCTCGCTACCGTATTTTCTTCCGGAGATAAGCTCTATTTTACTTATTACAGATTTAATTGTATCAACCTCAAAAAGATTATTTGCCCCCTGCATTACACAAGCGAGACGTTCTAATCCCATTCCCGTGTCGATGTTTTTGTTCACCAACGGGGGGTAGTTACCGTTGCCGTCTGAATCGAACTGTGTAAACACAAGATTCCATACCTCAATATACCGGTCACAGTCACAGCCGACCTCGCACCCGTCTTTACAACCGTGTTCAATCCCACGGTCAAAATATATTTCGGAGCAAGGGCCGCAAGGCCCGCTTCCGTGTTCCCAAAAGTTATCGGCTTTCCCGAACCTTTTAACCCTATTTTTGGGGATTCCGATGTTATCGACCCATATCGACATAGCCTCGTCGTCTTCCTCATAAACGCTTATCCACAATAAGTCCTTCGGTATATTTAAAACGTCGGTCAAAAATTCCCAAGCCCATTTACAAGCGTCTTCTTTAAAATAATCGCCAAACGAGAAATTGCCGAGCATTTCAAAAAATGTACCGTGTCTTGCGGTTATTCCGACATTGTCAATGTCGGGGGTGCGAATACACTTTTGACACGATGCGGCGCGATTTTTAGGGGGAGTCTCAACCCCTTGAAAATACTTTTTAAGCGGGGTCATTCCCGCGTTAATAAGCAAAATTGAATTATCGCCCGACGGCGGTACTAACGGCGCGGATTCAAGGCGCAAATGCCCTTTTGATTCGAAAAAGTCCAAAAAATCCTTTCGCAATTGATTTAATCCTGTATATTTCATGCGCGAACCTCCATTTTTTATAAAATTAAATACCTTTCCTATATATTAACATAAATATGCTTTAATGTCAATAAGTGATTGACATATTTAGAAAAATGTGTTATACTGTACTCCTTAAAGAAAAAATCTCACACCTCGTCGGTGTCGGAAAGGTATGGTCATTATAATGTCGGAATCAAGTATAAAGAATGATAATTGTGCCGTTAATTCGGGTGAACCGAAAAATGTACACAGGAATATTCTGAACGCGCTCAATGAAATGGACGTTATATTGTCCTCGCAAAAAAATAAAACATTTGAGGAGTCTATGGGCGACGCATTGTTTCCTATTGCCGAGTCCGCAGATGTTGACAGAATTTTAATATATTCATATAACGAGAATAATAAGCTCGGGCAAATATACCGCTGGAGCAAGGCGGAGGGCGGCACTGTCGCGCTCGATAAAGAGCTTACCACCCTACCTGACATTTCTGTGTTCAAAAATTGGATTTCGCTTTCCGCAAAAGGAAAAAGCGTGAACATTAATCTCGATACAATGACCGACGACGAGCGGACTTTTTTAGATACATTTAATGTAAAATCGTTATTTTTCACACCGGTTTTTATAAATGATGAATTATGGGGGACGGTTGCTTTTCAAAATCATACCGTATCGCGAATTTTTGACCAAGAAAGCGTTGAGCTTTTAACCCATGTTTCTCGCCTTTGTGCAAACGCGCTTATCAGGTTCGAAAAAACGGAGAGCGCGAAAATTGCTGTTGAACGGCTGAAACGTCGCGAAAAAGCATTGACCGCAATGAATAAAGCCGCCGTAACAATTATTTCGCACGATACAGAGAATTTTATCGAGGTAATGTCTAAAAGTTTGAGTTATATTGCTAAACCGTTCAGATTAGACAGAATTTCGGTATGGCGCAATAAACAAATGGAAGAAGGCTTGGGCGGGTCGCAAATCTATCGTTGGGACAAAGACTCGGGCGGGACAACCGAACCTAATGAACAGCTTCAGAATATCACTTATAAGAACTTTGCACCGAGTTGGGAAAAAATATTAGAGAGCGGAAAGCCCTTGAACGGCCCCGTTTCTTTGATTCCCGATTCGGACGCTTTAAAATCCTTTGGGGTGGTGTCGGCTTATATTGTGCCGGTTATAATTAAAAATGTCTTTTGGGGATTCGTATTGTTTGAAGACCGCATAAGAGAACGACACTTTAAGGAAAGCTATATTGAAATGCTCAATTCTGCCGCGTATTTATGTGCAAACGCCGTTATACGCGACGAGACAGAGCGCGAGTTAATCGAAACCGAGGCAAACCGCGAAGCGAACAGAAGGATTCATCTCATGCTTAACGCTACTCCTCTCGCCTGTCGCTTGTGGAGCAGAGAGTTTAGAATTATTGATTGTAACGACGAATCGTACAGGCTTTTTGGATTAAAGAGTAAACGCGAATACATTGAGAAATACCGAAAACTTTCGCCGGTTAAACAGCCCGATGGGGTTAATTCGACCTTCAGACTTGTCGAGTATTTGACCAAGGCATTTGAAGACGGGAGATTTGTATTTGAGTGGATGCACCAAACGCTCGATGGTACACCTATTCCCGTAGAAATAACGCTTGTGCGTATAAAGTACAAGGATGATTTTGTTATCGCGGGATATACCCGCGATTTACGCGAATTAAAAACGCTTATGAGCGAGATAAAAACCGAAAACGAAAAAATTATTACAATGTCACACTGGTATGAGACAATACTCGACTCGGTTCCGTTCGGAATCACGGTTCAAGACCTAAACAGAAGGTTCACCTTTTTTAATTCAACTGCGGAGAGAGTTTTTGAAAAAACGCGCAAGGATATGATTGGAAGCGAGTGTAAAAGTCTCGGATTAGAAATATGCGAGACTAACGATTGTGCCATTACCTGCGCCAATAAAGGACAGATGCGAACCCATTTTAACCACCACGATTCGTCTTATCAAGCCGACGTAGGCATACTTAAGGACATGAAAGGGGTTAAAACGGGTTATATTGAGATTATTCAGGATATAACAAAGATGGAGCTTATGGCAAAGCAACAGGCGGAGGCAGAAGCGGCAAGTAAGGCTAAAAGCAACTTTTTATCTAATATGAGCCATGAAATGCGTACACCTATGAACGCTATTATCGGAATGACGGTTATCGGTAAAGACGCAAAGGATATTGACCAAAAGAATTACGCGCTTAATAAAATAAGCGAAGCGTCCTCACATCTTTTGGGCGTTATCAACGATATACTCGATATGTCTAAAATTGAAGCGGATATGTTGGACTTGTCGTATGTTGAGTTTAATTTTGACAGAATGCTTCAAAAGGTAATGAGCGTCGTAAACTTTCGTATTGACGAAAAAAGTCAACAGCTTTCGGTAAATGTCGACAGCGATATTCCGCGATTCATTGTCGGAGACGACCAAAGAATGGCACAGGTTATCACAAACCTTTTATCTAATGCAATAAAGTTCACCCATGACGAGGGGAAAATACGACTCGAGGCTTTTCTCGTGAGCGAAGAGGCGGACGGAACCTGTGAAATTCGTATAAGCGTTACCGATACGGGTATCGGCATTTCGGAAGAGAATCAAAAAAAGCTGTTTAGCGCATTTGTACAGGCGGAAAACGGGATTAGTCGCGAATACGGCGGTACCGGTCTCGGACTAGTCATTTCTAAGCGCATTATCGAGCTTATGGGCGGAGATATTACCGTAGCTTCGATACTCGGTAAAGGTTCCGTGTTTACTTTTACCATGAAGGTGAAGCGCGGTAAGCAAAACCCTCAATCAATGCTTAACGAAGGGGTCAATTGGGGTAATGTACGTATTATGGTTGTTGATGACGAACCCGAGATATTAAAACAATTTGTCGGCATTTTTGAACAGCTCGGAATACATTGTGATGTTGCGTTAAACGGGCATGAAGCTTGTGAAAAAATTGAAAAGAACGGTTTTTATGATATATACTTTATTGATTTCGTCATGCCCGGAATGAACGGTATTGAGTTGACGGATAAGATAAAATGGCATTCGGACAGCCTACCGTCAAACGGTAAACCAAAACCGTGCGTTGTAATTATGATTACCGCGATGGATTGGAAACAATTGCGGGAGGACGCGTCAAAAGCGGGAGTCGATAAACACCTTCATAAACCGCTCTTATCGGCAACTATTGTCGATTGTGTAAACGAGTGTCTCGGAATAAGACAACTCGGTACAAGCATACCCTCCGCCCCGATTGACGGCGAGTTCGAAAATAAAAACATTCTTATTGTTGAAGATGTTGAGATTAATCGAGAAATATTCATCGCGCTTTTAGAAAAAACGGGTGCCGTTATTGATTCTGCCGAAAACGGAAAGGAAGCGGTTAAAATTGTATCGGACAACCTTAAACGCTATGATATTGTGTTCATGGATTTACAGATGCCGCAAATGGACGGGTTTGAAGCAACGCGGCGTATTCGCGCTTTACCTTCCTGTGCAAAAGGAGAACTCCCTATTGTGGCTATGACCGCAAATGTTTTTAAAGAGGATATTGACGCGTGTCTTGCCGCGGGTATGGATAAACACTTAGGTAAACCGTTCGACGTTTATAAGCTTTTTGAGATATTAAGGGGTTATTTGAAAATGTAGCGTTTTGAAGACCTATTTATCAACAAAGCCTAAATTTTAACAGCTTTTATGGCTTCAATATACTCATATAAACAGTTATACTCTTTTTCGGTTAATTCTATATTGCCAAATTCGAGCTTCTCCGCTATACGCATTATCGCGCTTAAGCTCCGCCCTTGTGCCAAGGGCGGCACTTTATTTTTATATTCATCATATTCGTCATATTCGGTATATTCGGAATCTATGCGCTCGCCGAATAATAAAGGACTTTCTCCTTTTTTGGGCATTATCCCGCGTTGACGCAGAAGTTTTAAAATGAAACGATACATTTCTGCCGCCGTTTTATTGTCGCCCGCCGTTTTAAATCGTTCAAATTTTAATCTTTTTGATTTCTTATACCTATGCAAAAGTATAAGAATCGTTATGATTATAGCGAGAGGTATTAAAGTAATTGTTAATACAACCGTTGTATTTGAATCGTAGATTGAGTTATTGTCGTTTTGAGCGGGTGTGGCGGTGGTTTCGGGCGGCTCGGTGGATTGCGGCGGCATAGTTTCGCTTGTAACGGCGGTTGCGTCCGCGGCAATAGATTGATTTACATAATAATCCTCTTGTCCGTTTACGCCGCCGGTGGGGTCAAACGGGAGCCAGCCTATGTTTTCAAAGTAAATCTCGGTCCAGGCGTGGAAGTCTTTTTCGGCGAAAATTTGCATTTTACCCGCTCGCGGAACCGTAACTATTCCCGTAACATAACGCGCGGGGAAGCCGAGCCGCCTCGCCGCCAATGTCATAGCCGATGCATACATGACACAGTGTCCGCTTTTGTTTTCGAAGAGGAAATTCCCTAAAAGTGTATTACCGCCTTTGTTGTTATCGACATCGAGCGAATAGGCATAATTTTCCTTGATATAATCGTTTAAAAGTTGTATTCTGTATTGATTATTATTCACATCAAAATGCGTAAAAACATCATCAAAGTCTAACGCATAGCTTGACCATGTTGACGATAAAGAAAAATCGCCGATTTCACCATGAACATTGGCTTCTTCAAGCAGTCTGTCTATGTTTTCGATTTCCTTTTCGGGAACATTTGTATAGACGGTATATATACAACTGCGATAAGACGACATTGCTCTCGAAATTTGTGGGGTGGGTGCGCTCGCCGAAACGGAAATTATATCTTTAAAATCGCTCATTTCCGGGTAAAGTGTTTTAAACTCGGTTTTATTAACCCTTCCTTTTGCCGATATATAGGTATCACCATGAAAGGCGTAGTCTTTATTTTCTTTAAAATCATTGTCTTTCGGGTTGGTCGGAAGGAAAAGAAACCCCGTTCTTACTAAATACTCAATTGTTATCGTTTGATTAAGCATGAGACTCTTTTCTGTTATAAAAGTATCGCTCAGTGCTTTTCGGTTTAAAAAATGTTGATATTCCCATTCGGGATAAAAACTACTTCCTCTTATAATCTCGAGCATTTGTCTATAATCGTATGAATCCTGCGTCAATGTCCATTCGTTGCCGGTATAATCTATGCCGATTCCGCCCTTAAGAAAGATTTTTTCAACATCAGAATCCAAGTCGACGCGAATTATCGGAGTTTCACCCGTTGGCGGGCGGTCGAGCGAAAGCCCCATTGATATATTAGCACCCGACGATATATTCGGAAAGTAACCGTTATCGTCGACCTTTTTCGACGGAGAGTCAAACAAATTTACTATTGATGTTCTGACACTATTTATTGAATCGAGAATGGCTTTATAATCGAATTTTATCGCGTCGGGAACCGCCTTTGCCGCAACAAATGAGGCGAAAAGCGCGAGTCCGGTGACTATGAGCGAATTACGGCTGTATTTATAATAAAACGGCGGTTTTCCCGGTGTTATTTTTGACCGCTCGGGCTTGTTTTCTTTTGCGCCTGTGTCGGAATTAATTGTGCCTTCAAACCCCGCATATGACGCCCATGTTGCGTAAATGCCCAAAACTCCCGCAATTAACAACCTTATCTCCGGGACATATCCCGCTATTTCCGCGCCGAATGCCGGCGCAATAAGGCATACCGTGGTTACTAATATTATACCGATAAGTCGGCTCCGCGCCGCAAAGGTGAACGCTAACGACAACAGTATACATAAAACCATAAACGACGACGCTATATATTCGTCAACATAATTCCCCATTAAAACAAGCTCCCAAGCGGGATATTTTGAAAAGCGCGCCGTCGACAAAAGCCTACTGTTCAATGTGTTCATTATATGGCTTAAAAAGAAATCAAAGTTATAGATTATTCGCGGCGACGAAACGAGAAGAAAGAATGACAGCGGAATGAGTATTACCCGCTTTTTAAAGAATAACAAGCCTATATTAAAAACAATAACAGACGAACAGCATATGGAGAAAACCGTATTAAGTGATACGGGAATTTTATAGTATTGCGTCAACACCGCGCATAACCCATAGGTAATCATGCAGATTAGTAAAACCTTAAATACTATGCGAAGGGTAAAAATTCTGTAGTTTTGTTCATCTTCCTGATTTATAATTACCGGTGTGTATTTTTGTTTTCCGATGTTATTATTATTTATATTTGTTTTACTTCTCATAATAATTCTACCCGTATAACGCCGATTTTAGTTTCATTTTGCAGATAATCAATTTTATCGTCTTGTATTAAAGCATAAAACGGCGATTCGGTTACGAGTAATGTTACATTATCCTTTGTCATTAAACCCGTATTGCGTAACGCTTCAATTAATTCATCGTTTACCGCGGCGGTAATAATGTATACGGCGCGTTCGGGTTGAAACTCGTCTGTATGCTCGTAAAGCAAATCCGTGAAATCGGTATCGGGCGCGGGCATCGCCGGGAGGCGGGTCAGCGTTTCGAGCAATTCGCCGTAATCGTATAAATTTGAGATATAAAGCTCATCGGGTGAGTGTATACAGCGCGCAGTATTCCTGTTTTTTATAATTCGGCGGGTTATTGCGAGCGCAATTTCTATTATTGTATCAGAAACCTCTAAGGTTGTTTCAATATCGGGAAATTCAAGTGTAAAGTCACAGAATATTAATGCAGAATAATTATGGTTTGCTTCCATTTGCTTAACGATTAAGTTTTCGTCGGGGAGTCGCGCCGAAAGCTTCCAGTGTATGTGGCGTAATGATTCCCCCTCCTTATATTCGCGCAGGTGGGAGAAGGTGTTTTTCTCAAAGCTGTTGTCGGGTTTTGAGCGTAATGCTTCGTTTTCGTCGCGACTTTCGTCGTATAGCTCTGTCAATTCTTTTTCGCGGGGGTATGATATAAATGTGTAGTGTTGTTTAGATTTAACACTAAAGGAGAATAGCTTTAAAACATCAAAAAATTCCGCTTTTTCGAAACCAATATGATATTCTCCGCGAAAACCGGGGACGCTTTTTATATCGAGCTGTATCTCCTTTAGCGGCGGCAGTAATGCAATTAACGCCTTTTTTTGCGGCAGGTATATGTCCTTTGACAAAACGCCGACATATACTCTCACAGGTACCAACGGGAATATAAAACTATTTTTCAAGATTATACTGAACATGAGTTCTTCCTTGCGATAAATGCTCGTAAATTCGGGGTAGACGACCCTTACCGAGAAAAAGAAACGCGAAATAAGCCCGCCCAAAAACGATAACGCGCATAAAATCAACATTGTCAGCGATAATAACGGTATCAATCGCGAATGATACGAAAAGCACATTATCAATAAAAGAAGGAACACTATTGCCCAGAAAATACGAAACCCCTTCATGCGCCTTTACCGGTATAAGGCGGATTAATTGACTTCAATATCTCGGAAAGAACGCTCGTTTCGGAAATTCTTCTTATTTTAGCGTCTTGAGTCAGAATTAGTCTGTGCGCTATAACATAAGGGAACATTTTTTGTACATCTTCGGGGATAACATAACCTCTGCCCGATACAAACGCACAGCTTTGCGACGCGCGCATTAGCATGAGGCTCGCTCGCGGGCTTGCTCCTAATTTTACATTATTATGCTCGCGGGTTGCCGATACAAGCTTTACAATATATTCATATATATTGTCCTCAATATTGATTTCTCTTACGCCCTCTATTATATCGTTAATTTGTTCTTTATCGCATATAGGGGTTATACCCGATATCGGGTTGCCGTGTTTTCGGTCGGATATAATCTCAATTTCCTGTGATATTGTGGGGTACCCCATTGATATTTTCATCAAAAAGCGGTCTAATTGCGCTTCGGGCAGAGGATATGTTCCTACGTAGCCTACCTCATTTTGTGTTGCGATTACCATAAAAGGGGAGGGGAGATGATGAATTTTCGAATCTATTGTAACCGTTTTTTCCTCCATTGATTCGAGAAGCGCGGATTGAGTCTTAGGTGAGGTACGATTGATTTCATCGGCTAAAAATATATTGCACATGACCAACCCGCGCCTATATTCAAATTCGTTTGTTTCCTTATTGAACATAGTGAAGCCGGTTATGTCCGACGCCATTACATCGGGTGTAAACTGCGCCCGTTTACAGTCTAAGCCCATTGATTTGCCCAATGCGGTAGCGAGGGTGGTTTTGCCTACCCCCGGTACGTCTTCTATCAATATATGCCCCCCCGATAAAAGGGCAATCAATAATAACCCGACAACCTCTCTTTTGCCGATTATTACCTTTTCAACTTCATCGGCGATTGCGCGTATTTTTGTATATGCTTCTTCGTTTAATTTTGACATCTGAACATCCTTTATTAATTAATTCATTAGTTCCTAAGGTATATCATTGATTCGCCGTCGTTCGCGAAACAGGGCATTACCTCGCTTATTCGAGGGGAGTTTAAACCGCCGCGCACCAAGTCGCGCAACACCGTACCGCGATTACAACCGTGTATAATCAATATTTTTTCCGCACCCATCGGGGCGCGTTTCAGCTCAAATTCTAACATTCGTTTCGCCTGTTCCGGCATAAAGCCGTGAATATCAATTGTTTTATATGGCTTTTTCATGCTCGATATACTCCTCAGTTATTTAATAATTTTATATCTGATAAATTAACATATTGAGAGAGCTTTAAAGTGAGTTTGCCGTTTCTTTTAAGGCTCTTTGTAAATCTGCATCTGTGCTTTTTAAAATCGGAAGGACAAGCAAATGCGGGTATTTCTATTTCTCCGACCAAGGTTTCGTTTGCGTATACCTTTATACTGCCGACGTTTACATCCATTGCCGCAGTTATTTCAAGCCCGGTAATTCCGTTTAATTTGACGTCGTAATAATCGAGCGCACCGTTCCACATGGGCGCGTGAATATAATGTCGCTCTTTATTTTTGTCGTATCGTATTTCGACGCCCCGCTTATCGTCATAATTGACGGCGGGGGTAAGCTTATTCATATTGCGCGGAGGAATTTTCTCGCCGATTATTTGAATATGAGACGAACAACGAATATCATCGCTCGAGGCACCCGCGCCGAACTCATACGCTCCCGATTCAACAACGAATTTTCCGCGAGTAACGTCCCAAAAACGAAGGCGGGATTTGTCTATATTCAGCGATAATTCAATAACCTGTCCCGGTTCGATTTGTCGGCGAATAAACTCGCAAAGTTGTTTTTTCGGGCGTTTAACGCGCGGGTTTAACGCGGTAAAGTAAATTTGAATCACTTCATCACCCGCAATTTTCGATACATTTTTGACCTTAAGAGATATAGCTACGCTTTCTCCCGTATCGGTTGCCGTAAAGTCGGAATATTCAAATCTCGAATAGGATAATCCGTGTCCAAAGCCGTAAAGTATATTGAACCCCTCTGAATATAGGTATGTCGATTTTGTCTTGGCTATGTCATAATTCTTAATATCGGGAAGGTCTTCATCGTTTTTGTACCATGTCTGCGGGAGCCGCCCCGCGGGATTGTATCGTCCGAGCAAAACATCTGCGACCGCGTTGCCCGACTCGGGACCGCCGTGTGCTGTATGCAAAATCGCGGGAAAATCGTTTTCAGAAAATGTATAGGGGTATGAGCTTATAACGGTCAAAATTGTATTCTTATTGTTTTTGCATACCGCTTGAATCAAAGCCTGTTGTTTATGAGGAAAAGCGAGGGATTTGCGGTCGATACATTCCCGCGCCGCCACCATAGGGTCGTTACCCAAGCAGAGGATAACATAGTCGGAGGCTTTTGATAATCTCTCTGCTTCCTTTTCGCCGTTTACAATTATTTCTTCGGTAAATGAATTTGATGAATTAACGCCGATTGTCGCAAGCTCGCACAATCTTCCGTTTTTATCAACGGCTATATTGTTATTTCGCCAGCTTTTAAGCTTCATTTGCGCCTTTTTTCTAAAAATCATGCGTCCGAACCACTCGAATGTATCGTTTCCGACCGCGTTCACATAACCTATAGGTTCGGAATCGGTAATCATTCCGGTATCGTTTTCTTCAAGACGGAGAAGCTTTTCATTTTGCGCGGAGACATAAACCGTATACTCGCCCCAATCTACCGATTTAAAGCGACAGGCGGGGGTGATTTCATCAGAATCTGCAAATACCGAGCCGTCTTCCCTTACTTTTAAGTATTTATTGTTTAATTCCGATTTAATCGCCACAATATTACAACCGTCGTTGTAGCTTACGCGACTTTTGCCGAGTGCGTCGCAAAGTCCCGAATAAACGGTTGTGTTATAATCGGACATTCCCGTGTACCAGTCTTTGAAATTGCTCTTACCGTGCGCCCCTATAACGGCAATTTTAAACTTATTGTCGTCTTTAAGAGGGAGGGTTCCGTCATTTTTCAAAAGCGTTATACATTCGCGTGCGGCGCGCGCATTAACCTCTTTAAATTTTTCACAATTGAGCAAATTATCGGGAATATTCATATAATGATTCGTTTTGGGCGGGTCAAACTCGCCCAACATGAATCTGCCGGTTAATACCTCGGATATTGCCGCGTCTATATCCGATTCGGTAATTAACCCGGTTTTTATCGCCTCTTTTGCGGCGGCGATTACCGTTTCTGCGGAGTCGGTCATAATATTATTTCCCGCTTTTAAAGCAAGAGCGAGCGTTTCTGCGTGTGACACGTTAAATCTGTGCGCGTTGACATTTTGTGAAAAATCGCTCCCGTCCGTTACCGCAAAAAGCATCCCCCATTCACGTTTACACACCTTATCAATGTCGCGATTTAACATTGCGGGTATTCCCGATAACTCGTTATATGCGGTCATTATCGAAAACGCGCCTTTTTGTCTTATTGCCGGTTCAAACGCGCCGTAATAATACTCTCTGAGCAGACGTTGGTCTACATTTGCGGAATCCCGATTTCTGTCCTCTTCATGATTATTACAACAAAAGTGTTTGAGACCCGGTAATACGCGAAGATATTTTTTGTTGTCTCCGACCATTCCTTTTGTGTAAGCGGCGGACATTTCTCCGGTCAAAAACGGGTCTTCTCCGTAGCTTTCCTCATTTCTCCCCCAACGCGGGTCGCGACAAAGGTCAACCGTAGGGCCCCAAATCATTAACATTTGACAGTTAGTAATTGATGATTGACGATTATTTATATTATTGTATATTCTCGTTTCGATTCCGGCAATTTCGCCCAATTCCCCCATTAATTCGGGATTAAAGGTTGCGGCTAAACCGATAGGTTGAGGGAAAACGGTCGATATTTCACCGGGTATGCGCGAGATATAGCCGCGCGCAATTTCTGTTCCGAATCGACACTCGCCTATACCGAGACGCTCAACCGCCTGTTGATTTGAGGGAAGTAAACCAATTTTTTCATTAAGCGTTAAGCGCGATACCAAATCGGCTACACGCTTTTTTATTGAAAGCTCGGTGCTAAAAAAAGGAAAACGATAGTATTTGTCATTCTTTTTCTTCATCGTTATGACCATTCCTTTCCGAGGTACAAAACCTCTACGAATAAAAGTCTATCCAGCTTCGGGGCGGCAGAGCCACCCCTGCCAGCTTTTATTCAAACTTATAAACCTCCGTCTTTTTTATCGTTAGCTTTTATGGCAATTCGCGCCGTTAAAGCGGTTAATGCGACTCCCGCAATACAGAAAATAACGGTCGATATTGTTAATTTTTTCAACGATTCAGATGAAAGCTCGTGTATTTCGGTTAAATCGAGCGTTTCGGGAATAATAACGGTATTCTTATCGGGACGATTTTTTCTGTACACTTTAAAAAACTCGTCCGCTTCGTCATTGCCGATAATTTGTTCAAAAGCATTTATACTTTCCCGAAAATGTTCAAAATCGTCATCGAGCTTTACGAGAAGCTCATAGTTAGAGAGTTGTATTCTCGCCGTATTCTCGACCATGCTCATATGCTCAAATTTGATTCTGTCCTTGAGAATTATTGATACCGTTGCCGAAAAAGCAATAACTGCCGATAACGAGAACCAAATAAGCATTATAACTAAATGTTTTATCTTCACGATTATGACCGTTCCTTTCCGAAATTAGAGTGAAAAAGTCGCTCATATGCTCCTTTATAATATACTCAAAAAAATATTACCTTTAATAATATCACAAAAATTTCTAAAAGTAAACCTTAACTTTTTAGATTTGTTAAATGTTACAAACATTTAATGAATTTTTGTGCAATTTAACGTAAAATTACCTGTGATATTTGCGGTCGGTTGCGTAATAATATTATTGCAAAAGCGATTTAAGGTTTTTGTATATGAAAAAAAGAAAGCTTTATGCTCTCTTTTATATTTTAAGGAGATTATCATGTCTAAGAATAAAGATGCTTTAAACGGATTAAAAATGCAGGCTGCTAACGAAGTAAACGTCCCTTTGAAACAAAACGGTTACAACGGCGACCTTACCGCTAAACAGGTTGGTTCGGTAGGCGGTCAAATGGTTCGTAAGATGATTGAAAACTATGAAAACGGCGTCAGCAGATAAGTAAACGGGAATATTGTGATATCTTATTAACAGATTTATTCTGTTTTAAGGAATTGCGCAACCCGGCTAATTCTGTAGCCGACTAATAAAACAACCGCCGGTGTTAAAGCCGGCGATTGTTTTTGCCATTTATGATTTATAAAGCATAAGCTCTTTAATAAGTAGGTGCCGAGCTACACCGGCGCGATGTATGCCGTCAAAATATAGGAGATTATTTGATTTCGTTTTTGACTTCACAAGCCGATTTTTCGCATCTTCGAATTCAATATTCCAATTTTCTATATTAGCGGTCATACGGTAGATTTCGCCAAAAATACTCGCAATAACCATAATATAGTTATTAACGATACATTCGGCGTTGTACGGAACAAGAAAATTACTTTTATAAGTAGTTTTCCCAAATCTCTTGTTATACATCCAACCGGTGCGTATTCCGTTACGGGTCGGGTCTAATTCCTCATTAATACAGAAAATTGCTTGTTTCGCAAGTTCTTGAAAAAATCCAAGTGCATAGTCAAACTGAAGCATTGTACCAAACATTTTACCGTAATTGTCACCGAATTCACCGTAAAGAACTTCATTTATATGCACGATTAAGTCTTCGTCGTCTAATCGCTTTATAACGGCATTTTTTACTTTAATAGCCTCTTTATCTGAAAATACAGTTGTATCCTCAAGCATTTTACCGAGTGATTGTCGAACTAACCGTTGTAATCTGTGTGCGGCTTGTTTAACAGAAAGTGTCATTGCGTGGTCGGAAGGGGAGTGATTGTCGGCGATTTCTAATGCAAAATGAAGGTCTTCCATTAGATTAATGCCTTGAATCGTTTTAAAGAAAGAATCAAGTGAATCGTTAAGCTCCTTATTCCCGGGAGAAAAATATTGCCATTCTTGTTCGTTCCATTTTCCGGGTGATGAGGTTTTTACCTTAGGGTCTTTTAAAGAAACAATAATATCAGCTAAATTCAACAGCCATAAATCGAAAACAGCGGATTTTACTCTTATTTTATCGTCGTTAAACAAGCTTTCAAATCTTCCGATAACTCTCGCGAGGCTTAGTAAACCATTTTCACCCGTGCTTATTGTGCCGTGAATATCGTGCGCGCCTATCATTTCGGAATAATACGACAGATTGAGCGATGTGAATTTACATTTACAGCTTGCGGCAATTTCATTAAAACGATACGTCACCGAAGCCTTTGAACCCGCGAAAAGTGCTTTTCCTTCAACCGGGTGGCGGCGGTCTATAATGGTTTTACCGACATCATGATATAACGCGGAGACCATACAGTTAAAATTTCTTTGTTGAATATCTGCTTTATTAATACTCTTTTTTATATACTTTTCCGTGAGCTTTTTTATTCCCTCGTTTTGCTCTGCATAGCTTAAAATGTGCGCCATTGCCGCGACAACATTACAGACGTGGTTAAAATGTCCCGTGTTATCATTACCGCCGCCTCCTTTAACAACACATCTTTCACTGCCTATTACTGCGGTAATTCTTGCGTTTTTATCGGCAATAAGCTTATTATCGAATAAAGACTTCCACTGCTTGGCAAAGGGGATAACCATTCCGTTATACTTTCCGGTTATATACGCTTCTTTAATCTGTTCCATCTCGGCACAAAAAACTTCATTTTTTTTAGCGTTTACTAAATCAAGTAACATAATTTTCCACCTCATTTTCTTTCTATTATATTATACGTTTCGACAAGTTTCAATTCAATTTTATAAAATCTTTATTTTTGGGGTAAAAAGCCATTCTTCAACGCTTTATTCCCTATATCCGTTCTGTAATGCGCGCCTTCAAATTTAATATCGTTTATCTTTTTATACGCATTGTCAACGGCGGATTTAAGGTCGTCGGCTATTGCGGTTACGGCAAGAACTCTTCCGCCCGAAGTAACGATTGCGGGGGCGGCATTAACGGTTGAAAGCTTTGTTCCCGCGTGATATATGCAAATATTGTCGTTGGAATTGTCCAATCCCGTTATTTGGAACCCGGTTTGATATTTTTCGGGGTAGCCGCCGCTCGCCATTACTACACAGGCAGAGCTTTTATTGTCAAATTCTACTTTTATATCGGAAAGACGTTCTTCATGAATCGCTTGAATTATTTTTAAAAAGTCGGTTTTCAACAGCGGGAGCAGGCATTGGGCTTCGGGGTCGCCGAAACGACAGTTGTATTCGATTACGCGAACGCCCGAGTCGGTCAGCATCAGCCCAAAGTACAAGCAGCCCTTAAACGGTCGCTCCTCTTGCGTCATACCGTTCATCGTGGGAAGAAAAATCTTTTCCATACATTCATCGGCAATTGCCGGGGTGTAGTACGGGACGGGTGCGATTACGCCCATCCCCCCCGTGTTCAACCCTTTGTCTCCGTCAAATGCGCGTTTATGGTCGGTAGAAGGCGGCATAGGCACTATTGTTTTTCCGTCGGTGAACGCTAAAACCGTCACTTCTGTTCCTTTTAAAAATTCTTCAATTACTATTTGCTTTCCCGAATCGCCAAATTTGCCGCCGAGGAGCATATCTTCAATCGCCGAAATTGCTTCGTCTTCATTTTGTGCAATTATTACGCCTTTACCTAAAGCCAAACCGTCACATTTTATTACGGCGGGATAAGAATTGCGCGATTTTATATATTGAATTGCCTTTTGAGCGTCCTTAAACGCCTCAAAGTCGGCGGTAGGTATTGCGTGACGTTTCATGAAATCTTTTGAAAATTTCTTGCTCCCTTCTAATATTGCGGCGTTTTTACGTGGCCCGAAGGTTTTAAAGCCCGCTTCCTCAAGCTTGTCGACCATGCCGAGAACCAACGGGTCGTCGGGTGCCACAAATACAAGGTCGGCGGATATTTCCTTTGCTAACGCGACAATACTCGGTATATCGGTTGCTTTTACGTCGCGACAAATTGCTTCCGATTGTATTCCGCCGTTACCGGGAGCCGCATAGATTTCGGTTATATCGGGTGATTTTCTCAGCGTTGATACAATCGCGTGTTCGCGACCGCCCGAACCTATTACAAGAATTTTCATTTTTTCCTTTTTCCCTCTTTATTATTTTTTAAATATGTGTTATACTTATTCACATGAATGAAAAAAACACATTAATTGAAGCATTATCGGAGGTTATTGAGAAAGCCGCCGTAAGCCTTCAAAGCGCGGTCGGGTATGTTTACGCGGTGGGGGAGAATGACTTTTACAACATTAACGTCAAGGATTTGTTTAAAATAAGTCTTTCCGCTTTAGACAATCCCGACGGTCTCTCGCGTCTCGGCATTTCGCCTAATAAGGATATTGCCAATTTTACACAGCTCTCCGACCTGATGTTCTACACCTTTGCGGTGAGGACGCCGTATTTAAAGCGCAACCCCGGTATTAAAGCGAGCGACCGTTTGATTACGGATTTATATAACGCCTGTGTTGAAAAAGGCGCGGTCGACCCCGATAATTTTGTGCGCGAGGATTTTAAAGCAACAATGAAGCTCGCTAAAAGCAACCGACTCGAACCACCCTTTAACGGAGAATGGTTCAGACGGTGGGTCTATTCCTACGGCGGAGAATTGGCAGAAATTACAAATTTAAATATGTTTGTACTCGGGTGCATGGACGCGCTTTTCCCACTGTATTATGCCGAGTTGACGGAAAAAATAGCTGTTTTATTAAAAGAGTTCTAAGAGTCTGCCATTTGTGATTTTGAGCGGATTTTTCGTCAGACGAGGCGATTTTTCTGCGAATATACGTTTATATTTAAAGAAAAATCAACGAAGTATGGCGAAAAATCCGCCAAAATCACGGGCTTTAAAGCCAGCCGCGCATTTTAACCGCATTATTAACTCTTTCAATTGCAATCATATACGCCGCGTCTCTCATATAAACATTGCGTTCCTTTGCGAGCTTATACACCGCCGAGAAAGCGTTAGCCATAGTTGTTTGAAGCTTTTCGAGAACCTCTTCCTTGCTCCAAAAATAGTTCATGTTACATTGGATTTGTTCAAAATAGCTTACGGTTACGCCGCCGGCATTTGCTAAAAAGTCGGGCGCAAGCATTATTCCGCGTTCTTTAATGAGCGGGTCGCAATCGGGGGTTACGGGACCGTTTGCCGCCTCGACTATGAATTTCACCTTCTGCGAAATTGTCGAGAAATTATCGGGGGTGATTTGATTTTCGAGCGCGGCGGGTATTAAAATGTCAACCTCTTCGCTTAACCAAGCGTCGCCCGAGAGCTTTTCATAACCGAGAGCCTCGGCTTTAGTTTTGTCTATGCTTCCGAATTGGTCTTTTATGCTTACCAATTCCTCAATATTACAACCGGATTTTTTTCTGAAGGTGTAGGACGTTTTATCTGCCAAGTCATAGCTCGAAATACAGGTGACCTTTCCGCCTAATTCTGTATACAGTCTCGCCGCATATTCACCCACGTTGCCAAAGCCTTGTATACTCGCGGTCGTGTTCTTTATATCGACCTTTTCATTTTTCAAAAGGTCGTTCAATACATATATAACGCCGTATCCCGTTGCCTCGGTTCTGCCCAATGAGCCGCCTAAGCCAAGCGGCTTACCGGTAATTACGCCGGGATAATGTCCGCCCGTGATTGTTTCGTATTCGTCCATCATCCACACCATATGTTGACCATTCGTCATAACGTCTGGTGCGGGAACGTCCGCATTATAACCGATAATCCTGTTCACCTGTCTGATAAAGCCGCGACACAAACGCTCTTGTTCCGCGAGCGACATTTCACGGGGGTCACAAACCACTCCACCCTTGCCGCCGCCGAGCGGAATGTCGACAACCGCGCATTTCCACGTCATCCACATCGAAAGCGCGCGTACCGTGTCGGCGGTTTCGTGCGGGTGAAAACGCAATCCACCTTTAGATGGGCCGCGTGCATCGCTGTGTTGAATCCTGTACGCTTTAAAAGTTTTTGTAGTACCGTTGTCCATCTTTACCGGGATAGTAAAGTGAAACTCTCTCATAGGTTGACGAAGAAATTCTCTCGCCCCTTGTTCAAGGTTCATCATATCCGCAACCTTATCAAATTGCGCCTGTGCGTTTTCATAGGGATTGTATGCCATTTTTATACCTCCAAAATTGTTTATAATGGGGTATTATACCATATAAACTACACTTTGTCAATACTTTATCAATCTGTTTTTTTATTTGAAAAATTTTAATTATATAACGGTTGCAATTTAAAAATGTTTATGTTATAATCAAAATTGTATAATTATAATTAAAGTATAAAAAGGAGGCAAAGGCATGGCAATGAAAAAGTGTTCTCTCCCGTTTGCGGGAACCGATGAACAGGAAAAAGCGTTAATGGCAATTATTGACAAGCACAGGGAAATTCCGGGCGCGCTTATGCCGGTTTTACAACAGGCACAAGAGGTTTACGGGTATCTTCCTATTGAGGTTCAAGATATAATTGCCCGGGAAATGAAGGTTCCGCTGTCGAAAATTTACGGGATTGTTACATTCTACTCCCAGTTTTCGCTTAACCCAAAGGGCAAATATAAAATTTCGATTTGCTTGGGTACGGCTTGTTACGTTAAAGGCGCGGGAGAAATCACCAAAAAGTTTCAGGAGAAGCTCGGGATTGAATCGGGGGGGGTCACTCCGGATGGAAAGTTCTCGGTTGAGGAATGTCGCTGTATAGGCGCGTGCGGGCTGGCTCCGGTAATTATGATTAATGATGATGTTTACGGCAGATTAAAGGGAACCGACGAAGAGATTGCCGATATTCTATCAAAATATTAAATTCATTAAATATTAAGTGAGGTGTAAATATGAAAAATTTAGCTGATTTACAGGCTATAAAGGAAAAGTCCCAAAATGAGATGAAGGCACATTCGACCCGCGTTCTTGTCGGAATGGCTACCTGTGGCATAGCGGCGGGTGCTAAACCGATAATTGAGGCACTTGAAGAGGGTGTTAAGATGAACAATTTGGCTGATGTTGAGGTAAGTCGCGTCGGGTGTATCGGACTTTGTCAGTACGAGCCGCTTGTAGAGGTCGTAAAGGAGGGGGAAGACCCCGTAACCTACGTCAATATGGACGTTGATAAAGTCAATAAGGTTATTGAAAAGCATTTAAAAGGCGGCGAGATTGTAGAGGAGTACACGGTAAGCGGTACCGCTCTAACTTAATAATTTAATTTTTTGAAAGGAAAAGATATAATATGTCTTGTATACAAACAAAATCTTTGCGGAATACTGTTTTTTATAAGAAACAAGAGCGGGTTGCTCTTCGTAACTGCGGCTACATTGACCCCGAAAAAATAGAGCAATATATCGGCGTCGACGGGTATCAGGCGTTGGGTATGGTGTTAACGGATGGCTCATTTACTCCGGAAAAGGTAATTGAAATCGTAAAAGCGTCCGGCTTAAGAGGGAGAGGCGGCGGCGGTTTCTCAACGGGTATGAAGTGGCATTTAGCGAGAACGATTATACCCGATGCCGACCAAAAATACGTCTGCTGTAACGCCGACGAAGGCGACCCCGGCGCATTTATGGACAGGTCTGTGTTAGAAGGCGACCCGCACGCTTTAATCGAGGCTATGACAATAGCGGGATACGCAATCGGCGCAAATCAAGGTTACATTTACTTACGCGCGGAATACCCGTTGGCGGTTAAGCGTTTGGAAATAGCTATAGGACAGGCTAAGGAATACGGACTTCTCGGAAAGAATATATTCGAAAGCGGATTTGACTTTGATTTGGAGATAAGACTCGGCGCGGGTGCGTTTGTATGCGGTGAGGAAACCGCGCTCATGGTTTCGATTGAGGGAAATCGCGGCGAACCCAATCCCCGTCCGCCTTTCCCCGCAGAAAAAGGTTTATTCGGAAAACCGACAATCCTTAATAATGTGGAAACCTATGCCAATATCCCGCGTATTATACTCAAGGGCTCCGACTGGTTCACCACTATGGGTACCGAGAAATCAAAGGGTACAAAGGTTTTCGCGCTCGGCGGAAAAATCAACAATACCGGTTTAGTTGAAATCCCAATGGGAATGACGTTGCGCGAGGTCGTCTATGATGTCGGCGGCGGAATCCCTAACGGTAAAAAGTTTAAGGCGGCGCAAACCGGCGGTCCGTCGGGCGGTTGTATATCCGATAAAAACATTGATATTGAAATTGATTATGATAATCTTATTTCAATCGGCTCAATGATGGGGTCGGGCGGATTAATTGTAATGGACGAAGACAACTGCATGGTTGATATGGCTAAATTTTTCCTCGAATTTACCGTTGAGGAATCATGCGGGAAGTGTACCCCGTGTCGCATAGGAACCAAGAGATTGTTCGAAATGCTTGAAAAAATAACATCGGGTAAGGGCGAAATGGAAGACCTCGATGAAATTGAACAGCTTTGTCGTTATATCAAAAAGAATTCGCTTTGCGGCTTGGGACAGACCGCCCCGAACCCCGTTCTTTCGATGATGAGCAACTTTAGAGAGGAATGGGTCTCTCATATTAAGGATAAGAAATGCGCGGCAAAGGTTTGCGTCGATTTACTTGAATACAAAATTTTAGCGGATAAATGCGTCGGATGTTCGCTTTGCAAAAAAGCCTGTCCCGTGGACGCTATTTCCGGCGAAATTAAACAGAAACACGTTATTGACCAATCTAAATGTATCAAATGCGGTGTTTGTGTAAATACTTGTAAAAAATTCGGCGCAATCATAAAGGAATAGGAGAATTATAGTATGATTAATATAAAGTTTAACGGGGCAGAATACGCGGCGGAGCCGGGTATGACAATCCTTGAGGCGGCACGGGCAAATAATGTAGATATTCCTACGCTTTGCTGGTTAAAACACATTAATGAAATAGGTGCTTGTCGAATTTGTGTGGTCGAATTGGCGGGGCCGGGAAGCTTGATTGCTTCGTGCGTTTATAAGCTGACTAAATTTGATGAAGGAAAGAATTTTCTTACACATTCGCCGTTAGTCCTCGACAGTCGGAAAAAAACTTTACAGCTTCTTTTATCGGAGCATAACCGCAAATGCTTGAGCTGTGTACGCAGCAACAACTGTGAATTACAGACGTTATGTAAGGAATTGGGTGTTGATGATGAAACTCTGTACAAGGGTTCAAACGGTTTAGGCGTCGACATTGACGACTCGGCACTGCATATGTATCGCGACAATTCAAAATGTATTAACTGTCGCCGTTGTGTAGCCGCTTGCGACAAACAGGCGGTAGGAGTTATCGGCGCGAATTATCGCGGAATTAAAACCGATATAAACTGTGCATTCGACATGGATTTAAGCTCTACCGCCTGTGTTTCGTGCGGACAGTGTATTAATGTTTGTCCGACGGGCGCGTTGTCCGAGAAGGATAATACCGATGCGGTATGGGCAGCACTTGCCGATGATGATAAAGTGGTTGTTGTTCAAACCGCACCCGCAGTAAGGGCTTCTTTAGGCGAGGCGTTCGGCTATGCAATGGGAACACCGGTTGAAGGAAAAATGGCGTCGGCACTCCGCGCATTAGGCTTCAACTATGTGTTCGACACAAACTTTGGCGCGGATTTAACAATTATGGAAGAATCCAACGAGCTTATTGAGCGCGTAACAAATAACGGCGTTTTGCCGATGATTACTTCTTGTTCACCGGGTTGGATTCGTTATTGTGAAGCGTATCACCCCGATATGCTTCCTAATTTGTCGAGCTGTAAATCGCCTCAACAAATGCAGGGGGCGATGATTAAAACCTATTGGGCGGAAAAAATGAACATTGACCCGAAGAAAATTGTCAGTGTTTCGGTTATGCCTTGTACCGCAAAGAAGTTCGAGCTTAGTCGCGAGAATCAATCGGGGCAGGGAACCGAACAGGATATTGATATTAGCATAACCACCCGCGAATTATCGCGTATGATTGAAAAAGCGGGAATACTGTTTAACAAATTGCCCGACGGCGATTTTGACTCGCCGCTTGGTGCGGGAACCGGCGCGGCGGTTATTTTCGGCGCAACCGGCGGCGTTATGGAGGCGGCTTTGCGTACCGCGGTATGGAAGCTGACGGGCGAGGATGTAAACTCTCCCGTGGAATTTAAAGAAGTGCGCGGGGTTGAGGGGGTAAAAACCGCAACCTATAAAGCGGGTGACTTAGAGGTTAATGTCGCCGTAGCGAGCGGCTTGTCTAACGCAAAGGAGCTTCTTGAAAAGGTAAAATCCGGCGAAATGAATCTGCATTTTATTGAGATAATGGCTTGTCCCGGCGGTTGCGTCAATGGCGGCGGACAAATAATCGTTCCGAGCAAAATTCGCAATTTCACCGATATTCGTGCCGAAAGAGCTAAAGCATTGTATAGCTTAGATGTATCGAGAGGCTCTTTAAGAAAGTCACACGAAAGCCCCGACATTAAAAAGGCATATTCCGAATATTTGGAAAAACCGGGTAGTCATAAGGCGCATAAAATATTGCACACAAAGTACAGCGCGACAAACCTTAGTAAGTAAGGAAAAGACTCTGTGGAAACAAAAAAAGAGGCGATTTAATCGTCTCTTTTTTTTATTATTGCCTGTCTTTTTTCGGCAAATTCCGCGCAATAAGGATTGTATAATAATAACGAGAGTTGTTTTGAGAGCCTTTTGCGGCTCGGAAAGTATTGGCTGAAAATTATGGGAGTTGTTTATATTGACCTTCTTATAATAATAAACCTATACATAACCTTCTTTCTTATAAAAGCAACGTCGGTATTCCTACACCGACAAATTACAACAAAAAGAGTATTGCTCGGCGCATTAGTCGGGGGGGCGTCTTCATTAATAATACTATTGCCGCCGCTTTTGTTTTTGTTCAACGCTTTAATTAAAATTGTAGTGGGTTCAATTATTGTATTAATTGCTTTCGGGTATAAAACCGGTTATGAATACATGAAAAATTCGTTGATTTTCATAATAATCAATGTTGTTTTTGCGGGCTTCACCCTAATGCTGTGTTTTTTTGCCTCGCCTCTCGGAATGACGCATAATAACGGTATAGTGTACTTTAACATTTCTTTTACCGTTTTGATTATCACAACAATATCTGCATATGTGTTAATACGTCTTTTGCGTTACGCAATTGACGCAAGGTCGGCGGGTGACCGCACATTCACGATAACCTTTACGCGCTCGGGAAAAACGGTAACGCTTTCCGCTTTGGCGGATACGGGAAATATGCTGACCGATTACTTTTCCGGTCTTCCCGTAATAATATGTCCGCCTTTATTGTCCGATTTGGTTATGAGCGATAACAACAATGCGATACCACCGCGATTATTGCCGTATAACACAATATCATCTTCGGGGTTGATTCCGGTATATAAAGCGGACGAGATTATTATTAAATCGGACAATATGCCCGATAAATCGGTCAAGGCATTAATCGGAATTTCCGAAAACGACGCCCCCGCAATTTTTAACCCAAAATTATTAATATGAGTCATGTATAACAGTATACCCCATAAAATGACATACCGTTATACGACTCGGAAAGGTATAGTTATAAAGATGAGTCAGTTGCAAAGATTATTAAAGAAGTTATTTGAAAAAATAAGGCTCGACAAAAAACAAAACGGCGTATTCTACATTAACGGGGCAGAGTCTCTCCCCCCACCATTGTCTAAGGAGGAAGAGGAAGCCGCGTTCGCCATGCTTTCCACCGATTTCACCACCGCGCGCGAAACGCTTATTGTTCATAATTTGCGGCTCGTTGTGTATATTGCCAAAAAATTTGAATCCACCGGAATAGGAATAGAAGACCTTATTTCAATAGGCACAATCGGTTTAATAAAAGCCGTTAATACGTTCAGTCCGGGAAAAAATATTAAATTAGCAACATACGCCTCACGCTGTATCGAAAATGAAATTCTTATGTATTTGCGGAAATCCAATCAATACAAGTATGAGATTTCAATTGATGAACCGCTCAACATTGATTGGGACGGGAACGAATTGTTGTTATCCGACGTTCTCGGTACGGAAAACGACGTTGTCAATATCAATATCGAAAACGAGGTTGAGCGCAATTTGTTGCTTTCTGCAATCCATAATCTGAATCCCCGTGAACGTCAGATTATGGAGATGCGTTATGGTCTCGCGGGACATAAAGAACGCACACAAAAAGAGGTTGCCGATGAGATAGGTATATCACAAAGTTATATTTCGCGCCTTGAAAAACGTATTATAAAGAGACTTAAGCGCGACTTAGAACAATTATGCAGTTAAAACTTGTTTAGAGCTTTTTTACCCCCCGTTATCATGAGATTTGTATATATTATACAAATATAAAATAAATAAAAATATTTTGTTAGACATATTGACAAAACGATATTTTTTTGTTAATATGTATAGGCAACGTGAAAAACGGAGGAGGTATACTCAATGCGTAAATTAGTATTAAGCGACGAAACAAATTGTACCGGTTGTAACAGATGTATGCGAGCTTGTCCCGTTGACGGAGCGAATATCGGGTATGAGGACGACGGGAAAATAAAGGTTCGAATTGACGACCAAAAGTGCATTGTATGCGGTTCTTGTATCGCCGCGTGTAAGCATGATTGCAGAGACTTTGAAGATGATACCGAGCGTTTCCTCGGTGATTTGAAAAACGGCGTTAAAATCTCGTTGTTCGCCGCACCCGCCAACAGGACGCAGGGTGGGGACGTCGATTCCGCAATCGGAGGAAGAATTATCACCTGGCTTAAAAGCTTAGGCGTTAATAAAATATACGACGTTTCGTTGGGCGCGGATATATGTACGTGGGGGCATATAAGATATATTCAAAAGTATAAGCCTAAAACGCTTATTACACAACCCTGTCCCGCTATAGTCAATTACATATTGATTCATAAGCAGGAGTTGATGAAATATCTTTCGCCGGTACAAAGCCCCATGCTTTGTACAGCTATTTATATGAAAAAATACTGTGGCATTAATGATAAAATTGCCGCGCTTTCTCCTTGTATAGCCAAAACACATGAATTTGAGTCGGCGGGGTATGTACATTATAACGTCACTATGAAGAGGCTATATGATTATGTAGAACAAAACGGAATTACCCTTCCGAACGAAGATACTCCCTTTGACCACCCCGATTCCGAGCTCGGAAGGCTTTATTCTATGCCGGGCGGTTTAAAGGAAACGGTTGAGTTTTATCTCGGAAAGACGTTCCGCATTGACCAGTCGGAGGGGGCGGATATTGTATACAACGATTTGGCGGAGTTTGCAAAACAACGAGAGGATAATCTTCCCGTTGTGTTCGATGTTTTAAATTGCCGCGAAGGGTGCAATATCGGTACCGGGTGTCGTCACCGCAACCGCAACAGGTTTGAGGCGGCGGCTACAATGGAAAGACAAAGACGTGAGGTAATCGAATCGCGCGGCAAAGAAGGAACCGAAAAAGCGTATGCCGAATATGATAAAAAGCTTAGACTCGAGGATTTTACGAGGCGTTATACCCCGATAACTACGAAATCCTTGATTATAAGCGAGGCACAAATAGAAAAAGCATATATTATGCTCGGTAAAGACGATGAGGAGAAAAGGCGAATCGACTGTTCCGCTTGCGGCTGTGACACCTGTTACGAGATGGCGCGTGAAATTGCATTAGGGCTGAATATACCGCAGAATTGTGTTTATAAATCGAGGTTGGATATATTAAAGTCACACGAAATGCTCTTTAATATTCAAAAGGACAGTTTAAAGGATATTAAACTCCTTCTAAATGACATGACCGAGATAAAAGGGCGTTCTGACGATATAGTGGATTTAATTGTCAGTGTTACCGACGCAATAGATGAATACACAAAAATGTCGAGGGATATCGACTTTATCTCCTCAAATATCAATATAATCGCCGTCAATGCGTCTATTGAAGCCGCAAGAGCGGGGATTCACGGAAAATCATTTGCTATTATTGCCGACGAGGTAAGAATGCTCGCCGGAAAATCACAGAAAACGGTAGCGCAAACCTCTGAAATTTCCGAAAACGCGTCTAAATCTGTTTCTTCCATAAACGGTAAGATTTCAACCATTTCAGAGGAAATTGCACAAGCTTATGATGAAATAACGAGGGTTTATGATAACATCAAGCAAATCGTAAAGGGCGAACCCGATAATTCAGAAACTGATGAAATCAATAAACTAAGCAATAAACGCTAAACAGTGTTTGCATTGCTTGGCATATAATGCCTAATATTCCCTATGAAAGTCAACGAAAGGTACACCAACGCGCCCGCCGCAGTTGACATAGCGAGTCTCAATATATCTCCGTAATTAACAAATGCGCGAAAATAACAAATGTAAGCGGTTCCGCCGCATAATACAGCGAATATCAACGGTTGTATTATGCGGCGGAGCAATTTTTGTTCATTATTTCCGAGAAGACCGCGTAAAATGAACATACCGACCACAGATATGAATATATATGCTGCTACCGAGGCGATTGCCGCCCCGCTTACGTTTATTTGCGGGATTCGTATAAGCAAAAGATTTAAGCTCATTTTTATAACGGAACCCGCTATAATAAGCTTCACCTGTATATCCGACCTTCCGAATGCCATAAATATGCTGAAAAGCGTTCCGGCTAGTATTAAGAATACACCGCCCGCGCCTAAAATTATAAGAGGGGTTACCGAAGCCGCAACCTCGGCGGGCTTAGTGAAATACAAAAGTGATAAAACGGGTTTTGCCAATGCCGCTAACCCCACACATATGGGCAACCCGACAATAAACGTCCCTTTGAACAAAAGCTGTACCGATTGTATTAGTTTTACGCGGTTGTTCGGGTTTTCATAATTTGCCGTTATTTCGGGGAGTGCGGATTTCGCAATCATTGCCGTAATCGCCGTTGTTATGGCAAAAATGGGGAGCGTTATACCGGTATAGCTTCCGTATATAAAGCCGCCTATATCGGAAATTTCTTCGCCGCCGTGGATGCCGTAGGTAAAGTTATTGAGGAAAAATGCTTTATTATCGGCTATTACTGCGTTAATTGTTCCCGAAATTGTCATTAAGTCGATAAACGGAAAAAGATTCATAGAAAGCGCGGCGAGCGTAATCGGGAGGGAATCGCTTATAATTGTCTTAATTATAATGCGTTTTCTTTGCGGGGGAGGGGAGTTATTTAATTCAAGTTGAGTGATTCCGTCGCTTCCGAGCCTTGTGCGAGCGAGCATAAATAATAAACCGCATAACTCGCTTATTGTCAAGCCGGCAATTGCCGCCGCCGCCGCATACGGCAACCCCTTCGGCAGAAACATCACCGCTAAAAGTATTCCCGCCACCGATTTGACAACCGCCTCTATAATTTGCGAAACGGCGGTCGGAATCATATTTGAGAGTCCTTCGTAATACCCTCTGTACACCGCCGCGAGGCTACAGAAGAAAAGCGACGGTGCTATAGTGAGCATTGCGGCGAGACTTGCCTGTGACCCCGCTATATAAACAGAAAAGGGCTTTGCTATAATAAATATTCCAACGCTCCCCGCTATACCTAAACCGAACGCGGCAAAAAGCCCCGCTTTGCGTATGCGTCGCACATTGTTATAATTTCCCGTTGCGGCGTTTTGTGCGGTAAGCCGCATTATTACCGTGGGCAATGCGGCGGCGGTTATCGCATATACCGGCGAAAAAAGGCTGAACGCCGTTGAAAAATAACCCATTCCGACGCCGCCGAGTATATTTGTCAAAGGGATTTTTAACGCCGCTCCTACGAGCTTTGTAATAAGCATTGCCGTGAAAAGAATCGCCGCGTTTTTTATCATCTTATTGTTTTTTATTGCGTTATTCATATGTTTGTCCCCCTATTATAATGTATACTCCTTAACCACTAAATATTACACCGTTTTTTGAATATTTTCCGTCATACTGCGTTGATTTTTTTCTTAAATATAAGCGTATATTCGCGAAAAAATCGCCTTGTCTGACAAAAAATATTCTGCGAAATCATTGCAAAATTTAGCAGTTAAGGAGTATATTTATAAATTTAGAAAAAAATGCTTGAAAAATAGTATTTTATTGTTTATATAATTATAAAACCATGTTATAATATACAAATGAGTATTAAATACATTCACGTAGCGGGAACAAACGGCAAAGGGAGCGTATGTGCATTTATAGCCGATTCGCTTATTGCCGCGGGGAAGAAAACGGGAAAATTCACCTCGCCGCACGTTTTGGACATCGCCGAGCGAATAACGATAAACAATATCCCTATTTCACATAATACGTTGGAGCGATTATGCGGACAAATTGATTGCCCGCGAGAAACGCCGCAGTTTGAGCGGTTGATGAACGCGGCATTTATATACTTTGCGGAAAACGACGTTGAATACGCCGTAATAGAGACGGGGATAGGCGGGCTTAAGGATTGTACAAATAGAATAACTCCAATTATAAGTGTTATTACAAAAATTAGCCTTGACCATACCGAAATATTAGGCGAAACAATTGAGGAAATCGCGTTTCACAAGGCGGGGATTATAAAAGAGGGGGTACCCGTTGTTACCGACCCGACCCAATCGGAGCGGGTTATGCGGGTTATCAAGGCGACGGCGACAAAAAAACGCGCGCGCCTGATTATTCCCGAGCAAAACGAAGGATTCAAACTCAATATGGCGGGGAGGCATCAACAACACAATGCGGCAACTGCGGCGGCAACAATGCGGTGTTTGGGGGTTGCCCCTAATTTTTCAAAAACAAAACTCATAGCGAGGATGGAGGTTGTGAGTAAAAACCCGCTTATAATTGTTGACGGCGCGCATAACCACGACGGTATATGCGCGGTAACGGCGGAGTTTGATTCCCTCCCGCATAAAAATAAGGTTATTATAGAGGGGGAAATCCCATGTAAAAACTATCAAGCTTGCACAGAAGAGATTCGTTATGCTATAAAATTGGCAAAAGATATAGTCGGGGAGGATGGTGCCGTTTTAATTTGCGGTTCTCTCTATTTAGCGGGAGAAGCATTAAAAATATTAAAAGCCCGTAACTTTTAATTAAAGCTACAGGCTTTTATTTATACATATATCATTTCAGACAAATTGTGAGGTATTAACCTTAACGCCGGGGCCCATTGTAGAAGCGAGCGTACAGCTTTTAACATAGGTTCCCTTTGCCGCGGCGGGTTTTGCCTTGACTACCGCTCCCATAAGCGTGTTAAAGTTTTCGCCGAGCTTTTCTTTGCCGAATGATGCTTTGCCTATAGGACAATGAATAATATTCGTTTTATCGAGACGATATTCAATTTTACCGGCTTTAGCTTCCTTAACCGCTTTGGCGACATCGGGGGTTACAGTTCCCGCTTTTGGGTTAGGCATGAGTCCGCGAGGGCCAAGCACCTTACCGAGTTTACCCACCGTTCCCATCATATCGGGACTCGCTATAACAACATCGAAATCCATCCATCCGCCTTGAATCTTTGCGACGGTCTCTTCATCGGCAACATAGTCCGACCCCGCCTCTTCTGCATCTTTAATTTTATCGCCTTTGGTGAATACAATAGTACGCACGGTTTTACCGGTTCCGTTGGGGAGTACAATTGCTCCTCTAACCTGTTGGTCGGCATGACGAGAGTCAACGCCGAGTCTGATATGAATTTCAACCGTCTCGTCAAATTTTGCTTTTGCCGTTTTACATACAATGTCGAGTGCCTCTCCGGAATCGTAAAACTTTGATTGGTCAATGAGCTTTTCGCTCGCTCTGTAATTCTTGCCGTGTTTCATTAATAAAAAACCTCCTTGTGGTAAATAACGGCTCCTCGCCTCCCACTTATTTATAAGTTGATTGTGTCGGCTAATCTACTACTTCTATTCCCATAGACCGCGCCGTTCCCGCAATCATAAGCATTGCGGTTTCTATACTCGATGCGTTCAAGTCGGGCATTTTTTGTTGTGCGATTGCCTCAACCTGTTGCTTGGTGATTTTTGCAACCTTGTTCCTGTTAGGCTCGCCCGACGCCTTGTCGATACCGCAAGCTTTTTTAATTAATACAGATGCGGGGGGAGTTTTAGTTATAAAAGTAAAACTCTTGTCCGCATATACGGTAATGACGACCGGGATAATCAACCCCGCATCGTTTTTTGTGCGCTCGTTGAAGTCTTTTGTAAACGCCATTATGTTTACTCCGTGTTGACCGAGCGCAGGACCGACGGGAGGAGCCGGAGTAGCTTTTCCCGCAGGAATTTGCAATTTAATATAACCCGCTATTTTTTGTGCCATATCTATGACCATTCCTTTCCGAGGCACAAAACCTCTACAAATAAAAACCTATCCAGCTTCGGGGCGGCAGAGCCACCCCTGCCAGCTTTTATTCAAGCTTAATTACCTCTTCTTTTTACAAATAAATTCGCCCGTAAAAGCTATTGCGCGAAAAAATTTTTTCGGCGGTAAGCTTTTTTTGACATACTTAAATTTTCTTAATTGACGAAAGGTCAAGCGTCGCCGGAGTATCTCTTCCAAACATTGATACCGTTATTAATACCTTTGAGTTTACCTCATCGTATTCTTTTATCACACCCTCATATCCTTCGAGCGGCCCCGATATAACGGTTACGATTTCACCCTCTTTAAAGGATTGTTCAATTTCTTTACCGACAACCCCTAAATTAGCAACCTCATCTTCGGTCAGAGGAATCGGTTTTGAACCCGGGCCGACAAACCCCGTAACGCCGCGCGTATTTCTGCAAATGTACCACGACTCGTCGGTCATGACCATTTTCACGTAAACGTAACAGGGATACAGCTTAACCTCAATCTGTTTAGTTTTTCCGTCGTTGACCTCTGTGGTTATCTCGGTCGGAACCTTCACTTCTTCGATTAAATGCTGTAATCCTCTGTTTTCAACCAAGGTAAGAATATTAGTCATAACCTTGTTTTCATAACCGGAATAGGTGTGCAGTATATACCATTTTGCTTCAGCAATATCCGCCATATGTGAAAATCCAACCTTTCGTTAGTAATTTTATACCGGATTGATAATTAATCTTAATAAAAAGTCTAAAAGCTTATCGAGTCCCCAAACCGCGATTCCCGCTACGGCAAGCATTGTTAAAACAACCGATGTGTTTTTCACAACCTGTTTAGAAGTGGGCCACGTTACCTTTTTAAACTCGGCGCGCGCGTCCTTAAACCATTTTAAAGGAGAGCGTTTTGATTTTTTATTTGCGTCCGGTTTTTTTGTGCTTTTTTCTGTCGGCTTTTTTTGTACCGCTTTTTTATCCTTGGATACCTTACCGTCGGATTCTTTTGCGGATTCTTTTATTTCGTCGACTTCAATATCGTTTTTTTCGTTTTCCTTAGACAAATCCTTCGCCCCCTTTACTTAGTTTCTTTGTGAAGAGTATGCTTCCGGCAGAATTTACAATGCTTCTGCATTTCGATTCTGTCGGGATTATTCTTCTTGTTCTTCTTTGTGTTGTAGTTGCGCTGTTTACATTCCTGACAAGCTAATGTGATTTTAATTCTCATAATTTTCGGCTCCTCCCATTTTTCATATTGCCTCCCTCAAAAAAATAAACCCCTGTTGAGGTGGTTGCATTATATCATACAACTTCACGCTTGTCAAGGGTTTTTTTAATATTTTTTGAAATATTTTTTTATAAACAGGCTCTAAACGGGTTTTTATGCCTTAAAATCCATGTTCGTTTCATCATTGTCAACGGGAATATCGTCGGTATCGCCGCTCGAAATAATCGCCTTTAATTCATCATCTGATTTTCGTTTTTCGGCAATTTCGTCGAGTAATTGTAATAACTGCTCGATTGTACTTGCTTTAACCGTAGCGGAATCGCCTAAATCGGCATATATACTTTTAGGTAAGCCTTTGTTCAGAATTGCGTAATATGTGATATTTCCGTCCGAATCCAACGTGACACCGAGATTTTTTATTATTTCCTTTACCACGGGCTGTGCCTTTTCTTTAACCTCAGCTAAACCATTAACCGCTTCGCCAATCATTGATTCGTATTGTGCGCGAACATTTGCATCAGCCGCCATTTTTTCCAACAAAGATGGGGTAATAACACAGTTAAACTCGCCCTTTCCCGTCGCAAGATACCGCTGTGCCTCTTTATCGCTCGAAAAATTCGCGACAATAAAATCGACATTGCCGTAATTCTTCTTCAATTCCTCCAAAAGTGCCTGTGCCGCTTCGCTCAATACCGCAGAATCTTTTTTAGAAGGCTCGTTTTTGTATATGTTCAACTCGTCGCGAAACCTCGAATTAAACTTATCGTTTTTGCTCATATCGGGAAGCTCGGGCTTTTTCGGCTCAAGGGGAGCTTTGTTTACCACATTCTTCACCTGATTAGGCATTGGCGCGTTATGCTTAACGCCACCCGCATTATTATAGCTGTGTATATTGTTTAACATGATATTTACCGCCTTTCGTGTTTTTATTACCGATGTTTATTTAGTTATCGGCAGTAAATGCGGTAAACTTTAGCAATTTACTCAATATTTTGAATTTGTTCGCGAATTTTTTCGAGTTCGCTCTTTAATTCAACAACGAGGCGCGTTACTCCGATTTCCGGAACCTTTGAGCCTATAGTGTTGATTTCTCGGTTCATCTCTTGTACAATAAAGTCTAATTTTCTTCCGATAACGTCCTCATTATTCAGTAAATCGCGCGCTTGTGCCGCGTGGCTCTTAAGCCTTACCGTTTCTTCATCAACCGCCGTTTTCTCTGCAAAAATCGCCGCTTCGAGCAAAACGCGCTTTTCATCTACCTCCGACGATATAACCTCTTTCATTTTTTCGAGAAGTCTTTCGCGATGATTAGCGGTAATTTCCGGTGAAACGGCTTCTATATCGGATGCCGTTTTTTCAATCATGACGAGTCTTTCAAGAATATCGGCTTTCATTTTTGCCCCTTCGGTTTCGCGCATCTTTATAAACTTATCCAAAGCGGCTCCGGTTACCTCTTTTATGGCAGACCAAGCTTCTTCCTCGTCAATCTCGTGTTTTATAACGGTAAAAGCGTCCGGAATTCTGAAAACGTCGGCTATACTGAAGTTATCTATTAATGCCAAATCTATTCGCGGTTGGTCAATACGAAGTGCGTGAAGTGCTTTTAAGTAGCTTTCTACAACATCGCTGTTAAGAATTACGCGCGTTTCCTTTCCCGAGATATTGTGGATAATAAGACTTACGTCAACTTTTCCGCGACTTACTCTTTCGCCGATAAAATTTTTCAATCTTTCTTCGACATATCTGTATTGATATGGGGTTTTTGCGGAAAATTCGTGGAATCTGTGATTGACGGAGCGAATTTCAACGGTTATCTCCTTCCCGTTTAAAATGCGAAATTCTCTCCCGAACCCTGTCATGCTTCTGACCATATTACACCATCCTTTATTATTATTGGGCATCAAATCAAGCTTTTCAAGCGATATACTGCTCCTTGAACTCATTAAATACCGAATCATCTTCGGCAGAATATCCTATATATTCCTCTAAGGTTATTCCCCAATTGTATATTCTTTCGGCGTGATACAAGCCTACAAATCTATAGTGCCACGGCTCGTATATTATACCGGTGATATCGCTTGTAGCTTCGGGGTAACGCATTATAAAGCCGAATTTATGCGCGTTGTCCCTTAACCAACGGAATTCCGCGGTTGCGTCAAATGTTTCCTCCGCAATATTAAAATCAATTGCGAGTCCGGCATTATGCTCGCTCGTGTAAGGGGCTGCTATTCGCGCAATCGTATAATAAAACGCATCCTCTGCAGAACGTCCGAGATATCGCTCGTTGTTAAAAGAGTTTTCGAAGTTTTCCGCTTGTCTTTCGACGCTCCTGTATGCCGAAACGGGAGACAGAATCAACCCGTCGTTTCGCGCCGCCATAATCATCAATATTGCGTATTCGGCAACACGACCGTCCAAATCCGACTTACCTATGGTGCTTAATTGCGGTATATAACCGTAGGGCAGGGGATTATAAGCATTAATAAGCCATAATGCCCATGTATTGTCGATTCCGTTTTCGTCTTCTGTAAGTCTCGCCAATTCCTTTACGCGAATAACGGCGGGGACAAGGGGCGTGTGTAAAATATATAAAGTCGGTTCGCTCTCCTGTGCTTTTGGCGGAATTAAAGCGGTCACCAAAAGAATTGTCGAAAGTGTTGCCAAAAGAACGCACACAACGTCTGTTTTACTTATTTTTGCTTCTGTTTTTATTTGCGGCTTCATATTTATCTTTATTTTCGTATTTTTTATCGTTTTCATCATTTATACCTTTAAATAACTTAACATTACAATTGTCGATAACCTTTACAATTTGTTCGGATATTTCCTTCTCGAGTCCGAGCGAGTTTAAAACACGTTCCGCCGAATTCATTCGAACGGGGGTTTTCCCCAAATCGCTTCTTATTCTCGAGCCGAGAAGTTGTCTTAATTCTATTTCGTCCTTGTTTAAAGCGGCGTCAATATTCTCAATCCTATGAGTTCCGTACATATATTTTTTCATCATCATTGTTAAATTCGAACAATCGGCTTCTGTTGAGAGCATTGATAAAAACAACGACGCTTTACATATGCCCTCAAGATAATTAGGGCTTACTATAATCCTGTGCAGTGACGAGAGCATTATTAAAACCTCTTCTAATGAAGCAAAATTGTTAGAATCGCCAAATCGCGCCGTGACCGAATCGCTTTCGGCTATAACGGCAGAAATTGCCGAGTTAAGAGCGGAGAGACGATTGTTTTTAGGGCAAATATCAATGGGTATTATAGTTTTCCGCCTGTAATTACCGATAACGGACGAAATTATATCCGAGTCAAAATTGCCGGTTATACGAATCATGCTGTATGGCGATAGGTCAATGTTCGACGAAACAATCTGTAAAACCTCAAATATATCGGAGTCACCCGTATCTATTTCAAGAATTGCGGGAATCTCTATTTTAGGGAGTATATATGAGAATCGCAGAGGAATGACCGCATATGCAAAGCTTAACGCGTTTGCCACAACAAATTCCTCCGGGCGACCGATACGAAAGATATAATTTTCGGCACCCGACGGTTTGGGGAGCCTTACTATCGTGTCAAAATCAACCTCTATATAAGATGCCCCCGCCTCCGTAAGCGCGCAAACATACATAAATAACATTCTTTTTATATCGTTATCGTCACCAAAGGAATGATTAAATTTCATTTTGGTGAGGCTTTTGTCGATTAATACAGTTTTCATATGCGTTATACTCCAATAATTTTACATGAATCGAGACTCGAAACGGGTTTTTAGATATTCTCTACAGTATAACATATATTTTTATTTTCCGCAAGGGTTGCAAAGAAAGAAAAATTATGTTATTATAGTATTAATATGAAAATAAAATTTGATACTCATACACATACAACCATATCCGACGGCGGTAATACTCCCGAAGAAATGCTCAAAAAAGCCGCCGAAAAAGGCTTTGAATTTCTTACCGTTACCGACCATTTTGATATACATGAACGATTTCCCGAGAAGCTTTCCCGCTTTGACGGAGCGGGGCGGGAGGAGTCTTATAACGCACTCTCCGAGCTTAAAAAGCGCGATTATGGGGTGAAGTTTCTCAACGGAATTGAAATTGCACAAGCTCACCGACATAAAGAAATTGCCGAAAATTGGTTAAATTCGCATGATTATGATTTTGTTCTCGGTTCTTGTCATATAATACGCGGTCAGGTTGACTTTTATCACATTGATTACGGAAAAAATGACCCCGACCTTCTCCTAAAACAATATTTTGACGAACTGATTGAGCTTTGCAAATGGTGTTCATGCGACGGTGCGGATAGGAAATTTGATTCATTGGCGCATTTAACATATCCTCTTCGTTATATGAGCGGCTTTGGAAATATCGCCTTATATAAAGACAACATCGACGAATTGTTCGCTATTATGATTAAGGGTGAAATAGCGTTGGAAATAAACACCGCCGGAGATATATTATGTCCGGAACAGGTTCAAATAGAGCGATATCGCGAATTGGGCGGAAGGTTAGTCACAATCGGCTCCGACTCGCACAGCGTTGACACAATCGGACAAAGAATTGATGTCGGTATAAGGGCGGCAAAAACGGCGGGGTTCAACGAATGTGTATATTACGAAAACAGAAACCCGCATTTTATAAAAATCTAACATTTGAAGACTTTTAAGAAGCTGTGTTCATAAAAAGTTTACAACGGGAGGCGTTATGCAAAATAAATTAATAAAGCTGCTCAGAAAAGATGCGCGGCTCACTAACGAAGAATTGGGGATTATGCTCGGTATATCGGCAAAGGAGATTGCCGATGAAATAGAACAACTCGAAAATAACGGTATTATAAAAGGATATACCGCAATTTTAGACGAATCGAAATTAGAAGATACGGGCGTTACTGCGGTTATTGAGGTAAAGGTAATGCCGTCGGTGAAATACGGCTATAAAAGCGTTGCGAAAATTATCGCGCGGTTTCCCGAGGTTGAGTCTGTTCGTTTAATCGCGGGGGATTATGACTTTTCCGTTACGGTGAAATGTCCCGATTTAAACTCGGTCGGAATGTTTGTTGCAGATAAAATTTCGCCGATTGAGGGGATAGTAAGCATATCTACCCATTTTATAATGGGGCGATATAAGGAGCTGGGCAGGGAGTTCGACCTCGATAATGACATAAGAGGAGTGGTGTCACCCTAATGGATTACACAAGGATTCTTTCAAAAAAGTCACAAATAATGAAGCCGTCGGGAATACGCAAATTTTTCGATATTGCGGCGGGGGTTCCCGATATTATCTCGCTTTCGGTTGGTGAACCCGACTTTGACACCCCCTGGCTAATTCGCAGAGACGCTATACGCGTTCTTGAGGAGGGGAAAACCGCTTATACATCTAATGCGGGGCTTTTTCCTTTGCGAAAAGCCGTTTCCGATTATTTCAAACGTACAATTCATAATGAATATAACCCCGAAAATGAAATTATTATAACCGTAGGCGGTTCGGAGGCGATTGATATTGCCGTTCGTGCACTCGTCAACCCCGACGACGAGGTAATTGTTCCGCAACCCTGTTTCGTTTCATATGCGCCCATTGTCGAATTAACGGGGGGCGTTGCCGTAACCGCGGCAACCTATGCAGAAAACGAATTCAAATTGACGCCGGAAATTTTAAAGCCGCTTATAACCCCCAAAACAAAGGCGATAATTTTAAGTTATCCGAGCAACCCCACCGGTGCGGTTATGAGAAAACACGAGCTTGAGGCTATTGCGGAGATTTTACGCGGTACAGATATAATAATCATTTCCGATGAAATCTATTCCGAATTAACATACGGCGAACCGCACGTTTCTATTGCGGAGCTTCCGGGAATGAAAGAGCGTACAATTGTGGTCAACGGCTTCTCAAAAGCATTTGCGATGACCGGGTGGAGATTGGGCTTTTGTGCCGCACCCGCGCCGATATCCGAGCAAATATTGAAAATACATCAATACGCCATTATGTGCAGCCCTACAATTAGTCAACACGCGGCGGTTGTCGCGCTCAACGATTGCGTGAATGAGGTAGCCGAGATGGTGTCGGAATACGACATGAGGCGGCGATTGGTTGTCGAAAGCCTTAACAGAATCGGTTTAAGCTGTTTCACACCCGAGGGCGCATTCTATGTTTTTCCGTCTGTTAAAAAATCCGGCTTGTCTTCACAGGAGTTTTGTAAATGCCTGATTAACGAGAAGAAGGTTGCGGTTGTTCCCGGCGACGCTTTCGGAGAATGTGGCGACGGGTTTATCAGAATTTCATATGCCTATTCAATCAAACATCTGACTATCGCGATAAAGCGAATAGAAGAATTTATTAATGAAATATAATTAACGAGGGAGGTAATTATTAAATGAAAGTTTTTATCACCGGAGGCGCAGGGAACATCGGGCAATACGTTACGCTCGCGGCGGCGAAAAAGGAACATGACGTTGTGGTTCTTTCGCGTACACCCGAAAAGTATTCGGGGTTAGCAAAAATGAACCCGCGTATAAAAATTGTTCAGGGGTTCATAAATGAATATGATAAAATTGCCGAATATGTAGAGGATTGTGACGCGGTTATCCATATCGCGTTGGGGTGGGGTAATGAGCCGGTGACCATGTGTATGGAGGATACTGTACCGACCATAAATCTTATGGAGATTTCCGAGAAAGCCGGCGTTGAAAGGTTTATTTATACGAGTTCAACCGCCGTATTGGGGCATTATGAGTCCGATATGGAGGAGAGTCTCGCCGTATCGCCTACCGGCTTGTACGGTAGTACAAAAGCGGCAGCAGAGGCGTATATATTGGGGTTTAGGGAATACGGTGCAGAATCGGGGACAATCGGCGAAGAGGTAACAATGCTCCGTAATATTATCCGTCCCGGATATACATTTTCCAACCCGCCGTATGAGGGCGGCTCGTCACAGCTCGACCGTCGGTTCCGTGATATAACCGACGCAATTGTAAAAGGATACCCTATTCAGCTCGTCAAAAACGACGGGACGCAGTTTTTGTCCGCCGAGCAAATTGCCGAGGTTTATATTGCGATACTCGAAAACGGCGATATGACCGGCGAGATATTCTTTGCCTTAGGGAATACTTATATCACATGGGAAAGAATTGCACAAATCGCGCTCGAAGAGCATCCGAAATCAAATTCGACGATTGAGCTTTATGATAAAGGATACGGTGAAACCCCCATGATGTTCAGCGTTAAGAAAATGAAAGATGTACTGGGGCTTGAATTTTCCGGTGAAGACGCGGTTCGCGAGCATATTAAGTGGAATTTGGAACAGTCGTTGAAAAAGATGAACACAAGCTCTTAAAAATCCTCCGAAAGTAACAGCCATTCGTCGGTTAATTCGGACAGTTTATGTTTTGATTCTTCAAAAAACGTACATTTTTCCTGTAAAAGATTGTGGTCGGAGAATACTTGCGGGTCTTCCATTTCCGTTTGCAGATTTGTAATAATCGTTTCGAGCTTTTCTATTTCCGTTTCGAGTTTTTTTATACGAACGCGCTTTTGAGCTTCAACGGCGCGTTGCTCTTTGGAGCGGTATGAGGTTTTTAAATTGTTTTTCTTTGTCTCGGGCGTTATTGAAACCGATTCTGCTTGTCGCGCTATGTCGTTACGCCGTTGTTTTTCTTCTATAAATTCGCCGAAGCCGCCGTTGTAGCTGTATACACAATTTGGCGTCAGTTCGATAATTCTTGTTGCTAATTTGTTTAGAAGGTATCGGTCATGCGAAACGAATATAATCGTCCCCGAATAATCAAATAATGCCGTTTCAAGTACATCGCGGGTTGTTATATCCAAGTGATTGGTCGGCTCGTCAAGAATTAATACATTTCCGCGCTCGAGGCTCATAACGGCAAATCTGAGCTTTGCCCGTTCGCCGCCCGAAAGTGCTTCAACCTTCTTGTAAACATCGTCGCCGGTCAATCGAACGCTCCCCAATAATGAGCGCACGGCTAATTCCCGCATTTGCGGGTAAAGCTTGTGTACGGCGTTGAGAACGGTATCGTCGGCGTCGAAAATAGCGGTGTTTGTTTGTTCAAAATAGGAAATTTTTATATTCTCGCCCCATTCAATATTACCGCGCGAATGTGGGTGTAGTTTTTGAAGGGCTTTAAGAAGCGTGGATTTTCCACTGCCGTTTGCCCCCACTACGGCGAGTCTTTCCCCCCTTCGAACATCAAAAGTGAGCGAGTCGAGCAATACCCGCCCTTCACCAACGGTAAGGTCAATTCCTTTGACCGAAAGAACATCTTTTGGCGGTTCGCGGTCATACTCAAACTTTATTTTTGCGGATTTTTGGTTTATTATCGGCTTTTCTGTTAAATCGGCTTCGAGCTTTTCTAATTGTTTAGCGCGACTTTTCGCCATATTAGAGGTTGAGGCGCGAACAATATTACGCGCAACATAATCCTTGAGCTTGGATATTTCGGCAATTTGCGACTTATACTCCTTCATTTGATATTCGATGTATTCGTTTTTTTGTGATGTAAAAGCGGTATAATTACCTTTAAAACGCATGAGTCTTCCGCGTTCAATTTCGCATATACTTGTCGAAAGCTTATCGAGAAAATAACGGTCATGTGATACAATTAAAAGCGCGCCTTTATAATCCTTGAGATAATCCTCAAGCCATAAAACCGTATCAAAATCAAGATGGTTTGTGGGTTCGTCTAAGATGAGCAAATCGGGATTTTCGAGCAAAAGCTTCGCGAGCGCAAGTCTCGTTCTCTCCCCGCCGCTTAAGGTGGAGATAACGCGGCTGTACAATGGGGGAGGGAAACCCATTCCGTTTAAAACCTTGTTAATCTTAATGTCGGTCAAATAACCGTCATTAGACTCAAAATAAGCGGTTTTTGTCGAATATTCCTCGGCAAATTGCGGCTCCTGAAGCATGAGCGCATTGCTCCTGAGTTCGTCGAGACGCTCGGCAATTCTATGAAGCTCGGAAAAAACGGACTTCATTTCCTCAATAATGGTGATTTTACCGTTAAGCCCTGAATCTTGTGCTAAAAAGCCAATATTCTTGTTTTTGTTTGATGAAATGCGCGGCGGGTTTGGTTCGGGTGCCGAATCCGGGATTTCCGTACCGGCAATAATACGGAGAAGGGTGGATTTTCCGCAACCGTTAATGCCGGTTAACCCGATGCGGTCGCCGTCTTCTATGGTAAGAGCAACATTTTTTAATACACATTCGCCGTTGTAATTCTTTGATATGTTTTCTAAAGATATAATCATAGAGTAGATTATAACACGAATTTGTTTATAAATCAAGATATAATCGGAAGACATGGTAAATAATCGGAAAGGCACGGTTTGTTTTTATGGATGTTCAAATAATACTAAGCGCGGTAATAATTATACTTTTGATTGTTGTTATCGTGATTATGGCGATTAGATACAAGGTTTCGGATAAATCGGACACAGACGTTATTGCGGAGCTTTTAAAAAAGCAATCGGGCGAACAAAACGAGATTATTCAAAAACAAATCTCAAACGGCGCGACCGAACAATTTGAGCGATTCGGGTTAATTCAAAAGAGCGTTCAAGAAACGCTTCAAACTAATTTTTTAACAATAAATTCAGAAAACAACCGACAGCTTGAACGAATTAACGCAACTCTCGAGGGGAAAATAAAAGCTCTTCAGGAGAGTAACGAAAAACGACTCGAGCAGATTCGCGGCGTAGTAGATGAAAAGCTTCAGAAAACGCTCGAAACAAGAATTGCACAGTCGTTTGATTTGGTCAGTAAACAACTCGACAGCGTTCAACAGGGGTTGGGCGAAATGAAAACGCTCGCATCCGACGCTAAAAGCTTAAAAAACGCGCTGACAAACATAAAAGAGCGGGGGACATACGGAGAGGTTCGACTCGAAAAGCTTTTATCCGATATTCTCGTTCCCAATCAATATGAGGTCAATGTAGAGATAAAAGCTCAAAGAAGGGTCGAGTTTGCAATTAAACTCCCGGGAACCGACGATATACCCGTATTACTCCCCATTGATTCAAAGTTTCCGATTGAGGACTATAACCGTCTTCTTGACGCAGAGGATAAATCGGATATTGAAGCGGCGCGAAAGGCACTTTTATCGAGAATACGCTCATTTGCTAAAGATATTCACGATAAATATATCGACCCGCCCAAAACGACCGATTTCGCATTAATGTTTCTTCCTACAGAGGGGTTGTATGCCGAGGTTTCGCAAAACGCGGCGTTATTTGAGGAATTGCGCGATAAATACAAGGTAACGGCGGTTGGCGTTACAACGCTTTCGGCTTTTTTAAGCTCGCTTCAAATGGGGTTCAAGACGCTCGCAATTGAACAGCGTTCAAAAGAGGTGTGGGACACATTGAGCGCGGTCAAATCTGAATTTGTGAAGTTTTCGGAATTGCTCGATAAAGCACATAAACAAATTCAAACCGCAGATAAAACCTTAGAGGATATTGTCGGCAAAAGAACGAGGGCAATTAATCGCACTTTAAGGAACGTAAGCGAAATAGGCGAAATTAACAATATAACTCATGACGATTCCGGCGGCGAGCTGTTATAAGCACTGTCTATATATTCCTCTAAGCTTATACCGGAGTAATACATTTGTTCCGCCGGAAATACACCGACATAGCGAAGATTCAGCGTTGTGTCTTGAGACGTTTCGTTGTCGAGACAAATAAATCCGTATCGCCATGAATTATTTTTGAACCATTCGTTTCCGATAATTTCATTGTCGACAATGTTAAGGTCGATTACTTCGATTATTATGCCTAAGCTGTATTGCGCCGATATATTATAGGCGATTTGGTTGCTTTGTGCATCTTCGAGCATTTTATTTGCATAAGGCGAAACAAGGGGAGATATACTTTCGCCGTCTGTGTTTTTAGGCGGGTTGAAGACCGCCCAATTGTCATAGCTTTCTATTTCGGCTTGTATTTTCACTAAGGGCGGCTTATCGGAATCCATTATTTTAAAATATTTCACCGATATATAAGCAAGCACGGAAGTAACGGCGATAATGACCGATATCAAGATAAGCTTTAATTTTATAATGCTCACCCCCCTTTACAAATGATTTATTTAATAGTATAATAGAAATATATAATATTATTTGATAATCATTAGAGGAATATTAATATTTATGAGATTTGACTCATTTATAACCGAAAAAGCCGCGGAAGCCGAAAAAATGTGTGAAGATGTATTCAAGCGTTTTGATAAGCTTTCGCGTCATAACGGCGAAAAGGTACTTTGTTCGTTTATAAACAACCGCGTTTCAGAACACCATCTTCGCGGAAGTAACGGTTATGGCTATGGTGACGAGGGAAGGGACGCGCTCGATAAAGTTTTTGCAGAAATAATGGGTACCGAAAGCGCGTTGGTTCGTCATAACTTCATAAACGGAACCCACGCGATTAATGTCGCGCTTTTCGGTGTCTTGCGGACGGGCGATAAGCTCGTTTCGGTTACGGGGAAACCCTATGACACTCTGCACGACGTTATAAACGGAAAAACGGGCGGCTCTTTGAGAGAATACGGTATAGAGTATGACCAAATTGAACTGCTTTCCGATTCGCGCCCCGATTTATCGGCTATTCAACGCGGCTGTAACAACTGTCGGGCGGTATTTGTACAGCGTTCACGCGGGTATACCCTTCGCAAGTCGCTCACGGTTGAGCAAATTGGCGAAATTGTAACAACGGTGAGACAAATTAATCCGTCTGCGATTATAATTGTCGACAATTGTTACGGCGAGTTTTGCGAAATAACCGAGCCGTCTTCCGTTGGCGCGGATTTACTTGCGGGAAGCCTTATAAAGAACCCCGGGGGCGGGATTGCGGAAACGGGGGGATATATTGCGGGGCGGCGCGATTTAGTTGAATTGTGTGCAAATCGGCTCACGGTTCCGGGCATAGGAGCCGAAGCGGGGTGCAGTCTTAATCAAAACCGCGCTATGTACTTGGGGATATTCTACGCACCGGAAACTGTCTGTAACGCTCTTAAAACCTCAACCTTCGCGCTCGCCTTAATGAATCTTCTCGGTTATGAGTGTTTCCCCGAGTTCGACGAGTACAGAACCGACATTATTGCCGCTATTAACCTCAAAAACGAGTCGCAATTACGGGCGTTTTGTGAGGGAATCCAAATAGGGAGCCCTATCGACAGCTTTGTTGTTCCCGAACCATGGGATATGCCGGGATATCGGCATAAGGTTATTATGGCGGCGGGTGCATTTACCTCGGGTGCGTCAATTGAGTTGAGCGCGGATGCCCCAGTGTGTGAACCGTATACCGTTTTTTTACAGGGGGGGCTGACCTTCCCAACGGGGAGATTTGGCGTTTTATCCGCTGTACAGCGGTTGGAAAAAGATAAATAAGAAAAAATAAATAAAAGAAAGGAATGGTCAATAAAAAATGAAAGCAATTGCCGTTACACTCGCGATAACAATTATGGTATTGGGGTTATCCGCCTGTGACAAAAAGAACTCGGACGATGAATTAAATAATGGAGAGCGCGACTTATCGGTTCCCACAAAGGATTGGGAGGCGGAAGACGCAAAGACGAAATACGCCGAAATTAACAAATACGGGAACAGCGGCGGAAACTGTAATAATTATGGCTTGGCTTCCATACAAGGGGAGTGGATTTATTATTTGAGTAACAGGAATCAAATATATAAAATCCACACAGACGGTTCCGAAAACACCTTAGTCTGCGGTGATTACGGTCTGTGGCTTAATGTTATAGGCGATTGGATTTATTATGCTTCTTTTTATGGCGGAATATTCAGAATAAGAACGGACGGTACAGATTGGGAGCATATTATTGATGATAATGCCGGATATATAAATATAGCCGGCGATTGGGTTTACTACAGCAACGCCGACGACGACGAAAAGCTTTATAAAGCTCAAATTGACGGGTCGGGAAGAACACAGTTAAATAACGACGAGAGCCAATTTATAAACGTAGTTGATGATATAATTTATTATGTCAACATAAGCGAAAAAAACGGAAACTGGGAAATATACAAAATGAACACAGCCGGCGCAGAACGCGAGGTTGTTGTTTCCGATAAGAATTGTGAGTATATTAACGTAATTAACGGGTTTATTTATTATGTATACGATGATGAGAATTATGACGATTATGATGAATACGGCGATAGCGGGAAATCAAATATGAACATTTATAAAATGCACGTATCCGGTGGTACCGCGGTAAGAATTAATGACGATGAAAGTATATGTATGAATGTTGACGGCGACTGGATATACTACAGTAATCAAAGCGACGACGGTAAAATATACAGAATTCGAACCGACGGAACGGAAAAAATGAAGCTAAACAATGATAACAGCGAGGATATTAACATAGTCGGCAACTGGATTTATTACAGGAATTTCAGCGATATTAACCCCGATACAAACAGCGCGACAACATATAAAATGCGCCCCGACGGAAGCGACCGACAATCCGTAGCTTAGACCTCCACGGAAATAAAAACCACTCTGTTCAATTAAAAATTGAACAGAGTGGTTTTTTATATTCCTTATAAGGAATTTCATTTTGCCTTATAATATTCGACCAATCCCACTAAATTATCATAGCGTTTTTTGGAATCGGCTTCGGCTCTTGTAAACAATTCCTCGGCTCTTTCGGGGTTCCAGCGCATGAGCGAGTTATATCTGACCTCGTTCATGATAAAGTCTTTATAATTACCGGCGGGAGCCTTACTGTCGAGGGTGAACGGAGATTCCAAGGCGGGGTTAAATCTAAACAGATGCCAGTATCCCGTCTCGACCGCTTTTTTCTCAATTGCAATCATATTAGCTAAGCCGCCCTTCATACCGTGGTCACGACACGGCGCGTAACAGATAACAATTGATGGGCCTTTATGCGCTTCGGCTTCAACCATGGCTTTAATACATTGATTCATGTCCGCGCCCATAGCAACCTGTGCCACGTATACATAATCGTACTTCATGGCTATTCCCGCCAAATCCTTCTTTTTGATATTCATGCCGCTCGCCGCAAATTTTGCAATCGCGCCTACGGGTGTGGATTTTGAAGCCTGCCCCCCCGTATTTGAGTACACCTCGGTATCGAATACAAGCAGATTTACGTCCTCCCCCTGTGCCAATACATGGTCAAGACCGCCGTAGCCGATATCATATGCCCAACCGTCGCCGCCAAACGCCCACACAGATTTTTTAGCTAAGAATTTTTTATTCTGAAGCATTTCGTCTTTTTCGGGCATTCCGCAGTTACAACCTTCGAGCGCGCTTACTAACGCTTTTGTTGCGACGCCGTTTTCCGCGCCGTTATCAAAAGTTTCGAGCCATTTTTTAAGCTCGGCAGAGCAGGGACACGATTTTTCGATTAATACCTTTGCTTTTTTAGCCATTCTGTCTCGAACGGCTTTTTGCCCCAAATACATACCGAAGCTAAATTCCGCGTTATCCTCAAACAGAGAGTTCGCCCACGCCGGCCCTTTTCCTTCTTTATTGACGGTATAGGGCATTGCGGGTGCGGAGCCGCCCCAAATTGAAGAACAACCGGTTGCGTTACCGATGAACATTCTGTCGCCGAATAATTGTGTTACGAGCTTTGCATACGGAGTTTCGCCGCAACCCGCACACGCCCCCGAAAATTCTAACAGAGGTTGTTTAAACTGTGAGCCTTTTACTGTAGTTTCTTTAAACTTTTCGAGGACTTCGGGCTTTTCGGGAAGCTCATAACAGTATCCGAACGAATTCTGTTGTTCGAGCTGTGATTCGAGCGGCTTCATGACGAGCGCGTTCTTTGATTTGTCTTTTGCACCGGCGGGACATATATTAACACATACATCACAACCGTAACAGTCTAATACCGAGCAAGCCATTGTATATTTCATTCCGGGGAGACCCGTAGCGTCCTTTGATTTAAAGCCTTTCGGCGCATTAGCCGCTTCATCGGCGGTCAGCGCGTAGGGGCGTAATACCGCGTGCGGGCAAACCAAAGAGCATTGATTACATTGAATACAGTTTTCGGGGAGCCACTCGGGAACGGTAACGGCAACGCCGCGTTTTTCATATGCAGCCGTGCCGAGAGGGAATGTGCCGTCTGCTGTTTTTGAAAATGTCGAAACGGGAAGCTCGGTTCCTTGATATGCGTTAATCGGAATCATAACATTGTCGATGAAATCAACTATGTCCTTACGCTTTCCTGCGGGGTCTGCCTTAGGAAGCTCAAAGTCATCGCCGGCATTTGCCCAAGCCGCAGGAACATCAATTTTTTCAAAAGAAACCGCGCCCTTGTCAACTGCGTTATAGTTCATCTCAACAATTTTTTCGCCTTTTGAAATAAATTGGTGATGAATTTCTTCCTTCATGTGTTTAATAGCGTCGTCCATCGGAATTATATCGGCTAATTTAAAGAACGCCGATTGTAAAACGGTACTTACGCGATTGCCGAGTCCGACTTCCCCCGCAATTTTTATTCCGTTTATAATATAAAAGTTAATGTTGTTCTTGGCAATTTGCGACTTTATTCTGTTGGGGAGATGCTCGTCAAGCTCGGACGCGCTCCATTGACAGTTTAACAAGAAGGTTCCGCCGGGCAATACATCTTTTACCATATCGTATTTGTAGATATAAGAAGGATTGTGACAGGCGACAAAGTCAGCCTGTGTAATAAAATATGTCGATTTAATCGCCGCTTTACCGAAGCGCAAATGTGAAACGGTAATACCGCCCGCCTTCTTTGAGTCATATGCGAAGTACGCTTGAACATTCATATCGGTATTTTCGCCGATAATCTTTGTTGAGTTTTCGTTAGCACTTACCGTACCGTCGCCGCCGATTCCCCAGAATTTACAGCTCGTTGTGCCTTCGGGAATTGTGTTGGGGTAATCATCGGTGGGAAGCGATAATCCGGTAACATCGTCCTCAATACCTACGGTGAACCGCGTTTTTGTGGTATTGCGGTAAATAGCAATTACACAAGCGGGATTGAAGTCCTTTGAGCCGAGTCCGTATCTGCCGCCGTATACGGGGACATCTGCGAATTTACCGGTTTGTTTGAGCGCGGCAACAACGCTTAAATAGAGAGGTTCGCCTATTGAACCGGGTTCCTTTGTTCTGTCTAAAACGCTGATTTTCTTACAGGTTTTTGGGATAGCGTTCACAAATTCGTCAATTGCGAACGGCATATAAAGTCTAACCTTTACCAAGCCGACTTTTTCACCCTTTGAGGCGAGATAATCAATAGTTTCTTCAATTGTATCGGCAGACGAACCCATAGAAACAATAATTTGTTCCGCGTCCGGCGCGCCGTAATAGTTGAAGAGCTTATAATCTGTACCTATTTTTTTATTAACCTTATCCATTGCCGCTTGTACTATAGCGGGGATTTTATCGTAATAGGTGTTAGCCGCTTCCTTTGCCTGGAAGAAAATATCGGGATTTTGCGCCGTTCCTCTGAGTGATTGTGATTCGGGGCTTAATGCGCGTTCGCGAAAAGCCTTAATGTCGTCAAAATCAACCAAGTCTTTTAAATCGTCGTCAGACCACACTTCAATTTTTTGCATTTCGTGAGAGGTTCTGAACCCGTCAAAGAAGTGTAAAAAAGGAACTCTGCCTTTTAAGGTCGACATATGTGCAACCGCGCCTAAGTCCATAATCTCTTGCGGGTTTGTAGAGCAGAGCATAGCATAACCCGTCGAGCGGCAGGCGTTAATATCGCTGTGGTCGCCGAAAATCGAAAGCGCGTGTGCCGCTAATGCTCTCGCAGAAACGTGTATTACGCTCGAAAGAAGCTCGCCCGCGATTTTGTACATACTCGGAATCATTAGTAACAACCCCTGTGACGCGGTGTATGTGGTGGTTAACGCGCCCGCCTGTAGTGAGCCGTGTACCGCCGCCGACGCACCGCCCTCCGATTGCATTTCGACAACGCTCACCGTGTCGCCGAAGATGTTCTTTTTGCCTTCTGCGGCCCATTGGTCGGTTACTTCAGCCATGTCGGATGACGGCGTAATCGGATAGATACCCGCTACTTCCGTAAATCCGTAGGACACGTGCGCCGCGGCATAGTTGCCCTTCATCATTTTAACTTTTCTTGCCATATTTTCCTCCTTTAAATTTAAGTTTCAAGGAAAATTATAACATAATAATTCTTCTTTGTAAACAGTAAAAAATAAATTTAAGAAAATTTTACATAATGTATTGACATATATGTATTTATAGTGTATAATTCGATATTGACATTTGTTTTATGCCGCTGTGGCGGAATTGGCAGACGCAGAGGACTTAAAATCCTCCGGTAGCAATACTGTATCGGTTCAAGTCCGATCAGCGGCACGAACATTCCCTTAGACGAACCCCGCTCATGCGTGAGTTCATCTAAGGGAACATCTATTTTATGCCCCTCACCCGCATTGTATACAATCCTCATCTCATCGTCGAACAGATAAATCTTATTCACAAATATATCCACCAAAGCCCGACGATAGTTAATATCACTTATATCACCGCCTACAAACCGCTCAAAAAAGAATTTAACCTCATTATATTTCAAAACAGGCGACTGAATTTTTTCCTTAGCTAACTGAACCTCTAAATCGGCTTTTTCAGCCTGTCTTTTCTCAATCTGAGCCGAGATTACATCAACGACTTTTCCCGCTTCGAGAGCCTTAACAAGATTGGCAGTCGCTGCTTCGTTCTCGCGAATCAGCTTGTTAATCCGCTTAATACTGTCGGTATTCCGCTCTTTTTCGCACAAATCAACCACTGAATGAGCGATTCTGTCGATATTCTCCGGTGTAAGGATTTTTACCGTTTCGTTGACCACCAAATCCTCGATATATTCCTTTCTGACGGTCTTTTTCTTGCATTTCTTGCGTTTGTTATTGATACACTGGTAATACTGATAGAAAGCTCCGGTGTGGGAAGTTCCGCTAACGCCTGTGATTGCCGCCTTACAATGCCCGCAGAAAATCTTTGTAGTCAAGATATAATTGTCCTCGATAGCTTTTGCTCGTGCAGGGGCTTTCTTATTTTTCGACATCAGCAATTGAACCTCATCGAAGTTGTTGTTATCAATAATTTGCGGAATCATATCGGGGAATTCTGTGCCTTTGAAGGTGTAAATCCCGATATATCGTTTATTAGTGAGGATTTTTCGGATAGAGTTCTTGTTGTACGGGTTGCCGAGGCTGGTCTTGATTTGATTCTCATTGAGGTATTTAATAATTTTCGCCATTGTGGAACCGGCGAGATACATTTCAAAAATGTGCTTGACTATGGGTGCTTTTTCTTCATCAATGACATATTGTTTTTCTTCATTTGTTTTCAATCCGAGTGCTGTATTCCCACCTGTGCACAGACCTTTCTCGGCATTGAGTTTTAACCCACGTCTTACTTTTTGAGACAACTCGGTACTGAAATATTCAGCCATTCCCTCAAGCACCGCTTCCATAAGTACACCCGAAGCGTCATCGGTGATATTTTCGCGGGCAGATAAGACCTTAACACCGTTCTTCTTCAATCTCGCTTTGTATGTCGCACTATCATAGCGATTTCTCGCAAATCTGTCCAACTGATAGACCAAAATCGCTTGAAACTGCCGTTTCGCACTGTCGGCTATCATCTTCTGAAACGACGGACGATTATCCGCACCCGTGCCTGAAATGGCTCTGTCGATGTACTCATTGATGATTTTATAACCGTTTCGTTTGGCGAAATCATAGCAGGTTTTCAACTGACCTTCGATACTCTGCTCATTTTGCGTATTTGAGCTATATCTCGCATAAATCACAATGTTCATTATTCACCTCTCCCTTCTCTCGAAAACATTTCGAGCATTGTATTTTTCAACTGCTCGCTCACTGATGAAGTCGGGTCAAAACACATCTCTATAAACTGCCTCATTTCCTCGGTGTTTGGAATGATTTTAGGCTTGTTTTCATACAGCTTCCCCTGCGGATTATCGGTTCGACCGAAGATGTAATCGAGCGACACATCGAAGTGGTCGGCGTACCACAAAAGCAGCTCTAACGGCGGAACTGCCTGCTCCGTTTCATATCGGGCAATGCTTGATTGCAAACAGCCACTCATTTTCGATATTTTCATCTGTGACAGCTTGATGCTTGTTCGTAATTTTTTCATTCTCTCGGCGACTATTTTCAAAATGTAAATCCTCCTTTTGGTATAATCATATTATATCTTATAACACGATGATTGTCAACCTTTATTTCGCATAATTTTGTGTATCGGCAGGTGTAGTGTTTTCTACACCTGCCGAACACATTACCGCTATTCAATCGGCGATTGCTTTTTCTGCCATTTCGCAAATTCTTTTTGAATGTTATCGTTGGCGAAAAATTTCTTTATCTCCGGCATCAGCCGGCGTGCCAACGCGTCAATTTGCGTCTTGGTGGGAGCAAACTCGTTTGTGGCGGCTTGGATGGTTAGCGTTGGTGTGGTTGAGGCTCTTTTCAACACGAATTTCCTCCTCTTAATATTCAATTTTCAAAGAACAATTTTTAATAAAATAATTTATAAATTTTTCAGTATTTTTTATCACCCTCCCCTCTTAAAACTTATACTATTTCACACGCAAACAATCGCGGCAAGCAGGGGAAGGTGAACGCATTTCGATAAATTCGCCGTCACCTTCCATACTTGTTGGGAAGTTTCCCAAACCCTCTCAATCGGTGTAAAACACCGATTGTTAAGCCGGTTTCTCCGTCTGCTGCGACTGCCCTTCGGCAGTCTATTTACAGTGCGATTAGCTTCCGCAAAATCACATTGACCTGTCCCCAGATTTCCTCGTAATGGTTGCGTAAATCGTCGAGGTCATGGGCGAAAAAATTCCCGGTTTTGTTGACGCGATTCGCGATTTGATTGATATTGTTTGTGGCATTTGACAGCAACCGAAGCATCTCGTGAACACCCTGCACTTCCAAATGGATTACCTCGCCTGTTGTAGCCATTTTGAGCAGATACGAACGCAGATTTAGAATCCCTGTTTGCTCCTGCCGTTGCCGGATTAATTCACGCTCCTGTTCGCTTACGCGGAAGCCGATATTTATGTTGCGGGTTAAGTTTTGCATTACGCCGATTCCTCCTTTACAACTGCACCTTCAATGACAATCACATCGCGGGACAAGGTGATAATTCTTGCTGATTTATTACGGGTAAACCCGCATGAGATATTGTATTGCTTGAACAGATGCTCTTGTCGTTTTTTCAGTGTTTTCGACAGGGTAATCGGTGATATGATACACTGTGAATCTAACTGTGTCAGAACCGCACAAAGATGTGTCGGCGTACCGCTCCATATTTGGGTTTCATCGAGCAAACATTCGAGTGCAAGAAAGAGATATTCGTCCTCGTCGTAATCGACTTCTCCTTTGATTTCTTCAACGAACTGCCAACGACAATTTATAGTATCGAATTGTAGCTTGAACTGATGCCCTTCTGTATCGCGGTTGGCAATCGTCAAACGTGCTGTGCTTCCGGTGCGCTTGCTCTTTTCGAGAATGAATATTCCGTCAACCGCTCCCGTTAATCCGCCGCTGCCGTAAACACGGTTGACCGGGTCAGCGTCGTCGGATTTTCGATTGTGCGTAATCAACAACATAGTGAGATTTCTTCCAGTGATGATTCTCCGTAGTGCGTCCATATCGCGGTAATCGCCGGCATAAGTGCTTCTCGAACTGCTGTTGTTGCGGATATACTGTAAGGTGTCAATCACAATCAGCTTTGTCTGTGGGTGTTCATCGAGAAACTTGGTGATTTGCTCGGTAAGCCCCTCCTTGAGCTTACATACTTTTGTGACAAAATGAATATCAGTGGTTGATTCTGAATCCTGCACAGATGATATTTTCGTCAGCCGCTCCTGTAAGCGTTTGTGGTTATCCTCCAACGCAAGGTACAGCACATCGCCTTGTTTTGCGGAATAATTCCACAGCTTACCGCCGGTAGCAATCGCGTGGCACATATCAAGAGCCATCCATGACTTTCCGATTTTGGAGCTTCCTGCGAGGATAAACAGTCCGTGGGGCAGGATATTGTCGATGGTGTATTCGATGGTTTGGATTGGTTGAGCGAGCAGGTCTTTTCCTGTTATGGTTTCGAGTTTCGGGGTTTGTTTCGGCATTGAAGCCCTCCTTTTTATTGTTTTGGTGTCGGGTTTTTAGCGAATCTCCTTTCCGGTTTTTTAGTGTCACCTGTCATTGTCATGCCGCAAAACGCAATTATAACGCTATTTTTATCGGGTGACAGATACAACAGATGACAGTTGCGTACCTCCTTACAAAACAATCATAACACGGGGTTGACAAAAAATCAATACTAATGTACAATAGTTGCTATACTGATAGATTATCGCTAATTTCAAGAATAGCGATTGTCGTTTAACAAAGGAGCGGAAAACATGATTGCAAGCGTATTTATTAAGGACGGACACATACATTTTTACAACGAAAATCAGCAGTTTTCCAAGTTAGGAGGAATTGCCTACGAGCTTGGGAAACCACTGTTGAATTTTATTTGTTATGAACCGGAGCGATTTGACGAGGGATTTTCTTCGATTACAGAAGCGTTTGAAGTTCCCGGAGCGAATGAGGGCAGATACGCACCGGAATTTTTGGCGGAAATTACGCAAAATATGACCGATTTTCAAAAAAGCGAAATTTATGTATATTTTTATGCACAAGAATTGATGAGTGCCGTTTATTCCGATTGTTCGCCACGTCAGACGTTTGAGCGGTTGTCGGCAGATTTCAAAAAATTGCAGAAATTTATAGTCCATGAAATTGAGGTTTTGCTTCATTATCGCGAAAAAGTTAAAGTCAGTAAATCGATTGACTACATCGACATTCTTGATGAATATCACGATATTAAGGGATATGAAAAGATTTATCTTGAGAAATCTTTCCGTACTTTTTACGGTCGTGTAGCGGATAAAGAGGTTGTTCAACTCTACGAAATTGACAGTATCGAAGATTTGTTTCGGTTTGAGTTTATTCAGATGATTGAACATGATATTTTTATAAAGAAGTGCAAAAATTGTGAACGGTTTTTTATTCCGCGAAGACGTGCCGATGTGGAATACTGCGACAGGCTTTTCGGCGATACCGGTAGGAAATGCAGTGAAATCGGGGCAACTCGCAGATATGCACAGAAAGTCGCGGGGAATCCGATATTGGAGGCTCATAAGAGGGCGTATCGGCGTAACCATTCGCGGGTTCGGGCGAAGAAGCTGTCGCAGAGTGAGTTCTTGAAGTGGTCGGAGGAGGCGAGCCGTAAGCGGGATTTGTGCTTGTCGGGAGAACTGGGGTTTGATGAGTTTAGAGAGTGGTTGGAGATTGGGCGGGTTAGGAGGGCGAGGGGGTGAGATTATAAAGCTGCCCCCATGAAGACTTGTATCAGGAGAATATTATCGTTTTGATTCGATGTATTCGTAGTTTTTTGATATGGTTGTCAAAAGAAAAAGCGGGAAGAACCACGCGACATAGGTTCTTCCCGCCCTATTCACTTTACTTCGATTTCAACAAGTATATGTCAACTAATCACAACGAACCCGTCAAAAATCATATAATCCCCTGCGTCTACCTCAATCCGGATGGTATGATTCCCGGAGGAAAGCCCATCACTCGTGAACAGCACTTCACTTTGATTGAAGACCAAATGAGAAGCGTCAGAATATGCGTTCACACTTTCAGCTAATACACCGTCGATATAAATTCTAAATATACCGAGATTATCTTGTTTTTTGCCGACAATGCTTACTTTAGTTCCGGTAAATTGCAACTCGACAGACGCCGTACTTTCATTATATACCGAATCCGTTCCGTTAAAGAAGGTTGAGGTATGATAGGTAATCCAGTTACCGGCGGGGTATTGAATCGCGGAATGACCGTAAGGATACATTGTTTGGCTGTCCGGTGAAACGGTTGTTGAATCGGAGTCGTCATCAGAGTCATCGTCGGGATTATTACCGGATGATACCGAACCTACTATAAACGCTTCAACAAGGACATAGTTTCCGTCAGCCACTCTAATCTCAATTGTATTTTCCCCGGCAGGGAGGTCGTCTTTCGAGAACAGTACCTGATTTCTTATCGGGTCATCGCCTAAAGGTATTTGGGGATTTACGGTTTCTACATATACATTATTAATATACACGTCAAAAGTACCGAGATTATCTTGTTTTGTACCTATAAAGCTGATAGAAGTACCGGTGAATTTTAATTTGACAGACGCTTCGGTTGCTTGGAAGTTCGCTGTTTCATCCCCATTAAATTTGGCGTTACCTTTTAAGTAATCCGAAGCTGTATCAACAATCCAAGGCCCGTTGTAATCAAGTGTGGGGTGGTCATTGTTATACACAATGATTTCTGTGTCAGGGCCAGGCTCTTCTTCCGTAGGCGGCACATTAGGAAGTTTACCGTCATAGCGTATATCACAATCCGGTAAAGCGGTTTGAAGTGTATTCACCTGCGATACATCAATTAAATTACTCCGTAAATCCAAAATCAACAATTCGGTCAGACCGCTTAAAACTGTAATGTCTGTGATTTTGTTTCCGGCTAAATACAACTCCGTTAAATCTGTCAGTCCGCTTAAAGCGGTAACATCAGTGATTTGGTTATCCGACAAATCTAAATACCATAAGTTTGTCAAATCGCTTAAAGCTGTGATGTCTGTGATTTGATTGTACGACAAATCTAAAACCTGTAAACTCGTCAAACTGTTTAAATGTGTAATGTCTTTGAGTTTGTTATCGGATAATTCTAAATTCGTCAATTTGGTTAAACCGCTCAAAGCTGAAAGGTCACTAATTTGGTTGACCGATAAATCTAATGCTCTTAAATTTGTCAATTCGCCTAAGACTGTAATATCGCTGATTTTATTATTGCGTACATACAGGTGCATTAAATTCGTCAGTCCGCTTAAAGCTGACAGGTCGCTGATTTGGTTATTATCCAAGAACAAGATTCTCAAATTCGGCATATATTTGAGATTTTCTATATCGGCGTTTGTGAGTTTTTTATTGGATAGGTTCAGATAAATTGATTCTGTGTCGTATTTATCCTTACCGATGTCAACTTCTTCGGGAGCGTCGTGGACGATTTCACAATCCGGTAGCTCTCCTTGAAGGATAATTACCCATGATAAAATGAGCAAATTAACCCGTAAATCCAAATACCTTAAATTTGTCAGCACTCTTAAATGTGTGATGTTGTTAATTTTGTTGCCGTTTAAATACAATCGTGTCAGACTGGTTAAAAAGCGTAAAGAGGAAATATCGCTGATTTGGTTATAAGACAAATTCAGGCGTGTCAATCTTGTTAATCCGCTTAAATGTGCAATACTGACGATTTGGTTGTTGCTCAAATACAACCGCGTCAAGTTTGTCAGTCCGCCTAAATGCGTAATATCAACGATTCTGTTGTTAGACAAGTACAGACGTGTCAAATTTGTCAATCCGCTTAAATGCGTGATGTTGACGATTTGATTGTAGGACAAATTCAAGCGTGTTAATTTTACTAATCCGCTCAAATGTGAAATGTTGACAATCAGATTGTTGCTCAAATACAGACGCGTCAGATTTACCAGTCCGCTTATAACGGTAATATCAACGATTTGGTTGTAGGAGAGATTTAGGCGTGTTAATTTTACCAATCCGCCTAAATGCGTAATATTGACGATTTGGTTGTTGTTGAGGTATAACCGTGTAAGATTCATCAGACCGGCTAAGGGCGAAAGGTCAACGATTAGGTTGTCGTTCAGATACAGCCGGCTCAGATTGGTCAACCCGCTCAGGAACACAAGGTCGGTGATTTGGTTGCCGCTCAATCGCAGTTCTGTCAAGTTCAGCATAAATCTTAACTGTGCTAAGTCAGCACTTGTGAATCCTTTACCGGATAAATCAAGAACCGTCAAATCGGTGCTGTATTGTACACCGCCGATTGTGATAAATTCAAGAGCGTCATGGTCTATATCACAATCAACCAAATATCCGCGAAGGGTTCTTATCTGTGAATAGATGAGTATATTCCCCCGTATTTTCAAATGTGTTAATCTTATCAGCGGATTTAAATGCGTAATGATACTAATTTGATTGTAGGATATATCCAACCATATTAAATTTATCAGAACGCTCAAAGGCGAGATGTCGATAATTCCGTTGTTATTGATATACAAATGCGTCAGATTAATCAGCACACTTAAAACCGTGATGTCAACGATTTTATTGTAAGATAAGTTCAAAATCTTCAATTTCGTCAGTACATTTAAATTTGTGATGCTGACAATCAGGTTATTGTTTAAATACAACTCGGTCAAATTGATTAGACCGCTTAAAACCGGAATGTCAACAATTCTGTTGTGCGATAAATTCAAAACAGTTAATTTTATCAGTACATTCAAATGCGTAATGTTGACAATCAAGTTATTGTTCAAATATAAATGAGTTAAATTCACCAATAAATTTAAAGAAGTAATGTCGATGATTTGGTTATAGGATAAGTCCAAATGAACCAAATTAACTAAACCGCTTATGAGTGTTATGTCAGTGATTTGGTTGCCGCTCAAATGCAGATGGGTCAACCATGTCATTCTGCTTATAAGCGTAAGATTACTGATTCTGTTGCTGTTCAAATACAGAATACGTAAGTTCTTTAGTCCGAGCAGAGGGGTAACATCACTGATTCGGTTGCCGTTCAGCCATAGCTCTGTAAGGTTCACCATATACTCAAGGTCTTCTATATCGGCGTTGGTGAGGTTCATGTTTGATAAATTCAGGTAAGTCAAACTCGTGCTGTATTGAACCCCTTTAATTGTGATATGGGAAGGTGCGTCATAGCGTATATCGCAATTGGGTAAAGCCGTTCTGAGCGTTTTTATATGCGAGAATACGAATAAATTGCTCCGCAAATCCAAAATTCTCAACTTGATAAGAACGCTTAAATGCTCAATGATAACAATTTGGTTATTGCTCAAATACAGCTCGATTAAATTCACCAGCACGCTTAAAACCGTAATATCAACGATTTGGTTGTAGGATAAATCTAAAACCGTTAATTTTAACAATGTGTTTAACGCCGTGATGTTGACAATCAAGTTGTTGTTCAAATATAAATGCGTCAGATTTACCAATACACTCAAAGCGGTAATATC
>WRHO01000008.1 GCA_009783205.1 Oscillospiraceae bacterium
TGTTTGGTAAGTTATTTATAACTTTCAATTATCATGGCATCACCATCCCACAATGTTATTTTTTGACCTATTATTCTAAGCGTAATTTCGTGATTATCAAGAACATTGCCTATATTGTATGTTCCTAATAATTGACCAAAATTGGAAATATTACATGGGTTGTTACCGTCATTGTTTATAAAAGTAGGGCTACCGCAACTACCACAAAAATTAGATGTAACCGCGAATCCGCACTCGGTACAATAATTATTGTTAAATGCGTTTACATCTAATATTAATGATGTTGTTGATATTACTAAATAAAATGTAACAACTGTAATCAGTACAGATAAAAAAAGCTTTTTTATCAAGCTATCGTTAAGAAAAAACTTGCCTTTGTATTCTCTTCTGCATATTTTCATAAAGTCCCCTAACTATTCAAGCTCACGCATTTAACCCGAGTTCAATTGCCTTAATATTAGTATCAATTAAAGACGCTTTTTTTGCCGAAACAAAAGTTTCGAGTGCTTTTCTGACGGTTTCCGTATCACAAATTCCCGATTCCTTTATCACCTTACCGAGCATAACGATAATTCCGAAATTTGTTGAAAAGCCGTTATCTACCGCTAATTTTGTTGCGGGAACATAGTGACAGGTTATGTCCTTTCCGTCAAATTTTTGGTCAATAATAGAGCTGTCTATAAAAGCCGCGCCGCCTTTTTTCACCGCAGGGACATATTTATCAAAGCTCGGGCTGTTCATACAAATTAGCGTATCGGGCAAGTGAACCACGGGCGAGCCGATTAACAAATCGCTTATACATACCGAACAGTTGCAGACGCCGCCGCGCATTGCGGGCCCGTATGACGGCATCCATGTTACCTGTTTATCGCTGACTAAGCCTATATTTGCCAAGAGCTTTCCCGCAAATAAAACCCCTTGTCCGCCAAAACCGGCTATCAGATATTCATTTACTCTCATTATTTTGAGGCTCCTTTCGTAAGCTCTTGTTTTTCCTTGTACACGCCGAGAGGATAATACGGAAGCATATTCTCTTTAAGCCATTCGAGGGACGCCGGAGGGGTCAAGCCCCAGTTTGTGGGACAGGTTGATAACAATTCGATTATCGAAAACCCCTCCCCTCTCATTTGAATTTCAAACGCTTTTTTTATAGCTTTTTTTGCGGCGTTAATGTGTTTTGCATCATGAACCGAGACCCGCTCCGCATATGCAACGCCGTCGAGCGTCGACAACATTTCGCAAACACGAATCGGAAAGCCCACCTTTTCGGTATCTCTTCCGAAGGGTGAGGTTTGGGTCTTTTGACCCGGGAGGGTTGTCGGAGCCATTTGTCCGCCGGTCATTCCGTAAATGGTATTGTTGACAAAAATTGTGGTTATGTTTTCGCCCCGCGCCGCCGCGTGTACAATTTCGGCGGTTCCGATTGCCGCCAAATCGCCGTCCCCCTGATAGGTAAAAACGAGGCGGTCGGGCTTTGCGCGCTTGACCCCGGTTGCAACGGCGGGTGCGCGCCCGTGCGACGCCTGTACCCCGTCAAAATTAAAATAATTATATCCGAACACGGCGCAACCCACGGGTAAAACCCCGATTGTCGTGTTCATAATATCCATTTCGTCAATAACCTCCGCGACCAATCTGTGTATCACACCATGAGTACACCCGGGACAATAATGGGTCGGGGTATCGGCTAAGGCGTTCGGTCTTGTGAATTTCGGCATTATTTCAACCTCCTGACTACATCTAAAATCTCTTGCGGGCCGGGGACAAACCCCCCCTGTCTCCCGTAAAACTCAACGGGGATTTTATGCTCGAGAGCCATTTTTACATCATCTACCATTTGCCCTAACGACATTTCCACAACAAGGACTTTTTTGGCATTTTTACAGGCTTTTACAATCGCGTTTACGGGGAAAGGCGATATGGTTACGGGGCGGAAGGTTCCGACCTTCAACCCCTCCTCGCGAGCCATTTCCATAGCCGACTGTACAACGCGGGAGGCGGAGCCGTAAGCCGCAATAACTATATCGGCGTCGTCACAATTGACCGATTCCGATTGGGTGTGGTTGGCTTTTAATTTCTCGAACCTTTTTTCTCTCGCCGTAATAGTTTGTTCGAGCTCCTCCGACTCAATTTGTAACGAGGTTATAATGTTCTTTTTCCGCTTACCCATATGTCCGTCCGCAACCCAATCGAATGTCTTTTCGGGCTTTTCAATTACTTCCTCATCATCAAAGCTCACCGGCTCCATCATCTGCCCGAGCAAGCCGTCCGCTAAGATAATTACGGGTGTGCGATATTCCTCCGCTATGTCAAAAGCCTTCGTCGTTACATCTACCATTTCTTGAACCGAATACGGCGCGAAAACGGGCAAATGTAAATCGCCGTGACCTAAAGCGCGCGTTGTTTGGAAATAATCCGCCTGTGACGGTTGTATCGTTCCGAGTCCCGGGCCGCCGCGTTGAACACTTAGTATAACTGCGGGTAAATCCGCACCCGCCATGTAGGATATACCCTCCGTCTTAAGCGAAATGCCCGGTGAGGAAGAAGACGTCATACAGCGCGTCCCCGTCGCCGCACAACCGTATACCATATTGATTGCGGCTATTTCCGACTCGGCTTGTAAAAATACGCCGCCGTGTTGATGAAGCTTTGCCGACATATACGCGCCGACCTCATTTTGCGGGGTAATCGGGTAACCGAAATAACATTTACAACCCGCGCGAATTGCCGCCTCAGCAACCGCCTCGTTACCCTTCATTAATGTTTTTTTCATATACTCCTAACTCCTATTCTTTTGTAAGCTCTTGTTTAGCACCGAGAAACTTTTTGCCCCGCTCAATCGTATATTAAGTAGGGGGCTACTATAAATTAAGATATCGCGATAGCACAATCGGGACACATAACGGCGCACAAGGCGCATCCGGTACAGGCGTTTTGGTCGGTACATTCGGCGGTGTAATATCCGCTTTTGTTTAACCGCTCCGACTGCATTTCGATAATCTTTTTGGGGCAGGCGTTCACACATAAGGTACAGCCCTTACAGCGTTCAAAATCAAGATTAAATTTCATTATAATACATTCCTTTCATATATATAGCAACTGTCAACTGTCAATTGTTCGTCAACTGCCAAGGTGGTTTGACATATACTTTTACAGGAAGCTCAATAAGCTTAAGCCCCGTAATTCGTACAACCTCTTCTGCGAACGGTTTCGACTCGGCAATGACCGCCGCGGTCGTTTCCTCTCCCAAATGGGAGTTGTTGAATAAAGCCGTGCATTTTAAGCCGGAGCTGTCTTCAATGAGCCTCATGAGTTCGACAGCCTGTCCCGCCGATTGGGTCAGATAGCGATAACGGTTAATCACATAAATCATTTCGTACCCGTATTCTTTAATAACGGGCGAAAACCTTCCTAAAACCTTCGCGCCCTCGGGGTCGCCGCCTACGTCCAATATAACTCTGTCGCTTCGGTCGACCGCACCCTTTAGGTCGAGATTAATTGCGGGAACGTCCACGCTCCCCGCCGCAAAATCCGAAGCGATTAAATCGACCCCGTTTTTCTTGAACAACGATTTGTACTCGGCGGTTCGGAAATAGGGGTTGACTATATCGAGGTCGGCAATTTTTACGCTTTCACCCGCTTTTTTGACCGACAGAGCGAGGTTTACGGCAAAATTTGTCTTTCCCGCCCCATAATGCCCCGTAACAATTGTGATTTTCGGAACTCTTTCTATACACATCTGATTATTATAGCTTAAAACAACATATTTGTCAATAAAAATTTTTACATATAAATTTTTTATAAAATATCAATAAAACGGTTGAATTAATAAAAAAAATATGTTATAATTTTAATAATTTACATAAAATTGTGTTATGAGAGGAATTTATGATTATGAAAAACTTTAAAAAAAGGGCGATTTCAATTCTGCTCGCTTGTGTAATGTTAATATCGGTTACATCGGCGTTTCCCGCAGCTGCGGGAAGCGAATCAAAAGCCGCCGACAACAATGACCGATTTTTCAGCAATACCGACGACGAAGCGGAATATGACATTTTTGACGGGATAGAAATACTTTGCTCGATAGTCGGGGCAATAGTTATGACGCCTTTTGAAAAAGCGGTGTTCAACTTAGCCAAGAAAAGCGACGAACCCGAAATTTTTGACTTTATCGAAATACTTACAAATCTTGTGGGCGTAACCAACCACAAGCGCATTATGCCCCCGTTCCCCCCCACCGAAAGCCCGAACGATACAACAAAAAAGGCGGGCGGCGCGTGGAAACAGCTTGATGATAATACGTGGATGCCGCCCGAATCATTTGACGCAACCGCAAAGAAGCATTGGAGTCCCGCTAAAGCGGATTTGTCCAATTGGGTCAAACAAGATAACGGCTCGTATAAAATCGGAGCCGGTGTTGTCGAAACCGAAACGACAACCCCCGCAGAAACAACACCGCCATTACCCGCTTGTGACGCGCCCGGCTGTGACGGGAAGTGCAGAGACCCGATAACGGTTGATTTCGGCACGATTTTGCCTAAAGCGGACGGCGTAACCGCCGATTTCAGAAACCTTACCGCTAAACAGCTTACGAACGAAATAAGAGCGGGCTGGAACCTCGGTAATACATTTGACGGATATAATAAGAGACCGCCCGTTGTTGCCGGTCACGCAATAACGGCAGATATGACCGGGCCTAACATAAGGTCGATTGAAACACAATGGCTCCCCGACGAGGCGCAAATTGTCGGACAATCGAGCGGAAGACCCGCTAACGAAACGCGACAATCGCTTATTAAAGAGGTAAAGAGACAGGGGTTTGACGCAATAAGAATACCCGTGACCTGGTTTAAAGTCGCCGACCCCGACAAAAATTTAACGATTCACCCTAATTTCATGAAACGGATAAAGACCGTTGTCGACTGGGCTTATGAAGAAGGTATGTACATTATTCTCAACACCCACCACGAGGAATACCTCATGCCTATTTCGACGATTGATAAAAACGACCCCGATTATAAGCCTAACGAAAAAAATACGCCCATGGAGATAACCGCCGAGGACAGAGAGCTTGCCGAATCGACGGTGGAAAGGCTGTGGGAGCAAATTGCCGAGGAGTTTAAGGATTATAACGAAAGATTAATTTTTGAGGGCATAAACGAGCCGAGAACGGTGCTTTCCGACAGAGAATGGATGGGCGGCTTTGAGTTCGAACGCGAAATGATTAACAACCTCACCCAAATCTTTGTTGACACCGTAAGGGCAACCGGCGGCAACAACCGCTACAGAGTTCTCATGGTTCCTACCTATGCCGCATCTTCACACACCTCCGCGTTCGGTTATTCCGCAACTGCGCCGGGACAATACGGCGAATACAAAATGCCCACGGATATTCCCGAAAACATGGCAAACGGAAAACCCACTAAAATCGCGCTTTCGATACACGCTTATTTGCCGACGGCGTTCGCTCTTAACGGAACTCAAAAAACATTTAATATAAACAGGGTGCAGGACACCGGAACGGTAACAAACGCGCTCACCGCCGTAAAGAATCACGCGGACAGAATGGGTGTTCCGGTAGTTCTCGGCGAATGGGGTTCGCCTAATCAGAGCAACACCGATGACAGGGCGACCCACGCGAGATTTTATGTAGGCGAAGCGCGCAAATTAGGGATGCCGACTTTTTGGTGGGACAACGGTGCGATTCTCCCCCCGAGACTAACCGATAAGCCGGAGCATACCTACGCGTTGTTCACGAGACAGCCCGTTCCGTATATAGAAAACACAACAACCCATATATCGGATTTTCTCAACCTTCCTAAAATAAAGAACTCAATATTGTGCGGCGCGGGCCCCGTGCGACCTAAGGTTCCGGCTCCGCTCGGGTCGGCGATTACCTCCGAAATTGCCGGTGAATCGTTGGTATACGGCGTTGCGAGCTTATCGGCGTCTGTCGGCGAAGAACCGTCTTATACAATATATGACTTTCTCGAAATTCTTCAACATCTTGTTAATATAACCGTATTGAACGAGTTTGAAAAAGAGGTATATAATTTAACGAACAATATAAACGGCCCGACAATCTTTGACGCAATAAGGATTTTAGAATACCTTGTAGGATTAGAGCGGTTTGACCGCCGCGTACCAAACTTCCCGCCTTTACGAAAGGGCGGGATATCCGTCGATATTGCGGGCGGCGTATGGGTCGAGGTAAAGGTCAATCATTTTCAGCCGCCCAACGGCTGGAACCCTCAAACACACTGGAACCCCGAGAAAACCGATTTGGGTTGGGTCGAGTTTGACGACGGTACATGGGGCATACCGGAGGGTGTTACAACCACCGTTACCGCTTTGCCTGTACCGACAATTGCATCATCGGCTTTGGCTACGACCGCTCTGATTGAAACGAATACCGACACCGATACCGTTAATGCTACGGAAACGGATAATGTTACCGATGATACCACCGTTGTCACCCCCGAAAGCGTGAGCGACGCCACAACAACCGTTCCAACCACAACCACAACCGTAACACTCCCCGCAACGGTTACATCGACCGTCCCCGTTACGGTCACGACCGACGCCACAACCGTTACCCCTGCAATTACAACAACCGTGAGCGTGACCTCGACCGACGTCGTTACAACAACCGTAAATGATACAACGCTCACAACGCTTACAACACTCACCGAAACGACTCCGATTATTACGACCGTTGATACAACTATGCCGCCGATTGAAACCACGACAACACCGACGGAACCTACAACGACCGTTACCGAAACAACTATAACCGACGTTGTTACAACCGTACCGCCGGACACCGACGAACCAACCCTCCCCCCGACAACCGCAAGCACGTCGACGGAGGTTGTTTCCGAGACGACGGTCACAACCGCGGCAATCCAAGGCAATGTAATTTACGATATGCAAAAGGACTCTGACGAGAATTTGAACGCATTAGCTAAGGTTAATACGAGCGCGGGCTTCCTGCGTAGTGCAGGCTCGTCGACACAGGGTACATTGATAAATGTAAATACAAATAGCCCCAAAACAATAACCGTAACGGGAAGAAGCGGAACATCACAGGGAATACAGGTTAATATTGATGAAATAGCCGCAATTGTTAAAACCGGGTATGCATATGTGATTGAATACACCGGGTATTTCCCGAACGACCCAACCGCAGTTGCGAGAATACGAAGCGAATACGATAATGCCGACGATAAGGTCGTTTTAGCCAAAGCCGCCGCAGTAAACGGCTCGTTTACCGTGTCGGTAGCGAGAACCGCCGAGGAGATTAAAGCGGACGGCGGCGTTCGATACAGTCTCGGGAATGAATCGGGGAATATAGACATTATATATACGGGTATTCGAATTATTGAGTTTCCGTGGGAAGGCTCTGCAACCGCCCCGATTACCTCAAACACGCCCGATATAAATACCGATATTACGACCGTTCCGACCACCGATATTACAACCGTCCCTACCACCGATATTATGAGCGTTACTTCTTACACCGACCCCACAACAAACGCCACAACGCCCGAGCCCACAACCCCCGTAATTACAACCACAACCCCGATAATTACGACAACGGTAATTACAACCACAACCGTTGCGGTCACAACCCCCGTTGTAACTACGCCGGCATTTGACGGGTATACAATTACGTTTAACGCAAACGGCGGCACACTTGCCGCGGGTTCACCGACGAGTGCGAAAACATATCCCGATTCGGGTAAGCTCCCGACAGCCGTCGGAACGAGTCTTACCGGCACAAATGCGCCGACGAGAAGCGGATATACCTTCGCCGGTTGGTTCGACACATCGTCCTCGAGCGGCGGTAATACCGTCACCTTCGGCTCGAGCAGCGGTACAATATTCACCGGTAACGCAACTATTTACGCGAGATGGACTGCGAATCCCACGGGGTACACAATCACATTTGACCATAACTATACCGGTAAACCCGCTAATATCCTTGTGAAAACCCGTTCATCGGGTGAAATAGCAACTGCCGATTTCCCCGAAAAGCCCACAAGAAGCGGCTATACCTTCGTAGGTTGGTTTAACACGTCCGCGACAAGCGGCGGCACGGAAATAAAGGCGGGTTCGAGCAGCGGTACTATATTTACAAAGGACGAGACGGTATACGCACGCTGGTCACAGGAATCGCAAAGCGGAACGGGTCCTTACGGAAAACACGGAAAGCTCAAGGTTCAAGGTGCGAATATAGTTGATAAAAACGGTAATGTGTATCAGCTTTACGGAATGTCAACCCACGGAATTAACGACGGTTGGTACCCAAAATTTGTAAACAAGGACGCCTTTAAAACCTTACGCGACGATTGGAACACAAACTGTATACGTTTAGCTATGTACACCGGCGAATACAACGGATACGCGGGCGGCAACGGTAACGGCGGAAGCTCAAACAACAAAACGGTATTGAAAAACCGCATTAAAGACGCCGTAAGCTATGCCGACGAACTCGGTATGTACGTTATAATCGACTGGCACATTCTTGCCGACAATAATCCTAACACGTATTTAACTCAAGCTAAGGAATTTTTCGGCGAAATGTCTAAGCTTTATAAAGACCATAATAATATACTTTATGAAATTTGTAACGAGCCTAACGGCGGAACCTCGTGGAGCCAAATAAAAACCTATGCAAATGAGGTTATTCCGGTAATAAGGGCGAATAACCCCGACGCAATTATAATTGTCGGTACCCCCACCTGGAGCCAGGATATTCACACGGCACAGTCGTCCCCCCTCTCGTTCAGCAATGTTATGTATACAATGCACTTCTATGCGGATACACATAAGGCAACCTTCAGAACGCGGCTCGAAAACTGTATGAAAGCGGGATTCCCCATATATGTTACCGAATTTGCTATTTGCAGTGCGGACGGCGCGGGTTCAAACAATACCTCGGAGGGGCAAGCGTGGTTAGACCTACTGAACAAATATAATGTCAGCTACAACGCCTGGAGCCTTAGCAATAAAAACGAAACGAGCGCGGTGGTAGCGTCGGGTTCGAGTAAGCTTTCGGGTTGGTCGGACAGCGATTTAAGCACCTGGGGAAAATGGATTAGAACACATTTTAAAAGCAAAACGAATCAATGAAAACTAAATAAGAGTTGATTTGATTATATCAAAAATTCCCGAGAAACGGGGCGGATTTAATAATTCCGCCCCGTTTTTTCAATATAATTTATTATTATTTATCAAACCCTTGACATTCGGCGAAAATTGTTGTAGAATAAAACTAATAGCCTGTAGTTTATAATAATATGAATATTAGGGGGAAATATTATGCCTTCTTTTGACTTTGTACCTATTAAATTGAAGTTTTTACCCGTTGATTTGTACTTAGAGTGTAAAATTTTTTCGCGTAAACCGGGAGAAGCGGAGCTTCCGGAGGACGAGTTTGCTTTGTTGTGCGAGAATCAAACAATGACAGGTAAGCTTATCGACAGATTAAAAAGGTCGATTTTTCCCGATACTAAGATTTATATTGAAAGAAAATATGTGGTTGACGAGCTTTTTGATAAGGGGCATCTCCTCGGCTTTAAGGAAGAAGAGGTCACGGCTATACGCAATCACGAAAACCCTTGGGAAAGTCAAAAGGCGGTGACAAAGATTCCCAAACGTCCCGCGCCTAAGCCTAAAAAGGAAACAAACTTTGACGCAAACGATGTTTCAAAATCCGTTCTGTCTATTCAACAGGCTGAACAGTTTAAAGAGATTATTCACGAATATAATCTTCTTAAAACAGAGTCTGAGGATATGCTTAAAACTGCCGCGAAAACCGGAAAAATAGACAAGGAAAAAGGCGAAAAGGTTACCCGCGATATACAGACGCAAATAAGAATCGCCGATAACGCGCTTATAATCCGCGCTATTAATCAAATCCGTAACGCAGACGAGTATCTTCATACACATTGTATGAATGTTGCTCTACTTAACGGGCTTATGGGGAAATGGTTAAACTATAACGAGACCCAACAAAGCGAGTTGGTTGAAACGGGGTTGTTCCACGATTTAGGAAAGGTCGGTATATCCGACGCTATTATACACAAGCCCGAGCCGCTTTCTCCCGACGAGCTTAAGGAGATGAAAAAACACCCCGTCTTGTCTATGGAAATGCTTATGAAATCGGGTGTGCGGAATAAAGCAATATTAGAAGGTGTTATTCAGCATCATGAACGCGTAAACGGAACGGGCTACCCAAAAGGTCTCCCCGCAAGAGATATTTGCGAATATGCGCGTATTACCGCAATATCGGACACCTATGACGCAATGGTTACAAAACGGGTATTCACCGATTCACACTCGCCCTTTGAAATTTTAAGCGAGTTTCAACAGGGGAGTTATTCCGAACTCGATTTCAATTATATTAATGTATTCATTGATTGTATGGTGGAGGAATTAAAGGGGAAGGAAATTATAATGAACGACGGCAGAGAGGCAAGGGTCGTTTTCGTAGACCCGCGTCACCTTCGTCACCCTATGGTTGAAATTGACGGTAAAATTGTTAAAACGGACGACAGCTTTTATTGCGCCCGTATGAAAAACATTTTGGAAGACGGGTAAATCCGTCTGCGGGGGCATTAGCGCAGCCGGGAGCGCACCACACTGGCAGTGTGGGGGTCACGAGTTCGAGTCTCGTATGCTCCAGCATTATGTACAAATACGAACACCAAACCGTTTTGGGTCGGCGAGGCGTTCGTATTTGTTTTTCTATAGAATCGGGGAGTGAGCTTGTTTATTATTCGAGAAGTTAATCATCAATCTGATACGTATAAATGTTACTAAAAAATGAATTAAGGTTACTAATATTATTGTCGCCTCGTAAACCGACCGCGAGCAGATTATCATTTAACCAGTCGATACACCAAACTGTCTGTTCATCAATTATACTTTCGTAAATATGATTGGTTTCACCCGATTCCATATCAATAATATGCAAATTATCTTCTCCGTCTTTTTGCGACAAGCACGCCATATATCTCCCGTTGTCACTAAGCCTTGTAAGCCACCAATCGGTTGAAAGCGGAAGCGCGGTGTACAATTCGTCTCGCCCCGTAACAACATTGAATCGGCGGAGAGAGTCCTTCGTGTTGTAAAAAAAGCTCTCATTATCAATCCAATCGCACAAACCGATTTCCGGGTTATTCGGGTTATTGTTTATATCAAGCAAGGTAGTTTTACCCGTAACCAAATCCGTCAGATACACCTCTCCCATATAATAATATACGCTCTTGTCCGGCGCGCTGCACTCAGAGCAGGTGCAGTAACGCCCTAACCCTGTATATGGGCAGGAAATGTTTCTTGAAACCGCTTTTGTTCCATCGGGGCTAAAAATTATATAGTGTGTTCGTATAGCCGGCAACGGGCTGTCTGTAATTTTAAAGGTTGTCAGATTAAAATAAACATTATATATAGTTTCACCCAAGTATAAACCAATATGAACCGTATCTGTTCTGTTGGGTATTGCTGTAACGATGACTACCGGATAATCTTCATAAATATCAGTACCGAGGTTGTTGTTACGAACGTAAAGCTGTCCGTTACTTTTTACTCCATGGAAAAAATCCACGAAAAAATCCGCACCTTTATAGGTTATCGTTTCGCTAAAATTTGTAGCATCAAGCGGCTTTAACCTACCGTCTGTATATTCGTAAAAGGTATCAAGAACCTCGTTTTCAATCAACTCCGAATATAAGGACGCATCTTCGTTTTCCATAGCGAGAATCTCATCAAATCTTGACTGATTCCAAACATGAGCGACGTTATCACTGAAGGATAACACTACCTGCCCTTCTGTCAGCATATTTGTAAAGGATTGGTCGTTTTCTGTAACCATTTCGACCGCGTTAAGACCGAAGAATCCGAAAACCGCCTCTCGAAAATCGGCGTTTACAACCATTATCGCTGAAAAAGCCATCACCGCCGCCATTGTTGCGGCGAGTACCCTTTTAAGTGAGCGGCGTTTTGATTTCTGTACCGGTTTAATCTGAGCGGCTTTTGATTCAAACAAGTCATGAATATTTCGCAGATTATCGTCGTTCATAGTAAGGGAATAAGCTTTTATATCCTCTAACGAGGTTTGATTTAATTTATAATGTTTCACAATAGTTTCCTCCTATTCTATTTTTAAGCTTCTTTTTGCTTTGATAGAGCCTGTTACGGACTTCTCTTTCCGGTAAATTCATAACACGGGCAATATCACTCGGCTTTTGCTCAAAGCAGTATCGACGGTAAAAAATCTCTCTGTCGGGTTCTTTTAAACCTCCGATTTCAGTCATTATTTCACCTGCTTCGGTTTTGTCTATTATTTCTTCTTCGACCGGAACAGATATGAGTCCAATATTATCATCGAAAGGAACATGAGGCAGTTTTGACCTTAATCGCCGATGAAGGTTGAGTGCTTTACTTTTTGCAATAATCTTCAGGAAAGAAGCGATTCCACCCTTTTCCGGATTAAACTTATACGGATTTTTCCACACTTCGATGAATACGTCGGCAACACATTCTTCAATATCCTGCACTGTTCCGATATTTTTCAAAATCGCACTGCATACAGTCCAAACCAAACGCCCGTACTCATCTATAAGTTCACGATAGAGTTTTTCATCGTGGTTTAATATTCCTTGTTTGATACGGCATGAATCGTCTGTCATTGCGACACCTCCTCTTTGGTTTTTGTTATTTTAGGCAACCTCCGAAAACCTCTTCCGGAGGTCGCCTTTAACCGGTTATACTAAACTATACAATAACAAATCTCGTTTTGTCTTATAAAAAATAAAAAACTATCGCGGATTTTATATTATTACCCGATTATATCATGTCCCGTTAATTTTTACAAACTGATGGTTTGACACACAAAATAACCGACAAAAATAATTTTAAAATCTATTGACACTATGGGATAAAACATATATAATAGATATAACATATAACGAGTAAGGAGGAGTCGATTGCAAAACGAAGAAAATATTTTTGAAGTAGAATACTATGACAAGCCGGACGGTACATACCCTGCCGAAGAATTTATTTTAGCGCAGGATGTGAAGATGAGGGCAAAATTATTCAAGTTGCTTGAACTTTTAGAGTTAAAAGGGAACGAGTTAAGAGAGCCGTATTCAAAATTTTTAGATGATGGAATTTTTGAGATAAGAGCGATTCAAGGAACGAATATTACAAGAGTATTATACTTCTTTGTTGTTGGAAGAAAAATAATATTAACACATGGATTTGTCAAGAAAACGCAAAAGACCCCGCAGTCTGAAATCGAAACGGCTAAGAAATATAGAAGCGAGTTTATCAACCGAAAGGAGCAGAATAAAGATGACTAAGAATTTTAAGGAGTCACTTAATGAGCAATTAAAAGATGAAACTTTCAGAAATGAGTATATGGCGTTAGAGCCGGAGTTTCAAATAATTAAAGCGTTATTGGACGGCAGAAAAGAAAAAAATCTTACTCAACAACAGTTGTCAGATATCACGGGAATCAATCAGGCTGATATAAGTAAAATTGAAAAAGGTAACGCGAATCCGTCATTAAGAACGCTTCAACGTCTTGCAGCCGGAATGGACATGAATGTAAGGATTGAGTTTGTCCCGAACCAAGCAAAATAGAAATTCGTATTTAGTATAAAGTAGTCCGGAAAATAAATTTTCACAAAAACACTTGACAAACAATATTTCATGTGATATAATCCTTAACAGTAAGACCGGAGTTGACAACTCCGGTCGTATTTATTAATTTATATTTATAATAGTTCACTTTACTATGAAGGTAATAATGTATGAGTAACAGAATAGAAGACCAAGCGCGAAGAATCGCCGAGCCTTTTCTTAACGAAAACAACTGTTTATTATGGGACGTTTTGTTTGAGAAGGAGGGCGCGATGCACTATCTCAAGGTTTTGTTTGACGACGGCGACGGGGCATTAGATATGGACAAGTGCGAGCGGCTCACCCCGCCGTTAAATAAGCTTTTTGACGCAGAGGATTTTATTAAACAGGTGGATATAGTTGAAATAGGCTCGCCGGGTTTGACGAGGCGACTTCGGCATAAGGAACACTTTAATTTTTGTAAAGGCAAAAACATCCGCGTTATGAAAAGACTTGAAAACGGTAAAACACAGATGATTTCGGGAACCCTCACCGATTATGACGCGGAGGGCAAATATATTACACTTAACGGAGAAGAACAGATGAACCTTAAAAAATGTATCAGAATCACGTTGGAGGAACAGCCACAATGAGCAACAATATTGAATTGTTTGACGCGCTTGCGTTGGTAGCAAAGGAGAAAGGGATTACGCCCGAGGTGTTGGTTGAAAAAATCCAAACCGCGCTCGTTATTGCGATTAAGAAAGACTATCCGAAAAGCGAAAATATCAATTTTGATATAGATATAACAAAAGGAAAGTTCGACGTCTGTATTTATAAAGAGGTAGTAGAAACTCCCGAAGAGGTTGAGGACGACGCGAATCAGATTGACCTCGCCGCGGCAAAAAAGTTTTCAAGGAAATATAAACCGGGTGACCAATGTGTTGTTAAGCTCAACACTAAGCATTTCGGAAGAATTGCCGCACAAACCGCGAAACAGGTTATTAAACAGGGGATTAAAGAAGTCGAACGCGAACAATTAATCGAACAATGGGGAAGTCTGCAAAACGAGGTTGTGACGGTAAAGATTCTTAAGGTTGAACCCGATACGTTGAACGCATTTGTCGAAATTAACGGCACAGAGGTTGTGCTTTTTAAAAACGACCAAATTCCGGGTGAAATTATTCAAACGGGGGATAATATAAAGGTTTATATATCCGGCGTTTCCGCAAATGACCGACGACCGACGCTCAGAATCTCGCGAACACATAATAATCTTATCAAAAAATTGCTCGAAAACGAGGTTCCGGAAATAGCCGGCGGTATAGTTGAGGTTCATGCGGTGAGCCGTGAACCCGGGCTTCGGAGTAAGGTCGCGGTTATATCGACCGATGAAAACGTGGACGCGGTAGGCTCATGTATAGGGCCGGGGCGGTCGAGAATTTCCGCAATATGTGAAGAATTAAACGGCGAGAAAATAGATGTTATTACCTATAGCGAAGACCCAAAAGAGTTTATTAAACAGGCACTTAAGCCCGCCGACGTTGTTGAGGTGGAAATCCCCAACGAAGAGGAACGCATTTGTATGGCGACCGTTCCGGATAATCAGCTTTCCTTGGCAATCGGTAATAAAGGACAAAACGCAAAGTTAGCCGCGAGATTGACCGGCTTTAAAATAGATATTCGCCCCGAATCCGGGTTCTATGAAGGCTGACGCGGAAAATGTAAACGTTCCCGAAAGAATGTGTGTGGGGTGTCGGCAAAAGGGTAACAAATCCGAGTTCGTTCGCATAGTTAATAATAACGGAAGCATTATTGTTGACTCGAGTTCAAAAGCCGCGGGGCGGGGTGCTTATATTCATAAAAGCTCGGCTTGTTTAAAAACTGCGATAAAGAAAAAAAGTCTCGACCGCGCTCTGAAAGGAAGAGTTGAAGAAGAAATATACGAGTTGTTGGAAAGAAAATGTAATGATTAAGGATAATAAAAAACTCTCTACCTTAGGGCTTTGTAAAAGAGCGGGAAAAATAATTACCGGGTTTGACGCAGTTGTTGCGGATATTAATAAAGCATCGGGAATTATAATAACAACCGATTTGTCCGAAAAAACAAAAAAAGAAATCAAATTCCACTGTGATAAGCATAATAAGCGTTTAGTCGAAATAAACAACACTATGAGCGATATAGAAAGCGTTTTGGGGAAAAAAACGGGTATAATCGCAATTCTTGATGAAGGATTATTTTTATCACTTCATCGGTGATTATTATATATTTGTCAATTTAAAAACTAACACATAGGGAGCAATATGGAACAAAAATTTAAGCTTAAAGACACGGCGAAAGAATTCGGAATTGAGCCTTCGGAAATTGTGTCGATTGTAAAAGAATATCTTGGGGTTGAAAAAAAGACAACGGGGACGCTTGTTCTCGATGAGCTTGACATTATCCTCGAGAAGCTTCTTGCCGAACGCGCAACCGATAATATAGGTGAATACTTTAATTCTAAGCCTAAGAAAGTCGTAGCCGAGCCAAAGCCCGAGCCAAAACCGGCGGCAAAGGTTAAGGCGGTCAAAAAACCCGACTCGGTAACGCCTAAAGCCGTCGAAGCAACAGAAGCTCCGAAAAAGAAAACGGTGAAGCCTCTCGAGCCAAAGGTTGTTGTTAAAGAGGAAAAGACGCCGAAGCCCGAAAAGAAAAAGCTTATGCCGAAGCCCGTCAAGGCGGCGGTTGACGTCAATAAGCTTAAAATAAACGACCCGCCCAAGGCAAAACAAAAAGGCGAAGCGGTTCAGCGCGGGGAACAAATTGTAAAGCGGGTAGACACAAGAGGTAACTATGTAGAATTAGACAGATATAACGAAAAATACGAAAGCATAGCCCGTGAACAAGGTGGGGTAAATACCCGCGAAAACCAAAATAGGAATCAGAATTCAAACAGAGGGAACTTCAACAATAATAATTTTAGGGGAAAACAAAAGTTCGGGAATCATCGGTCAAACTTCAAAAGAGGGATGCAGCCGCCCGCACGTCATAAGGAAACGGAAGCGGAAAAACAACTTCGTCTTGAACTCGAAAAAGCGAGGAATAAACAGCTTGAAATCCTTATCCCCGATAATATAGTCATATCCGAATTGGCGTCGCGCCTTAAGGTAAAGGCGAGCATAGTTATCAAAAAATTGTTCCCGTTAGGAATAATGGCGAATCAAAATCAAACCATAGATTATGACACGGCGGCTTTAGTAGCAGATGAATTGGGCGCGAAGGTGGAAAAGGAAATCATAGTAACGGTTGAAGAACGGTTGTTTGAGGAAATCGAAGATACCGAAGAAAACCTCCGCCCCCGTTCTCCCGTGGTTGTTGTCATGGGACACGTTGACCACGGTAAAACCTCCCTCTTAGACAGTATACGCGACTCCGACGTTGCGGCGGGTGAAGCGGGGGGAATCACACAGCATATAGGCGCGCACCGCGTGAAAGCGGGCGGGAAGGATATAACCTTCTTAGACACGCCGGGACACGAAGCGTTCACCGCGATGCGGGCGAGGGGCGCGAATATAACCGATATTGCAATTTTAGTTGTAGCCGCCGACGACGGAATTATGCCGCAGACAATTGAATCAATTAATCACGCAAAGGCGGCGGGAATTTCTATTATCGTAGCTATAAACAAAATGGATAAGCCGGAAGCAAACCCGTCGCGCATTAAACAGGAATTGACCGAACACGGGCTTTTGATAGAAGAATGGGGCGGCGATATTATATGCTGTGAGGTTAGCGCGAAACAAAAAACGGGTATAGATAATCTTCTCGAAATGATTAATCTTAACGCAGAAATGCTCGAGCTTAAAGCCAACCCCGAAAGACTCGCCGTCGGTACGGTAATTGAGGCGCGTCTCGACAAGGGCAGAGGCCCGGTAGCGACTCTTTTGGTTCAAAAGGGAACGCTCAATACCGGCGACGTTCTCATCGCGGGAACGGCTGTAGGGCGCGTAAGGGTAATGTTAGACGATAAAGGAAAGACCGCAAAAACGGCGGGGCCGTCCGTTCCGGTAGAAATAACCGGACTCGCAGAGGTTCCGAGCGCGGGAGACCAGTTTTCTGCAGTAGAAGATGAGAAATTAGCGCGTGAATTGGTTGAAAAACGTAAACACGAGGCTAAAGAAGCGCATTTCAACCAATACAAAAAGGTTACTTTAGACAGCCTTTTCAGCCATATAGAACAAGGTTCTGTAAAAGAACTTCCCATTATAGTAAAAGCAGATGTTCAAGGTTCGGTAGAAGCGGTTAAACAATCGCTCGAAAAACTTTCTCATCCCGAGGTTAAAATCAGAGTAATACACGGTGGCGTAGGCGCGGTAAGCGAGAGCGACGTTATGCTCGCAAATGCGTCGGGCGCAATTATTGTCGGGTTTAATGTACGACCACATCCCGCGGCGGCGGAAAACGCAAAGCGCGATAATGTGGAAATAAGGGTATACAGAATCATTTACGACGCAATTGAAGAAATCGAAACGGCAATGAAGGGTATGCTCGCGCCTAAGTTTAAAGAGGTCGTTATGGCGCGGATAGAAGTCCGCAACGTGTTTAAAATAACCGGCTCGGGAATCGTCGCGGGGTGTCACGTTGTCGACGGAAAGGTTACCCGCGCTTGTGAAATTCGCGTACTCCGCGATGATGTTATCGTTTTTGAAGATAAAATTAATACCTTGAAGCGTTTTAAAGACGACGTGAAGGAAGTCGCAACGGGGTACGAGTGCGGAATAAGTCTCGAAAAATTCTCCGATATTAAAGAAGGCGACGTCTTTGAAGCGTTTATCATGGAGGAAGTGACGGACAGTTGACGGCAGTTGACAATTGACAATTGACAGTTGACAGTTGACGGCAGTTGACAGTTGACAGTTGACAGTTTATAGGAGGTGGGTTGTTTTGAATAAGAATATACAACGATTGGCAGAGGATATTAAACGGGAAATATCCGTAACAATGCGCGAGGTTGTTACGGAGGGTATTGTTTCGGTTTCACATTGTGAGCTGTCTAACGATTTGTCTTATTGTAAAGTCTTTATATCGACCTATGAGGGCGGCGAAAAAACGGTTCATGAAGCGGAAAAGCTAAAAACAAAGGCGGGGCTTTTTAAAAAGCATATAAACGCCCGTATACGAATGAGAAAAATTCCGGAGCTTATTTTCCTCCCGGACAACTCCTTAGATTATTATGACAAAATTACGGGTATAATTGATGAATTAGGAATTGCCAAAAAATAAAGTTGACAGGTTTGGCGCAGTGTTTTTGTCGGCAGACGAGGCGAAATTTTTGCGAATATCCGTGTATATTTAAGAAAATTTCAACGAAGTATGTCAGCAAAAATACAAGGGAAACGTCAAGTTTATTTATTGACGATTCCTTAAACGAGAAAAAAGTCTGAAACTGATTTTACAGAGCTTTTTGCGGCTCGAAAAGGCATGGTCACAAAAATGGAAATTACGCTTCAACAGACGGCTGAATTTTTTAGAGAAAACGACGACTTCACATTGATTTGTCATTCAAACCCCGACGGCGATACCCTCGGAAGCGGGTATGGTCTGTGCGGGGTTTTGCATATTATGGGAAAACGCGCGCGCATTATATGCGACGACGAACCGTCCTCGCGGTTTGATTTTTTAGCGGAGGCGATAGACCCGAGGCTTACGGAGCTTGCCAAAGACGCGGACGAGACAATAATAACGATTGACGTTGCTGATGTTGAGCTTATCGGCTCGCTAAAAGACCGATATCCCGATATCGACCTTTGTATCGACCACCACGTTTCAAATAAAAATTACGCAAAGCGACTCCTCATAGACAACACCTCGGCGTCGTGTGCAATGGTTGTTTGGGAATTGATAAAAGAGCTTATTTCGGAAAAACAACTAAAAGAGACCCCTAAGGCGCGTGCAATCGCGGCGGCAATATATACGGGTATCTCGACCGACACCGGCTGTTTCAGATACAGCAATACCTCCGCAAAATGTCACCATACCGCCGCCGAATTAATGGCGTATTCGTTTAATGTTACAAAAATTAACTACCTTATGTTTGAAATGAAAACGAGGGAACGCATTTCGTTAGAAATCGAAGCGTTTAACGGGATTGAGTTTTATTGGGGCGGTAAATGCGCCGTTATAAGCCTCACCCGGCAAATGCTTGACGGAATTGACCCCGAAGACGCGAGTAACGTGTCCTCTCTCCCAAAACAAATCGAAGGGGTGTCGGCGGGAATTGTGTTTAAGGAGAAAAAAGAGGACGTCTGGAAAATATCCGTCCGCACCGACGAAAACATAAACGCACAAACGCTATGCAGCGCGCTCGGCGGCGGGGGACACATTCGCGCCGCCGGTTGTACATTAAAAGGAACGCTCGAATCGGTTAAAAAAGCGGTATTATCTGAAATAGAAAAACAAATAGATAATGGGGTCAAGGAATTATGAACGGTATAATCTGTGTGTATAAACCGACGGGGTATACCTCATTCGATATAATAGCAATAATGCGGCGGCTTTTGAATACAAAAAAAATCGGACACTCGGGAACGCTCGACCCAATTGCGGAGGGGGTTCTCCCCGTTTTTGCGGGGGCGGCGACGCGGGCAATTGATTATTGTCCCGATACCGACAAAGAATACCGCGCCGGGTTTCGTATCGGTACAACCACCGATACACAGGATATAAGCGGACAAGAGCTTTCGCGGGTCAATTCAAACATTCCCGACGAGGTTTTATTATCAAGGATAAAGGCGGCGATTTTAAACTACATAGGCGAAATCGAACAAATTCCCCCTATGTATTCTGCGGTTAAGGTAAAGGGAAAACGGCTTTACGACTTGGCGCGAAAGGGCATCGAGGTAGAACGGACACCGCGAAAAATCACCGTACATTCTATCGAAATTGAACACTATGCCGACTCGGAGGGCATTATAAAGATTAGCTGTTCAAAGGGAACCTATGTTCGAACCTTAATCCACGATATAGGTCAAAGCATAGGATTCGGCGCGGTTATGACCGCGTTACAGCGGACTAAGTCCAACGGCTTCGCCCTCGGCGATTGTTATACATTAGAAGAGCTGCGCGAGATACACGCCGCCAACCCCGCTAAATTAGAATCGCTTTTAAAACCTTTAGACATTCTTTTTGATTACCCTAAGGGGTATTTGGACGAGCGACAAACCGAGCTTTACAGAAACGGCGCGATTCTTAACGCCGACCTCGTTAAGCTTCAACAAATATACGACGGCTTTTATTCACTTTACGACAGCGATAACAGAATTGTCGCATTGGCAAAAATAGGCGAAGACCACTCTTTATTAATAGAACACAGGTTTCATTACAGCGGCTCTGTTTGATATTTAGAAAATAGAAAAATGCTTGACGAGGAGGATACGGCTTGACTCTAAACAATCACAATTATACCGCGGCGGTCGCGCTCGGAATGTTCGACGGCGTTCATATCGGACACGTTGAGGTTATTAACTCCGCCCTTGAACAAGAGCGATTAAACGGTTTAACGCCGGCGGTTTTTACGTTTCGAACCCTTTCGAAATATTCAAAAAGCATACTCCCCTATCAAAGGAAGTTTACCCTTCTTAAAGCGGCAGGAATAAAGAAAATTTATTCATCTGATTTTGAAAGCATAAAGGATTTAACGGCGGAGGAATTTGTACAACAAATTTTAATCGAAAAAATGAACTGCGGACACGTTTCCTGCGGCTGGAATTTTAGGTTCTCAAAAGATGCAAAAGCCGACGCAAACGACCTAAAACGAATTTGTGAAGCCCGCGGAATAAAGGTAAGCATAATTAAGCCGATTGATATAAACGGACTCCCCGCGAGTTCGACGCGAATCCGCGAGGCAATCCAAAACGGCGATATCTCTTTAGCAAATAAAATGCTCGGAACCGACCTCACCTATGAATTAGAGGTGATTGAGGGGGCAAAATTAGGGCGTACCTTAGGCGCGCCGACAATTAATCAAATAATCCCCGCCGATTGTGTCCTTCCAAAATTCGGCGTATATAAAAGCCGCGCATTGGTTGATGTTATTCACTATACTGCGGTAACAAACATAGGAACAAAGCCGACCGTAGACGACGGGAACACGCCTATTATGGAAACCCATATACCCGGGTTTAACATGGAAATATACGGGCAAACCGTAACGGTGAGTCTCTTAGAATTTATCAGAGAGGAAAAAAAGTTTACGTCGCTCGATGAGCTTAAAGCACAGATTCAGCTTGATGTAAAAAAAGCGTGCAAAGGCAGATGACAGTTGACAATGGACAGTTGACAGCTGACAGTTGGGGGGGTGAGGTTAGTGTTTAGGCGGTATATTTTACCTTTGTTATTGGGGTTGGCTTTAGGCGCGATTTCGGTGCTTATCGGTCATACGCCGAAAACAATCGTGGCAATAACGGGAATGAGAGTTATCGGTAACCAAATAGGTTACTCTCTCGGTATATTAGCGATGACCTATATTAATTCCGACAAATGGTTACGAGGCTTTGTCGCGGGTTCGTTAATGAATTTTGTTGCAACGGTTGTGTACTATGTCGCGATTTATACAATTAATGCGTTATCAACAAACGTAACCGGTTATAGCTTTGAATGGGTCGATTTGATTCTTTGGACTGTTTTAGGCGCGGGTTGCTCCGCTTTGGCGGCATCAGCGGTCAGATTTGGGGTTTACGGCAAATCGAAGCTTATTAGATATTCTGCGGCTTTCGTAACACATTCGGCGTTAATGCTGGCTGTCTTATTGTTTCAGGCACTCCCGTTTTTTATAAGACTCCATAGCGATGCTTTAACAACAGAAGACGGGGTTGCGAGAAATATATATGAAATCTTTTTCGCGCTTTTTCTTATATCGGCAATGTTCATAATTTTTTATAAACGGAACAGGAGGGATAATGAAACAGATTAGAACGAGGTTCGCACCGAGTCCCACAGGGTTTATGCACTTGGGGAACCTAAGGACGGCATTATATGCGTGGTTATACAGTAAGAACAACAACGGGTCGTTTATACTAAGGGTTGAAGATACCGACCGGTCAAGATATGTAGAGGGCGCGATTGATGTCATATATGAAACGCTCAAGGATTGCGGCTTAAGCTGGGACGAGGGGCCGGACGTCGGCGGCGATTACGCGCCATATATACAAAGCGAGCGCAAGGACTCATATATGGAATATGCGTTAAAGCTAATTGAAAAGGGGGACGCTTATTATTGTATATGCCCGCCGGACTGTGATACCTGTACCTGTCGGGATTTGAAGCTCGAACAACCGTCACAGCCCTTTGTTATAAGACAAAAGTCGCCCAAAGACGGCTCAACATCGTTTAAAGACGAAATTTACGGGGAAATAACGGTCGATAATAAGGAAATAGAAGACCAAATCCTTATTAAATCGGACGGAATGCCCACATATAATTTTGCAAACGTCATAGATGACCATTTTATGAACATTACTCATATTATACGCGGAAACGAGTATCTGACCTCTACCCCTAAGTACAACCTTTTGTACGAGGCGTTCGGGTGGGAGCTTCCCGCATATATACACGTTCCGCAAATAATGCGCGACGCGACGCACAAGCTTTCGAAGAGGGACGGAGACGCCTATTTCGGCGATTTCAAGGAGAAGGGCTACCTCACCTCCGCGATTATCAATTATATTGCCTTACTCGGTTGGTCACCAAAGGGGGGGGACGCAGAGCGCGAAATATTCACGCTCGACGAATTGGCAAGAGCCTTCGGCACAGACGGCATCTCCAAATCCCCCGCTATATTTGATTCGGAAAAAATGCGGGCGATTAATGCCGAGCATATTCGCCGCCTCTCCCCCGAACAGTTTAAAGAAGCGGCAATCCCTTATATCGGCGACCACCCCGTTAATTATGATATTCTTTGCGCCGCGCTTCAACCGCGAACCGAGGTCTTGTCCGATATTACGGCACAGGTTGATTTCCTCAAAGAACCTTGTGCCTATACCCCCGAGCTTTATTATAACAAGAAAATGAAAACATCTCCCGATACGGCGCGTTCCGCGTTAAATGAAGCATTGGGTGTTTTAAAATCTACAGAAAGCTTTACCAAAGATGAATTATACTCTGCGTTCAAACTTCTCGCAGAAGAAAATGCACAAAAACCGGGTTATTACCTTTACCCGCTACAGATTGCATTAACGGGAAAACCCGCCGCACCCGGCGGCGGTCTCGATATATGCGTAATGTTCGGTAAAGAAGAAAGCATGAACAGAATCGGCAAGGCGATTGAGGAACTATAAATTACTCACAGAAAGGGCGCGTGTATGATAGAAGTACGCAACCTGACCAAATCCTACTCAAACGGCGAAAAAGCAGTTGACAACATATCCTTCACCGTCGGAGAAGGGGAAATATTGGGCTTCTTAGGCCCAAACGGTGCGGGAAAATCCACAACAATGAACATTTTAACCGGCTACATTTCATCAACCGACGGAAGCGCGGTTATCGGCGGCGTGGACGTTCTTGAGGAGCCGATTGTTGCAAAAAGGAAAATCGGATACCTCCCCGAACAACCGCCGTTGTACCCCGACATGACGGTTGACGAATATTTGCGTTTTATTCATGAGCTAAAGAAGTCAAAGCTTCCAAAAAACACACATTTGAACGAGATATGCGAATTGGTAAAGGTAAACGACGTGCGCGGGCGATTAATTCGCAATTTGTCAAAGGGCTACAGACAAAGGGTGGGCTTAGCGGGGGCTTTGGTGGGCAATCCGCCGATATTAATTCTTGACGAGCCGACCGTCGGTCTTGACCCTAAGCAAATCATAGAAATAAGAACGCTTATTAAACAGTTGGGAAGGAATCACACCGTAATACTTTCATCGCATATTCTGCCCGAGGTTCAGGCGGTATGCGATAAAATCGTTATTATCAACGAGGGGAAAATCGTTGCGGACGGGGACTTGGAAGGCTTGCGGTCAAGATTCAAGACCGAAACGGACGAGGAATTGTCATTGGAACAGATATTTATTAAACTCATATATGGAGAGGGGATAATATAATGGCAGTATTCAAGCGCGAGCTTAAAGCATATTTTATCACCCCTCTCGGTTATGCTTTCATAGGGGTATATTTGGTTTTTTCGGGAGCGTTTTTTTATATGTTTACTTTAACGTCTTCAACCTCGTCGACCTATTCTTTCTCGCAGGGGACGGGTTCCGCCGATTTCGCACCTATGTTCTCGTTGATGTTTTTTGTTTTAATGTTTACTGTTCCGCTTTTAACGATGCGGCTTTTTGCCGAAGAAAGGCGCGCAAAAACAGACCAGCTTTTGTTGACCGCACCTTTGGGGCTTTTCGAGCTTGTTGCGGCGAAATTTGCCGCCGCATATGCCGTCTTTCTTATAAGCACGGCGGTGATGCCCATATACGGGATTGTTCTTTCTAATTTTACCGAAGTAAGCTGGAGAACAATAACCGGAAATATGTTCGGGTTAATTATGGTTGGGGCTGTTTTTACCGCGTCGGGGTTGTTGGTGTCCTCGCTCACCGAGAATCAGATGATTGCCGCTATTCTCGGCGTTTTTGTAAACGTGGGCTTTTTATTCTCGTCCGTCGCCGCGCCTTATGTTGAAATAAAATTCATATCCGACGCGCTAAGGAGTGTATCGTTATTGTCGCGTTATGACCGATTTACAATAGGGCTTTTTGAGCCGCAAAATGTGCTTTTCTTTTTGAGCATAATCGCTATTTTCCTTTTCTTAACCGTTCGCGGCCTCGAAAGACGGAGGTGGTTATAAATGAATCAAAAAGCGAAGCTGACAAATAAAATTGCGGGCTTTTTCAATAATAAGCGATTTAAATACGGCTCATTGTCGGTCGTTTTTACCGCCGCATTTATAACGGGGGTTATACTCATCAATATAATTGTCGGGCTTATTTTAGAGCGATTTGATACAACGCTCGATTTCACATCGGGACAGATGTTTTCTATAGGGGAAAACACGGTGCGGTTCCTCGAAGGCATAACCGATAACGTCACAATAACGGTTTGCAGTACCGAAAACGATTTTAAAAGCGGCTCGGGTTCTGCAAATACGGGCGAGTATTATAACCAAACCAACGAAATTCTCAAACGCTTTGCGGGAACCAACCGTAATATATCTCTCAAGTATACAGACCTTATGACCAACCCCGATTTTGCGAAAAAATATGACCGTCTATCCGTCGGCTCGATAATTGTACAATCGGCAAATACGGGGCGACATAAAATCCTCGACGCAAATGACTATTTTAATATAACCTATTACGACTTGAGCAGCGGTAACACAATTTCGGGCGAAGAGGTACAGATGTATTATACCTTCGGAATGTCCGATTATGTTTACGCCGATATTTCCGCGGGAGCAGAAAGTGCGTTTTTATCGGCAATATTGTCCGTAACCGATACGAGTCCCGTTCATGTCGGGTTTATGACGGGACACGGGGAGCAAAAAAACGAGCGAATGAACTTTTTACTTGAGATGAACTCATATTCGATTCAAACGCTCGACCTTATTACGGGCGACATTCCGCCGGAGGTCGACTTTATAATCGCAGACAGCCCTAATGCAGACTACGGAATTGATACTGTATCTAAGCTCGCGGAATGGTTAGATAACGGCGGAGCGTTCGGAAAGAGCATTATGTATATCGCCCACCAAAGCGCGGAAACGCCTAATATTGACGCTTTTTTGGAGGAGTGGGGGATTGGTATTGAGCGGACGTATGTTATGCAGTCGGACACGCGGTACACCGCCCCCGTTGCCGGAATTGATTTCCCTATACAGTATTATAAGCCCGACAAATTTGGTGAAGGGCTTAACCCCGATTATAAAATATTCGGCGAATTATTGCGTTACACCTACCGTATTTATGAAGCTTGGCAGAATGTCGAGACCGTCTCAATTTTATCGGCGCACGACGGTGCAGTATTAGTCACCTTTGAGGATTTTGACGAGGGCGGCGAAAAGCCCGAGGAGACCGACGCTTATTCTGTCGGTATAATGAGCAGTAAGATTCGCTTTGAGGAGCTCGACGTCATTTCGAGCAGGGTGATAGCCTTTGGCGGTTCATATATCTTTAACCCGGGGTTTATGGAAATGCGTAACGCAAATAACGCCGAATACTTTATCAATATGATAAACGAGGTCAACGGGAAGAATATCCAACGCGAGGAAATTATAACAATCGCGCCAAAATCCTTCTCCGTTGCCATGTTTCAAATCACCGCTAAACAATCGAAAACAATCGGGTTTATATTTGCTTTACTTTTGCCGTGTATAATTATTTTTATCGGGATTTTTGTTTGGGTGAAAAGGAGGCGGGTGTGAATAAAAGTATAAGAACGACGCTTTTGTCGTTAATCGCGCTCGTAATATTGGGTACCCTTGTGTTTTTTTTGACAAGGGGGAAGGACGAGCCGTCCGAAAAGCATTCCGACTCTTCCGACAATCCGTTGCCCGTAACCGCAACCGTTTTTACCGCTTTTTCTGATGATGATGTGGTATTAATCCGTATAGCAAATCAAAAGGACGACGGCTATACTATCACGACAAATCCGCTCGGTATTACCGAAATTGACGAACGCACACAAGATTCAAAGGCGGTAATACCATATAATGAGGGGTTCTTATTGAGTACGGTAAACGCCGCGGCTAACCTTTCGGCGACAATGACGGTCGAGGAGAATGCGGAGGATTTGAGCAAATACGGGCTGTCGACCCCGTTAGTGACAATTGAGGCGAGCTTCGTCAACGGCGATACATTTGCCTTTGCTGTTGGCGAGCCTTCGCCCGACGCGCAAACCTATTACTTCATGTCTGCGGACGATAATACCGTATATGCGGTCGACGCGAATAGGGTTAATCCTTTTTTCAACGAGCGACACGATTATATAGAGCGGTTGGCTTTCCCACAGTACAATTCACACGACGCGCCTTTAATCAAATCCGTTACAATTGAACGGCGTAATGGAGAGGGTGAGAGTGAAGAAGCTTTTTCAACAATCGTTATAGAAGCCATTCCCGAAAAATCGCTCGAGGAATTGAAGACATTTAATTCTCACAGATTAACCGCGCCGGTAAACATTGAGGTTGACCCCGAAAAATCGACCCCCGTCATATTCGGTATATTCGGACTTACCGCGAGTAAGGTGTTATGGGTCGCGCCCGATGAGGTTGATTATGAGCTTACGGGGTTGTCTAACCCTTTATGTAGTGTTGAGGTCGTTGCGGGCGACGATACATTTCTTTTGAATATAGGCAACGAGTTTCAAGGGGGGTATTACGGGCAGAGTAATTGCGCGCCCGAGCTGCTTTTATTGTTCGACCCCGCGTCATTGCCGTGGCTTACGGTTACACAAAATGACCTCGTTTCCGACACATTCCTTACTCCGTATATATATTCGTTAGACGCGCTCGAAATAATCATTTTCGCGCCCGAATCGCCCGAATCGCCCGAATCAGAAAATGTTTCCGAGAACAAAAGATTATACTTTGAAATAGAAGGTGATACCGATAATAACGCCGTTTATCTCGACCAAAAGCTTCTCTCGGATAAGGACAGAGATAACTTCGGGCTTTTGTATCAATTTATACTCAGCATGAGAGGCGAAAAGGTGTTTACGGGCGACGACGAATGTGGGGATTTAATTGCGCGCATTGTGTATTACTATCGGGACGGAACGAGCAATAATATCACGTTTTCTAAATCGAACAATCGGCGTAGCGTAATTGAGGCGGATTTCAACCTTATATTCACCTGTCGCGATATTTATACAACGCGATTTCTCGAAAATGTACAATCGTTTCTTGACGGTGGTGAAATAATACTTGACTGGTAGGTTAACAAGAGCCGGCGGGCGGGCTTTGCCCGTCCATAGGCTTGACGGGCTGTTAACAAGAGCTAAATAGGGGTAAAAAATGACGTTTTATAATAAAATAAAAGAACTTTATAAAAAATATCGCGAAATTATATCATATGTTTTTTTTGGCGGGTTGACTACCGTTGTGTCATTAGCATCGCGGTTTATCTCACAGTATTTGTTTGAGCAATACTCTCCCGAATTTCTCGGCGCGACCACCTTAGCCGCTACGACGGTCGCCTGGATTTGTGCGGTGACATTTGCGTTTATAGTGAATAAGGTTTTTGTCTTCCAAAATAAGGATAATAAAGCCGCCGACTGGTTTAAACAGGCGGCGACGTTCTACGGTGCGCGCCTCACCACTTATTTTATGGAACTCGGCTTCATGCTCTTAACGGTAGATGTTTTAAAATTTAATATGTACATAATGTCGTTTATCGCACAGGTGTTTATCTTAGTGGGTAACTATCTTTTGAGCAAGTTTTTGATATTTAGGAAAAGGCATTAGGTTTTTGTTTATTAACCCTTGACTATAGTATATTGTTATGATATACTTATGATATATTATAGTTTTAAAAGAGGTGATAGTGATGAACCAAACAACCATAAGGCTTGAGCCTAATTTGAAAAAAGATTTTGCAAATGTTTGTGATGATATGGGGCTTTCTATTTCATCAGCAATAACAATATTTGCAAAAACTGTTGTAAGAGAACGGCGAATACCGTTTGAGATTTCAACAAGTAAGAATTTCAACGCCACCACCATAGCCGCCATTGAAGAAATTGAGTCGGGAAAAGGATTGAAGCGTTTTAAAAACCCCGATGAATTATTTGAAGAGTTAGAGGAAAAATAAATGCTTGATGACATCGAAAGACATAATCAATATAAACGTGATTACAAGCTGATTAAAAAACAAAACAGAGATATTTCTTTGTTAAAAGCAATAGTTATAGAACTTTTTAACGAAAATCCTCTGCCGCCGAAAAATAATGACCATTTTTTAATCGGGGATTACAAAGGTTATAGAGAGTGTCATATTTTGCCCGATTGGTTATTGATATACAAAATTATAGAACGCGACAATGAAAAAATATTGATATTGGCTCGCACGGGAAGTCATAGCGATTTATTTGAATAATATTTATACTAAAGACAAATAAAATAAAAACAAATCCCGCTCAGATACGGGATTCATTTTTTATTTTATATACCTGCAAAAACGCCGTCATCTCTCATCAAAAACTAACTACCTCCACTTGTTGTTAATAATAGCTGAAAGGATAGCCCAATAATCATCACTTACATCATCGCCGTCTCGCGCAAAAACAGTAACCCCGAACAACCCCTTTCGACATTTATCGGCGTTTTTTTAAACCAATTCAATGACAGCCATTTCTGCCGCGTCGCCCCTGCGTGGACCGATACGAATTATGCGGGTATATCCGCCTTTTCGGTCGGCATAACGCGGTGCAATTTTATCAAATAAATCTTTAGCAACATCTTCCTTTGTTATAAAGGCATACACCTGTCTCTTTGAGTGAAGGTCGGTTTTTTTCCCGGTTGTTATAACCTTTTCAACAACGCTCCGCAGCTCTTTTGCGCGGGTCACCGTCGTTTCCATTCTGCCGTTCTCCAAAAAATGCGTTACCATACCGCGGAGCATTGCTCTTCTATGCGCGGTTGTCCGCCCCAATTTCCTCATTGCCATTTTTCTATAACCATACCTTTCCGATATATTAAATATCCGACTCGCTGGGTGCTAAATCAAACCCTAACGATATAAGCGTCTCGCGCACCTCGTCAAATGACTTTTTACCCAAGTTACGCACCTTCATCATGTCTTCCGGCGACTTATTTATTAAATCGTCAACGGTGTTTATACCGGCGCGCTTTAAACAGTTGAACGAGCGAACCGACAATTCTAAATCTTCAATTGTCATTTCGAGTATCTTGTCCTTGCTCTTGTCCTCTTTCTCGGACATAAGCTCGGGTTGATTAATCTCGTCAGACAATCCGACAAACTGCATCAAATGTTCGCATAAAAGCTTTGCCGCGTATGATACCGCTTCCTTCGCGGACATTGTTCCGTCCGTCCACACCTCGATAATAAGCTTATCAAAGTCCGTCCTCTGTCCTACGCGGGTATTCTCTACCGAATAATTCACCTTAAGAACGGGCGTATAAATACTGTCTATCGGGATAACGCCTATAATTTGTTGTTGTAAAAGTTGTTTGTTTTTTTCCGCGCTTGTATATCCTCGTCCGTTGTCGAATGTAAGCTCCATAGAGAGCTTTGCGTCGACGCCCAATGTTGCGATATGAATATCGGGGTCAATAATCTCAATCTCGCTGTCCGCTTCTATATTACCCGCTTTAACCTCACATTCGCCCTCTGCGTTAATATAAACCGTTTTAGGACAATCGCCGTGCATTTTTGCCAATAAACCCTTAACATTAAGGATAATCTCCGTTACGTCCTCTTTAACTCCCGGTATAGTAGAAAACTCGTGTTCTATTTGTCCATCTGTACCCGAAATTTTTATAGATGTTACCGCTACGCCCGGTAACGATGATAATAATACTCTTCTTAAACTGTTTCCGATTGTGTTGCCGAACCCACATTCGAGAGGTTCAAGACAAAACATACCATAGGTTCCGTCGGGTTTAAGTTTGATTGTTTCAATATCCGCTTTTTCGATTCTTTCAAGCATATTTCAATAACTCTCCTTTCATAGAGAAAATTATTTTGAATAAAGCTCTATTACCAAGTTCTCCTGAATTTCAAAGTCGAGTTCTTCCCGTAAAGGCTTTCTCACTACCGTCGCGCTTCTCGCTTCTCTGTTGACATCTAACCATTGCGGTGCCGTTCTGCCGTGGGTCAACTCTATAATTTGCTCGAACTTCGCGCTTTTCTTACTGCCCTCATGCAACGCTATAACGTCGCCGACCTTCACTCTGTACGAAGGAATATCAACCCGTTTTCCGTTTACGGTAAAATGTCCGTGTCCGACCAATTGTCGAGCCTCGCGCCTTGTAATAGCCATATTCATTCTGTAAACAACATTATCGAGCCGCGATTCGAGCAACAATAAAAGGTTCTCGCCGGTAACGCCCGTTTCCTTGAGGGCGAGTTCATAATAACGATAGAACTGTTTTTCAAGAACGCCGTATATAAATTTAAGCTTTTGCTTTTCCTTAAGCTGTAATCCGTATTCGGAAACCTTTTTACGCATATTGCTTCCCGCGCCGAATTTACGCCTCGTTTCCTTCTTTTGGGTGTAGCCGAGAACTGCCGGGCTTATTCCCAAGGATTTACATTTTTTAGAAATCGGTTCTCTGTAAACTGCCATTTAAAACTTTCTCCTTTAAAATAAATATCGAAATTAAAATCCGACTGCGCGTCGAGTCGCCGCGCTTTTTAATTAATTGCCCGTTATACGCGTCTGCGTTTGGGCGGTCTGCACCCGTTATGCGGAATGGGTGTAACGTCCTTAATCATTCTTACCTCAAGCCCCGCCGTTTGTAAAGCGCGTATTGCCGCCTCTCTTCCGGAGCCGGGCCCCTTTACATATACCTCAACCGTTTTAAGTCCATGTTCCATAGCCGCTTTTGCCGCAGTTTCCGCCGCCGACGAAGCCGCAAATGGGGTGGATTTTCTCGAACCTCTGAACCCTAATCCCCCAGCCGACGCCCACGATAAAGCGTTACCGTGTAAGTCGGTAATGGTGACTATTGTATTGTTGAATGTCGATTGAATATGAGCGGAACCGTTCTCAATATTCTTACGTTCCCGCCGTCTGCGGATAACCGGTTTTTTACCGCCGCTTTTTGTTGCTGCCATTATTAATACTCCTCCGCTCTTGTTAAGCTTTACTAACCTCGTCAAGCTTCGTTATTTCTGCGAATGGAATGAATCCATTCTGCGGAATCACTCTGCTCTTGTTTACATTACTTTTTCTTATTAGCGATTGTTTTACGCGGGCCTTTTCTCGTTCTCGCGTTTGTCTTTGTTCGCTGACCGCGTACGGGTAAGCCCTTACGATGACGGGTTCCGCGGTAACAGTTAATCTCAATTAACCTTTTTATGTTGAGCGCGGTTTCACGCCGCAAATCACCCTCTACCATATAGCCGTTCGCATCAATCACTTCACGGATTTTTGCTTCCTCGGCATCGGTGAGGTCTTTAACGCGTGTATCGGGATTAACTCCCGCCGCCGCCAAAATATCGTTTGATGTTTTTCTGCCTATTCCGAAAACATATGTCAAGCCTATCTCGACACGCTTAGCTTTCGGTAAATCCACACCGGAAATTCTTGCCATAATCTTTATTCCTCCCTATTATTACCCTTGCGTTTGCTTATGCTTAGGCTCTTTACAGATAACCATTACCTTACCGTGACGTTTGATAATTTTACACTTATCGCACATGGGCTTAACCGATGGTTTGACTTTCATATTCTTTCCCTCCTTAAGACAGGTTGCTTATAGCCGCTTTACCTGCAAAGTATAGTCGATAACTTCTCATTTCGCTCTCATTTTGCTTTTATTTCGCTCTCCAGGTTATGCGCCCCTTTGTCAAATCATAAGGCGACATTTCGATTGTTACTTTATCCCCCGGAAGTATGCGTATATAATTCATTCTGAGTCTCCCGCTTACGTGCGCTAAAATTTTATGCCCGTTAGAAAGCTCAACCTTAAACATAGCATTGGGTAACGCCTCGAGAATCACACCCTCAACCTCAATTACATCATCTTTATCTTTAGCCAAGAACCTCACCTCTTCTCAATTCCCGTCCTCAATTTCCGGATTCATCTCCGCTCTTTCGCCGTCGCCGTTAAAGTTGTAACCCCACAGAGCCTTCCTCAATGATTTATCCGTATAAAAATCCAACCTTATCGTTTTGTTTGTTAATTCGATGTGTTTTATGTTTTTTCTTTTTGGTGATTTAAGCTTACGCCGTCTGCCGTCTGCAATATATACAACCCCCGCTTCACGGGCGACAACCGCGTACCAGCTTCCCTTATCGTGTCCCGCCGAGCTTATTGCGAGACGGTATTCTAAATTTTCCATGAATTATCTAATTTATTTTAATTGGGTCATAATTACGGGTTCACCGCTCGTAATTATCACCGTATGTTCAAAATGTGCCGACAGATTCCCGTTTCCTTCAACAACCGTCCACTCATCTCGAAGAATTTTTGTTTTCTTTGTGGTGGTATTTGCCATAGGTTCAATGGCGAGCGTCATTCCCGGAGTCAGACGCGGCCCTCTTCCCGCCGTTCCTATGTTCGGAATACTCGGGTCTTCGTGTAATTCGCGCCCTATTCCGTGTCCGAGGTAATCATCGGGAATGTAAAACCCTCCGCCCTCAATGCGGGTCTGAATTGCATTTGAAAGGTCGCCGATTCTGTTCCCCGAAACACATTGTTTTATTGCATCCTGTAACGCCGTTTCCGTAACCCTCAGGAGCTTTTCCGTTTGTGCGGGAATTGTACCACAGGCGAATGTCGCGGAAAGGTCACCGTGATAACCGTCCTTGTACGCGCCTAAATCAATCGAAACTATATCGCCCGCTCGTATAAAGCGTTTTCTCGCCGGGATTCCGTGTATTAATTCGGCGTTAATTGATATACAAGCGTTGCCGGGGAAGCCGTATAGCCCCTTGAATGACGGTTTCGCACCCTTCATCTTGATAAAGTCGCCAATCACACGACTAAGCTCCCAGGTGCTTATGCCCGGCGCAATCCTTTGTCCCGCGTGATTCAAAGCCTCCGCCGCAATCTCGCCCGCCTTCATCATAAAGCCGATTTCTCTCGGCGTCTTTATAATAATCCGTCCGCGCGAGGACGCCATTCTTCTCGGAAAACCGTACATTAAACGCCAATCGCTTTTAAAGTAAGAGCCGTAGTATCGGCAATTTCTTCTTGTCCCGGAACCGATTTAAGCTTGCCGCGTTCGCTATAAAAATCCCTCAACGGTTCTGTTTTTTCGTGATAGGTCTCGAGTCGCGATAACACCGTTTCGGGCTTGTCGTCAACACGTTGAACCACATTACCCGGACAAATGTCACACTTTCCTTCAACCTTTGTCGGTTTAAACTCAACATGATACGATGAGCCGCAAGCTTCACAAACCCGTCTTCCGCCCATTCGTTTACAGATTTTTTCGTCCGCTACGGCAATCTCAACCGCCAAATCAATATTTATCCCCATATCCTCGAGTGCCTTCGCCTGTTCAACGGTACGCGGAAAGCCGTCAAGAATAAATCCTTTTTTTGCATCGTCTTTTGCGATTCTTTCCTGAATAATACCGATTACCGTTTCGTCGGGAACGAGGTCGCCTTTAACCATATACGCTTGTGCGGCGAGTCCCGCGGGCGTACCGTTTTTTACCGCTTCGCGGAGCATATTGCCGGTAGAAATAGCCGGAATATTTAATTTCTCGCTGACTACTTCTGCCTGTGTTCCTTTTCCCGAACCCGGGGCCCCTAAAAATATCATATTCATATACTATACACCCTTTTTATAAATTAAACTGTCGAAACAAGTCCGTATATTAAATTTTATTTGTCGGCGACTCTCGCAGAAACCGTAAGTTTCTTATTCAAGGAAGCCCTTGTGGTGACGCATCATCATTTGGCTTTCAAGCGTTCTCATTGTTTCGAGCGCGACGCTTACTACGATAAGAATAGTTGTACCGCCGAGCGATAATCCCCTCATACCCTGTCCGCCGTTCGCGCCCACATAACCTGTGATTTTAGTGAACACTATCGGGAATATTGCAATAATACCGAGGAATATTGCGCCGATAAAGGTAATTTTAGAAAGCGAGTTGTTGATAAAATCCGCCGTCGGTTTTCCCGGTCGATACCCGGGAATCGCACCGTTGTTCTTTTTCAGGTTATTGGCGATTTCAACGGGGTTGTACTGTGTAGCCACATAGAAGTAATTAAACCCTATAATCAAAAGGAAATAGAAGAAGGCATAAATCCACGAACCCATGTTAAATGTGTTCAGGAACGACAGCCAAAATCTGTCTAAGCTCGATAGCTCGGCTTTTGCGGCAAGCGTTTGCGCGTTAATTCCGAAAAAGTGGAGTATCGTCTGCGGAAGGCTCATAATCGACATCGCAAAGATAATCGGCATTACACCCGACATTGCGACTTTAATGGGAATATGTGAGCTTTGTCCGCCGTACATTTTTCGCCCGACCTGTCGCTTTGCATATTGTACGGGGATTCGACGCTCGGCATTTGTCATCAATACAACAAACCCTATCATAGCGATATAGATTACAAGCGTCAACGGTGCAAAAACGATTTCAATTGCGCCGCCCATCCGCGCCTGTTCAAAAAGGTTAAATATCTCGCCCGGTATGGACGAAATAATACCCGCGAAAAGTATCATAGAGATTCCGTTGCCTATACCTCTGTCGGTAATTTGTTCGCCCAACCAAATAATGAGCGACGCGCCCGCGGTAAAACAACCGATTATCGTAACGGCTACGAGGAACCCGGGAAGTCCGTCGGTATACGCTAAAACCTTACCCGCTCCCCTCGCCACGGCATTATTGTGCGCGGCATTAAGCGCGAAATAAAACGCGGTCGCCTGAAAAAGTCCTATTCCCAAAGCTAAAAATTTAACAATTCTGTTAATCTTTTTCTGCCCTTCCTCGCCCTCTTTTTGAATACGCTCAAGAGCCGGAATCGCCACGGTCAACAACTGTACAATAATCGAAGCGTTGATGTATGGCGTTATCGACATTGCGAATAAAGCACCTCTGCCGAGACCGCCGCCCGTAATGGAGTTAAAAAAGTCCATCAATGTTCCGTCCGCGCCGCCGCCCATTAAATCCCACATTGCGTCGGGTGCGATAAAAGGAACGAATATATGCGCCCCTAAACGGAATATTGTTATTATAAATATCGTAAAAAGAATTTTTTTACGTAAATCGGTTATTTTCCATGCGTTTATAAATACACCGAACATTATATCACTTTTACCCTTTCGTAAAACAAGAGCTTACAAGCAAACTGTTAATTCACCCGCTAACCCGACAAAGCTTTGTCGGGCTTTCAAATTTAAGCTTTTGTAAATTTAGCTTTTTCTTCGGCGCGTTTTTTTGCGTTTTTGTTATCGGGGAAGAATTTCGCCTTTTCGGGAAGCTCCTCCGCCTGTCCGCCCGCACCGTTGATTTTATTCTTAGCAGATTCGGAGATTTTTGTGACCTTAACCGTTAATTTTTTTGTAAGGTCGCCCGTTCCGAGAACTTTAATCCCGTCCAACGGCTTTTTAATCAACCCCGACTCAATAATAGCTTTTTCATCAACAAAGTCACCCGATTCAAAACGCTTTTCCAAATCGCGGACATTTATAACTGCGTATTCGGTTTTAAACACGTTGTTAAAGCCTCTTTTAGGCATACGCCGCGCAAGAGAGGTCTGACCGCCTTCAAACCCGGGTCTTACCCCGCCGCCCGAACGCGCCCATTGTCCTTTGTGACCTTTTCCCGAGGTTTTACCCCAACCGGAACCGTGTCCGCGCCCAATGCGCTTAGTTTCTCTGTTTGAACCCTTAGCGGGTGATAATTCATGCAATTTCATTACAGTACCTCTATTAAATAAGAAATATGTTTAATCTTTCCGTTTGTAGCGTCATTGTCCGGCTGTTCGGTGACATCTCCGATTTTTTTAAGCCCCAACGATTTAGCCGTCGCAATATGCGAATCCTTACGTCCTATCAAAGACTTAACAAGCTTAATCCTCATAATAATCTATCTCCCCTATTAAAACTAAAAAACTGTCAACTGTCAATTGTCGTCACGCCTTCGCGGTTAAAATCTGTTTAACCGTTTTCCCTCTTAGCTGTGCAACCTCTTCCGCGTCTCTCATGGCGAGCAACCCCTGCATAGTTGCTCTGACAACATTACAAGGATTATTTGAACGCAGAGATTTTGTACGGATATTCTTAATTCCCGCCGCCTCGACAACTGCGCGAACCGGGCCGCCCGCGATTACGCCCGTTCCTTCGGGTGCCGGTTTAAGCAAAACCTCTCCCGCGCCGTATTTGCCGACAAATTCATGCGGAATGGTTGTACCTTTGAGGGTAATTTTGGTCAAATTCTTCTTAGCGTCCTCCATGCCCTTACGAATTGCATCGGGGACTTCGTTAGACTTGCCCATTCCGAACCCTACGATACCGTTTCCGTCGCCTACAACCACGAGCGCGGATATTTTCATGATTCTTCCGCCCTTTACGGTTTTAGATACGCGCTTAATATTTACCACCTTTTCGGTAAGCTTATAATCGTTTGCATTTAATAATGCCATACTAAATCTCCCTTTAATATAACTGTTAATCGTTACATAAAAATTATTAAAATAATATCTTTAAAACTTAAGTCCGCCTTCGCGCGCGCCCTCTGCTAAAGCCGCAACACGACCGTGATAAATATAACCCGAGCGGTCAAACACAACCTCGGTTATACCGACCTTTTTGCCCTTTTCGGCAATCGTCATTCCGATTTTTTTCGCCGCCTCAACATTCCCGCCCGACTCGGTAAAGCCTTTCTCGGTAGTTGACGCCGCGCAAATTGTAACGCCTTTGTCGTCATCAATCAACTGTGCGTACATATGGTTCGCCGAACGGAACACATTTAAACGCGGACGAGCCGCCGTTCCGCTTATTTTGCCTCTTACTCTTTTATGTCTGCGAAGTCTGTTCGCGTTTTTATTTATTTGTTTAATCATAACACCATTTCTCCTATATGCTAAACTGAACTTTAATAAAGCATAAGCCTCTTTTGTTAAGCTTTAGCCACCCGTTAAGCTTTACCCTTACCGGCTTTACCCTCTTTACGTCTGACAACCTCATCGACATATCTGATACCCTTGCCCTTATATGGCTCGGGGGGGCGCAAGCTTCTTACTTCGGCGGCAAATTGTCCGACCTTTTGCTTATCAATACCGCTGATAATAATTTTATTGGGGCCGGGTGCTTCTATGGTTATGTCCGCCGTGTCGGAAACAATTACCGGGTGCGAGAACCCCAAATTTAAATCGAGGTCTTTTCCCTTTTTCTGACAACGATATCCGACACCTTGAATCTCGAGTTCTTTATTAAAGCCGACGGTAACGCCGGTTACCATGTTGTTAATAAGCGTTCTCGTCAACCCGTGCAGTGAACGGTCGGTCTTGCTTTCGGTTTCGGGAACGACAGTAATCACTCCCCCGTCGAGCGTTATTTTCATAGACGGTTGAAACTCTCTTGAAAGAGTACCCTTTGGGCCTTTTACGGTCACCGAGCAACCGTCAATTTTCACATCTACCCCGGTCGGAACCGTTATGGGCGTTTTACCAATTCTTGACATCTTGGAATCTCCCCTTATATATTTACAAATGTTAATTCAAATTATAACCGTACACGTCAAGCTCTCGTCCGCGCTCACCTGCTTGTCGGCAGAGCCGTCAACCTGCTCGCGCTACCGTAAGCTCTTGTTTACCTACCAGACAAACGCGAGAACTTCGCCGCCCACCTGTTCGGCTCTTGCTCTTCTGTCGGTCATAATACCCTTTGAGGTAGACACAATGGCAATCCCGAGACCCTTCATAACCTTCGGCATTTCGCGCGAATTTGAATAAATTCGCAAGCCGGGTTTAGAAACCCTTCTTAAACCGGTTATAACCTGTCCCTTGTCCTCGGTATATCTCAAAACAATTCTTAAAACACCCTGTTTATTGTCTTCAATAATTCTGAAATTCTTTATATATCCCTCGTCTTGAAGAATTTGTGCAATTTGTTTCTTCTCGTTGGAACAGGGGATATCAACGATAGGGTGCTTTGCCGAATTAGCGTTACGAATTCTCGTAAGCATATCTCCGATTGTGTCGGTAACTTTCATTTTCTTTTCCTCCCTCATAAAATGGATACTCGCCAAGCGCGCTCGCCGTCGAGTTTACGCTTTTGTTTGGCTTACCATGATGATTTTCTTACGCCGGGGATATGCCCCTTATATGCTAATTCACGGAAACAAATTCTGCATACGCCGAACTTACGCAAATATGCGTGCGGTCTTCCGCAAAGCTTACATCTGTTATAAGCTCTCGTCGAAAACTTCGGCTCTCTTTTTTGTTTCGCAATCATTGATTTCTTTGCCATAATTATGACTATACCTTTCCGAGCCGCAAAAAGGCTCTACGAACATATGCTTCTTAATTATTTAGCGAACGGCGCGCCCATTAATGTCAACAACTCTTTTGCTTCCTCGTCGGTTTTTGCCGTCGTTACAAAGTTTATGTCCATTCCCCTGATTGCATCAATTTTATCGTATTCGATTTCGGGGAAAATTAACTGTTCCTTAACGCCCACCGAATAATTACCGCGTCCGTCAAACGAATTGGGATTAATTCCGCGGAAGTCTCTTACACGAGGTAACGCCACATTGAAAAATCTGTCGAGAAACTCGTACATGATTTTATCGCGAAGCGTGAGCTTAACGCCTATCGGGTTTCCTTCACGAAGCTTAAAGTTAGCGACGGATTTTTTTGCGAGACATACTACCGGTTGTTGCCCGGTGATATCCTTCAAATCTCTCATAATGCTGTCTATAACCTTAGAGTTATCCTTTGCCTCTCCACAGCCTACGTTAATCGTTATTTTATCAATTTTAGGAATCTGCATTACGCTTTTATACCCAAATTTCTTAAAAAGCTGTGGTGCAACCGTTTCCTTATAATAAGCCTTCAATCTTGCCATTTTTGTTAATCTCCTTTTCGGAAGCGGGATTTGTAACAACTACACCCCACCACTCCGCTTAGCATAAAAACATAATTGTTTATGTCGTTTATAGCGTCGCGCCGCATTTTTTGCAAATTCTTATCTTGACCGTCTCGCCCTTGACTTCTTTAAAGCTGTGACCGACCCGCGTCGGCTTGTCACATTTCGGGCAAACAATTTGAACCTTACAGGCATAAATCGGTGCCTCGGCATCAATTATACCGCCGGGTTGTCCCATTTGTCTCGGTTTAACGTGTTTTTTTACCTTATTAATCCCCTCGACAATAACCTTACCCTCTTTTGGGCTTACCCCGACAACCTTGCCTTTTCTTCTGACGCCCGGCTTGGTAAACTTATCTTGATACTTTCCCGTTAATAAAACGACCGTATCCCCTTTTTTTACGTGTAAGCTATTCATTACAGCACCTCCGGAGCTAAGGAAAGAATTTTTATATATTCTTTTTCGCGGAGTTCTCTTGCCACCGGCCCGAAAATACGCGTTCCTCTTGGATTCTTGTCTTCTTTTATTAAAACGGCAGCGTTTTCGTCAAAACGAATATATGTGCCGTCTGCTCTGCGAACACCGGTAGCCGAGCGAACAATTACGCATCTGACCACCTCGCCTTTTTTGACCGTACCGCCGGGACTCGCCTTCTTGACCGACGCAACAATCACATCGCCGATATTAGCGTATTTTCTGCGGGTACCGCCCAACACTCTAATGCACATTATTTCTTTTGCGCCCGTATTGTCGGCAACTTTAAGCCGCGATTGCATCTGTATCATTTTCTTACCCTTTCTCTAAAGAACTGCCTACTCTCGTTAAGCCACACTTTCTATATTCCGCCTATATTCCGCGAGTACAGCCTATTTTGCGCGCTCGAGTACATTAACCAATCTCCACCGTTTTTCCTTAGAAAGCGGGCGGGTCTCCATAATCTCGACCTTATCGCCGACATTACAGGTGTTCTCTTCATCGTGTACCTTAAACTTAATTGTACGTTTAACGATTTTTTTGTATAACGGATGACGAACCTTATCCTCAATTTCTACGACAATTGTTTTGTCCATTTTGTTTGAGGAAACCATTCCTACTCTCGTTTTTCTCAAATTTCTTGTAATTGTATCGCTCATTTATTCTCCCTCGCCCCCTTAACCGTTCACCGCGTCAGAAAGCTGACGCTCACGTTGGATTGTTTTAATAATTGCAATCTGCCTTTTAACAGCTTTAACCCTCATAGGATTATCGAGCTGATTTATTGCAAGCTGAAAACGGAGATTAAAGAGTTCCTGTTTAAGCTCGTTGACCTTACTGTCGAGTTCTTGTTCCGAAAGGTCTCTGAATTCATTTGCGTTTATTTTCATTATTCACCGACCTCCTTTTCCGAGGCGTCATTAATACTGTCTTCTCTTTTAACAAATTTACATTTTACCGGAAGCTTGTGCATTGCGAGACGCATAGCCTCTCTTGCCGTTTCTTCGGGAACGCCGGCGATTTCGAACATAACCCGACCCGGCTTCACAACCGCCACCCAGTATTCGGGTGAACCTTTACCGGAACCCATGCGGGTTTCTGCCGGCTTCTCGGTAACGGGCTTATGCGGGAAAATCTTAATCCAAACCTGCCCGCCGCGCTTAATGTAACGCGTCATAGCGATACGTGCGGCTTCTATTTGATTAGAAGTAATCCAAGACGGCTCTGTCGCCTGTAACCCGTATTCGCCATTGCTGACCGTGTTGCCGCGAGTCGCTTTACCGGTCATACGTCCGCGATGTTGACGTCTATATTTAACTCTTTTAGGAATTAACATTTTTATCTCTCCTCTGTGCCTAATTACTTAATTATCCGCTCTGAACGCTTATTCTTCTGCGGGAGCCGCCTGTTCGGGTGTTGTCGCCTCTGCTTCGGGAGCGGGGGCTGCCGCCGGTTTGGGAGCGGGGGTGTTTCTGAATCCGCCTTGTGGTCTCGGCCCCGTCGGTCTTTCGTCTCTGCCGCCAAATCTTCCACCCTGTCTGTCGCCGTCTCTGCCCCTGAATCCGCCTTGGCGGTCGTTGCGGTCACGACGCTCACCTCTCGGGCGGTCATCGCGGCGTTTCTTTGTTCTGTCGGCAATTTGACGTTGCTTTGCACCCGCCTCGCCTTTGAGAACCTCGCCCTTATAAATCCATACCTTTACGCCGATTATACCATAAGTTGTATTTGCTTCGGCGGTTGCATAATCAATATCTGCGCGGATTGTATGCAAGGGGATTGTACCCTCGTGATAACTTTCCGAACGCGCAATTTCCGCTCCGCCGAGTCGCCCGGATACCATTGTCTTTATTCCGTGCGCGCCGGCGTCCATTGTGCGTTTAATGCTCATTTTTAACACGCGCCTGAACGAAGAACGCGCCTCAAGCTGTCTCGCTATATCCTCCGCTACCAATTTAGCCGTGAGGTCTATATCTTTTATTTCAACTATATTGAGGTTGACCGGTTTTCCTTTGGTTATCTTCTCAATCGCAACGCGAATTTTTTCAATCTCCGCGCCCTTTTGCCCAATCAAAAGCCCGGGCTTCGCGGTATGAACAAATACCTTTATCTTTGTTGCGTCGCGCTCAATTTCAACATTCGCAATGCCCGGCTTCATAGGCACGGGTGATTTATCCGAGGAATAAGTTTTCGACAGAAGATACTTACGAATCATGAAATCCTCAACTAAAGTATCTCCGAAATCCCTCTTCCCCGTAAACCAACGAGAATCCCAATCTTTTATAACACCGACTCTAAGTCCGTGCGGATTAACCTTTTGTCCCATACTTTTCCCCTTACTATTTCTCTATAAACATAGATTATATTATTTACGCCTGTTCAGCTTCTTTTAATACTAAAACAACGTGCGACGTTCTTTTAAAAATTCTGTGTGCGCGTCCGTGGTCTTTAGGTCTTATTCTCTTTAAAATAACCCCCGGCCCACAATGACACTCGGAAATGTAACATTCGGATAAATCCATTTCGTGATTATTCTCCGCGTTTGCCATAACCGATTTAAGAAGCTTTTGCAAAGGCTCGCTCGCGGATTTAGGTGTATGCTTCAATATAGCCATAGCCTCTTCACATTTCTTATTTCTTATTAAATCAAGCACAATCTTGACCTTTCGCGGTGAAATGCGAATAAATTTAAGTTCAGCTCTTGCTTCCATTTTCTCTCTCCTTCGCTCTTGTTCTGCCTTTATCACTTCTTAGTGGTTTTACTTCCGGCGTGACCTCTGTAGGTTCTTGTCGGTGCAAATTCGCCCAGCTTATGTCCGACCATATCCTCGGTTACATAAACCGGAATATGCCTTCTGCCGTCGTGAACATTAAAAGTGTGACCGATAAAATCGGGGAATATAGTGCTTGCGCGACTCCATGTGACAAGAACTTTTTTCTCCTGCGCTTTATTCATCGCCTGAACGCGTTTTAACAACGCTTCTTGAACATATGGCCCTTTTTTTACGCTTCTGCTCATATTAAAACCTCATTTATATAATATATAATTTGCTTTACAACCTCGTCGTCAAGCTACGCTCTTGTTTTACAACCTCGTCGTCAAGCTACGCTCTTGTTTTACAAACTCGTCAAGCTGCGCTCTTGTTTTGCAAACTCGTCAAGCTGCGCTCTTGTTCTGACCTTGCTTACTTTTTACCTCTGCGTTTGACAATAAACTTATCCGAACTCTTGTTTGTTTTACGTGTTTTGTATCCTAATGCGGGCTTACCCCAAGGTGTTACGGGGCCGGGTCTTCCGACGGGCGATTTACCCTCGCCACCGCCGTGCGGATGGTCACAGGGGTTCATTACCGAACCGCGTACCGTGGGTTTAATACCCATATGGCGAACTCGACCGGCTTTACCGAGATTTACATTGCCGTGGTCGGGGTTTGAAACCGTTCCTATCGTAGCCATACACTTAGCGGATACATTGCGTAATTCCCCGCTCGGCAATCTCAAAAGTGCCATTGAGTTTTCCTTAGCCATAAGCTGTGCGGAATTTCCCGCGCTTCTCACCAACTGACCGCCCTTACCCGGATAAAGCTCAACATTGTGAACGACCGTACCCAAGGGCATATCGGCGAGCTTCATCGCGTTACCGATTTTGATATCCGAGCCGGCACCCGCGCGGATTACATTACCCACCTCTAATTTATCGGGTGCAATAATATAACGCTTTTCGCCGTCCTCATACTCGACCAACGCTATGAACGATGTACGGTTAGGGTCATACTCAAGAGTTAAAACCGTAGCGTCCATATCTAATTTATTGCGTTTAAAATCAATGATTCTGTATTTTTTTCTGTTACCGCCGCCCTTATGTCTTACGGTAATCTCGCCGCCCGCGCTTCGTCCCGAATGTTTCTTAACAGGTGTCAGAAGGCTCTTTTCGGGTTTGACCTTAGAAAGCCCCGAATAATCTACAACAGACATTCCTCTGCGCCCCGGCGTAGTCGGCTTATAAAATTTAATTGCCATTACAAATATCTCCTCTTAATTCATTCCGTCGAAGAATTCAATTGTCTTAGACCCCTCTGCCAAAGTCACGATTGCTTTTTTCCAACTTGCCGTATAACCTTGTTTCATTCTTTGACGTCTTAACTGTCCTCTGACGTTCATTGTGTTAACCTTAGAAACCTTAACGCCGGCGAACAAAGCTTCAACGGCTTTTTTTATCTCAATTTTATTTGCTCTTTTATCAACCTTAAAGGTGTACTTCCCTTGAATCAGATTATCGTTTGAACGCTCGGTGATAACCGGACTCAGTATTATATCCTGCGGTATAAACTGCATTACGCATACACCTCCTCAATTTTAGCCACCGCGTCTTTGACGACGATTAGCTTATCGTGATTGAGAATATCATAAACGCAAAGCGTATTCACTAATGTTGTTTTAACACCCGGAATATTCGACGCGCTCTTGATAATCATTTTATCAACACCGTCAAGAACGAGCAACGCTTTTCTGTCTACGTTTAAATCGCTCATCATTTTGACTATTGTTTTTGTTTTAAACTCGTCCATTTTTAATCCGTCTAAAACGAGCATTTCTCCTAAACCCACCTTAGACGAAAGTGCCGATTTCATAGCGATACGTCTGACCTTTTTATTGAGTGAGTAACGATAACTCCTCGGCTTAGGGCCGAGCGCAACGCCGCCGTGTCTCCAGTGTGGGCTTCGTGTCGAGCCTTGTCTTGCGCGACCGGTTCCCTTTTGTCGCCAAGGCTTTTTGCCGCCGCCGCGAACCTCTGTTCTCGTTAAGGTCGATTGTGTTCCCTGCCTTTGATTGGCGAGGTAATTAACAACCGCCGCGTGCATTATTTCTTTATTCGGTTCAATCCCGAAAATATCATCGCTTACCGTCAGAGTAGAAGTCTCTTTTCCTGACATATCGTAAACTTTAACATCTGCCATTGTCTATTCCTCCTAACTCTGTTTCCTAAATAGCTTTGACCGCGTCGGTGATACAAACGATTCCGTTTTTTGGGCCGGGAATCGCGCCTTTTATTGCAATCAGATTATTTTCGGCGTCCACCTTAACAATCGTCAAATTTTGTATTGTTATCCTATCGGTTCCCATATGTCCCGGCATTTTCATTCCCTTGAAAATTCTCGACGGACTTGAACAAGCTCCCATAGAACCCGCGTGTCTGTGTACCGGCCCCGAACCGTGGGTTTCTTTTATCCTCGACGCACCGTGACGTTTAATAACACCTTGGAACCCTTTACCCTTGCTGATTCCGCTGACGTCAATTACATCGCCGGCTTCAAAAACGTCCGCTTTAAGAATGTCGCCGACGTCAATTGTCGATATATCATCAAGCCTGAACTCCCTGAGCGTTCTTTTAAAAGGTACATCGTTCTTCTTAAAATGCCCCTGTCTCGGTTTGTTCACTCCCTTTGGAGAAATATCGCCGAAACCGATTTGTACCGCTTCGTAACCGTCGTTTACATCGGTCTTTTTTTGAACCACTACGCATGGCCCCGCTTCAATTACCGTTACCGGAATAACCCTTCCGTTTTCATCGAAAACCTGCGTCATGCCGATTTTCTTCCCGATTAATCCTTTTTTCATCTCGGGTTCCCCCTCATTAATAATATTTCTGTCATTGGTTGGTCTCCCCAACATAACTTAAATCCAAATCTACCTACTTTATTAACAAACTGTCAACTGTTTCGTCAATTGTCAACTGTCAATTGTTTCGTCAAAATTCCATTGATATATCGACGCCGGCGGGAAGCTCAAGCGATTGTAACGCTTCCACCGTTTTATTGGTGGGACGTATTACGTCTATTAGGCGTTTATGTGTCTTAAGCTCGAATTGTTCGCGGCTGTCCTTATATTTATGAACCGCGCGCAAAATGGTTATTATCTCCTTGTCCGTAGGCAACGGAATCGGCCCCGCAACTCGCGAACCGCTTCTCTTTGCGGTCTCGATTATCTTTGACGCCGCCGTGTCAACAAGACTGTGTTCGTAACCTTTTACCTTAATTCGTACCTTTTCTTTAACTGCCATATCTACTTTCCTTTCCAAGCCCTTCACAAATCGGAAAATCTCTCCGGTATATTCTCATACACGCCGCCGTGTGTTTCTTTCTATATTTTTTAAGCGGCGAAAAAACCGCTTTTTAACCGCCTTCAAAACGGCACAAATCGAATTATATCACAAAACGCTGTTAAAAGTCAACACTTTTATTGAAAAAATATTTATATAAATTTCAATTAATTTTGCCCCGTTTTTTGGCAATTATACACAAAAATACAATATCTTGTATAATAATATCCTGTCACAACTAAAAACAATTCATATATATAATGCAATCTCACCTAATTCAAACGAGTATAACAGACATTCTTTTACACGAACGCCCGTCATTTCCTCAATCGCCTTTTTATAAACAGACAATTGTCCTTTATATTCGTTCGAAAGCTTTTCGGGAGATGAATTGCGATTAGTTTTATAGTCGACTAAAACTATTTCGCCGTCTTCATAAAAAAACATATCCGCAATTCCTTGTACAAACGGTTTATCGGGGAAGCTCGCGCCTTTGTAATCGGGGTATACATCTGTGAGCTCTATTTCGGTGTAGAGCTTATATTCTTTAACGAGCTTTTTGCTTTTAACGGCTCTTTGACCGAGTTTTGACATAAAAAAGCGGTTTATATCCGCGTGATTAATAGCGTTATATTCTATAGAGGTGAATCGTTTTTCGAAGCTCTTCAATTGCCCGATATAATCACCTTTGGAAAAGTCAATCAGCTCCATTGCCTTGTGGTAAGCGTCGCCGCGCTTTTTCCCGGTCAATCGACGGAACCCGTGGAACGAGGGGTTTCTCGGGAATATACTCGGCTCGTCATATTCTGCTTTCGCCTGTAGCGGTCGCGCAACGCCTACTTGTGTGGCGGTAACCTTGCGCGGTATAGTTCCCAACACTACGCGGGGGTATACCGCCTTTATATTTTCAATCATCTCATCTGTCAACTGTCCACCAACTGTCAACTGTCCACTGTCAACTGTCAATTGTCCATTGTCAACTGTCAACTGTCCACTGTCCACTGTCAACTGTCCACTGTCCACTGTCAACTGTCCAAGATAGCTGTTTTCACAGTGTTTTTCGTTTTTTACAAACCCCGTGAAAATAAGCTTACACTCGGCACGCGTCGCCGCAACATACAGCTTACGCATTTCCTCTTGTACGGTAAGCTCGCGGGCGTGTCGCGCTTCATAATCGTGATGAAGCGTCTTAAACCGACAAAGGCTTCCGTCCGCTTCGCTTCCGTCAAAGCTGTTTGCCGTAATACCCGCAATTTGAGAAAATTTAAACAAGCCCGAATTTTGTTCACCGCGAAAATTAAACTCTTGATTAACCCGCGCAATGAAACAGACGGGAAACTCGAGTCCTTTCGCGCCGTGTATGGTCATTAACCGCACACAATCCGCGTTTCGCGAATTGGCGTTCGCCTGTTTAATATCGGTATCGGTGTTTTTCAATTCCTTTATATATGCCAAAAAAGCCGGAAGCCCCGAGTCATTATTGGCGGCGGCAAATGCCTCGGCATAATAGGTAAGAAGGCGAATATTTGCTTTTTTGTGCGCGGCGTTCATAAGCGGGAGAAACGCGCCGTCTGCGTTGAGCGCGGCGATTAACTCCGACGCCGAGCTAATATCGGCAATTCTTCGGTACCTTGTGATTGAGTTCAAAAACGCCTTTCTCTTGGGGATTGCTTTGCCGCGATACTGTAACACCGCCGAATAAAGCGGAATTGTTTTTTTTCCTATTTTGCAAACGGCTATTTCCTCCGCGTTAAACCCGTACAACGGCGACATCATAATGTTAAAAAGACTCAAATCGTTGTACGGGTTATTAATAACCGTCAACAAATCGAGCGCGAGTCCTATTTCCTCGGTTTTGAGATAACCGCCGCCCCCCGCACTGACACAAGGAATCGAGTGTTCGCGAAAAACTTTTTCATAAACGGTAAAATTCTTCTCCCCTGCGCTCGACAATACCGCAAAATCGCCCCATTCACATTTTCGGTCAAAAACCTCGAACCCCTCAGACATCATCTGTTTTATTCTTCGGGCGGTATACTCCGCTTCTGCGGTAATACCGTCTATATCGGGAAAATCCGCTTCGTTTAAGAGACAAACCTCGGTTTGATAGCTTTTACTGTCGAGCTTGCGCTCGGGTTTAAGCCTTGCGTTATCGTCATAATCGGGCATAATGTTCTCGAATATATTGTTCACGCTTTCTATAACTTGATTTGACGAACGAAAATTCCGCGACAGGTACATGACCTTGTATTCGGGGTCTTCCGATACTGCGTTAAACACTGCGGAATCCGCTCCTCGGAATCGGTAGATTGATTGTTTTATATCGCCGACTAAAAACAACCGTCCCCGCCCCGAATCGAGAAGGCGAAATATCTCATACTGTAAAAAATTGCTGTCTTGAAACTCGTCAACGATGATTATATCATAGCTGTTTTGGATACGGCGCAAAACGCTTTTATTGCTTTGGAGAAGCTTAAGACATAATTGCTCCGAATCGGGAAAATCTACTACCCGTTCGGCGCGTTTAATCTCGCCAAAATATTCGGAATATACCCGCGACAGCTTTATAAGCGTTTTCACAATCGGGCATAAATCGCTCACCGCTTTTTTAAACGCAGAGATAAGCCCAACCGCCGCCATTACATCTTTTTTAACTTTTGCTGTTTTTGCGCGGTTTTCCTCAAGTAGCTCTTTTACGTCATCGGCTTCTTTTTTATCGGGCGTTCTTCTCCCCGGGAATGTCGCGTTACAGCTTAAATCGTCCAAGTGTTCCTCAAAGAAGGCGCGCTCCGCCCTTAAATACTTATGGGTGTTTTCATAAGCGGCTGTGCTCATGCTCTCAGCAATAACCGCAATCGCTTTGTTTATATCGTCGCGTATGCTCCTTTCGTATAGAGGAACGATTTTTTTGTAATATTCATCGGGGTTGTTATACAACCATTCCTGTTCGTTTAACCATTCTTCAAAATCGGGGAGGTTGCGTGTAAATTTATGCAAATCACGTATTGCTTTACGTAGTGCGGAATCGCCGCCGGTTGTCTTTTCGCCCTTCAACCTTCCGGCGGTTGAGAAAAACTCTAATGTTTTCACAACCTCGTCGCGGTCAAGCTCATAAAAGAACTCTAATACGGAGAGCATGGCTTTTTTTGACAATAATTCAAGCTCGCCGTCGTCGGCTACCCTAAACCCGCTGTCTAATTCCGCGAGCATTGCGTTTTCTTTCAGAAGCTTCAAACAAAACGCATTTATGGTTGTTATCTGCGCCTCTTCAAGTCTGATTAATTGGCGGCGTATCGTCGGCGTTTCGGGTTGAGACCTTAACGCCTTTTCGAGCCGCTCTTTCATCTCGAACGCCGCTTTGCGCGTAAAAGTCACAAGCACAATCCGCGCGGCGTCAACGGGGTTCTCTTGCGCGGTCAATAATCGTATTACCCGCTCAACAAGAACTGCGGTTTTTCCGCTTCCCGCCGCCGCAGAAATCAAAGCCGACTTATCGCCGCATGAAGGGTGTGAAATTGCCGCGTTTTGCTCATCAGTCCATGTTTTTGTCTTCATTGCCCGCTATCCTCTCTATATACTCTTTTTTTATAAGCTTAACGCCGCTCTTTTCACAAACCGAAGCAAAATCACAGTATTCACAGGTCTCACAATCGGTTGTCGTGCGCGAAACGGGAACCGCCCGAATATTGCCGCGTTTTACCCGCTCAAACTGTTTATTAATAAGCTTAATTGTATACGCTTTAAGTCTTTTATAAGCGGCGGGCGTCATACTTCGCAAGGCTACGGTCGACCCCTTTGGCTCTTCGTTTATCATTACTCCGCTCGGCGTATGCGCCGAAAGCCAGCTTTTTTCCCTATCTGCGGGTGAGGCGTCGGGCAATAGAATATCCTTTGTTTTAACGCCGTCGGACGGTAAATATAATGCCGACGAAAGCTGTCGGTTGTGTTCTTTTTCCGCCGCATATGCGTATAACAACATTTGCATATCGAGTCCGTTAAAAAGGGAAGGAAAGTACATTTTTGCCGAACCGGATTTGTAATCGGTGACTCGAATATAATCGCCGAATTTATCAACGCGGTCAATTTTACCCGTTAAATGAAGCCCACCCAACGAAAGGTCGATTTTTTTCTCAAACTCAATCGGTCGCCACCCCGATTGTGTTAATTCATCGCGAATATGCTTTACCATACGCATTATGCCGACCTTATAGCTCATGAGTATATACGCTTGTCGCTTTGTTTGCGCGTATCCTCTCGGAAGTCTTTGTTCGCGATATTCGTCTATACAGGTCTCGATAAAAGCCGACAACTCCGAATCCGAACCCAACAATCCGTCTTTACGCAACACCCTGTCTAAACAATAATGTATTATATTCCCGCGCTCCGTCGCAACCGGCTCGTCCTCGTTTTGCGCGAGCGGAACGGTGAGCCCTAAACCATATTTGCAAAAAAACTTAAAGCGACAGCTCATCATTGTTTCAATCGCGGTCGGCGAAAGCTTTTCTAAACCGAGCAATTGTTTTGCGGTAGGGGCAGAGAGGAGTTGTTCGCTTTTTTCGGCATTGTCAAACACTTGAGTCGATAAAAGCCGCCTCGCCGAGCGCGCTGTCCGCACCCGAAAGCTTAACGGAAGGGCGGCGATTTCGTTGACCGTTCGCCCCTCTTCATCGAATATTGAAGACGGGATAAGCTCCTCCCACGACAAACCCGTGAGAGGTGCGGTTATGTACAGTTTTTCGGACGGTATGGTTAACGCTTTGTTCATCATAAACCGCTCATAATTATACCGTTCCTCTAAATTAGGAAGAAGCTCTAAACCGTTTTCCGCCAATTCCTCGGTCTCGCGCCACGAAAAAACTCCGCTTTCCGATAAGCTCGAATTGCTCGCGCTTTTGGGGAATTTGCCGGAGGTTGCCCCAATTATAAATGTAACGCGCATTTTGCTCAACCGACTTCGCTCAAGGTCGCCTATAACAACCTCGTCGAGAACGCTCGGCGGTTTTGCAATATTCACCGACGAGAAAATCCCTTTAAGAAGCTCTGTATACTCGCGAAGGCTCATCGGAAAATCGGTTAACGACGAATGTAACGATTCAAAAACATCAATAACTAAATCCCAAAGCTGTCTAAATTCATCGGTGACGCTTTTTTGTTCGTTTTGTTCAAACCCGTTGCATAACCCTAAAACGGTTCGTTGTAACTGCATTGTTTCGAGCAAAAACTCACACAATGCCTCGGTTATATCCGCACCGGTCGCATTGCGACAGGATTCGCCAAACTCTGTCAGCGGTTGCACAACCGCCCGTCTGAGTTGTTCTTTTGCCGCCAAATCTTTATTTTGCGCGGGGAAAGCCGACCGCCATTCGCACTTTGTTAAGGCGTAACGATATGCCGCGCCCTCCAACGAATCCATGCTTCTTTTTGAAAGCCGCTTTGTTATACACCTCCCGCCCCCCGCGAACTCATAGCGGCGTTCCCTTTCGCGCTCGCGAGAATTGTTTACGGTAAGTCTTCGCGGAAGATTAAATCGCTCAAGCTCTGCCGGAACGCGAACAAAGCCGCTCCTTATGTATGTCATCAATTCGGGCGTGTTCAAGCTTACCGCCTCTAAAGCTGATATAATGAACCGAGTCATTGGTTTTCCTATAATCGGCTCGGGAAGGTCTGTAAAAGCGCGAATATCATATTCGTTCATAGCTTCTTTAAGACGCGGGGTAACCGCCGAATCACAAACTAAAACAGCTATTTGATTACATATATAGTCTTCATTTGTGATAAGCCTTCGTATTTCTGCGGCAACAAATTCACATTCATCATATACCCCGTCGGCGAGCCACAATTGCGTTTCGGGCGTAAATGCCGCCCCCTCTAAATCAACCAACTCATAAGGAACCCCGCTAAGCTCGCGTTTGAGTCGTTTAATGAGCGAGTTAACAGCAAAAAATTCTTCGCCTTCGCTCACCTCTGCATCGGTGCGGAGGATAACCGAAACCGATTCCGCGCCCGATTGTACCAACGCTTTCAGCAAATTGAACTGGCTCCCCGAAAAGCCGTCAAACTCGTTGACAAAAACATCTCTGCCGACAATTATATCTGCCCCGTTCGAGCTGAATCGGTTGAGCAATTCGGCGGCTATACGTATATCATCTAACCTGTCTGCAAAATCGACGTCGAGCATATTGCAATAGGTCGAATACACCTCCGCAAGCGCGGCGAGCTTATCCGATAATACAAAATCGTCCGAAATTAAATCTGCGGACTTTTCCGAAACAACCTCCGGCGTTATCGCCGCCGCTTTTAAAACGGAAGCAACGTCAAGCATACGCCGAACTTCAGATTCGGACGGAGAAACCGCCGTCTTTTTTAATCGCGATAATGTCTTATACATAGTGACCGTTTTAACAATATCGTCGGCGTATAGCTTAGGCGTTCCGTATTTGCTTATAATATCGGCGGCTAATTTTGAAAAGCCCGTTATTACCGTCGAGGCGATTTTTCGCGCACCGAGTAGCCCGTACATTGACCGCTCGGTTTCAAAAAGAGATTGTTCGGGTACAACTAATACCGCCGACCCACAAGCGGCGAGACGTTCTTTCAGATACTGCAGCCGCTTTTCTTCGGAAAGTGAGATTATTATTTTTAACATAGTAGGAATATTATAACACTGTTTTATTGTTTCGTCAATTGATATATAATAACAAAAAGCGGGGTTCGCATTTCGCAACCCCCGCCTTTGTCTATCCGTATCCGCAATATTAGAATATATTACGCCATAACTCAAGCTCCCCAATACTCGCGTATTGTTGCCCCGCATTTGTTCCGGGTCTGTAATAAACTCGTAAAATTTTAAACCGATAATACCGATACGAAACTGTATTATTAAAGCTGTACACATATTTTTTAGGGTTATAAATGTCGGTGTCCTCGGGTATATCGTTGAGGGAGAGCAAGGTTGTGAAGTATGTTCCGTCATTTGAGCCTTCAAGCTGTATATCTCTCGCAATACCACTTCTAAACCCGTTTTGGAACTGCACCTCGTTAGCACTCCTTTGCTCATTTTCGCCAAAATCAATTTGAACCCACGCTTCACCTATGCCGGTTGTGTTATTAAACAAGCCGTACCCCGACCACCAATAATTTGAATCGGTTAGTAAATCAGTCTTCCAGTTTCCGTCAAATGCCCGCCAACCTTTGTATGTCTCTGATGAATCACCGTCATTTTTTGCAGTTATAACATATGGCACGGGGGATATATTGCTTGTCATTGTCGGGGTTAAGAGATTTTTTGCACGAGCTATAGGCAGTAACTTAAATTGTTGTGCTTCGCTATAATTCAACGTGTGTTGCCAAGTATAAGCACCGTTAAAATTCCACCCGTTTGCTACATCTATTACTTTACCGGAATTTTTATTTATAAAGATGTAATAATTCCCATGTTTTTGAAGTTTCCACAGCTTACAATCATATCCGTTTGCCCAATCGTAAATAGCAACATTTGCATAATTATCAAGCGATGAGTTCGATACCTCAACATAGCGGTTTGATAGTGCCGTTTTAATCCGATAATACCCGTCTCCTTGATACTCAAAGTAGAATTTAGCACTGTCGTTAGCTGTACTGTTATCCCATAAATATAATCTTGACCCGTTATTTGGGCTATTATTTTCTACTTGCAGATTACGACCATAATAACCTTGGATATTGTACCACCCGTCTTGAAATGGTTGTTGTCCTAAATTTGTAAGTATATCAACGTCCGCTTGTGTAATTTGACCGTCATGGTTTACGTCCGCTAAATATAGCTGTAGAGACGTAGGTATAACGGGATTATTTGAACGCACAAAGCTTTTAACCAATTCTACATCTTGAAAATCAATTACGCCGTCTCGATTTACGTCTCCTTGTGTATAAACATTGGGGTGTGGCTCAATATACCATTTTTGTGCCGATGTTAATGCACCGTTATTTAAAATGTACTGCACATTATTTCCGACGGCGGTTAAAAAATTGTTTGTCGGACCCGATGACATCGATATAATATCCTCGCCTCCGGTGCCATATGTCGATACAAACGGACCGCCGCCTGTATAAGAATTAGTAATACTAAAATTTCGTATATCGGTATACCCCGAAAGTCCCATTCGCTGTATAATCCATTTCTGTGAATCCGAGTCAAGGTTTTTATTTTGAACTAAAGAATATCCTGTAGGGGTAGAATTTAAATAGTATCCGGTAGACGCATTTCGAACATTATATATACCTTGGTCGCCTTTTAGTTTAACACTTCCCGCCACAACTAACGCTTTATATGCGTTTAACCTGCCGCCGGTTATACAAATATTAGTTAAATTTGTATCCGCAGGTAACCCGCCGTTAGCAACTGTATCAACTCCGTCTAAAATAGCTTGTTTAATTTGAAGCGTATTTAAACCGGGATATTTGCTTTTTATAAGCGCGGCAACTCCGGCGACGTGAGGAGCCGCCGACGATGTACCACCAAATGTTATATACGTATTATCTAAACCTGTGGTAATCACCTTTAGAGCAGAATTATTATCCATGCCCTGTCCACCGGGTGCGAATAAATGAACACTGTTTGCACCATGATTTGAAGATTGTACATAACTCCATATACTTCGTTGGTCATTTGAATCCGAGGCACCTACCGTTATGACATTAGGGAGTTTATGACTCGCCGGATAAGTAGGATTCAACTCAAGATTATAACCGTCGTTTCCCGCTGAAGCAACAACTAATCCGGAATAATTTTTAATAGCTTGATATTGTGCATCTGCAGTAAGCCCCGGAGGTACACCAAGACTTATATTTAATATCGGGATATTATAATTCTGTGCATATATAATAGCCTCTATAATTCCCTCTACATAAATTTGCAATTCTGATGTTGGGACCCCCGGGTAATATACTCTCTTATAAACCATTAGAGGAACTATAGAGATTTCTTGACAAATACCTGTAATCCCTATTCCGTTATTTCCTACAGCTCCGATAATACCGGCGACCTGTGTTCCATGCGGGTAAATATCTTCTGTATTGTTATTAGCTTGAAAAAAATTCCACCCTCCAACTAAATTTTTTGAGCTTCCGCTACCAAAATCAATATGTTCCGATACACCGGAATCAATGACACCAACTCTTACGTTTCTACTACCCGTCGTAAATTTCCATGCCGCCGGTACGCTGATTTTCTTTAAAGCCCATTGTTCTTCATTTGTAAAGTATGGGTCATTAGGTGCGACCGAAGCGATTTGCGCGACATAATCGGGACCGGCACTTCTTATTCCTTCGATTTTCTCCAATTTAGCGATAACGTCCAATACGTTTTGCTTATTCTTAATCGGAAGCTTTAATTTCAGGATTTGTCTAAACTCTTCCCGGTCAATTTGCCAGTCTTCGTCGAGGTTTTGAACTATTTCTTGAAATTCTTTGTTTTGTTTAGTTTGATTTTTAGCGTTAAACTGCTTTTGCTCGGCGATAAATTCCGCCTCCCATGTGTCTTTTTTTGGAGCGTGACGAAGGTCGTCATTTGATAATAAAGCCTCGTTGACAACTACCGATAAATCAATAATTTCCTCAATTTCAATATCACCAAAAAACTTTTTGTCATGTACTTTGTTAATTGCACCAACGCTTTTATCCATAACAATTAATACGGTATCATCGCTGAAATCTTGGTCAATATCCGCTTTGGAAAAAACTTTTGGTTCATATTTGTCTTTAAAAATTTCTTTATTAAATTCTTCTCTTGATACTGAATCAAAACCGCTACCAAACATAGAAAATAATAAAGCGAGAATAAGCAATAAGTTTGTAAACTTTTTAGCTTTCATGATTTTTAAACTCCTTAAATTTTATTATTAATAATCAAATCTACCGCCATACATTTTACAATATACGTAATTATGATGAATTTCCGCTACATCTTCCTCAGTAATCCAACCCCCTTCAAATGCACCGAAATCAATCGGTGTTCCGTCGTCTTTGGACGTATAAGTTCTTGTCAACGGGAGATATCCATTGTTGTTCAAAATCCACATACGCTGACCGCTGCCATACACGAATTCATAGCCCGCGACCATTTCGCTCCAAACATTGTGGGAATACCCCGTTGCACGAGTAATCCATAATGCCGCACTGCCGTTATAAATACCGAAACAATGCTGAATTCGTACCTCGTCTGGATTTGAAGGATTATAAATTTCTTTTATCTGCTGTTGCAATTCATCTGATAATAAATTCCCGACGCAATCACATCTTTGTTTAGCAACAGGCGGCTCTGTTGTGACAGGTGGCTCTGTTTTTATAACTGGCGGCTCGGTATCGGGTATCCCCATTGTCGTGCCAGTGGTGCGCCCCTTTCATCCCGGCGACGTAGTGCATTTTTCGATGAGCGGCGGGATCATCGCACGGCATCGGTTCGCAATCGGGCGAGAAAGGATCTGCCAATCGGGACGCGGCATCGGGAACGATTCCGAACCCATCGACCTTCCAGCGTGGATCGCAGTTGCCTTGTTGGAGGACGGAATAGACCTCACGGTCAGCCTTTTTCCGATAGTGTTGCCTGCCGCATCCCGCATTGCCGCCGAGACCGGCAACAAAAGCGACGAGACAGAGAAAGCAAAAAAATCGATTCATGACAGATATAGATAAAGTCCATGTCATGAATCGGCGTTAATTTAGCGAAACTTTAATGATCATGCCAAAATTACGGAACGTAGTAATTGTGCCGAAAATCAGAATAGTTCCGTATTTTTGGTGTACGCATCTCCGCATCATGCTGTATCTTTTCGATATCCTTTTTCGACAAGCCGTCAGAGCCGCAATCGTAAGATTGCGCTATTTCGTTCCCTTCAACTCTTGAATGAGCCGCTCGACTTGCCAATCTCTTTCATGACGACCCTTCCAAAAAGAAATCATAACAAATTTCGTAACCGTTCACGACTTTCCCTCGTTCTATCCTAAAATTGCCCTTCCGTCAAGTTGCAAAAAAGAGTAAAATTCCTTCTATGGATGCCAAAGATCGACGAATCGCAAAACTCGAACAACGAATTGCCGAACTCGAACGTGTCTATTGAAAACTCGAACGCACTCCCCATTCGTCTCCCCATTGTTTTTCTACTCTTACGTGGTAAAATCGCCGCGAATTGAGCCTCACACACTCCTTTATCTAAATGATTACACGCACCTTTTGTTCCCTCGCCGTACTGTTTTGCTCGATAACTCTCGTTTTCGGACAGTCTTGGCCGGTCTTTCACGGTCCTAATCGGGACAACGTTTCTCCCGAAACCGGCTTGCTCAAATCCTGGAAAGAAGGAGGACCAACATTGCTCTGGAAGAACGATCAGATCGGCGACACCGAATCCCCCGGCTACGCTGCCGTTACCGTTGCCGAAGGTCGGGTCTATACCGCCGGAAATGTTAAGACCGGCGACTCCGATCAAACTGCCAATTCGGTTGTGTTTGCCCTTGATGAAAAGACTGGCAAAGAAATTTGGCGGTACGAGAACGGCTCTGCTTGGGTGGACAAAGGACTCTTCCCTGGTGAACGCGGCACGCCGACTATCGACGGCAACCGTATCTATGCGTACTCTTCTCTCGGAAGGATCGCTTGTCTCGAAGCCGCCGCCGGAAAGGAAATCTGGGCGAAAAACGTTCGAGAAGAATATATCGCACAAGCACCAGTTTGGGCTTATGCCGAGTCCCCATTCATTGACGGAGATAAAGTCGTGTTATGGGTCGGTGGTGAAACAGCCGCCGTCGCGGCACTTGACAAGATGACGGGTAAGCCGATTTGGACGACCCCCAGCACCGGTCAACGCGGCAACTATGCGTCAATGACCCCCTGTGTGGTCGATGGACAACGGATTTACGTCAGTATGTGCCAGTTGGGTGTGCTTGCTGTCCATGCGGAAACCGGCGAACAACTTTTCTTCGTTCCCCACAAAACGGAGTGGGACGTGATGGCAACGACCCCCCACTTTTTCAGTGAGAACAAACTGTTTGTGACCTCAGGCTACGGCACCGGTGCGAAACTGTTCGAGTTGGGAACTTATGGTAAATTCATCGCACCAAAAGAAGTTTGGGTGAAAAAAGAGTTCGACAACATGCACGGCGGAATCGTGGTGAAGGACGGTTATGCTTACACCGCAACGCATTTCTACAAACGCGGACGTAACTGGATGTGTATCAAACTCGAAGACGGTTCGACGGCGTGGGAAAATCCCGGCATCGGAATGGGTGCAATCACATGTGCGGATGGAATGCTCTACTGTACATGCGAAAAGATGGATGACCCAACGGTCGCATTGGTCAAGGCAACACCAGAGGGATACGAAGAAACCGGCAGGTTCACGCTTCCCACAGCGGAAGAAGGGGGCGGAGTAGGAATGTTTTGGGCACATCCCGTCATCTGCAACAAAAAATTGTACCTCCGGCACGGAAAAGTGCTGTACTGCTATGACGTTGCAGAAAAATAGTCCAAAACAATTCGGAATACGCGCAAACTGATGAATATTTTACTCATTTTAGGACATCCGAAGCCGAACAGTTTTAACGGTGCCATTGCGGAACAGTCAAAGGCGGTACTGGAAAAACTGGGTCATGAAACCATTTTTCATGATCTCTATCAGGAACGTTTCGATCCGGTTCTTCCGGCAGACGAAGAGAACTTGCCGGATGACGAATTGCCTGCGTTTCTGCAAGAACATCTTCGTCATTTCAAGGAAGCCGAGGGGATTATTTTCGTTCATCCGAATTGGTGGGGGGGACCTCCTGCCATCCTTCGGGGTTGGCTGGATCGGGTCGTTCGCGGCAATTCCTGCTACCAATTTACGAAGGACGGAGTCGTGTCGCACGTCGGCGGAAAAATAGTGCAGATTTTTTCGACTTCGAACACTCCACGGGATGTCGAAATGAATGTGTACGGCGATCCGATGGAAAACTTTTGGAAAATCGTTGTGTTCGGTCTGCTCGGCACGAAATCCTTTGAACGCCGCAATTTTGAATCGGTAATCGTGAGCACTCCCGAAGAGCGGCAAGGTTGGCTCGCCGAAGTTGCAACAATCCTCAAACGCCGGTTTGGAAAACGTTAGCACTGATAATTCATCGGTTGATTTTCGGCTTCCGATTCTCCTGCCGCCGCGAGCACAATAAACTGCGGCTCTTTTTTACAAACTATCGCCGAAATCCTTCTTGAATTTGGCGGCGAGTTTCTGTTGCCAATCGCCAATGGGTTCCAACGTACCGTAGAAGAACCGCAAAATCTTCGGTTCGTCAAGCCATTGGAGTCCGCCGACAAGATTACGATTCTGGTAGAGCCAGTTGATTCTGTCCACCGCATACACGATCTGCGACATCGTAAAGACCCGGCGCGGCAAGGCAAGCCGAACGAGTTCCATGTGTGCCAGCGGCTCCGTACCGTCTTCGTTTCGTTGTTCCGACATGGTACCGCGTTCCATTCCCCGAACGCCGCTGATAATGTACAGTGCCGATGCCAATGCACCCGCCGTGTACTGCGTCTGCGGAAGATGTGGCAAAAAGTCTCGCGCATTCAGGTGGCAACCCAACCCACCCGGCGGAGTCACGACCGGTACATTATGTTTGATGAGTTCATTCGTCATAAATTCAATGAACTGCGGACCTTGCGAAATGACATCTTCGTCGAGCGTTTCGTACATTCCAACTGCCAATGCTTCCATTTCCCGCACCGACATTCCGCCGTAGGTCAAAAAACCTTCGTACAGCGGAATGAAGCCTCGAATGTCGAGGTAATACTGTTTGTTCCCCGTGCAAATTCCGCCCCCGCGAGCAAAGCCGAGTTTACGTCCCGAAAAATAGATAATGTCGCTTGCCGCCGCCATCGCCTTGGCAATTTCATGAATGCTCTTGTCTTTGCAGGATGCTTCCCGCTGTTTGATGAAATGGAGATTGTCCGAAAGAAGACTCACGTCTTGCACGAGCGGAATGCCACTCGCCCGGCAAATTTTCGACACTGCCAGTAGGTTTTCCAACGAAAACGGTTGTCCGCCGATGAGATTCGTGCCGGCTTCCATCCGAACGTAAGCGATTCCTTCTTTTCCTCGTTCGGCAATCACTTTTTTGAGAGCGTCGATGTCCATATTCCCTTTGAACGGACACGTCGAAGTCATTTCGAAAGCATCCTTGACGGGAATTTCCAGTATTTCGCCTCCGAGTTCGGTGATGTGTGCCTTCGATGTGGTGAAGTGGTAATTCATCGGCACCACTTGCCCCTTTTTGACGAACGTTTTAGAAAGAACATGCTCGCAGGCACGTCCCTGGTGGGCGGGCAGGAAGTATTCCATTTCGAAAACGTGCTGCAATGCTTTTTCGAGTCGGTAAAAAGTGGCGGAACCGGCGTAACTATCGTCCGCTTGGGACATTGCCGCCAGTTGATCGTTTGACATCGCATTGACCCCGCTATCGGTCAACATATCGAGAAAAACGTCAGCATTTTTCAGTAGAAACGTATTGTTACCGGCTTGTTTGATTGCTGCCTGCCGCTCTTCAATCGGAAGAAGATTGAGTTTCTGGATGATTCTGACTCGGTGCATTTCAATCGGTGTCGTTTTGCCAGAGAAGAATTTGATGTTTGCCATTGTTACTGTAAATGAGTTTAACAGAGCATAAGTGTATCAAAATAGAGAAATTCGGCAAGAGTATCATCCCAGAGAATTGGAAAGTGGGTTGCGCTAATCACAATACGGGAAGCCCCGGCGAAATCGAATTTTTGTGTTTCGTTCTGTAAAAATATCAATAGACGGACAACCGACCTTGACACGTTTCCCGGAATTTTCTACGATTCCAACGCAAATCGGCGAATAATTCGAGAACACAATGCCGGACGTTTTGACACTCGGAAAACAAATTTTACAACGAGAAGCTCACGCCATTCATCGACTCGCGGAACAACTCGATGCCCGATTCCTTCAGGCAGTCTATCAGATTCTCCATTGCAAAGGGACGATCATCGTTTGCGGCATGGGAAAAGCCGGTGACGTGGGGCAAAAAGTGTCCGCCACGCTCTCTTCGACCGGCACTCCCTCGCAC
>WRHO01000009.1 GCA_009783205.1 Oscillospiraceae bacterium
CTCCAAAAATGGTAATTATTAGGGCAAATTTTTTAGCGTTAATGAAACATTGGCTCATATCGGCAGTCAATTTTGCCCCCTTTTTCTTCGCGTTTTCATTGGAAAAGGAATAACGCTAAACCCGCAAACCCTTGTATTCATCGGGGTTTAGTGGTTTTAGCGTTATTATACCATAAGGAGAGATTATTCCGTTGATGTGGTCGGATATGGATTTGGCAAATAGAACGATTACAGTGAATAAATCGGTGGAAATGATACACGGAAAGCCTGTTGTTAAGAATGCAACCAAAACGGTGGCAGGAATGCGGACGGTGCATATCCCTCAATTATTAGCGGATTTCCTCAAAAAAGAAAAAAAGACATCGCTTTTGGTATGTACAAGTGCCAAAAATGAAATGTTCACACATTCTGCTTGGAAATGCTTGTGGGAGAGCTATTTAACAGATTTAAACTTAAAATACGGTGATTTTAGTAACTGTATTGAAACAAGAGGGGAAGCCCCGGCAAAATATGCCCCTCGGAAAGCCCCGTTTGTTATTCCGAAATTTACGGCTCACTGGCTTCGTCATACCTTTATAACACTGATGTACTTTGCAGGGGTTGATATTCTAACCGCGAAAGAACAGGCGGGTCATAAAAGATATAAAAGTAACTATGGAGATTTACACGCATTTAGATAAACAATTCAAGAGGAAATCAATGAGTAAACTCGATGACTTTTTATGTAGGGATTATTCGGAAATACAGAGCGTAGGGGTGTCAAAAGGGGTGTCAAATTAATTTCTCCGCCTATTGACAAAACGCCGTTTACATGATATACTCTGCAATGACTGCTCGTAGCGTAATGGATAACGCACCAGACTCCGACTCTGGGGACTGCGAGTTCGACTCTCGCCGAGCAGGTGAACTATTAAAAAGCCTTTGTTTACGTGAAAACAAAGGCTTTTTACATTAAACGCCGACTACCTTAACAAACTTTTTTAACTCATTAGCGCGGATAATCGCCACATCGAGGTTGGGGTCGACAACGGTAAAATGCCCCATTTTTCGCCCCGCCTTAGCCTCACTTTTACCGTAAATGTGCAAATGTGCTTTGGGAACCAAGTAGGCTTTTTCGAGTCCCTCAACCCTCGCAACACCATCGCTTTCGCTTAAAAGATTTACCATAACCGTAGGTTGAATCAATTTGGTACAGCCGAGCGGAAGCCCGACAATCGCACGAATATGATTCTCAAATTGGTTGGCGAAACACCCCTCAATAGTATAATGTCCCGAGTTGTGCGGGCGGGGGGCGACCTCGTTCACACATACCTTTCCGCTTTTTGTCACAAAAAGCTCGACGCAAAATGTCCCTACCCCCGCAAAAACGTCCATAACCTCGAGAGCAATACTTGTTGCTTTTGTGGTCATCATTAAATCAATTCTCGCGGGTACAATTGTTGTGTCGAGAATACTGTTGCGGTGGATATTCTCGGCGATTGGATAAGCGGTAGCCTTTCCGTCGATTCCGCGACAGGCTATAACGGATATCTCCATTTCAAAATCGACGTATTTCTCGGCAATAAGCTCCTCCCCGGAGTTGCCGCCCAATCGCTCGAACGCGGCTTCAATATCCGCTTCTTCGTTAATAAGCGCGTTCCCCTTTCCGTCATAACCGCCGGTTGCGGACTTAAGCATAATGGGGAAACCGAATTCACCGATTAACTCATGTATCTCTTCGGTATTTGTCACCTTCTCAAACCGAGGGACAAGTATACCGTTTTCGCGCAAAATTGTCTTTTGCGCGAATTTATTTTGTATCGTTTTAAGACTCGCAACGGACGGGTAAACCGTATGCCCCGTCTGTTCGAGTTCTTCTAATGCGGCGGCATTAATATGCTCAAACTCATAGGTTATAACATTGACCTTTTCGGCGAGTTCAAAATAACTTTCGGTTTTATCGAAATCGGCTACTATATGCTCGTCACAGATACTGTGCGCGGGACAGTCGGGGGTGGGGTCGAGAACGGCTACATAAAAGCCTAATCTTTTTGCCTCGAGAATCATCATTTTCCCGAGCTGTCCCCCCCCTATTATTCCTATTTTTTTATCAATAATGCTCATATCCCGTTTTATCCAATCTTTCTATTTTTTCATTAACCATATTCACGAGATTATTCTTATAATCCCGAAGCCTTGCGCTTATTTTTGAATCGGATACCGATAAAATCGACGCCGCTAATATCCCCGCATTTTTTGCGCCGTTAATTGCGACCGTTGCGACGGGTATCCCCGGCGGCATTTGTACAATAGAGTAGAGCGAATCTACCCCGTTCAACGTCTTGGTTTTAATAGGGACGCCAATCACCGGAAGGGTGGTTATCGAGGCAACCATTCCCGGAAGGTGCGCCGCGCCGCCCGCCCCCGCTATAATCACCGAGAACCCGCGCTCTGTCGCAGTTTCGGCGTATTCGTAAAGTCTCTTTGGGGTTCGGTGTGCGGAAACGATTGTTATTTCATAAGAAATGTCCACTTCATCGAGAAACTCCGCCGCCTCTTTCATTACGGGCAAATCGGAATCGCTTCCCATTATAATCGCAACTTTCATATATGCTCACTTTTAGAAGCTGTATTCACAGACATCACCGCTCATCTTTCGGCGAATTTTAAACGATTCGTCTATGAACACAACTTCTTATCCTTCACTTTTATTAGCCACTAATACTATTAAACAACATTTTTAAAAAAAAGTCAATGACAAATAACAAATATTATGATATACTTATAAATGCAATTTTTAATTAATAACGGAGACCAACTATGAAATTAATTCCCGAATTATTCGGAAGTATGGTGTTTAATGACGCGGTTATGCGCGAAAGACTTCCGACAGATATATACGAAGCGTTAAAAAAGACAATGCAGGAGGGGTCACATCTAAAACTCGAGGTGGCTAATCACGTTGCCGCCGCAATGAAGGACTGGGCAACGGAAAAGGGCGCGACGCACTATACCCATTGGTTTCAACCGATGACGGGTATTACCGCCGAAAAACATAACGGCTTTGTCACACCGGGGGAAGACGGGAAGGCAATTATGGCTTTTTCGGGGAAATCGCTCGTGCGCGGGGAATCCGACGCGTCGAGCTTTCCGTCGGGGGGACTTCGCGCAACATTTGAAGCGAGGGGGTACACCGTATGGGACACCACCTCCTACGCCTTTATAAAAGACGGAAGTCTTTGTATTCCCACCGCATTTTGCTCCTATTCGGGTGAGGCTCTCGACAAGAAAACGCCGTTACTGCGCTCAATGGAGGCGTTGGATAAACAAGCGGTGCGGGTTTTACGGCTTTTCGGCGATACAAAAGTGAAAAAGGTTACGGCACAGGTTGGCGCGGAACAGGAGTATTTTTTAATCGACAAAGATGTATACCTTAAACGCCCCGATTTGGTTTATACGGGCAGAACGCTTTTTGGCGCGAGTCCGCCAAAGGGACAGGAGTTGGGCGAGCATTATTTCGGTAGTCTTAAACCGAGGGTCGCCGCCTTCATGAACGAGCTCGACGATGAGCTTTGGCGGTTGGGTGTATTTGCAAAAACAAAGCATAACGAAACCGCCCCCGCGCAGCATGAGCTGGCTACCGTTTATTCCACCGCAAATATCGCGACAGACCATAATCAGATAACTATGGAGGTGATGCGTATTGTTGCGAATCGACACAACTTAGCCTGTCTCCTTCACGAAAAGCCGTTCAAAGGGGTGAGCGGGAGCGGAAAACATAATAACTGGTCATTATCCTCGGACGACGGAACAAATTTGCTTAACCCGGGGAAAACGCCGGGCGAGAACCCAAAATTTTTGCTTTTCCTCACCGCCGTTATAAAAGCGGTAAGCCAATATCGCGACGTTTTAAGGGCTTCGGCGGCGAGCGCAGATAACGACCACCGTCTCGGCGCAGATGAAGCTCCGCCGGCAATTATGTCAATCTTTTTGGGAGAAGAGCTGACGGCTATTTTAGACTCTTTTGAAAAGGGGAAAAATTATCGCGACACAGAGCGCGTATCCATGGAGACGGGGGTAACGGCGTTGCCGCATTTTCTGCGCGATAAGACCGACCGCAACCGTACTTCGCCGTTTGCGTTCACGGGCAACAAGTTTGAGTTTCGTATGCTCGGCTCCGCGTCGTCGGTTGCAGAGCCTAATATCGCTTTAAACACGGCGGTTGCCGAGGTTTTAAGAGAGTTTGCAGATGAGCTTGAGGGTTGTGACGACCTTACGCTCGCACTCGATGAGCTTATCAAAAGGACGTATAAGGAGCATAAGCGGATTGTTTTTAACGGCGACAATTATTCCGAGGAATGGCTTGTTGAATCCAAACAAAGAGGGCTTTCAAATATTAAATCGACGGTTGACGCATTAGAGGCGTATGTCGGCAAAAATAGCGTCGCGCTTTTCGCAAAACACGGCGTTTTCACCGAAAATGAACTCAAATCCCGATACGAAATATTGATGGAGAGCTATTGCAAAACGGTTCGCGTCGAAGCACTCACCATGCTTGACCTTACTCGCGGCGAGATTATCCCCGCCTGTATCCGTTATCAAAACGAATTGGCGGGGCTTCTCAAGCAAAAGGGCGAGATAAACAAGCTATACAACATTACTTCCGATTGTGAACTCGAAAAATATTTATTAAAGAGTCTTTCCGACCTTTCCGCAAAGCTATTGCAGAGGCTGACCGCTTTAGAGATGAGGGTTAACGAATACGCTTCAAATCTCGGTAACGACGGCGTATGCTTAAAGGCATTGTTTTGTCGCGATAAAATATATACGGCAATGTCGGAATTACGCGAGGTTGCCGACGAGATTGAGGCTTTAACCGCAAAAAGCTTTCAATCCCTCCCTTCTTACGGGGAAATGTTGTTCAGTGTTTGCTGATAGCCTGTTTTATTCGTCGCGCATGAAGCGAGGTAACAATATTTTTTGCGTGGTCGGAGATTCTTTCTAAATCCGAGAGCATATTGACGAACAGCATACCCGAGGTCGGCGTACAAACACCTTCGTTAAGGCGGAGAATGTGGTTGTCTGTGAATTGTTCAACCTCTTCGTCAACCTCTTCCTCTTTTGTATCAATTCTGTCGATTTCTTCTTGATTATACACCTGTTCCGAGAAATATTTGATTGAACTTTCTATGACGTTTTCTACGTCGGTGGTAAGCTTTTTCAATTCGTCGACCGCATCCTGTGAAAACATTTTCTTTTCTTCAATAAAAGGAATACTAAACTCCATAATGTTTTCGGCGTGGTCGCCGATTCGCTCAATATCGTTGACTATATGAAAGAATGAGCCGATTAACTTTCGGTCGTTGCTTTCTAATTCGAGGGTGTTAATTCTTATTAAGTATTTGGTTATTTCGTGGTTTAAAAAGTTGATTAATTCTTCGTTTTTCTTAATTTTCTCAACATTTTTTGTGTCTCGGTTAAGGAACATATCTACCGAAAGCCTATAATTGTCGAGCGCGAGCTTTGCCATTCGTTCAACCTCGAGACGGGTTTGTTCGACGGCAATATGCGGCATACTGAATATACGCGAGTCGAGGTGGAGCAGTCGCTTTGTCGACATTTCGTCTTCCTTAACGGGAATTACAAAATTAGCGATTTTCACAAGTACGTTAGCGAACGGGAAAAGTAAAACAACCATAGCGACCTTAAATATTACCGTCGCGACCGCTATTTGCCGTCCTATATCGTCCCCGATTAAATTTTTAAGGAAATCAACATAGCCGAGCGGAAGAATCGTTATAACGGCGAATACAACTGTACCTATAGTATTGAAACAGAAATGCACAACCGATACCCGCTTTGCCGCTCTCGACGCGCCGACGGATGCAATTATTGCCGTGACACAGGTTCCTATGCAGGCACCGTATATCATGTATATCCCGCTGTCTAATGTCAGAATCCCGCTATTCCCCAAAACGATTAATATGCCGATTGTTGCCGATGAGCTTTGTATAAGCGCAGTGAACAAAAGCCCCAAGAATATTCCGAGGAACGGGTTTTGTACCTTTTCAAATAAAGCCAACGCCGATTCATTATCCGCGAGAGGTTTTAATGTGTCGCCCATCATCGTCATACCGAGGAAGAGTATTCCGAGTCCGCCGATAATGTATCCCGCGTGTTTAAACTTCACCTTTTTTGAGCCGATAATGAGAAGTATTCCCAATATAACGGCAATCGGCGCGATTTCGGATATTTTCAACGAAACAATAAGCCCCGTGACCGTCGTTCCTATGTTCGCACCCATTATAACGCCTACCGCCTGTGACAATTGCAGTAGACCCGAGTTTACAAACCCGACGACCATAACGGTGGTAGCCGATGAGCTTTGAATCACCGCCGTTATTAATGTACCCGTTAAAACACCTATAAGTCGATTTTTTGTCACCCATTCGAGTATTTTTTTGAATTTTGAGCCGGCGGCGGCTTCGAGTCCCTCGCCCATTAGCTTCATTCCGTAAAGAAATAACGCTAATCCGCACCCTACCGTGATGATATCCATTACAACCTTTGGCATAGCTTTTCTCTCCTTTGAAAATTACCTAAATATTAGAAGATGTATTCATAGACAGCACCGCTCATCTTTCGGCGAATTTTCCGCCATACTGCGTTAAAAATTTCTTAAATATCCAACGGATATTCGTAAAATTTTTGCCTTGTTTGACGAAAAATTCGCTCGAAATTTAAACGATTCGTCTAAGAACACAACTTCTCAATGACATTATCATTGTATAACAAATATTTTACAAAGTCAATACATTTGTAAAAATTGTGTAATGTCTATGTAAATTAAATAAAAACAGCAACCCGAAGGTTGCCGTTTTTATTTATAGATGTTTCCTAATTCACTAAATCGGGATTAAAGCTTTCAATCCACGGTAAGCCCCATTTGTTCAATTCCCGCATAAACGGGTCGGGGTCAAATTCCTCAATGTTGTAAACGCCCGCTTTGTTCCATTCTCCCGTCATAACCATCATCGCGCCGAGCATTGCGGGTACGCCCGTCGTGTATGAAACGGCTTGTGACCCGACCTCTTTGTAACATTCTCGGTGGTCACAGATGTTGTAAACGTAATAATTAACGGGCTTTCCGTCTTTAACCCCTTGTATAATACAACCTATATTCGTTTTACCGATTGTCCGCTCTCCCAACGATGCCGGGTCGGGCAGAACGGCTTTCAGAAATTGTAGCGGGATTATTTCCCGCCCCTCGTACATTATAGGCTCAATTGAGGTCATTCCGACGTTTTCCAAGCATTTTAAATGCGTGAGATAGCTCTGTCCGAAGGTCATAAAAAAGCGTATTCGCTTAATTCCCTTAATATTTTGGGCGAGCGACTCTAACTCTTCATGATAGAGAAGGTACATATCCCTTTCCCCTACCCCGTCAAAGCGGTATTCGCGCTTAATCTCCATGGGTGACGTCTCAATCCACTTGCCCGATTCCCAATATCTTCCGTTAGCCGAAACCTCGCGAATGTTTATTTCCGGGTTAAAATTCGTCGCAAAGGGGTAACCGTGGTCACCCCCGTTACAATCGAGAATGTCGATATACTCTATACTGTCAAAATAATGTTTCATCGCGTAGGCGCAGAATACGCCGGTAACGCCCGGGTCAAACCCGCTCCCTAAAAGCGCGGTAATTCCCGCATTTTTGAATTTATCGCGATATGCCCACTGCCATTTATACTCGAATTTTGCCGTTTCGGGCGGTTCATAATTTGCGGTATCCACATAATGCGTTCGAGTCGCGAGACAGGCGTCCATAATCGTCAAATCCTGATACGGTAGCGCAAGATTTAATACCACATCGGGGTTAAAGGATTCAATCAGCGCAATCATCTCATCAACATTATCAGCATTTACACGGGCGGTATGAATAAGCGTATCCGTAGTTCCCTGTAATTTGCTTTTAAGCGCGTCGCATTTAGATTTTGTCCGAGAGGCAATCATTATTTCTTTAAAAACGCCGCTATTTTGGCAACATTTGTGAACCGCAACGGACGCAACGCCGCCCGCGCCTATAATCAAACACTTCCCCATCATTAAAAACTAATCCTCCTGCACTGTCAACTGTCAATTGTCGTCAATTGTCAACTGTCAACTGTCCGTCAGCAGCACGACCCTACGGGAACCTCAGCCGCTCCGTCTGCGGAAAAAGGAAGAACGCTCGAATGACCGTGACCGTCGTCCCATTCGTCCGGCAAATGCAACAAGCCGTTCACGAGCCTCCCCACGACGCTTTTCCCGTCGACGTTAAAAGCGATTTTTACCTCGCCGCCATCAAAAGCTCTTGTGTAAGAGCCGCGTTTATTTTTATTGTGCGAAAGATTTGCAACAAATGTGCTGTTTTTCTCATACAGCTTAACCGTTATACCGCTCGCGGTGTAAACGTCCGCCGCTCCCCGCATAATATTTTGCACAATAAAAAACGCCGATATACCCACCACAGCTAATACACAAGCAAGAATAACAAGAAATCTGTTGCGTTTTGCTCTTTTTATCGCAAGCTCGCGTCGAGCCCGCTTCTCCGATAAAGACATATTATACTCCTTAACTGCTAAATTTTGCGGTGATTTCGCAGAATATTTTTTGTCAGACAAGGCGATTTTTTCGCGAATATACGCTTATATTTAAGAAAAAATCAACGCAGTATGACGGAAAATATTCAAAAAACGGTGTAATATTTAGTGGTTAAGGAGTATATATATATCTAACCCTCAATCTCACTGAATTTAGGTGCTTTGGCTATTACCTCTGCCTCAAGCATTTGCGGAAGCTCCTGATACCTTGCAAATTCTTGTGTAAAGCTCCCTAAGCCTTTTGTCATCTGTAAAATAACGAGCGCGAAATCGGTTGTCTCGGATTGTGGCATTTCGGCTTCAATCTCGGTCATTTTACTCCCCACCGGATTTGTTCCGAGTACCGCGCCGCGACGCTTATTGACAATACCCATAACGTCGCCCGTATTCTCGTTCCCCACTAAGATTTTCATTGAAAGAATCGGCTCGAGAAGACACGGGTTCGCCTGTTTCATGCCGGCTTTAAATGCAATTTTTGCCGCTTGAATAAACGCAACCTCTTTTGAGTCGACGGCGTGCATCTTTCCGTCAACGAGGGTTGCTTTAAGCCGAACAACGGGATATCCCGCAACCGCGCCGTGAACAATACTCTCCTTTAACCCTCTTTCAACGGCGGGGAAGAAATTCTTCGATACGGAGCCGCCGACAATTTTCTCTTCAAAAATTAACTCGTCCTCACCGTGCGGTTCAAAGTCCATAACGACTTTACCGTATTGACCCGCGCCGCCCGATTGTTTCTTATGTGTTCCCTCGACGCCGGTTACCTTTTTCCTAAGCGTTTCGCGATATGCGATAATCGGCTGACTCAATTCGACGTCTACCCCGAATTTTGTCTTCATCTTACTTATTGTAACATCAAGGTGTTGGTCGCCCAACCCGCCTATAACGCGCTGTCTCGTTTCGGAATTGTTGACATAGCTTAAAACTTTATCTTCTTCCAATATTTTGCGGATTGCCCCGCTTATTTTAGCCTCATCGCCCTTTCCCTTTGCCGCAACCGCTTGAAAGAAACAGGCGACGGGAAATTCAATTTGAGCAAATTTTTGAAGCTTTCCCGCGGCACACAATGCGTCGCCGGTGGTTGCGTTAAGCTTTGTGATTGTTACAATGTCACCCGCAAATGCCTCGGACACGTCTTCTTGCTTCTTCCCCTTAACGGCAAGGAGTTTTCCGAAGCGTTCGGGTTCTCCGTTTTTTGAATTAACCGGTTCGGTTTTTTGATTAAGACTTCCGGTAATAATTTTAATAAACGACATCTTTCCCGCAAACGGGTCGGCAACCGTCTTAAACACAAATGCCGATAACGGCGCAGATTCGTCATACTTGATTTTGCCGCCGTCCTCCGTCGGCTCGCCGTCAACATCGGCGGGGGACGGAAAGCTGTCTGTGATTAAATTGAGCAACGCCTCTACGCCGTCGCCGGTGGTCGACGTAACCGATATTACGGGGGATACATCGCCCTTTGCTAACGCAACGGTCAGCCCTTTTGCAAATTCCTCATCAGAAAGCTCCATCGTTTCGAGATACTTTTCCATTAACGCTTCATCGGTTCCGGCAATCAACTCGGATACGGTGTCGCGGTCGGACAATTCGCAAATCTCTCCGCCGAATTGTTCCTTTAATCCCGCCAAAGCCTTATTAAAATCGGCGTTTTCTTCATCTCCCTTTGTGACGACAAAAACTCGACCCTTCCCCTGTTTCACGGCTTCGTTATACGCTTTAATTGTTCCGACTTGAACGCCGTCCTTAGCGGTGAGCGTTATGATTACCGTTTCTGCTGCGCGTACCCCCTCGGACATTCCGCCGATAAAATCAAACTGTCCCGGGGTGTCGATAATATTAATTTTATTATCCTTCCACTCTGTAAACCCGAGAGAGGTGTTCAAAGAGATTTTTCTCTTTATTTCATCGGGGTCGTGGTCAAAAACGGTGTTTCCGTCGCTTATTTTCCCCATTCTGTCACTGCCGCCGCTCTTAAACAAAAGTGCTTCCGCTAATGTGGTTTTCCCGCTTCCGCCGTGTCCGGCTAACGCGATATTGCGTATGTTTTTACATTTGTAAGATTTCATAAATCCTCCAAGTCAAATTTAGATGTTCCCTTAGGGTTAAGATATTGATACTCCCCTAAGAGATAAGATAAAAGTAATTATACTATATATTTTGTGAAAAATCAACAATTATTTTTTATTTTTTTGAAATTTTTTGAAAAATAATCCCCCGATTGAAAAATCGGGGGAAACAATAGTTTTTATTGTGGGAATTACTTTTCCGTCTTGCTCAACGCCTCTTCTAACGACAAACCCGTGTAATCTTGTGCGTGGAACAATCTTCCGCTCTTTTTGTCATCAACAAATGCCCCGAGTACCATTCCGGGAATAACGCTTTCGGGCGCGTGAAAGGCATTCGGCCCCCCCAAATCGGTTCTGCACCAGCCCGGGTCAACTAAGCTTATTGTAACATCGGTGCCGTCAACAACCGTCGCGAGGTCAACCGTGAATTTATCGAGAGCGGCTTTACTCGCCGAGTATCCCGCTTGATGCGGGTCGTCTTTAATCCCGCTTGTGGTATTAATTACCCGCCCGAAGCCGCGCTCAATCATCTTCGGCATTAAACGATAACATATCATCGCCGGCGTTGTTGTATTAATAATAAAGCTTTTTGTAAAATCATCGGCGGGGGTTGTAAAAGGCTCGGTACGGTAGGCAATTTGCACAGCCGCGTCGTTGAATAAAATATCAACCGCCGTCCCCTTTTGTTCAATCTCGTTAAGCATTTTCTCAACCGCGGCTAAATCGGACAGCTCGGCGGCGATTGAATACGCTTCGACGCCCAACGCCTTAACTTCGTTTAAAACTTTTTCGGTATTTTGAATTGCTCTTGAGTGAAGTATAAGATTACACCCCCGTTTTGCCATAAATACCGCGATTTGATAACCCAGCCCCCTGCTCGCGCCGGTGATTAACGCCCATTTTCCTCTTACATCGGTCATGATACACCCCCATTAATTCTGTTTATTGCCGAATCCGTTTCGGTTATTACTTTATCGCACCATATATCAAATTCTTTGTCCTCGATTTGTAACGCTTTATTTGAAAGTACATTTTCAATCACCTCTCGAACACCCGCGTCAAATCGCTTCGTCGCGGTAAACCCCGGAACGAGTCGCTTAAGCTTTGTGTTGTCGAAAACGACAGAATTTGCCTTATCTCCTACTAACGAGCCTAAAAAGTCATAATGTGAACATTTTGACAAAAAGTCGCTCGGTACATAGTACGGCTTGTACTCGACCCCCAACACCTTCGCAATTGCCGCATAAATTTGATTCCACGTTAATGTCTCGTCTGACGTAATCTGAACCGCCTCGCCCAAAGCGTGAATATTGCCCATTAAGCCGACAAAGGCTTTTGCAAAATCGGAATTATGCGTCATTGTCCAAAGCGATGTTCCGTCGCCGTGTACAATGACGGGTTTACCGTCGAGCATACGCCGCACAACCTGCCACGAGCCTTTATCACCGTGAACGCCGAGAGGAATATACCTTTCGTCATATGTATGCGACGGGCGCACAATCGTTATCGGAAAATTATCCTCCCTGTATATTTTTATCAAATATTCCTCACAGGCGATTTTGTTGCGGGAATATTCCCAATAAGGATTGCAAAGCGGGGTAGCTTCGCTTACTCTATAATCGGACAGCGGTTTTTGATACGCCGACGCAGAGCTTATAAAAATGAACTGTTTTGTTTTATTTTTGAAAAGCCGGTAATCCCTCTCGAGCTGTGACGGGACAAAGGCGATAAAATCGGCAACAACATCAAAGTCTAAATCCTTAATCAGCTCCGCCGTATTTGCTTCGTCGTTTATATCGGCTTTTATTTGTTTTACATTTGGCGGTAATTCATTATTGCGACTCCCCTTGTTTAAAACAAAAAGCTCCCACTCGGGTGACGCCGACAAAAGCCTTGTGATAGCCATGCTTATTATTCCCGTGCCGCCTATAAATAATGCTCGCATAATACACTCCTTTTATTATTTACAGAGTAACGTCTAATGGCGCACCGAATTCACGGCACGCCGAAAAGATATACTCCTTAACTGCTAAATTTTGCAGTGATTTTGCAGAATATTTAGTGGTTAAGGAGTATATTTAAATAGTTAATCGCCGGTGTACCGATTAGCGGCACCCCCTATGTTTTCGCTCAACCGTCGACAAATCCGCTTTCAACAAGCTTAACCAAATCTGTTACCGCCTGTTCCTCGTCGGAGCCGTCGGCAATAATCCTAATCGCAGAGCCTTCAACAATTCCGAGCGACAGAATACCTAAAAGACTTTTTGCGTTTACGCGGCGTTCTTCCTTCTCTACCCAAATTGTCGACTTGTATTCGTTGGCTTTTTGGATAAAAAATGTCGCGGGTCTTGCGTGTAAACCGACTTGATTCTTAACATCTACCTCTTTCATATACATAACGGGGCACCTCCATAATTTTGTTGTAAAGCCTTGTAAAAATATCGCATTTTTTCTGCTAACTATAATTATATATGCTATTTATTGTTTAGTCAATATAGTTATTAACTAAACAATAGCCGATAATTTATAAAATATTTGTGAATTATACACAAAACGACCGTTATTCTTCTGTCTTGTCCTTCTCATTTTCCACATTTTCCACATTTTCCTATCGAATAAGGTCGGGGCGTTTATTACTTGTTACTTTTGCCGCTTCCGCTTTACGCCACTTTTCGATATTTGCGTGGTGTCCGGACAAAAGCGTTTCCGGAACGGCTCTCCCCCGCCAAACCTCCGGCCTTGTATATAAAGGGTGTTCGAGTTCTCCCGCCCAATGACTGTCGTTTATAAATGCAGATGAATCGGGGAGAACCCCTTCTTGAAGCCGCGTTACAGCATCTGTGAGTATTAAAGCGGGAAGCTCGCCGCCCGTCACAACATAATCTCCAATGCTTATTTCCTCAAAACTAAGCTCTTCGAGAACGCGGTTGTCGACCCCTTCATAATGCCCGCAGAGTATAACGAGCCACTTTTCTGCGGCGAGTCGTTTCACCGCCTCTTGTGTAAGCGTTTTCCCCTGCGGCGACATATAAATCAGCCTTGGGGGGTACGGCTCTTTACAATTGTTCACAATATCTTGCACACAGGAATAAATCGGCTCCGCTTGCATAACCATGCCCGTTCCCCCGCCATACGGCTTGTCGTCGACGCTTCTGTGCTTATTTCCCGAGAAATCTCGAATATCGCGACAATTAATCTCAATAAAACCCGCCTTTCTCGCCCGCCCTATTATGCTTGCCGAAAGGTAGTTTTCACACATTTCCGGAAATAATGTTGCTATATCTATCCTAATCAAATAAACCCTCCAACGGTCGAATTTTTATTATACGTTCTGTAATATTTATATCAACTAAGACCTCGGGTATAGACGGAAACAACAACTCCCGTCCCTCGGGCGATTTAACAACATATACATCCTTCGGGGCGGATTGAAGTATATCCTTGACCACTCCGTAACGCTCGCCCGTGTCGGCGTTTACGACGTTTAAGCCGAGTAAATCCTTTATGAACCATGTGTTTTCGGGGAGCTTATAATCCTCTCGGTCAATGTACAGCGTTTCTCCCGTTAATTTTTCCGCTTTTTCAATATTGTCGACGCCTTGTACGCTCATTACAACAAATCCTTTGCGGAGTTCACATACTTTCGCTTTTATGAACGATTTGTTCGCCCCCATATAAAACCCGTCAAAATCAAAAAGAACGTCGGGAGAATCACAGAAAAGCTGTGCCCTTAGGTCTCCCTTAAGCCCCTGTGGTTTTGTAAATCGCGCAATTTCTAAAAAAGTTTTCATTCGATAATTATACATAATTTAATATTAGTTGTCAATTATATCACGATTTATTTTGTAAAAATATTGATTTTCAAAATAAATCGTGATATAATTGGGAATATTATGCAGAATGAGAGGAGTATGGCATGAGCTATGATATAAAAGATGTTTCCGCGAGACTTCGTATGACGCGGGAATATCTCGACATTACCGCCGAAGAGCTGGCAGAAAAAACGAGAACGAGTATTGAGGATTATCGCGCACTCGAAACGGGTGAAAAGGACTTTTCTCTGTCGTTTTTACACGATTGTGCGGTTGCTTTGGGCGTCGATATAATTGAGCTTTTAACGGGAAGACCCCCTACCTTAAAAAAATACTCTCTCACAAAAAACGGAAAAGGTCTGCCTATAAAACGGCGCGAGGAATTTAGTTATCAGCATATTGCCCACCATTTTAAAGACAAAAAAGCCGAGCCGTTTATGGTGGTCGCTCCGTTTTATGCCGACGCTCAAAATAAACCAATCCCGCTATCGTCACACGACGGACAGGAGATGGATATTGTCATTTCAGGGCGGCTTAAATTTGCAATAGGCTCGCATATCGAGACCCTTGAAGAAGGGGATTGCATATACTTTGACGCAAAGAACCCTCACGGTATGATAGCCGTCGACGGACAGGATTGTAAATTTTTAGCGGTGTTGATATAAGCAAAACAAGAGCTAAAAAGAGGGAATTTATTTCCAAAATGAAAGGTACAGTATAAAATTAAATGATAAATCAAATAAAAGTACAGGATTATTATAAACAATTTGTAAAAGAGGGGTTTGACGCGGACGGCGTTTTAAATGAGTTCTCGTTGAATTGCCCCGACAGCTTCAATTTTGCGTATGATATAATTGACGCATTTGCCGAGGCGGAACCCGAGAGACCCGCTCTGCAATGGGTCGATGTTAACGGTAACGACAAAACCTTATCATACGGCGAATTGTCGAGGTTGTCGAATCAAACCGCCAACGCCTTTGTTAAAAGAGGAATCAAAAAAGGCGACAAGGTGATGCTTGTTCTTAAAAGGAACTATCAATTCTGGTACGCAATTATCGCGCTTCATAAAATCGGCGCGGTTGCGATTCCCGCTACCCACCTTCTGACAACCAAGGACTACGTATACCGTTTTGAACAGGCGGGGGTCACCGGAATAATAGTTACCGCCCATAACCCCGAAATATCGGAAAGGGTCAACGAAGCCGATTCACAAACCGGCGAAAAAGTTAAAACAAAGTATATAGTCAATTTAGACGGCGCGGATATTCCCGAAAAATTTTCCGATTTTGATGTCGATATAGCCGCACAATCGGACAAATTCGAGAGGGTGCCGACAAATTGTCGCGAAATGATGTTGCTTTATTTTACCTCGGGTACTACGGGATACCCTAAGATGGTAACGCATAATTATCGGTATGCTTTGGCGCATATATTGACCGCAAAATACTGGCAAAATGTCAACCCCGACGGGAAACACTATACCGTAGCGGATACCGGTTGGGCAAAATCGGCGTGGGGTTGTTTGTACGGGCAGATGTCTTTGGGTTCGTGCGTCTTTGTGTATGATTTTGACAAGTTCGTACCCGCAGACGTTTTAAAAATTCTACAGGATTATAAAGTTACATCTTTTTGCGCGCCGCCCACCATGTACAGATTTTTTATTAAAGAGGGGTTGGAAAATTATAACATTTCGAGCCTTGAACATTGTTGTATAGCGGGAGAGGCTCTTAATCCCGAGGTTTTCAATAAATGGAAAGAGTTTACGGGGCTTTTGCTTATGGAGGGGTTCGGGCAAACCGAGGGAATAGTCATGCTCGCGAATATGGTGGGAATGTCTCCCTGTCCCGGCTCAATGGGAAAGCCGGTTCCTTTTTATAATGTTATTATCGCCGACGATGACGGAAATCCCGTTGAGGTCGGCGAGGTCGGCGAAATCGTAATACGCTGTGACCGTGGGGCGGACGGAATGTTCGGCGGTTATTTTAACAATGACGAATTAACCGACTCATCATGGAGCAACGGGATATATCACACGGGCGACACAGCCTACAACGATGAGGACGGTTATTTTTGGTATGTGGGGCGAAACGACGACCTCATCAAATCCTCGGGCTACAGAATCGGGCCCTTTGAAATCGAAAGCGTTTTGATAACCCACCCCGCCGTGCTTGAATGTGCCGTTACCGGCGCGCCCGACCCGGTCAGGGGGCAGGTGGTTAAGGCGACAATTGTTTTGGCAAAAGGATATGAAGGTACGGAGGAGCTCGTTAAAGAGCTTCAGATGTTTGTTAAAAAAAATACCGCTCCTTATAAATACCCGCGCATGGTTGAATTTACAAATGAGCTTCCAAAAACAATCAGCGGTAAAATCAAAAGGAACGATATACGAAAAAACTCTTAAACAAGATTTAAACAAATTTACGGTAATATTGCACAAAAAAATATTCTATTTTTTGCACAAAATCACGATTGACACTCTCGAATAAATATGTTATACTTTTTAAATAATAGGCAAAATCTGCATAGCTTGTGTAAAATATGTGTGATTTTGTAAATTTTCGTTTATATTTTCTTTTGTCTACAATTTCTTTTAAAGTAAGGAGGTGGTGAATGATATGGCTATAGAGGTGTTTGCCCGAAAGGAAATGAAGTATATCATGGACGCCGAACGATATAAACACATAACAGAGTTCATGCTCGAGTACATGAACTATGACGAACACAATCACGGCGGTAAACATTACACGATTGCCAACATTTACTACGACACGGTGAACCATGACATTATCCGCGAGTCGGTCGCGAAACCGAAGTATAAAGAAAAACTGCGGCTTCGCGCATACGGAGTCCCGGAAATGGACAGTAACGTATACTTAGAAATGAAGAAAAAGTATAAGGGCGTGGTTTATAAGAGGAGGGTTACTCTTAAGCTCGACGAGGCGTACAAATTTGTCGAGACGAGAGAAATCCCGCCCGAAACCTCAAAAAGACCGCAATATGTTAAGACACAGGTCATGAAGGAGCTTCAACAAACGCTGTTGTTTTATGAACCGATACCCATGATTTACTTAGCTTACGACAGAATTGCGTTCTTTGGGAAAGACCCGTCCGAAGGCGGCCCCGGAAGAGATTTGCGAATTTCCTTCGATTTTAACACGCGCACAAGGCGCGAGGACGTGAGGCTCGAAAACGGCGACCACGGCGAACCGCTTTTAAAAGACGGGTGGTACGTTATGGAGGTCAAGGCGGGAAGCACTTTACCGCGTTGGCTGCTCAATTATTTTGCAGAGCATAATTTAATGCGCGGAAGCGTTTCAAAATACGGCTCCGAATATAAACGCTTTTTACGGCGTCAAATCGTTGCCGACGCAAAAGCCACCGGTGCCGCGCTCAACCTTCCGCCGATTGTCGGCGAATATTTTACTGTATAATTAATTAAATGTAAATAACTAAGGAGAACAATCACCATGATACTCAAGAAAGCACTAACCATTTTTATGACCCTCGCCATTATTGCGACAATGGCAACCACCGTAGGCGCAGACCTCGACGATACCGCAATCGGAGATGACATTATCAACGACGGAGATATCGGCGACGAAACAAATGACATCGGCGACGAAGACGCGGCTTTAAACGAAGAAGAAACACTCCCCGATGAGCCTTCCGACGATGTTGAACCCCCCGTTGAGGATGAACCGTTTGATGATTATGATATCGGAAGTTACGCGCTTTCCGATGATGATGACGATGATTATGACATCGGCTTGGCTACCTTTGACGAAGCAACCTATTCCGTTGCAAGAACCTGGATAACCGGTGCCAACGAAAAGGCTGTATGGGTTTGTCGCGATTGTAAAACAAACATGAACGGCGCGGAACCCACAAACTGTCTCGTTTGCGGAAGTATTCATGTAACAAAATCATTCGGTGCGATTTTACGCGCTTTATTGGGCAATATTCGCGAAGACAGAGACGCCTTCAACGAACCCACAATGGACCCCACGCTTGCGTTCTTCTTAATTGCCACCGGCGCAATTATTGTCGGCTTTATACTTAGCTTGCTTTATAAAGCTGTAACAAGAAAGGGTCAACCTTCCTCGAGAAACTTCGCAATAACCCTTGTTATTCTGCCTATCGTGGTGGCAACGGTTGTGTTCACTATCGGACAAAATGTCGGTGCCGGCTTTGGTGTGGCGGGTATCTTCTCTATGACCCGTTTCCGTAGCGGTGCAACCAACTCAAAGGATTTGGCGTTTATATTTGTATCGGTAGCAATCGGTATGGCTTGCGGTATGGGCTTCCTTTTCTACGCCTTCGCAATCGCCTTGGTGCTTTGTGCGGTTCTTCTCATCTTGAACTTTGCGGGCTACGGCGACCTTAAAGCGGAACCTAAGCTCCTCAGAATTAATGTTCCCGAGAGCATAAGCTACACCGAAGTGTTTGACTCGGTAATGGAAAAATACGCATATTCTTGGGACGTAGCGCGGGTAAAAACAATGGACCTCGGCGCGACCTTCGAAATCACATATTCGTTAATGCTTAAAAACGACATTGACGAAAAAGCATTTATTGATGAACTTCGTACACGTAACGGTAACTTGAATATTATCCTGAGACTCGATACCAGGAGGGAAGGCGGTATGTAATGCGTCAGCTTATAACAAAAATAATGGAACGACTCGAAGACCTTTGTATGGAATGTTTTGACGAGCTTAAAGACATTTACGGGAAGGTTGAACCCAAATACCTCAAAGCCGCCGCCGTTGCGGGGGGGAGCGTTGTCGTGTTCGCAATAGGAACGATTGTTTATATCGCGTCGGGCGCGGGAAATGTCGAGCCGTATGTCGACGCAATGTATAACGACCCCACAATAAAGGAAACCTTCGCTTCGGAGGATTTGATTGAGGTACCCGACGGTTGGGTTGACCCTAACGGCGAGTTTATTCCAAAAGAAGAAACGACAGTCGCGGAGGAAGAAGCGGATACAGAGGACGACCGCGAAACAATCCCTTTGCAAACTGTAGCGCAGGTTGTGGATTCCTCACCGCAAGATGAAAACCCCGCAACCGAGCCGGAAGATGAATCGACACAGCCGCCCGCGGTAACGACCGAAGCGGCGACCGAGCAACAGCCTACAGAGGATTTTGTGCGAATTACGCTCAATAACACCTCTGCGACGAGTACAAAGTCAACAAAAGGCGCGGAAGCGTTGATTGAGGAACAACGTGTGACGATTGAACATTCGGGCGACTATTTAATCACCGGAACGCTCGATAACGGGATTATTATTGTCGCCGCCGTAGGTGATGTAACCCTCACCTTAGAGAATGTATCTATCACGAACAGCATTGGGCCCGCTATACGCACATCGAGGGAAATGGAGCCCTTCACGCTGACAATCAAAAGCGTCGGCAATAATACGCTCAAAGACGGTCGTCCCTTCATAGATAACGGTATAGACCCGGAAGAGCTTGAAGATTTTGATGATGAAACGGCACTTAACCGTAACGGCGCGATATTCAGCCGTGCATCCAACCTTATCCTTACCGGCGACGGAAGTCTTACGGTATACGGCGGATTAAGACACGCTATCCACTCGCGTAACACCCTTACGTTAGAGAGCGCGAATGTAACGGCATACTCCCCGGTTCACGGCTTGCGTTCGCGTATATTGACCTATATCAACAACTCGAATGTCACCCTTAACACAAAAAGTAAGGGTATACGTGCCGCGGGAAATAACAACGGTAACGTAACCATCAGCAATTCTACAATAACCGTCAACTCTATCCGTGACGCAATCCACTCCGAGCGCAATACCAACCTCACCAACGTGACGTTTAACGCCGTGATTAACGGCGGCTGGCGAGCGGGAAGACAGGAAGAAACGATGAAGGGGATTCGTTCGGACGGAAGCTTAAAAATCGAGGGCGGAACATTTAATATCGACAGCGCGGAGGATTGTATGAGTGCCGCGGAGACAACCGAAATAAGCAACGCGACAATGAATCTGAGCACGAGCAGACGCGCAATTCGCGGAATGATGGGCGTAACGCTCACAAACGTAAGGTTAAATGTTGAAATATGCAACATCGGCTTACGCGGTTTAAATGTAAATGTTTATGGAGCCAACCCCGGCAACTTCCATATTCACAGAAGAGATACGTTTATACAAACCGGTATTTCCGGCGACGATTTGGCGGGAATACAACCGCAAGAAGGGGACACAAATTTTAAACGCGACTATTCAAAGGAAGAGCGCGATTTAATGAACAGTAAATGTGAAGGCTGTCACTGATATCAGCAACAGTTCCTTAGATAATCACAAAATACGAAAGGGCAGGAATGAACCTGCCCTTTTATCTACAACGGATACGAAAGGATATATACACAATGTTGGAAAAATTCAAATTTACAAGCGACGCGGCAGATATACTTAACAATTGTAAAAGCGTAACTGTCCCCAAAACGAGGGAGGAGCTTTTTAAGCTTACCTTGGGTGACGTTGATGAATTTACGGTCGGTTATGAGGTAAACGGAAGGATACGCGACGAGGCGATTGTCACCCGTTGTAAAAACGGTGTTGTCATAAACTATACCGACCCGTATATGCGGCGGCGCGACCCCGACTGTCTCATTATCGGGGACGATAAGCCGACGGACAAACCGAGGTTTGCCGAAAAATTCGGAAACGACTTTAGTGCGCTTCGAGGGGAAACATTCGAATGGCTCAAGAAACAGGATTTGTTGGTGGTGCCGGTAATGGTCGGGGGGGACGAATACGGTTATCCCGCCGCGTTAATCGCGCCTATGAATGCGGGTTTTTTCGCCTGTGGCTTGAGCGATTTACAGTATTTTACAAATATCACCGAATATGACGGTATATTTGAGCCAAAGGTAAACATTTATCTCGCGCCGCCCTTCAGACATACACACTTTGACGGTAAACAGATAGTTGTGCATAACCGCCTCGATGAGGTATACGAGCTTTTCCCGTACAACCTTTATCCCGGGCCGAGCGCAAAAAAGGGGCTTTACGGTTTTCTACTCGATGTCGGCGAACGCGAAGGGTGGGTCACCGTCCATACATCTGCCGTTAAAATAGTTACACCGTATGAAAACGAGATAGTTATGATGCACGAGGGGGCGTCGGGCGGCGGAAAAAGCGAAATGAGCGAGCATCTTCACCGCGAAACCGATGGAAGGTTACACGTCGGCACAAATATGGTCACAAAAGAGGATTTTTATTTAAGACTTGAAGAACCCTGTGAGTTGCACCCTATTGCGGACGATATGGCAATGTGTCACTCTAAAATGCAAAATAAGAGCAAAAAGCTCGTTATAAAAGACGTTGAGGCGGGGTGGTTTGTGCGGGTAGACCACATTAAGGAATACGGAACGGCACCTTATTTGGAAAAATCTTGTATATCGCCCGATGAGCCGCTTGTGTTTATCAGTATGCAGGCTCAACCTAAATCCACCGTTCTTATTTGGGAACACACAATCGACGAGGACACAAATAAACCTTGTCCGAATCCCCGCGTAATACTTCCCCGAAGAATGATACAAAATATAATCGACGCGCCGGTTGAGGTCGATATAAGAAGCTTTGGGGTAAGGGTTCCCCCCTGTACAAAGAAAAACCCTTCCTATGGAATTATGGGGCTTATGCACATTTTACCGCCCGCCCTCGGTTGGCTTTGGCGATTGGTCGCGCCGCGCGGTCACGCTAATCCGAGCATTGTGGACAGCGGGGGTATGACGAGCGAGGGTATAGGCTCATACGGCCCGTTCCTCACCGGCTCATCGGTGAAACAGGCGAACCTTCTTTTACAGCAAATTGTAGACTCACCTAATACCAGATATGTCCTAATCCCAAATCAACATATAGGTTGTTACGAGGTCGGCTTTAAACCACAATGGATAGCCCGCGAGTACATTGCGAGAAGAGGGAGCGCGAGATTTCACAGAGACAGCCTTTTTGAAGCGAGATGCCCGTTGCTCGGGTATGGACTCGAAAAGCTCAAGGTCGACGGACAACTCGTCAGAAAAGCGTTCCTTCAACCCGAGACACAATCAGAAATAGGGTTTGAGGGGTATGATAAGGGTGCAAAAATATTGTCCGATTTCTTCAAAACCGAGTTGGCAAAATTTGATACCCCCGAGCTCGACCCCCTTGGCAAAAAAATCATAGACTGTTGCATGAACGACGGCAATATTAACGACTATATCGAATTGATTCCTATTAAACTTTAAGGATTATACAAGGAAAATACAAAAAACTGACCGATAGTATATAGTCGGTCAGTTTTTTATTTTGCAATTTTTTTCAAAAACTACTTGACATGACGTAGTAGTTATGATATACTGATATTACTACGTCAGACGTGGTTGTTTTTCAACAGAATGAGGGGGGGTGTTTTTATTGGAGTATTCGTCAATAAGCAGCGAGGTTATTCGCGGATACATCGACCTAATCATTTTAAGGGTGCTTTACGACGGGGATTCATACGGATATGAAATATCGAAAAGCATAACGCGGATTTCCGTCGGCGGTTACATTATGAAGGAAACGACGCTTTACTCTGCGTTTTCCCGATTAGGCAAATTAGGTTATTTGCGTTCATACCCCGGAACATACTCGGGCGGGCGAGAGCGAACCTATTACACACTGACCGAGGAGGGGCGCGAGTATTACAAACAAAAATGTGACGAATGGGTATTAACAAAGGATTTGATTAATAAATTTATTATAGGAGGACAACTTTAAATGGAAGCAATTAAAATTTACATTGAAAACGTATTCAAGGCGTTTGGTGATAACGAACGCGTTACGGCGTTAAAGCGGGATATGCTCGCGGGTATGGAAGAAAAATATAACGCGCTTAAAGCAGAGGGAAAAAGCGAAAACGAAGCGGTGGGGAGCGTAATAGCGGATTTTGGGAGCATAGACGAAATTGTTGCCGAATTAGGGACGCCCCCAATAATTTCAGAGCTGCGCCCCGCAGTAAGCAAAGGCGCATATGAAGAAGATGATGAAGGTATCCCCGTCTCGCGTGAAGACGCGCTCAGGTTAACTGCGGCGTTTAAGAAAGCGAGCAAATGGCTCGGCATCGGGGTATGGTTAATTCTAACCGGCGTTTCAACAATGATGATGATAGTTAATTCCGGATTTAATACACAAAACATTATCGGCGAAACCGCAACGCGATTCACAAACACAATAACCAACCCGGGAAGCGCAAGCCTCGCCGAGGCGGTCGCGCTTTTCGCGCTATTCCTTTTTATTATTCCCGCCGTCATATTGTTCATTATAAACGGTATGTCGCTCAATCGCTATTATGAAAAATACGGGAACAAAGCTTTATTCCTCGACAGCTCTACGCGCACCGAGCTTGAACAAATGCGGGAACGGTTCATGCCAAAATTCACCGCCGTTATAGCCGCGGGGGTTGCTATTGTATTACTCGCGGTGGGCGGTTTTCTCTTATTTGCGAATTTGGGCTTAGAGACGTTTGCCGTTTCCGCGCTTATTTTCACAATCGGGTTTGCGGCATTTTTATTTATTGTGGCGGGTATGGAGTATCACGCTTATGATTATGTATTGGGGCGGGGCGATTACGGATATATCACAAAAAAACAATCGCAGGATTCGGAGCGCATTATCGGAACGGTTGCCGCCGTTTTCTGGCCCTTAATAACCGCCGTATATCTTCTTTGGAGCTTTGTCGGCGATAGCTGGAGCATAAGCTGGTTAATTTGGCCAATTTCCGGTATTTTATTCGGGGCGTTTGCGGGCGGAATAAGCGTATGGACAGAAGGGAAAAAGTGATATATTATAAATTAGCTAATTTCACGCCGACGCAAAAAACCTCCATCGCCTGAACAAGTTCATTAAGCGGGGGAAAAGACGGAGCAATTCTTATATTCTTGTCATCGGGGTCGTTTCCGTAAGGGAAGGTTGCGCCCGCCTCCGTCAAAATAACCCCCGCGTCTCTGCAAAGCTGTATCGTTTTTTTCGCCGTCCCCGGGTTACCGTCAAATGATACAAAGTATCCCCCGTTTGGTTTGTGCCATTTGCCTAAGCCTAAGGGTGAAAGCTCGCGTTCGAGGGCTTGTAAAACGACGTCAAACTTAGGCTGAAGAACGCCGCGAATTGCCTTCATATGGGCTTCGAGTCCGTTCCAATCCTTCAAAAATTGAACGTGTCTCAATTGATTCAGCTTATCGCTTCCTATAGTTCTTGCCGAAAGCCGCTTTTTTATTAAAGCGGCGTTTCTCTCGCTCGTCGCCATTATAGCAACGCCGCCGCCGGGGAATGTTATCTTTGAGGTTGACGCGAACATATAAACCTTATCGGGTCGCCCCGCTTTTTTACATTCGTCTAAAATGTTTAAAAGCACATCGGGGGTATCGTTCAGGTGATGCACCGCGTAGGCACAATCCCAAAAAATGCGAAAATCCTCCGCCTTTGTTTCTAAACGCGCAAGTCGCCGCACCGTATCGTCGGAATAGGTTATCCCCGTTGGGTTAGAGTATATCGGAACGCACCAAATCCCCTTCACCGATTCGTCATTTTTTGCCAATTCTTCAACCGCGTCCATATCTATACCGTCTTTACTGACGGGGATATTGAGCATTTCGATTCCGAGAGCTTCACAAATTGTAAAATGTCTGTCATAGCCGGGAACGGGACATAAAAACTTAATCCTTTCCCCGCCTTTGTTATACTTCGACCACGACTCCGATTTTTCATCGACGCCGTATATCATACAACGAACAATTGTATCGTACATCATAGAAAGACTCGAATTATTGCCTAAAATCATCTCTTCGGCACGCACTCCGAGCATTGGCGCGAATAACGCCTTAGCCTCGGGAAGTCCGTCAAGAATTGCCCCGTTATAATTTCGACAATCTATTCCGTCCGACATATAAGAAGCCCCCGGTAAGCTTAACATATCGCTCGAAAGCGCGATAACGTCCGCACCCGGTTTCCCCCTCGACATATCTAATTTTAAACCCTTTGACTTAAGCTGTTCGTAGCGCGCTCTTAATTGTGTTGTATCCATCAACCCACACCCAACTCTTCCAAATTTGAATACGGCTCGGAAATATACTCCGCTTCTAAGTTCATCGCGACGTCCTTTGTGATATTTGTGTGGATTTCGAGATATTGTTCCTCCAACGCGGTTTTTGACAAAAGCGAGTTAGCCTTAACGCTGTACACAATGCGTAGGGTCACCGCCCCCTCTTCCCCGTCCATGATAATTTTGAAAAGCTTTGCGTTGCTTATATCTGCCGCCGCCTGTTGCTCGGAATTTACCTTAACAACCGATTCGTCGCCGTTTTTGTCGAGCTTAACAACCTCAATGTCTCTTATAATCAAATCCCCCTGTGTGACCACCGCCTCGATGCTCACGTTTTCCATTTCGAACCTTTGCTCGGTTTGCCCCTCGGCTAATTCCACATCAATGAATCCGTCTAACACAATATCGTTACCGTCGCGATGCAGCCCGAAGTTAAACACGGGGAAAAATTCCGGCTTCCCCGACGCGATTGCCGCGGCAAAAATCTCCTCCTCGGTATATTCGGTTGTATTCATAATATATTCCAGCTCTTGATTATATGCGTCCATATCGACCGCGGCGGCATATAATCTTTGTACCTTAAAGTAATTGCCCGAAAGGGAATAGGTGTTATCGGCGACAAAGTTTATTTCCGGGACAAGAAACTCCCTCCAACAAAAAAACGCGACTATTGCGGCTGCAATTACCGCAAGAACAATAAAAACTATTCTCCTCATGCTTATGACCCAACCCTTTCCGAGCCGAAATAAATTCCCTCTTTTTATTTTAGCTCTTGTTTAACACTATAATGCTATTAATTGAAATTCCCAACCGGGTATACAGCGCGTTTTTCGCAGGTACATTTTATAACGCGGATTATATGAATTAATAAGCAGAGGCAATTCAAACATATCCTCTGCGCGGTGGTACAGCGAAACGAGCATTTTCGGTCGGCTCTTTGTTATAACCGATTTTGCCCCTATGACGGCCTTTGCTTCGGCACCCTCTACGTCAAATTTGATATAGGTCGGCTTTTCGACCCCCTCTTTAATACATATTGTGTCGATTTTAACGCCGTCAATCCGCTTAACTCGCGCCCTTATTGCGTCGCTCGAGGACATACCGCTTACCGCGCCCGCCCTTCCCGTCTTTTCGGAAAACTCGAGCGGCATATCGTCGCACCAAGCGGCGGCGTTTAACGGAACAAAAATCCCGCTCCCGTAAGCGTATAGCCTTCGCCGCATAGCTATATGATTCTTAACGTCGGGTTCAATAGCTATAATTTTACCGAATTTCCCCCCGGTGTGTTTAATAAACTCTTCAACGGTGTCCCCTTTATACGCGCCCGCGTCCACAAAAAACTCATTGTCGCCCAACTTCAAAAGCGAAAGTATCTCTTCTCGCGATGACGTTATTTCGTCAAGAATGTCGAGTCGACCGCTTAATCGGTAATTCAACCATTTGTCAAAAACCTCTCTCGATTTGTCGTCACCGAGCATACCGCGAGCCTTGTCAATTTTTTCCGCGTTGTCGTTTACATACTCGGGGGTGTAAATATCCCCACCGGCAACGGGTACGTCCGGTGCAAACACCTCATACCTTTCGGTTAAAGCGCGAAGCCGCTCCAAGACGTCCGGGCGCGCACTTCCGAAGCATATTAACACCACAAAATTCCTGTATCTTTTTTCTACCTCGTCAAAAGACAAAACCTTATAATCTCGAAAGCTCGATTTCATGGGGAAATCGCCCGTGGCGGTGAAACACACCGGCTCAAGCTCATATTCCGACATGACCTCGAGAATTTTATCGGCACCGTCTCCCGTTCCGAGCATAACAATTTGTTTCGAGCTCGATTTCAAATAATCCCACAAAAACGGAACGGCTTCGGCAGAATTGTTGTTATTGTGCATACTTCCTCTTTAAAACCTCTTCGGCTTTTTTCAAATGTATATTAAAGCCAATATCCTTTTTGGCTTCTTCCCTTGTGTCATATATAAAGGTTGACCAATCCCACCAAAAGACCCCCTCAAAACGCGGCTCTTTCATAAATACGTCGAGACACGATTCATAAAAATCCGCCTGTTCCTCCTCGCTGACGGGAAACTCTCTGTGTGCGAAGTCCCACGGCATCCCCGCGCAACCCTTTGCAGAACGACAGCCTATTTCCATGAAGATGTATCTTTTGTTCATTTTATCGGCAATTCCGTTAATGCGGTCACGAACCTTTTCCCACTCGGCGGTCATAGCCGCTTTTTCGGCGGACTTCTCTCCTACGGGATAATATGCCGACGTCCCGATATAATCGAGCTCGTCAAACCACGGTACAGTGTCCTCTTTTCCGTGGTTGGTATTGTACACAACCTTTCCGGAAAACACCCTTCGAATTTTTGCAATAAGCTCCCGCCAATAATCCTCTTTATGCTCCGTCGCCAACATTTCACAGCCTATGCAAAGCATTTCCGCGCCCAACTCCTCCGCAAGCTCGGCATAATGTAACAAAAATGCGGAATAGCTCTTGAACCATTCGCCCCAGTATACGTCCTTTTCACCCATCGAAAGGTCGGGAAAGCCTATGTGCGCCCTCCACATATGGTCATCAGAGTTAAGCATTGGCTTAAGACATACCTTTACGCCCTTTGAATGTGCTTTATCAATAGCGAAGGCTATATCTCGGTCTGTGGGCGTTCTCGAATAATCAAACGGGATTTCTGTTGAATAAAAAGCTTTTTGATAATTTAAAACGGCGAGACAAACCCAATTGTTACCCAATTGGTACAACAAATCCTGTGACTTTATCGCCTCGGGGCTTCGATAATCCCCCCGCCTCGCGGCGTATCCGTATGTGAACCCTTTTATTTCCATAACCCCTGCTCCTCTATGATTTGAATATTAAAATATTAACAGAGAACAGTATAGCATAAAAATTTTAACTTGTCAACGCTTGACAAGCCATAATTTTCATGTTATACTGTATCGGTTACAGCAAAAGGCTGTTAATTGCCGAGAGACGGCGTCGCTCGGTATAATCCTTGCTCGCGGGTCTTACCCCGCGGGACTAAAGTCTATAAGGAGGAATTTTTTAAAATGGCAAAATTAAGCGAAAAGTATGAGACAATGGTGGTTTACTCGCTCAAAAACGGCGAGGAACAGGTTGAGGTTCTTAAGCAAAAGTTTACGAGACTTATTGAATCGAGCGCGACGCTTGTCGGGATTAACGAGTGGGGAAAGAGGCGGTTGGCGTATCCGATTAATTATGAAACGGACGGCTTTTATGTTTTATACAATTTTGATGCCGCTCCCGAGTTCATAAAAGAATTTGAACGCAATTTGAACATTACGGAAAGCGTAATCCGTTTTCTGACCGTTTTACGTAAAGACGGCGCAACAAAACCCGCCCTCGACGAAAAGCCGCAAAAAGCGGTCGAAGAAACAATTAAACCCGAACCGAACGCAATTGAAGCTACCGAAGAAAAAGAAGAAAAAGATGATGAACAGGGGTGAATAAAAGATGTTTAATAAGGTAATTTTAATGGGGCGAATCTGTCACGATTTGGAATTAAAGACGACGCCTACGGGCGTTTCGGTATTGTCGTTTAGGATAGCGGTTGACAGAAATTACCAGGTCAAGGGTGAAGAACGAAAAGCCGATTTTTTCAATATAGTTGCGTGGCGTTCGACCGCCGAGTTTATCTCGAAATACTTCGGCAAGGGGCGCATGGTTATGATTGACGGCGAATTACAAACGAGACAATATGTTGATAAGAACAATATAACTCAAAATATAGTCGAGGTTGTTGCGGATACGATACATTTTACGGGCGAGAAATCGTCGCAACAAAATAGCTATAACCCCGGCGGCGGTTATGCTCCCGCCCCCGGCGGCAATTACAACAGCGGGTATCAGAGTCAGGGGCAAAGCCCCCACCCCGCAGAAACGGCTAATGCTGCCCCCCCCGCAATTGAAAGCGGAGTAAATAACGATTTTGCGGGCGTCACCTCCGGCGGCGACGACGACTATCCGTTCTGAAGCAAACAAGAGCGGAGTTTCTCCAAAGGGCGGGCTTTGCCCGACCGCAGAGAAACGCAGCTTGACGACTATGAAGCAACAGTAAATAAATAATAAGGAGAATTTATATAATGGCAGAAAGAAGAGAATACAATAATAACAGAGGGGGCGACGGACGCCCGAACAGACGACCGCGAAAAAAGGTTTGTGCGTTTTGCGCTGAAAAAGCGGCGTTTATAGATTATAAGGATATAGCGAGATTAAAAAGCGGTAAATGTTTAACCGAACGCTATAAGATTCTTCCGCGAAGAATCACCGGTTGTTGTGCGTTTCACCAAAGAGAACTCACTACTGCGGTTAAGCGCGCAAGACACTTGGCTTTAATACCATACGCATCGGATTAACAATATACAAACTAAGTCATAACAATAAGGAATAATGAAACATTATTCCTTATTGTTTTAGGTGTATGCTTTTAGGTAAATTTTAAAATGAAGAAAAAATCGGAAAAGAAAAATATCCCCGCCGCTCATATTGAGGGCGCGGGTGAAATAAACGAAAAGAATATTGTCGAAACGCTCGAAGAGAATTATATGCCCTATGCAATGAGCGTAATTGTTTCGCGCGCGTTGCCCGAAATAGACGGGTTCAAGCCCAGTCACAGAAAGCTTCTCTACACCATGTACAAAATGGGGCTTTTAACGGGTTCGAGAACAAAATCGGCGAACATTGTCGGACAAACGATGCGCCTAAACCCGCATGGTGACTCGGCTATTTATGAAACAATGGTGAGACTCGCAAGGGGTAACGAATCGCTTTTGCACCCGTATGTTGACTCAAAAGGGAATTTCAGTAAGGCATATTCCCGCGATATGGCTTATGCCGCGTCGCGTTATACAGAAGCAAAGCTCGAATCGCTCTGCGTCGAGATTTTCTCGGAAATTGAGCGCGACACCGTGGATTTTATACCCAACTATGATAATTCAACAACCGAGCCGGTGTTGCTTCCGGCGAAGTTTCCGTCGGTATTAGTCAACTCTAACATAGGAATAGCCGTTTCTATGGCGTCGAACATCTGTCCCTTTAATTTGGCGGAGGTTTGTAAAACTACCGAGCTTTTAATGAAAAACCCCGAACTCGCTATGGATACCGGCGAGATTATAAACACCCTTAAAGCCCCCGATTTCCCGGGCGGCGGAAGCATTATTTATGACGAAGAGGAATTAAAGCGAATCTATGAAACCGGGCGCGGCTCTGTTAAAATACGTTCAAAATATAAATACGACAAAACCGAAAACTGTATAGAGGTTATCGAAATCCCCCCGACAACTACCGTCGAAGCAATTATAGATAAAATCGTCGAACACGTCAAAACGGGCAAAATTAAAGAAATAAACGACACACGCGACGAAACCGATTTATCGGGATTAAAGCTCACTATTGACCTAAAGCGCGGAACCGACCCCGACGCATTAATGCAAAAGCTTTTTCGCATAACAACGCTTCAGGACACATTTTCTTGTAATTTTAACCTTCTTATATCGGGGAATCCGAGGGTGTTGGGCGTAGCCGAAATTCTCGGCGAATGGGCAATTTTCCGTACCCAATGTGTTAAGCGAAGGATTCGCTTTGAAATGAACAAGAAAAAAGAAAAGCTTCACCTTTTATTGGGGCTTAGTAAAATTCTTCTCGATATAGATAAAGCCGTAAAAATAATACGCGAAACCGACGAGGAAAACGAGGTTGTGCCGAATTTGATGATTGGCTTCGGAATCGACGAGGTTCAAGCCGATTACGTTGCCGAAATAAAACTTCGCCATATAAACAGAGAGTACATTGTTAAACGCACGGAGGAGATTGAAGACCTTAAAAAAGCAATTATCGAAGCAGAGGAGATACTCGGCTCCGAAACAAAAATAAAGAAGCTCATTATAAACGATTTGCGGGAAATTGCCGCAAAATACGGGAAAGAGCGGCGCACAGATATTATTTACACAACCGATGAGGAGTTCGCGAGCATAACGGTTGCGGAAGAAACCGCCCCCGAATACCCCGTCAATCTCTTCCTTACCGAAGAGGGATATTTCAAAAAAATCACGCCGCAATCGCTCAGAATGAGTAGCGAGCATAAGCTCAAGGAGGGTGACAGGATTGTAACGCATATACCGAGCGAAATAGGGAACAATCGCGACGAATTGCTTTTCTTCACCGATAAGGGCGTTGTGTACAAATCGAGGGCTTCCGAATTTGACGATTTAAAAGCGAGCGTAATGGGCGATTATATCCCGTCAAAGTTAGAATTTGACGACGACGAAAAGCTTCTCTCTATGGTCGCCACCGCCGACTATTCCGAAACGGTCGTTTCTTTTTTCAAAAACGGAAAATGTGCAAAGGTTCCGTTATCGTCTTTTATCACAAAGACAAAACGTAAAAAATTAGCCAACTCTCTCAATATTGATTCGCCGTTAATCGCAATGTTTAAAATTACGGGCGACCATGAATTTGTACTAAAGTCTGAAGCGGGAAAGATAACGATTTTTTCATCTGCGTTAATTTTGCCCAAGTCCACACGCGACACACAAGGGGTACAGGTTATGCGGCTGACCAAAACTACATTGGAGTCGGCGGTATTGTATGAGGACGGTATAATTCGAGCGGCGGATAAATTCCGCACAAAGACTATTCCCGTAGCCGGCGTTGTAAGCAGTGTGCAGTTGGGCTTATCATGACAGTAACAATAATCGGCGCGGGTCTTGCGGGGGTTGAAGCCGCGAATACATTGTCCCGTAACGGAATAAAAGTCCGTCTGTACGAGATGAAACCGCAAAAATATTCCCCCGCACATAAGTATCACGGGTTCGCCGAATTAGTCTGCTCTAATTCGCTCAAAGCCGACAGACTCTCTACGGCGGGCGGGTTGCTTAAAGCGGAAATGCGTCTTCTCGGTTCGCTCACGTTAGAAGCCGCCGCGCTGACAAAAGTTCCCGCCGGCGGCGCGCTTGCGGTTGACCGTGTTGCCTTTTCCGACGAAATAACGCGGCGAATTAAATCCGACCCGAATATTGAGCTTTTTACCGACGAAGTGGCGGTTTTTCCCGAGAAAAACGCTATTATTGCAACCGGGCCGCTGACGAGCGACAAATTTGCATACGCAATCAAACAAAGGGTGGGCGATTTTCTCAGCTTTTACGACGCGGCGGCACCGATTTTTACCGCCGAAAGTATAGACATGGAAAAAGCATTCATGGCGGCGCGTTACGGAAGGGGAGACGACGATTATATCAATTGTCCTTTTACACAAGACGAATACGATACGTTTTACAACGCGCTTATTGCCGCCGAAACCGCACCGTTACACGATATTGACATTGACGCCGTTTTGCATACCCCGAACTATTACGAGGGTTGTATGCCGGTAGAGGTATTGGCAAAACGCGGGCGCGACTCGTTACGGTTCGGATGCATGAAGCCGGTAGGACTCGTCGACCCGCGAACGGGTAAACGCCCTTATGCAAATCTACAGCTACGCAAGGAAAATTCCGAAGGAACTATATATAACATAGTTGGGTTTCAAACCAATCTGAAATTCGGGGAACAAAAACGGGTGTTTTCGTTAATCCCCGGGTGCGAAGAGGCGGAATTTGTGCGTTACGGGGTAATGCACAGGAATACGTTTTTAAAAAGTCCGCAATTGCTCGATAATAACTTCATGCTGCGCGGCTCGGACAATATATACTTTGCGGGACAGATTACCGGCGTCGAGGGGTATATGGAAAGCGCGGCGAGCGGGATTATCGCGGCACTTTGTTTATGCGGGAAAATCCGCAATAAACGACTTTATTTACCTCGGACAAGCATCGTCGGCGCGCTCGCAAATTATATAAGCGACGAATCGGTTGTGAACTATCAACCTATGGGGGCAAGTATGGGTATTTTGCCGCGACTCGACGAAGTGATAAAAGGGAAAAAGGAGCGGTACGAAAAATTAGCTCAAAGAGCTTTGGAGGATTTGAAAAAGATTTTATGAAAATAGTTATAGACGGTATGGGCGGCGATAACGCGCCCGATGAGGTAATAAAAGGCGCGTTTTTAGCCGCAAAAGAAATAAAAGAACCGGACTTAAAAATCTTAATCACAATCGACGCGAAACAATTATCGACGACTTTTTCGAGATTGGGTTTACCCGTTCCGTCCGAGGGTGAAACGCTCGATTTAAACGACCTCGGAATGAAGTTCGTCGGGGGCGAGTCCGACAATTATAATTTTGACGAGGCGACCGCGCAAAGCAATGTACATTTTGTTTATTCCGACGGCGTTATTCGGGTAGAGGATAACCCTATGGAAATCCGCAAATCAAAAAAAGGCACTTCTATGGGCGTCGCGTTCGATTTGGTTAAACGAGGGAAAGCCGACGCAATTGTCAGCGCGGGGAGTACCGCCGCTTTAATGGTCGGCGGCTCAATGGTTATAGGGCGTATAAAAGGAATCAAACGCCCCGCGCTCGCACCGATTATGCCGAGTATTACGGGCAATTATCTGCTCCTTGACGGCGGCGCGAACTTAGAATGTCGCCCCGAAATGTTGTTACAATTTGCGATTATGGGGAGTATATATATGAATAAGGTCATGGGGTTCGAATCGCCCCGCGTCGGACTTCTCAATATCGGAACCGAAAAGGAAAAGGGGAGAGAACTCGAGTTAGCGGCGCACGAGCTTTTGATAAACGAAAAGACGATTAATTTTATCGGCAATGTCGAAGCGCGCGAGGTTCCCTTAGGAGCCTGTGACGTTATAATCACCGACGGCTACACGGGGAACATTTACCTTAAAACCGTCGAGGGTATGGGCGGCTTCATGAAAAGCTCAATGAAGACATTGTTCGGCAAAAACTTTTCAACAAAAATAGGTTATTTATTTGCAAAAAGCGGCGTAGCCGACTTTTCAAAGAAAACGGATTATCGCGAGGTTGGCGGCTCGCCTTTATTGGGAACCGCAAAACCGGTAATAAAAGCACACGGCTCGAGTAATTCTAAGGCGTTTAAAAACGCAATCGGACAAGCGGTAAGGTTTGTCAAATCCGAGGCGGTAAACGAAATAGAGAAGCATATATCAAGTGGAAGTTCTATATGAAAAAATTTGAAGAAATAATCGGATACACTTTTAAAAACAAAAAGCTTTTGGAACAAGCGTTGACGCACTCTTCGTCCGAGACCTCGAACGGGGGGATATGCAACGAGCGAATGGAGTTCCTCGGAGACAGCGTTTTGTCTGTTGTTGTTTCAAAATATCTGTACGATAACCTTAAAAAGAAGCCGGAGGGCTACCTTACAAAGCTTCGCTCCAATTTTGTTTGCGAGGACGCATTGTACAGGTATGCAAAAAGCATAAATTTGGGCGAGCTTTTGATTATGGGAAAAGGGGAGGAGCGGACGGGCGGACGCGACAGAAAATCAATTCTTTCGGACGCTTTTGAGGCGTTAATTGCGGCGATTTATCTCGATTCCGGGTTAACCGCGTCGACCGCTTTTATTATACCGTTTTTGCCCGATAAACAAACGCTCAAGTCGTCTAAATTAATTACGGGCGATTATAAAACTATGCTACAAGAAATAGTTCAACAAAACCCCGAAAACACAATTAAATACGAGCTTACGGGGGAAGAAGGCTCCGCCCACAATAAACTTTTTTTTGCCGACGTTATTATTAACGGAAGGGTTGTAGGCTCGGGCAAGGGAAAGAGTAAAAAGGAATCGCAGCAGCGGGCGGCAAAAGCGGCTTTGCTCAAAATGGGTTCAAGCATTGACAATTAGAGATAAAAAAGAGGTAAAAAAGACTAATGCGAGCGTATTTATTCCGCACTTAGGTTGTCCGCATAAATGCTCGTTTTGTAACAAAAACGCTATTACCGAAAAAGAAAAGTCGGTATCCTCCGCCGATGTACATTCTATTTTGGAAAATCATGCGCGCTCTCTCAAACGAAGGGGTATGACCGCGGAAATTGCTTTTTTCGGGGGAACATTTACCGCCCTCAATGAACAATATCGCGGGGAATTATTACAAATAGCAAATGAATATATAAAACGCTCCCCCGATATATTCGTAGGGATAAGGTGTTCGACCCGTCCCGATTATGTAACCGACGAGATTTTATCAATGCTTGAGGAGTACAATGTGACCGCCGTCGAACTCGGCGCGCAGAGCATGGCGGACGACGTTTTAGCCGCCAATAATCGCGGACACGCTTCCGACGATGTTCGCAAGGCGGTCGGGCTTATAAAAGCGCGCAGGCACAGGTTTGAATTAGGGCTTCAAATGATGACGGGGTTGTATAAGGATACAATTGTAAAATCGCTTTACACCGCCGACGAGCTGATTAAGCTCAAGCCCGATACGGTTCGTATATATCCCACCGTCGTTTTTGAAGGAACCGAGCTTTATAAAATGAAACATACGCCGTTTACACAAGAAGAAACGATTGAGCTTTGCGCGCAAATATACGGGCGTTTTATAAGCAACAATATAAGAGTTATACGCATAGGCTTGAATTACGGGGGGAACGTAATCGGCGAATTAAGTATAAGCAGATATTATTATAAGAAAATGCTCGATTTTATGGGCGGCGCGGACTTCGGCAACCCCGACGCGCCGAGAAAATTTAAAATTTTTACCGATAAACGCAATATAAGTAAAATTAACGGACACAAATGTGAGAATAAAATAAAACTCGAGAAACTTGGGTTCATATATAAAATAAAAGAGAAACCCGGAGCAGAATTAGAGATTTATGAGGTTTAAACAATAGAAACCTGTATTTAGTAAACCATCATTGAAAGGAAGATTAGTTCAATGCGTTTTAAAACATTAGAAATTCAAGGCTTTAAATCGTTTCCGGACAAAACCGTATTGACTTTTGATTCAAAGACAACGGCGGTTGTCGGAAGTAACGGCAACGGAAAAAGCAATATAAGCGACGCTCTTCGTTGGGTTATGGGGGAACAGGGGGCGAAGACACTTCGCGGCGATAAGATGGAGGACGTTATTTTTTACGGAACACAAACCCGAAAGCCTATGGGGTTCGCAAAGGTAACGCTCACTATTGATAACGCGGACAGACGTCTCCCCTTAGACAACGATGAGGTAACTATAACGAGAAAGCTTTATCGCACGGGCGACAGCGAGTACATAATCAACGGGGAAAAAAGCCGCCTTAAGGATATAGGTATTTTGTTCATGGGAACCGGATTGGGGCGAGACGGCTACTCGATAATAGGACAGGGGCGAATAGAAGAAATTGTCAACTCTAAGGCGGCGGGAAGAAGGGAGCTTTTTGAAGAAGCGGCGGGGGTGTCGAAATTCCTCCACCAAAAGACACAGGCGGAGCGCGACCTAAAAAATACAGATGAAAACCTTTTGCGTTTATTGGATATCGAAAACGAGCTTCAAGCGAGGATACCCGTTTTGAAAAAACAATCCGAAAAGGCAAAAAAAGCCTTCGCTTTACAGGAGGAGGAGCGCGCATTGAGCGTCGCGGTGAGCGTTCGCGAGTTAGAGCGAATTGACGACGACATAGAAAAAACCGAGAATACAATCTTGCAAAATCAAGGTGAGTGTGAACATTTCGATAGAGAGATTACCGAACTCGAAAACGAAGCCGACGGGATTTTTAAAGCAAAACAAAACACAGACGCACAAACCGATAAACTAAGGCGCAGAGGCGATACCGCTAAAGACGATATAGCCGAAGCGAAACAAGAAATTGCCGTTATGGAGAACAATATTCTTCGTAATAATGCGGCGGCGGATATTCTGCGCTCAAGGGCAGAGGACAAAAGCCGCGAATTGACGGAGCAGATAAAAGACGCAACCGCTATTATCGCCGAACAAGACGCAAAGAAAAAAGAATTGTTGAACAAAAAAGACGCGCTTAAAGACGAATTGACCGAGCTTAATTATGAAAAAAGCGAAAATGAAAACAAACAATCGGGGTATTCGCGCTTGTACGAATCAAAGGCGACAAAAAGAGACGAGCTTTTTAATTCCCTCGAGGATATCAAAAAAGAACATCATCAAAAGAAAATGCGCTTAGACCTTCTTTCCGATATTGAGCGTTCAATGACGGGATATTATTCGAGCGTTAAAGCCGTTATGACCGCGGCAAAGTCCAACCGTTTCGGAAATGCGTCGGTAATAGGGACGGTCGCCGATGTCATTGATGTGGCGGGCGATTATTCGGCGGCGGTGGAAATTGCGTTAGGCTCCGCGTTACAGGATATTATTGTCGCCAACGAAAGCACAGCCAAACGCTGTATCAACTTTTTGAAGGAGAATAGGGCGGGGCGGGCGACCTTTTTGCCGCTTACATCAATAAGGGGGAGCGTTTTAAGCGAACAATTCGCAGACGTCAGAAATGAAGACGGGTTTATCGGAATAGGACACGAAATAACGCGGTACGACCCAAAATTTGCCGAAATAATAAAATCGCATTTGGGGCGAACGGTATTTGCGGAAGACCTCGACTCGGCTACAATTATTGCAAAAAAATACGGCTATAAATTCAAAATCGTTACCCTCGACGGACAGGTGATTAAGGCGGGCGGCTCTTTTACGGGCGGCTCTTTGAAAAAAGCGGAGGGGATTATAAGCCGAAAACGAGAAATTGAAGAGTTACAGAAAACGGCGGCGGGGTTTGTCGAGAAAATCGAGCCGCTTAAAGCGCGATATGACCAATTAGCGGCAGAATGTGCTAAAATGAAGTTGGAGCTCGAGGGGTTCGGCGAAAATTTAACCCGTATATGTAATGAGGAAATACGCATAACGGCGGAAATTAACGGCTCGGATAATCTGTTAAAACAATTTGAGGAACAATTGTCGGATTCCGAAACGGCTATGGAGCGATATAAGTCAAAGCTCATTCAAGAACGCGACGAGATGTTGAACGAGATAACCGAGCTCGAACAAAAGAGCGCGGAGTTTGAAGCGGACATCACGGAAAAACAAAAATTAATAGAGGAGATTGACTCGCTCGCCGTCGAAAATAAACAGGAGATTGAAAGGCTTATTCAAATTAATTCCGGTTATGAAAAAAGAAGCGCGGAGATTCACGGTGAAATCCGCGAAAAAGTGACCCACAAGGAAGCGTTTTCGACCGCGCTCGCAACAGCCGTCGAACATAAATCGGGGCTTATCACTAAGGGCGAAGAAATAAAAGCGGCTTTGTTTGACGATTATAAGCTCACCCCCTCCGAAGCACTTGAGCTTTCGGCGGGATTAAAGGATATTACCGATATAAAAGAAACGCGCGCAAAGCTAAACGAAATAAAGCGAAGCTTATCCGCGTTGGGCAACGTCAACTATACCTCAATCGAAGAATACACCGAGGTTACCGAGCGATATGATATATTAAGTAAACAGTTGGACGACGTTCGTAAGTCAAAGGCGGAGATTGAAAAGCTAATCGCCGATTTGACCAACGATATCCGAACAAAATTCTTAGAAAGCTTCAACGATATAAGCGGACATTTCAGCCGTATTTTCACAGAAATATTTGCCGGCGGCGAGGCGCGACTCGAGCTTACCGATACCGACGACGTTCTTAACTCGGGTATCGAGATTTATGCCGCGCCTCCCGGAAAGCTCCCTAAAAGCTTAATGCTTTTATCCGGCGGCGAAAAGGCGTTGGTCGCAATAACGCTTTACTTCGCAATTTTAATGCACAGACCGACCCCGTTTTGTATGTTGGACGAGGTTGACGCGGCGTTGGACGAGGTGAACGTAATAAAATATATCAACTATTTGAGCCGATATTCCGCGGCGACCCAATTGATGATGATTACGCACAGACGCTCTACAATCGAGGGGTGCGACGTTTTATACGGCGTTTTTATGCAGGAAAAGGGCGTTTCGCGATTGTTTAAACACGAGTTGAACGATATTGATATTAATAAATAAAAACATCTAAAAAACTCCCCCCTTTGTAAAAAAGGAGGGAGTATAAGACCGCCGCGACGTGGTATGACATATAAAACCCGCACTACGCAGGGTGGGTTAAAATTCACCTGTGGGTTCACGCTCCCTTCGTCCTGTGCGCTTGACACAGGGAGGTCTGCAATCCGCCGACAGAGTAGAAATCCCAAGTTCAATGTGTTGGATTATATTGAACCATACTTAAACGCACGAAGCAGTTCATTCAATCGCCTTCGTCCTCGAACATTTTTAAAAATTTCGCCCCGATTTTTTCGTACATATCGTCCTCGTCAACCGTTGCGAGAAAGACCTCGTCCCCCTCTTCCACCTCTTTCAAAATAGTGAACTCCGCCTCTTTTTCGTCGTCTTCCTCTTCTTCCTCATTATAGGGAATAAGTGCTAAATAAACCACGCCCTCGTGTTCGAGTTCGCCTATTATCTCGTGTTGCGCGCCGTCGAGGTCAATAACCTCTCGAAAATCGTCATTATCTAAAACTTCGTTTTGTTTTAATTCCGCCATTATATTAATCCGCAATGAAACTATTGCGCCTTTCCGATTGATTATTCTTTTAATATTAGTCTATCACGATTGGTCGTAAAAGTCAATAAGAAATTTCGGGCTTTTTTTCCAATTTTTGTATTTCGGGCAACTTTCGGGCAATCTTTAAACAATTTTTTGAAGCTTTACTAAAGTTTCCCTTTTTATTGCCGATATACATATAATTGGTTTAATCGGCTTAACTAACCAAGAAACAAGAAAGGCGGTGAGCTTCATGGTAACGGGAACGAACACAAACGCGGTGTATAAACCCGCTTGTGTCAATCCGCACGCGAAAAATCCGCGCTCGACATATGTTAATTCGGATATTTCTAAATTTTTAACCCTTCCGGGTGCTTGTCACCGCGCTAAATATGACACCTTTACCCCGCCCGAAGACGAGAACTTACCCGAAATCGTTTTGGAGAAAAATACGGAGGAAACGGTCGTTGAAGAGGGGGAATCAAAAGAAAGTGAATTGACGCGTCTTTTGAAGGAATCGGAATCGACGGCGAAGGTTGTGGATACATTAGGAAAAGCGTTAAAAATTATGTCGCGTATAATCGCGGGCGATATTGTACCCGATAAGGACGACAGATTTTTGTTGGAAAACTACCCCGAAATGCATCTTAAAGCGTGGCTTTTAAGGCGACAAAGGGAAGAAGAGGATATTAAAAAGTACAAATCGGTGCTTGACGAAAAGGATAATAATATGTACCCCGTGTTCGCGAACGCCGACGCAATTTCCGCGCCGAGCGGGTTTGAAGCGTCATATGCGGCGGTTAATATGCTCGCCGATTTAGATGTTTGTGTATAAATATAATAACAATAATAAATTGAGCGTTTTTAACATACGCTCAATTTTTTTATTATTATAAGCATTGACAACGAGAAATGTTAGTGATATAATGAAAAATACATTTAAAATTACAGATAAAACTACAGAAAGTACAAAAGTTTGAATAAAAGTTGCAGGGGCGGCTCTGCCGACCCGAAACTGGATAGGCTTTTATTCGTAGAGGTTTTATATCTCGTAAAGGAATGGTCATAAAAATGGATATAAATTTAAAGGAACAGCTTGCGGAGCTTGAGCGGCGGGCTTTATCGGCAATAGAAGCCGCCGATTCTGTGAAAGCGATTGAGGACGCGCGGGTTGCTTTTCTCGGAAAAAAGGGCGAGCTTACCGCCATATTAAAACAAATGGGTAAGCTTTCCGCAGAAGAACGCCCGATTATAGGACAGGCGGCAAATCAAGTTCGCGAAACATTTGAGGGCGCGTATTCAAAAAAGATTACCGCTTTAAAAAACGCAGATATGCTTTCGCGGCTAAAAACCGAAGGACTCGATATAACATTGCCGGGGGTGCGGCGAAAAATGGGTTCGCGACACCCTTTACGCATTGTACTCGATGAGGTGAAGGAGATTTTCGCCTCAATGGGTTATACTATGGTATACGGGCCGGAGGTTGAGGAAACAAAATATGTCTTCGATATGCTCAACACCTTTGAGGGACACCCCGCCCGCGATGAACAAGATACTTTTTATATTGACGACAAAACGCTTTTAAGAACACAGACGAGTTCTGTACAAATACGCACAATGTTGAAGAATAAACCGCCCATTGCTGTAATAAGCCCGGGCAGAGTTTACCGCTGTGACGAGGTTGACGCAACACACAGCCCTATTTTCCACCAATGTGAGGGGCTTGTCGTTGATAAGGGGCTGACCTTCGGCGATTTAAAAGGAACGCTCGAGGCTTTTTTTAAACGATTGTACGGAAACGATATAAAGCTGCGTTTTCGCCCGCATCACTTTTCGTATACTGAACCGAGCGCGGAGGTTGACCTTTCTTGTTTCAAATGCGGCGGAAAGGGCTGTGGCTTTTGTAAGGGCGAGGGCTGGATAGAAATGCTCGGTTGCGGAATGGTTCACCCCGCCGTGCTTCGCAATTGTGATATTGACCCCGATGTATTTACGGGGTTTGCGTTCGGAATGGGCATAGAGAGAATCACGCTTATGCGGTACGAGATAGATGATATGCGATTACTTTATGAAAACGATACGCGCTTTTTAAGACAATTTAATTGAAAAAATCGTCAGAAAATATAAATAAATAAGGAAAGACAAATGAATTTATCGCTAAACTGGCTTAACGATTATGTAAACACAGAAGACATTGATTTACCGCGACTTGCTTCGGGGTTAACAATGTCGGGTTCAAAGGTAGAAAAGTACAAAAACCTTTCCGAACCGCTTTCGCGGATTATAACGGGAAAGGTTGTACAGATAAAGAAACACGAAAACTCCGACAAATTATGGATTTGTACCGTCGATATCGGCAATAGCACCGTACAAATAGTGACGGGGGCGCAAAACGTGACCGAGGGGGCAATTGTTCCCGTCGTGCTTAACGGCGGGGTTGTTTTAAACAGACAAGACGGAAGCGTAACTAAAATCAAAAAGGGTAAGCTTCGCGGCGAGGTAAGCGAGGGTATGCTGTGCAGTCATGATGAATTAGGGATAGACAAAGCGGAATTACCTTATATAAAGGAAGACGGAATCCTTATATTGAGCGACGACCCCGATTCGAGCAATCTGCAAATCGGGGAATCGGTGTTGGAGTTTTTAGGGCTTGACGACACGGTGATTGAGTTTGAAATAACCAATAATCGCGCAGACTGTCTGTCGGTTACGGGTTTGGCGAGAGAGGTTTCGGCTACCTTTGATTTGCCCTTAAATATACCCGAACCCGAATTTAACGGGTGCGACGGCGACATTAAAAGCCACATTTCCGTAGAGGTCGATAATACACAATTGTGTTCGAGATACATGGCGGGGCTTGTAAAAAACGTCAAAATTGAACCGTCTCCGAGGTGGCTTACGTCGCGGCTAAAGGCACAGGGGGTACGCCCAATTAACAACATTGTCGATATTACCAACTATGTTATGCTCGAATACGGATATCCTCTTCACGCTTTTGATAAGCGGTTTATCGAGGGTGGAAAAATAGTTGTCAGAAGCGCAAAGGAAAACGAAAAAATCACCCTTCTTGACGGGAACACCGTAACGCTTTCCCCCGACGTACTTGTCATTGCGGACGAAAAAAAGCCGGTTGCTGTCGCGGGAGTAATGGGGGGGGAATTTTCCGGAGTTGTTGACGATACCGATACCGTGGTATTTGAAGCCGCCTGTTTCGACGGTGTGAGCGTTCGGAAAGCCGCAAAAAAAATAGGGCGGCGAACCGAGTCGTCGTCGCGATTTGAAAAGGGGTTAAACCCCGTCAATGTCAAAACGGCACTTTTCAGAGCTTTACAGCTTGTGGAAGAATTAGGCTGCGGAGAGGTTTGTAAAAGCTTCATTGACCGGGTACATTTTACGGCGGTCGAGAACAAAGTTGCACACGATTATAACGCAATTAACCGTTTTTTGGGCGCGAATATCCCTTCGGAAAAACAAATTGAGATTTTTAAGAAATTGGGGTTCGGATATTGTGACGAGAGTAAAGAGGTTGTTGTTCCAAAAACGCGTTATGATATTAGCCTTCCGTGTGATTTGGCAGAAGAGGTAGCGCGCATTTACGGCTACAATGCCGTTGAATCGACCCTTCCGCGATTAAACGGCAACGGTTCTGTCGCCGCGGCATTATGGGAGCGTAACGTAAACAAGCTCGTGAACGTATTGACGGCACAGGGGTGCCGCGAATGTGTCACATACAGCTTTGTTTCATCAAAGATGGCGGCGGAAAACGCAATTAAAATCCGCAACCCCTTCGGTGAGGAAACGAGCGTAATGCGTACCTCTATGATTCCGTCCATGTTAAAGGTAATAAGCAATAATATAAACAACCGCAATGTTGAGGCGCGGCTTTTTGAAATAGGGCGGGTGTATTCGCCGCAAAAAGAAGCCGACGCTTTATGCGTAGGTTTATACGGAAAAGACGAAAGCTTTTTTGAATTAAAGGGGATTTTTGAAGAAATATCGACCGCGTTTAAAATTGAAGCAAATATTAAACGTATGACCGATTCGCCGTTCCACCCCGGTCGCGCCGCAAATTGTAATTACGCTAAATTTGGGGAAATAAGCCCGCTCGTTTTAAGCGAATACGGTATAAACGAAAGGGTGTACATTGCCGAAATTTATTTGGAAGAATTGTTTGAAAGGTCGGAAAACAAAACGAGCTATAAACCCATTCCGAAATATCCCGCGTCGTCTCGCGATTTATCGCTTATTTGCGGTCTCGAAACATCTTGCGGCGAGGTCGCCGATATAATCAACGCCGCCGGCAAAAAACATTTGGAAAGCGTCGAATTTTTTGATGTTTATTATAAAGACGATATGAAAAGTCTTTCATATAAATTGACGTTCCGAAAGCCGGACGGAACCCTCACCGACGAAGAGGTTGATTCGGCAATAAAAAATGTTCTCGGAAAATTAGAAGAAAATAATATTAAATTAAAAGGAATGGTTTAAAAATGAAAAGAAAACTTACTGCATTAATTCTAAGTATGACGTTGATTCTGTCGTCAACATTTGCTTTTTCGGGGTGCGGAATGAATACCCGATTCGCCATGAGCATTAACGGGGAAGAGGTTGCCGCGGGCGTTTACATTATCAGCCAATACTATGCGACAGCCGAAGCGCGAAGCAAATTCTCCGAGGAATATCCCGACGAGGACACGAGCGTGGACGGTTGGAAGCCGGACGACTATCTGCTCGAGGGTGTTAAATACACCGAATGGATTGATAACAGAGCCGTCGAAATGGTTGCGCGTTTTTACGCAATCGAGGAAATGTATAAAGAGCGCGACTTGTCGTTCACCCGCGACGAATTGGCGGAAATAAATTCGACAATTGAACAAAGGTGGAACACCAATAAACAAATGGAAGAGCTGTACGCTATGCTCGGGGAACAGGCTTTACAGTTTGACGTGGGCGGAGATACATGGGGCGAGTTTTTTGAAAAAGCGGGGGCGAGTAAGGAATCGTACAAATTTATATTGACCAACGACGAAAAAACCGCCGCCCTTTTTGAGAGCATTTACGGCGCGGAGGGTACCGACCCCGTACCCGAGGAAGAATGGCGTCCGTATTTCATTGAGAATTATACCCGCGTAAGAGTGGTTCAAATGAGCTTTGTCGACGAAGAAGACGAGCCTTATGAACAAGAAAGAATTGACGATTTAAGAGAATTTGCGTTAAAACAATTTGAAAAGGTCGAGGACGGAGGGAATTTTTATGCCGCGAGACAGGCGTATTATGAATATTTATACGGCATAGATAATAGCGACGATAATGTTTACGATTTGGACTTAGATGATATTGATTTTGATGATGATTTAGACGACATCAGCGATGATGACAACAATGACGAGAACGCCGACGAAGGCGACGACAATAACGACGACGAAGACGACGACAATGACGAGAACGCCGACGAAGACGATGACAACAACGAAGACGATGACGATGACAACGACGAAGGCGACGACAATGACGAAGACGAAGGCGACGACAATGACGAAGACGAGAACGACGACAATATATTCGAGGATTTGTTTGACGAGGACGAGCTTTCCGATTATATGGACGAGTTAGACTACGGAATCGAAGAATATTTAAAGGTTACCGATTATCCGGACAATGAGATTATTATTAAGCTTTCGGAAATGGATTTTGATATTCCCGAGTTTTTTGAAGGGGAGAATGCGTTTTATATTCTTTTGAAGTTAGATGTTACCGAGCGCGAGGACAAGCTTTTAGAATACCGAGACGAGGTAACCGTCGAATTACGGGCGGAGGAGTTCGACGATATGCTTAATCAAAAAGCCAAGGAATGGATAACCGACGGAACAGTCGTTTTAAATCAAAAAGCATTAAACCGCTATGACGCGAGAAAGTTTTTATAAGTAACAATTGAAACCGTTAATAAGGGAATAGTGAAGTAAGATTTCACTATTCCCTTATTTATTTGTACCGCTTATTATTCATTGTCAGAAGTTGTTCATATCCCAATGTTCAAAGGCGGCGGCTTGAATCGAATCTATTGTCATTTTTTCGCTATTTCGCGATATGGTATAAATCATTGTTTTTATAGGCTCGCTTTCTTGTACAATACCGGCGACGCGAAGCGGACTCGGCGCGATATAATCGACAGTTACGGTATATGTTTCGCCTATGTTTTCGACCAAGGTAATAAGCGGAGAGTTTGAAAATAGGGTGGGATTAACCGGAACCTCATAGTTGTTATTTTGGTCGGAATATATAAATTGAATCCCGTGTGTCGATACCGTTTGATGCTCGAGAGTACCCGTCCCGAATATTGAGCGCGCCGCTATTTCGACATCTGCGTAGGGTATGTATATTACCCCCATATCGGTATCATAATTGCTTTTATCGCCGGTAAGTATAATTTTCCAAATCGCGCTCGTTATTATTGTAACGGGGCGAAGGTTGTCGACCGAATCAAATGCGGGCGGGTCGTTTATTACCACCGGATATATAAAAAGGGCAAATTCGTCTTTTAAAGCCCGTCTTTCAACTATGTCGGTTACAACCCCTTTTACAAAAAATACCGAAAAAACAACGCCTATAATCGAAAAGAAAATCATAAAGATTGACAGCGTTACATAGATTTTACGCGGTGCGCGCATTACCGGAAGTTGAACAATTTCGCCCGATTGTATTGTTTCTTCGGAAGCTTGAAGCTCTGTGTTTTCGTCGGAAGCTTGAAGCTCTATATTGAAAATTTCGGAGATTTCCTCGTCGCCGGTGAGCGCGTCGCCGAGCTTTCCGTGATTTTTAACAATCGCCGTCGACGGGTCTTTTCCCTGTTTTACTCTTTTATCACCCATTATAACCTATTCCTTATTACCTTATTCCCTTATTTGCCCGTTGCCGTTTATCAGATATTTATAGGTTGTCAATTCCTTTAACCCCATAGGGCCGCGTGCGTGAAGCTTTTGTGTGGTTATACCGATTTCCGCGCCGAGACCGAACACAAAGCCGTCGGTAAATCTTGTTGAAGCGTTGACATAAACCGCCGCCGCATCAACCTCGTTTTGGAATTTGTTCGCCCGCGCAAAATCGGTTGTTACGATACATTCGCTGTGTCTTGTTCCGAATCGGTTAATATGTGTAATCGCGTCGTTAATACTTTTCACCGTTTTCGCGGCAATTGTATAGTCGAGGAACTCTTTTGCGTAATCGTCATCTGTTGCGGTTCCGTCGGGAATAACAGTTACCTTAGGCTCCTTGTCCTTCCACTTTTTCTCAAGAGCGGGGTAAAATTCATCGGCTATGTTCTTATGCACAATTACCGTTTCGATTGCGTTACAAACAGACGGACGCTGAGTCTTTGCGTTATCCACAATTTCGACCGCCATATTAATGTCCGCGAAAGCGTCAACATATACGTGACAGTTTCCCGCGCCGGTTTCTATAACCGGAATTGTTGAGTTATCTACCACCGCATTAATAAGCCCAATCCCGCCTCGCGGAATAAGAACGTCAATATACTCTCGAAGCGTCATCATTTCGGAAGCGACCTCGCGACTCGTATCTTCTACAAGATTAATTGCGTCTTCGATAATGTCACATTCCGATAAAGCCGAACGCATTATACCTACGAGACATTTGTTTGAGTTAATCGCGTCGCTCCCCCCGCGAAGGATACAGACGTTTGACGATTTGAGGCAGAGTGCCGCCGCGTCAACCGTTACATTGGGGCGGGATTCAAAGATAATGCCTATTACTCCGAGCGGAACCCGCTTTTTTACAATAGACAACCCGTTTGAAATATCGCCGCCGCCTAAAACCTCGCCAATCGGGTCGGGTAACGCCGTTACCTGTCTAACCCCCTCCGCCATGCCTTCAATGCGGGCGTCGGTGAGCGTTAACCTGTCGATGAACGATTCGGTCATATTGTTTTCACGGGCATTTTTAATATCCTTAGCGTTTTCGGTTTTAATCAATTCTGCGTTTTCGATGAGCTTTTTTGCAATAAGCTCCAAAGCCGCGTTTTTTCTCGCCGTTTTGACGGTCAATAGCTGACCTTGCGCGTTTTTCGCGCTTTCGCCGAGTTGTTGAATATATGTCATGTTTATAACCGTTCCTTTCCGAGCTTTTTAAAAAGCTCTATACCGCTTAACTATCAAATTTAACACATAATTGCGGTCTTTTTGCCGCCATACTGCGTTAAAATTTCCTTAAATATAAGCGTAAACTTCATTATACTATTATTTATACCTCTGTTGTTCCGTGAGCTTGATTTGTAAACAAGGTACAAACCGCTTTGTTCTCAAATAAATCGTATAATATCTCGGGATTCTCGCCGTTTATTATAACCGTATCTATATTGTCCTCTAAGGCGAGGGTTGCGGCTTCTAACTTTGTCAACATTCCTCCTTTTGACATTTCGGAGCCTTTTTCTCCCGCCGAGGTTATCATTTCATAGGTGATTTTATTTACCAAGGGCAGCAGCTTTGCGTCGGGGTATTTCGTAGGATTCTTATTATAAAGACCGTCTACGTCCGTAAGAATGACCAGCAAATCCGCGTCGCACAGCTTAGCCGCAATTGCCGAGAGGGTATCGTTTTCGTCAAAATCGAGTTGTTCAATCGAAACGCTGTCGTTGGCGTTAATAACGGGCACAACATTCCACGATAAAAGCATTCTGAGCGTGTTTGCAACATTCGCCTTGCGTTCGGCATTAGCGATAACATCGCGAGTCATAAGTATTTGTCCGATTTTATGGTTGTATTTGGAAAATTCATTCTTGTAGATGTTCATTAACTCGCTTTGTCCGATTGATGCGTATGCTTGTTTCTCCTCCATTGTAAAGAGCTTCGTCGCATTTTCGTTTGCGTTCGGTGCAAAGGGGATAAACGCACCGCGCCCTACGGCAACCGCGCCGGAGGTTACAAAAACAATCTCTCTGCCCGAGTTTTTCAAGTCCGAAAGCACGCGAATTAACGCTTCTACCCGCCGCAAATTGAAGCTTCCCGTAGGGTATGCAAGCGTAGATGTCCCCACCTTAACGACCACCCGCTTTTTATTTCCTAAACTAATCATATCTAAACTATATCATAAAAAACAATAACTGTCAAGGTAAACAAGAGCGAAGTTTTTCAAAAGGGCGGGCTTTGCCTGTCCGATGAAAAACGTAGCTTGCCGAGGCGGTAATCACAACCCATTATATAGCTTTTGTGCCGTCGCCCATGCCCATTCGAGATTATAACCGCCACAATCGCCGTCTACATTGACCGCTTCACCGATAATGTATAAGCCCGGGTGGATTTTTGATGACATATCGTCGTTAAGCTCATCTGCGGGAATCCCCCCCGACATAACCTGCGCCTTGCTTTGCTCTGCCGTTCCGGTAACGGGAAAACACCAGTCTTTTATAGTTTCGAGCGGCTTTTTAGCGAGAACTTCTGCTACCCGTTTGTGGAACAACCCCGATAACGGTATTACGCGCAATTGTTCGAGCGTGTACTCCGGTGCGAGGTCGAGAGAAACGGTGAGCGCGTTTCCGTAGTCGCGAACGAGCCGCGAAAGATTCATTATACATATGCCCGACAATGCGCCGTCGTTAAATTGAACCTCGCCCTCTTCGCTTTTTATAATTTTATTGCCGACTACGGCGTTGCACAACGCGCGAATACGCAAGCCTTTTACCGAGCGCGTCAATGCCTTATCGGTTATAACGGGGCATAATGCGGGGTGGGGCGGGACTATGGTATGCCCTAATTTCTCGAGGATTGAAAAATTAGGAGATGCTTCGCCCGAAACTCCCGCCGCCGAGCCGCAAGCCCATATTACCCTTTGGGCATAGATATTTTTGTTTATAATAAACCCGCCTTTTGGTGAAGGGGTTATATCGGAACAAGGTGTATCCGTCAAAAACTCCCCCCGGGTACAGGCGTTACGAAGCGAGTCCGAAACGGAGTTTGCGGTATTTGAATATGGGTACAACCGCCCTTGCGTATCGGCTCTGCAAACAAGTCCGAATTGTTTAAAAAAGCTTTCCGCCCCCCGCCAATCGGCGAAAACTCGTTTTGCAAACTCTACGTCTCCGTGATAAGCGGACATATTTAAAGGAACGTGACCGAGGTTACACCGACCGTTGCCCGTAGAAAGAAGCTTTTTGCCGACACGCGGGTTGCGCTCTAACACAACCGAGCTTACCCCTTTTTTTGACAATAGCGCGCAGACGGCTAACCCCGCCGCCCCCCCGCCGACAATTGACAATTGACAGTTGACAGTTGACAGTTGACGGGCAGTTGACAGTTGACAGTTATTTTCTTTTTTCATGTTGTTATTATATATATAAGAGTAGTATTTGTCAAGTAGAATAAACAAGAATCCACCCGCTTACCGGGTGGATTCTCATTAACTGTCAACTGTCAACTGTCAACTGTCAATTGTATCGTTATATATTATAAGTCGGGAGATTTAAATTTTTAAACCTCAGCTTCAACTTATCTGCAATAAGCGCGATGAACTCGGAATTTGTGGGTTTTCCTTTTGCGGTGTGGATTGTATATCCGAAAAAGCTGTTTAAAGTGTCGACGTTCCCCCTGTCCCAAGCAATTTCGATAGCGTGACGAATAGCGCGTTCAACGCGGGAGGAGGTTGTTACGTACTGTTTAGCCACCGTAGGGTAAAGAAGCTTTGTAACACAGTTTATCATCTCCGAATCCTCAACCGAGAGCAGAATTGCCGTTCTTAAATAATGATACCCTTTTATATGGGCGGGGATTCCGATTTGATGAATTATATCGGTAACGACATACTCAATATTATCGGGAACCGCTTCATGTATACTGTAGGACACTTTTTTGTCTTCTAATGTCGAGGCGTTGTTGCTCGTTCCTTCAAGAAGCTTTTGTATTTTTAACGCTAATACTCCCACCTCAAAAGGCTTCACCATGTAATACTCCGCCCCCGCCTCCATTACCTCTTTCTCGGTCTGTGGCGAGTCATAGTTGGCTATTACTATAACCACGGGCATTGTCTCTAATCGGTCTCTCATGTCGTTAAGTAAAGACACCGCGTCTAATTCCGGCATTTTTGCTTCCATAACAACTACGTCAAATTTGTCGGTTTTTAACGTGTCGAGCAAAACCCTTCCGTTTTTTTGCCGCGTAATTGCATACATTCCCTTTGAAATTAACGAACGCGCCCAAGCCATTCCGTACTCCGCGCTGTCGTCGCCCACTAAGACCCGTATTTGTTTTTTTGTCATTTCGACCTCCTGTTTTATTTTTTTCTGTTGCTATAGTACCACATAAAAATTTTTAAAGCAAGGGTTTTCTTGTAAAAAATACAACTTATTTTTTACAAATTCTAAAATTCGAAAATATATGACAATAAAGCCATTTGTTTTGACTCTTTTCGACAATAATACCACATATAGACGAAACGCAATATGTGGTATTATTTGTTATTTTTATATTAATATAGCAGTCATTCGTCGTCTTTTTCCGCCGGCTTTGTATATTTACCCGCAGTAAATACAACCTCGGCGTAAATTGCCGCGATAACCGAATACAGCTCCGGCGGAATACGTTCGCCCGAATTGAGCATTACGAGTAAAGCCGCCGCCGAATCATCTCTGTAAACCGGAACTCCGTTTTCGTCGGCAATGTTTACTATTTTTTGAGCCAAGTGTCCCAATCCCGCGGCGACAACAACCGGCGCGTAGTTCAAGTCGGGGTTGTATTTAAGCGCGACCGCCGCTTTTTGACCGTAATTATTAGCCTTTTGAGCCAATTGTTCTTTTTTTGATTCAGCCATTTATACTCCTATCCCTTATATACTTATATCTAAACCCTGTCGCTTCTCGACAATACGCGGGAATATCTGGGTTAAATCGTGCGGCTCGCGCAAGACGCCCGTTTGAAACTCTCTTACGGAATAGCTTGTTGACGCTATAATGCGGTTAATTTTATCTTTTAATGACTTCATTTCGCCGTGAAAGCTTTCGGGGTGAAGAACCGCAAGACTTACCTCGGTATCCGTAGCGTATAAATCTGTCTCAAACCTTCCGACCGCCTCGATTTCAAAGGTAAGGAAAAGGTGATAATTCTTTTCTCGCCCCTCTGCGCCGCCCGCGCTTCCCCTCTCCTGATTATCCACCCAAAGCTCGCCGAACGCCTTAGCGTCGCCGATTTGCAAGGGAATAATAAAATGAGAAAGGGGGGTGTAAACCCCGGGCGCGTTAATCAAGCTTTGGAGCAAATTAGAAGCGTTATAACTGTCTAATGTCTTTAAAGCATTATGGTTTATATTCTTTTCTATAAAAGACGTCAATTCTTCGAGTGAGGATTTCGGCGGCATTTCCGGCTTATTTTCCTCGAGAGCCTCCGCATTTTGTAGTAGCGGCTGTTGCTCTTGTGACCCTCGCGATTGTGCCTGTTGCGTTTGTTGAGACTGTTGAGCTTGCTCGGGTTGTTGTGTTTGCTGTGATTGTTGAGTTTGTTGAGCTTGCTCGGGTTGCTGCGTTTGTTGCGTTTGTTGAGTTTGTTGAGATTGTTCGGGTTGTTGCGCCTGTTGAGTGCCGGACTCGGGCGGAAGCTCCCCTTTTTCAACCATGCCCGAAACCGTTTCGGACAACATTTCAAACAAAACCTCTCTCTCGGGAACATCGGGTAATTGTTTCAATATATCGTTAAGATAATCAACGAGCATTGTGATACTGTCTATATTTACCAAATCGGCTTGCAGAGCCATGGCAATATTTACATCAACCGTTCCTTCTATGAGGTTAGCGAGAATTGCTTCGATTGCTTCGATTCCCGTAAAACGCCCTAAAAGGAACCCGCGAAGCCCGTCCGCCAAACCGTCTCGCGTCATTCCCGGGGGTGGAAACGCCCCCCCTTCTTCAATTGTTTTTCCGTAAAGCTCGGGAAACGTGCCTTTGTTTAAAATAGGGGCTTGATTTATCTTTGAATCTGTGTTATTATTACCTTGAGGCGATGATTTTTGAACCGTCTGCGAGTTTGAGTTTATTTTCGCGCCTTTTTCGTTGTCCGTTGTGTTTGCTTGGTCATTTTGAACTAACGCTTGTTCGGCTTGAGCGGGTTTGCGCCCCCCTGTCGATTCACCCGCCTCTTTTCCGGACGTTCCGTATAAAACCGCGTCGAGAAATTCTTCAAAGGCGACCATGAACGCTCCCTTTTGCGAATGGGGAACATGGGTCAGCATTTGCGAAAACGCCTCTTTAAGCATATAATCGTTTGTATTATATCTCGAAAGATTGTGTATAATAAGAGGAATAAGAATTTGTGTTTTTTCGTTGTTCAAAAGGCTGTCCGATACATTATAGAGGAGCTTCACCGTTTCGCTTTTTAAAAGTTCAAAGTTTTCCCGCGCTTGAATCCCGCCCCATGCTTCGGCTAACGCACCCAATTTTTCCGAAAGGAGCGGCGACGGCGAGAAATACGTCGACAAAAAGCGCAGATTAGCGGAAAGCGCGTTGAGAATTTCGTCGCGGTTAAAGGTAAAGTTGACAGCTTTAAGGAAATTCGCGATTGCCGTCAATTTTTCGTCGTTTACGTTAAGCTGAGGATACTGTGGTGAATATTGTCCCTGCGGCTGTGCTTGAGGTTGAGGCGGATATTGTCCGTTTGCCTCTCTCCCCCCCGCAAGATTACGCAGTAAATCGAAAAGACGATTCCCCGAAAACATTGTCGTCTGTTCCTCTTGATTGAGCATTTCCTTAACGAGGTCGTCGACCGCCAAATAAATCGACCGCGAAAGCCCTTCGAGTTCACCGTGAAGCTCGGTGTAGCCGTTCGCTTGTGCGGTGGCTAAAAGCTCCGAGCTTATAAGCTGTTTCAAAGTCTCGACCGCCATTGTAGGGTCTTTCGGGGTCTTGACCATTAATTGGGGAAGGTCGGTTCTGTTCGGAATTAACTGTTGTTGTTGTTTCCCCGCCTGTCTTTCGGTGGCATCCGAAACCGCTTGCGGCTTAGTAAGTTGAATTATTTCAAATTGTTCGCCGCCGGGACGGTTTTGATTGTTACTCAAAGAAGAGTGATAGCCTTTTCCTTGAAAAGGATTGGTAATTTGTGGTATAACAGGCAACGCTTTTTACCCCCGCATACTTAATAATATATAATGACATTTTAACACATACCAACACAAATTTCAATAACAAATAATTAATTTATAAAAAAATCAAAAAAATATATACTTTTTTGATTTTTTATGATATACTGTATTATAGTTATAATATTAAGCCAAATTATCATGAAAGGACGGAATAAGAAAATGTCAAAAATTGAACCCGGAATGGAAGCCATGCTCGATGCGTATTTGTTTGAAAGCTCGACCTTATTGGAGCAATTGGATGAAATCCTGCTGAGAACGGAACAGGCGGGTACTTTCACGGAGGAAGACATTAACGAAATTTTCCGTATAATGCACACCGTTAAAGGCTCGTCGGCAATGATGGGGTTTGAAAGCCTTCAACAGCTTTCACACAAAGGCGAGGATATGTTTTTCCTCATAAGAGAGAATAAAATCGAGGATACCGCCTTTGTTTATGACCTCGTTTTCCGTATGTCCGATTTGTTTAAAGCGGAAATCGACTTGATTCAATCGGAAGGAGAATATGAACCTACCGATTTTTCCGAAATAATTAAGGAACTCGAACACGGTGCGGATATTCTCTCCGGCAAAGCGACCGGCGATGTTTCATCGGCTAACGCCGCAAACACATCTGCCTCACCCGCGGCTTCAAATGCCGCCGAAGAGGTTGCCGCCGGCTGTATCGCCGTAAGGATTTTATTTGAACACGGTATCGAAATGGAAAATCTCAGAGCGTTTCTTTTACTTAATAAAATCCGCGAAGAGACGGAAGTAATTGACTTTACGCCCGAGGCTATTGAAACCGATTCCACAACCGCAGCTTATATTGCCGATAACGGGTTTATCGTAACCTTCAGAGCGGAGGACAGGGACGCCGTGCAAAAAACGCTCGAGACCGCGCTTAATGTGGAATCTATTGAGTTTATTGAAGAGGCTCCGCAAGAAAGCGAAAAGGTTGTTCCGGAGATAGCGAAGCCCGCTTCTCCCGAAATTAAGAGCGTCGACGCGGTTAAGGTAAAGGCTCCCGAGCCCGTTAAACAGGCGGAGCCGGCAAATCCCGCCGCAGTCCACAACAATGCTTTTGGCGGCGCGGGTGGCGGAAAACAAAGTATAATAAGCGTGAACCTCGCAAAATTAGACCAGCTTCATGATATAGTCGGCGAAATAATCACGACCGAATCAATGGTTATTTCCAACCCGGAATTAGACGGTCTGCAATTAGAAAGCTTTCATAAGGCGGCGCGAGAGCTTCGTAAGCTTACCGACGAGCTACAGGATACCGTGATGTCAATACGCATGGTGCCGCTTTCGGGCCCGTTCTCTAAGATGAACCGTATTGTACGCGATATGAAAAAAGCGTTGGGTAAAGATGTTGACCTTATTATTGACGGAGAGACCACAGAGGTTGATAAGTCGATTGTGGATAATCTCAACGACCCGCTCATGCATCTCGTCCGCAACTGTATGGACCACGGGATAGAAACAAGTGTTGACGAAAGGGTTCAAAACGGAAAACCGGCTAAGGCATATATAAAGCTCGCGGCGGTCAATGCGTCGGGCGAGGTTATTATAACGATAAGCGATGACGGTAAGGGAATTGACCCCGAGAAAATTCTCGATAAAGCGGAACGAATGGGCTTATTGTTTAAACCGAGGAGCGATTATTCCGAGAAAGAGGCACAAAGCTTAATTCTTATGCCGGGGTTCTCGACAAATGAAGAGGTTACCGAGTATTCGGGGCGCGGCGTCGGAATGGACGTTGTTAAACAGAATATCGAGAAATGCGGCGGGACAATAACCGTCGAAAGCAAATTAGGTAAAGGGACTTCGTTTATTATTAAGATTCCGCTTACCTTAGCTATAATCGAGGGCATGGAAATAGAGGTTGGCGGTACAATATTCACGATTCCTATTTCTATGATAAAACAGAGCTTTAAGGTCACTAATGACCAGGTTGTTCGCGATACACAGCGCGGGGAAATGATTATGATACGCGGAGCCTGTTACCCGATAATGCGGTTACATGACCGGTTTAATATCCCGTCGGAGGTTACCGATTTTGAGGACGGAATACTTTTGTTGGTCGAAACCGAAAACAAAAGCGTTTGTCTGTTCTCCGACAAGCTAATCGGCGAGCAACAGGTTGTTGTAAAACCGTTCCCCCCTTATTTCAGCCGTTATAACATAAAAGCGGCGGGGCTTTCGGGGTGTACAATTATGGGCGACGGAAGTATCGCGCTCATCATAGATGTAGCGAATCTTATAGAAAACTAATTGAACACGGGTTCGCGGCTTTGGCGAGTCCCGACTATACCGTTATAAATGGAGGAATTAACAATGACTGAAGCAAAATCGGTGGCGTTAGCTAAACACGAAAAGGTTGCTACAAGCGGAAAAAGTGCCGTTCGTACCGAAAAGGAAAACGAGATTACTAAGGTTCTTACTTTTCTTATCGGTGACCAAGTATATGGTATTGAAATTCCGTATATAATTGAAATTATCGGCGTTCCGCATATTACCCATGTCCCCTGTTACGAGATACCGGGGTTCATTAAGGGTATAATAAACGTAAGAAGTAAGGTTGTTCCGGTTGTTAATGTGCGCGCTTGTTTCGGGAAAGAGGAAATCGAGTATGACGAGCGCACCTGTACCGTTATAGTCGCGCACGAAAATGTTTCTGTGGGGTTGATAGTCGACGAGGTTCTTGATGTCTCGTCGGTTACCGAAAAACATTTGGCGCGTACCCCCGACTTGAATCAGGTGAACAACAATAAGTTCATCGACTATATTCTCGAAATGAACGACGGTGTTAAGCTTGTTCTCGATGTGCAAAAGCTTATATTTGACCACGACGTTGCTTTTTGAGAAAGTGCTGAATATATATAAGAAAGGGTATGGTCATAAGGAATGGCTTCAATGAAAATTTCGGACGCGGATTTTAAACGTCTTGTTGAGTTTATGGAAGGCAGATACGGTATCAACCTAAAACAAAAACGGGTGTTGATTGAGGGGCGGCTTTCCAATACCATAAATCAACGCGGGTTTAAAGACTTTACATCTTTTATAGATATGATTTTCGCGGACAGAACGGGTACCGAAACGATAAATCTTCTTAATAAATTGACCACGAACCATACCTTTTTCATGAGAGAAGCCGAACATTATCAGTATATGAAGGATGTTGTTTTACCTTATTTTGAGAAAGAAAAGAAAGACCGTCGAATATACTTATGGAGTGCGGCGAGTTCGAGCGGTGAGGAACCGTATACGAACATTATGCAGCTTTTAGAATATTTTAAGGGCAGAGCTTCGATGTGGAATTTGTCGACGCTCGCGACCGATATTTCGCAGAAGGTACTCGATATGGCGAAAACCGCAATTTACTCTGCCGATTCGATGAAAAACCTTCCCGAATCGTGGAAAAAGACATATTTCACGCCGGAAGCGAACAATTGTTTTAAAGTATCGCCCGAGGTTACAAAACGGGTTGAATTTAAAGCCTTTAACCTTATGGACAATATTCCGTATAAGATATATCCTTTTGATTTGATTTTCTGCCGAAACGTCATGATTTATTTTGAGCTTGAGGTTAAAATCGCGCTCGTTAATCGTTTATATGATGTTTTAAGACCGGGCGGTTATCTCTTTATAGGTCATGCGGAGAGTATTCCGCGAGACAGAACTAAATTCGAATATGTTAAACCCGCAATTTATAGGAAACCATTATGAATAACAAAAAAATACGCGTTTTAGTGGTAGATGATTCGGCAATGTTCAGGACGGTATTATCCAACGCGCTTACAACGGCACCCGATATTGAGGTTATCGGAACCGCAGTTGACGCCGCCGACGCAAAGGTTAAAATCCTTAATATGAAGCCGGACGTTATAACGCTCGATGTAGAGATGCCAAAAATGAACGGTATCGAGTTTTTGAAAAAACTTCTTCCCATTCATAAGGTGGCGGCTATTGTTGTTACCGCCTCTGCCGTAGAAGCGTTTGAGGCTATTTCGGCGGGCGCGGTCGATTATATAAAGAAGCCGTCGCGAGACGAAATGTTCACCTTCGGGAGACGGCTGCAAAATTTAGTCAGAACCGCCGCAACCGCTAAGGTAGGACTCGGGAATCAGCGTGCATCGGAAACAACGGCAAAATCGCTCCGTCATTCAATGCTCAATATATCGCGGAATACAAATAAAATTATCGCGATAGGTGCATCCACCGGCGGAACGGACGCTATACAGGTGGTGGTGGAAAACCTTCCTAAAACCACGCCGGGTATCGTAATTGTTCAACATATGCCGGCGGGGTTTACGAAGATGTATGCCGACCGCCTTAATCGCGTTTGTCAAATGGAGGTTAAGGAGGCGGAGGACGGCGATATAATACGACAGGGGCTTATTATTGTCGGCGCGGGTGAGTTTCACTTAAGAGTCAAGAGAAACGGCGCATTGTACAGCGTCGAAAGCCGTCGCGGTGATAAAGTTTCGGGACACTGTCCGTCGGTTGATGTGATGTTTGAATCAATGGCGCAAAACGCAGGGGCTAACGGAATCGGAGTAATACTTACCGGAATGGGCGCGGACGGCGCGAAGGGTCTCCTTCAAATGAAACAAAAGGGCGCGTTCACAATCGGACAAGATGAAGCGTCGTGCGTTGTGTACGGTATGCCTATGGTTGCCAACAATATGGGCGCGGTCAGTAAACAGGCTTCTTTGCAGAGCATTGCGGGAATTTTAATTGAAAAATTACGATAATTGATAATTATAATCATACCCCCCTTGATTCAAGGGGGGTATTATATTACCTATTGACAGATGTATTTTATTGTAGTATAATTGTTTTAACAATGTTATATGTTTGTGAGGTGATTGTATCATGAAAACTAATGTCGTATCGGTAAGAACCGAGCCGCAACTTAAATCCGATGTTGAAAAGTTGTACGGCAGCTTTGGTATTACGGTTAGCGATGCCGTTAATATGTTTTTCCACAAGTCGCTTATGGTAGGCGGACTGCCTTTTGAGTTAAAACTTGACAACCCCTATATAATAACAAAACAAGATTTAGACAACAGAATCAACAACCTAAAGTCGGGCAAAGGTGAAGTTCATGAAATTGTCGGGATTGATTGAGGATAAAGAATGAAACTTATTTGGGACGAGAAAGCGTGGGAAGAATACGAGTATTGGCAGGGACAAGACAAGAAAACCTTGAAAAAAATGCCGTCAATATCGTTTCTTGCCGTGGGCATTATAAGGATTAGCTGTTATAGCAATTCCGCTTAATATTTACACTTTCATCGGGACATTCGTTTATTCTATTTTTAAGAGTTTATTCTATCACTTCTCCTGTAATGCCATTAATATATATAATATCATCATGCCCTTCAAATTGAATTTTATAACAGAAATTTTGACTACTACTTGGAGCATTATAAATAAGTCCAATACTGCTTTTTAGATTAGCGTTTGTGTTTAAATATGCTCTTGCAATATCTCCCGCTTCCCAAATACTGATAGTTGATTCTATTTCAATTTTTGAAAACTCATCAAATTTTATTAAATTATCTTTAATTACGTTTCCTCCTTCATCAATAACCATATAACCTAAAAATATACGGTTTTTGTTTATTCTAATAAATTGTTCAATATAATAGCAAAAAGTTTCATTATCAATAGTTAATATAGAATCATAAGAAGGGTGAATCCTACCATTGTATTTATTATTCAGAAAATTATAAGCAAAACTATTATCATTATACTCGGAATTTACTTTTATATAGTTCATTGCTGAATCAATAATGTCTTGAGGTGTAGAATAAAATGCCGAGATTTTTGCTCCGTTCGGTGTAACTTCGTATTCAGCACTTCCCTCAATATCATCGCCTCCCTCAATATCATCATTTTCCGTAAAGATTTCATTTTCTTCGGTAATACTAATTATTTTATCATTTTTTTCAGAAGTATCAACTGAAAAACTATTATTACCATTAACCTTTTTCTCCATAGAAGCACCTCCTTTATTTCTTGTAAATATAAATGCAGTAACACCAATTACAATGATAATTACTATTGCAAAAATCAATATGATTCTTTTACTAAAAATGCTCATAATATACCTCCGAGATTATATTATTGTATGATATTTATTAATTTTTGTCAATTGCTATCCCTCACAAAATATTTCTTCATTTTGCGAGGGACAACAATGTATGGGAACATGATTAAGTTTTAGTAAATATAAATATTATTCTATCGTCAGAAAATAATATCTGATAAAGTTAAAGATTCCGTTACAACATTCATTCTAATATTAGAGAATGTAAAGAAAGAAACTTGACTACACGAATGAGAAGTGTGACTTGTAATAGGACCAAAATCATGCAATCCTGTATTGTGAGGTAGTCTATAACTTTCAATTATCATGGCATCGCCATCCCACAATGTTATTTTTTGACCTATTATTCTAAGCGTAATTTCGTGATTATCAAGAACATTGCCTATATTGTATGTTCCTAATAATTGACCAAAACTTGAAATATTACCTGCTTTACCATCTCTAAATAAATCAACATCAACACCACTAATATAGTATAGTTTTAATCCTTGTTGGGTTACTAAAATACAATACCCTTTAAGTTTGTTATCATCGGTAACAGATGAGTTAAACAAAAAACCTCCGCCTTCCATAGTATGCCAGTTATTGCTTTCATCACGCTTAATATTAAACGATAATAGGACTTGCTTGTGTTCTGATATTGATGAAACTTCATCTGAAATCAACACAAAGTCTTTTAAAGCATCCTTTGTATAACCAAGCATCTTTATGCTATTCCCATCAAATTCAATATGATTTGATAAAACAGTCCCATATGGTTCTGACCAATTATAATGGTCATATATCGTATAATCATCAAAATTATCAAAACTCATTGAGGTAATAAATTTAATCGTCTTAGAAACTGTTTTATCTTTCAAAACGAGTACGTGTGCAAATATAGGAGTCTGACCCGGAATATTAACTTTTATAGTATTTGTTCCAATTTCTACATCTGAGATAGTTACAGTACCATTATCTGAAGGACGAATTTTTGCAACTGTTTTTCTACCATAATTGATTAATGTTATAGTAGCAGATGAAACACCTACATCACCATCTAAAACTCTTATTGTCACATTTCCTGTTGCTTCTAAAACCTCCACATCGTCAAATGCTTTTTTTATGATTGAAATTTCGTTATAACTGAAACCATTTTTACGAGCAGATTTAATTACATTTGTCCTGACAGTGTAGAAATCTGAATGTGCATCGTATCCTTCATCATAAGAAGCATACCATAGCTTACGTAATTTGGTAAAAGAGAGACCATCTTTAGGATTCCCATCAATGTCAACGGGACCCATTAAAAATGCAGCATGAGATATGACAGTAGAATTATGATGTCCTGATATTGCAGCACTGTTAAAATTAACACTACTCATACTATCAGGAAGTGCAGTGGGTGTTGAATTGGCAGGGTCGGCTATATATCGCGTACCATTTGTGTTATCACGCCAAGAGTTGTCATCAATAAAACTTCCGAAAATATCTGAATATGCTTCATTTATTGAAGGACGTACGAAATTATCATCATTATTAAAGAAACTACTATCTACTTTATGATGTGTTACCGAATGCGTAAACTCATGTCCAGCCACAGCAAGAAATGAAGCTTTCGATGGCATAGCACCATTGGTAGTGTACCCTATCGTTTCATTATTAGGATTATAAAAG
>WRHO01000010.1 GCA_009783205.1 Oscillospiraceae bacterium
GCTTCGGGGCGGCAGAGCCACCCCTGCCAGCTTTTATTCAAACTTTTTCACCTTTTTGCATAGTTCTTAATCGCTTTAAACATTGTTTTAAGATTTTCGGCGGGAATCAGCTCTATTCCTGTAGCCGAAAAGTCGCCCTTCGGAATGACGCAATGAGTAAACCCCATACGTTTACACTCGCGAACCCTTTCGGCTGTATAATTAACGCCGCGAATTTCTCCGCCCAAGCCTATTTCGCCGAATACAGCCAAATTCTCCGGCACAACCTCGTCGCACAGCCCCGAATATAACGCCAACGCCACCGCAAGGTCGGCGGCGGGTTCGGTTGCCGAAATACCGCCGATAATGTTTATATAAACGTCACAGCTTCCGAAAAAAATCCCGGTTCGCTTTTCGAGGACGGCTAAAATCAGACAAAGGCGGTTGTAGTCAAAGCCGTTGGCGACTCTTCGCGGGGCGGCAAATCCGCTTTTTGTTACCAAAGCCTGTACCTCTGCAAGAATCGGGCGCGTCCCCTCCATTGTGCATAAAACGCCGATTCCCGAAACGCCCTTCGGTCTCCCCGAAAGGAGCATTTCCGATGGGTTTTCGACCTCGCGTAAGCCTCGCTCGTGCATTTCAAAAACGCCTATCTCGTTAGTTGAACCAAAACGGTTTTTTACCGCGCGTAATATTCGATGACTACTTCTGCGTTCGCCCTCAAAATATAAAACGGTATCAACTATATGCTCGAGAACCTTCGGCCCGGCAATCCCCCCGTCTTTATTGACGTGTCCTATTATCAAAATAGGAATTTCTTTCTTTTTTGCGATTTCGGTCAATAAATTTGTACATTCGCGAACCTGTGCAACGCTCCCTTGTGCCGAGCTTAAGGCTTCGATTTTCATTGTTTGTATTGAATCGACAATGACGACCGCGGGCGACTCGCGCTCAATTGCCGCGATAATACCGCATAAATCGGTGCTTTGCGCGATAAGCAAGTTTTCGGATGAGATTCCGAGGCGGTCTGCGCGAATTTTGATTTGTCGCCGACTCTCCTCTCCCGCCGCATAAAGAATACTGCTCTTTGTTTTGATTTTAGCGCAAATTTGTAGTAATAATGTCGACTTACCTATCCCCGGGTCACCCGATAAAAGTACAACCGAGCCTTTCACAAGCCCACCGCCTAAAACGCGATTAAGTTCATTTGTTCCGGTGTCGATACGAATATCCTCGTCACAGCTTATGTCGTTTAGCGCGTGGGTCGAAACCGGAGAGTATTCGTTTGCGGAAAATGCCGAAACGCCCGAAGAAGCGGTCGCTTCCTCAAGCGTGTTCCATGAGCGACAGTCGGCGCATTGTCCGTTCCATTTAGGATGCTCCCGACCGCACTCGGTACATATATAAAGTGTTTTCGTTTTCGCCATTTTTCTGACCTTTACTTTCCGAGTCCCGAGCAGAAATAATAAACAGGCTCTTAGATATTCCTATTATATCATCTCGAAAAGATTTTGTCAAGGCAACCTCAAGAACTTAAATATTGTATAATTCCTTTATAAATCGTGAACGCAACTTTCTTTTGATAATCGGCATTATTTAACATAGACGCTTCGTTTGAATTCGAAAGAAAGCCACATTCTATTAAAACGGACGGTTGCGCGGCGGATTTAAAAAGGTATAAATCATTATCTATGACTTTAATTTCTCTGTCGTTGCCGCTTTGTAATTCCGCAAACCCGTCTTGCAGAATTTGCGCCAAAATGTGGTTCTCGGGGTTTTGAGTTGTGTAAAACATTTGCGCGCCGGTATACTTCGGGTCGGTAAAGCGATTTTGATGAACAGAAAAGAAAAGGCTGTTCGGGTGAGAATCAATGACCGATTTGCGATTTTCCATATCGGATACCTTTTGATTCCGTATTCCCACTATGCCCTCCGAGTGCATGGAGCGGTCTTCTCCGCGAGTCAATATGACACCGATTCCCGAAAACTCAAGAAGGTGTTGCAGATTTTTAACAATTGCTAAATTTATATCCTTTTCGAGTTCGCCGTTTGCGCCGACCGCACCCCCGTCCATTCCCCCGTGTCCCGCGTCGAGTACAATAATCAACCGCCCGTCGTCCGCACCGTTGCCCGCGGGGACTACGGCATTATTTGCGTTAAACGTAAGCGTTATTACGAGAAAACAGACTAAAAAAGCAATTGTGAGCGGAAGTTTATTCTTTCTGATGTTCATAATTATCATAATACCTCATATAACGTAGTTTTTTATAAATTATATTAAGGCTTTCGGACAAATATGACAAGTTATTTTTGAAGGAGTATACAACCTTTGATAGTTTTTAGCGGAATTTTCACAATCTTTAAAATTATACTTGACAAAGTAACGGCGGTTTGATACAATGTAAATAGTGTAAAAAATACGTAAATACAATGTAAAGGCGGGTACAAATACAGTGAAAACGATTTTTGTTGTTGATGATAGCGACGTGAACCTTTTGATGGCGGAGAACGCGCTTTCGGAGCGTTACGACGTGTTCACGCTTTCGTCCGCCGCACTTATGTTTAAGCTTTTAAATAACGTAATGCCGAATTTAATATTATTGGATATTATGATGCCCGATACAGACGGGTTTGAGGCACTCGAACGGTTAAAAGCCGATTCTCGGTACCGAGAAATCCCCGTCATGTTTTTAACGAGCAGACAAGATACAGCCGCCAAGACTCAAGGTATTGAGTTGGGCGCGAAGGGATTTATAGCAAAACCGTTTACAGATACGAGCTTGCTCGATTGCGTAAACGAAAGCATAAACGGGTGACGTACAAGCAATTGCAAAATTTAAGCGTTAAGCGGTATACATAAAGAGGAGAAACATTATGAATACAATTGAAAACAAAACGGCGGTCATATCCGCTATTTATGATTTGCTTCCCGATATGGTGTTTACAAAGGATATAAACGGAGTATATACGAGCGTCAACCACAGCTTTGAAAAGTTTGCGGGTCAAATAGGTGCGGCGGTTTCCGGGAAAGACCCTCTCGGCATATATGTCGCCGATGAGGAAGCCGCATTAAGTTTTATTGAATCGGACAAAATTGTATTGAACGAAAAACGCTCTTTAAAAGTTGAACAGAGAATTAAGTTTTCAAACGGAGATGTAAGATTTTTTGAAATAGTCAAAACTCCGTTGTTCGAAAACGGGGAGGTTACGGGTCTTCTCGGAATCGCAAGAGATATTACAGAAAACAAAGAGCTTCTCGAAAAAAACAAAAAACTCGCAGACTATGAATTGATGAAATATACCCTCGCAAGCAGTGCGATTAAAATTGGCTTTTGGGATTTGGAAATTGTGGGGGGCGACCCCTACAACAAGGATAATAAGTATATGTGGTCGCCGGAATTTCGCGAGCTGCTCGGTTTTAAAGATGAAAAAGAATTTCCGAATGTGTTAAATAGTTTTAGCGACAGAATCCACCCCGATGAACGGCGCGATGTACTTAGAGCTTTCAGAAATCACGTTAAAGATAAAACGGGGGAGACGACCTACGACTTGGAATATCGTATCATGCTGAAAAACGGAGAGTATAAATATTTCCGTGCCTTCGGGACGACAATGCGTGACGAAGAAGGCAACCCGCTCAGAACGGCGGGCGGTATCGAAAACGTGACAAAAAAAGTGAAAATCAAAGAAAAGCTTGAGGAGTCGTTGGAATCCGAGCGCGAAGCAAACAGAGAGAAAAATGTCGCTCTCGATTCACTTAAAAACATTTTTAACGCTTTAGACACAATGATTTACGTTACCGACCCCGTAACCTGTGAAACGCTTTTTATCAACGACACTATGAAAAAGCATTATAATATTACCGGTGACATAAGCGGGCAAAAATGCTACAAGCTTCTTCAGCGCGGAATGGACGAAATGTGTGATTTCTGCCCCTGCCGAAAGCTCGAGGAGGACAACGATACGCCCGTCATTTGGGAAGAGCTCAGCACCATGACCAATCGCCATTACCGCAACGTAGACAAATATATACGTTGGCCCAACGGTAATTTGGTTCATATTCAACACTCGATAGACATAACCGAATATAAAGAGCTTATTGAAAAGACGCAGTATCTTTCAAAGTATGAACTCGATAAATACCTTCTGACAATCGACGCGCTCGGCGTCGGGCTTTGGAATATGGAGATTTCCAACGACAACCCCTTTGACCCCGAAAGTAAGTTTACATGGTCAAAGGAAATACGCAAAATGTTAGGCTACGATACCGGCGTACTTCCCAATATGTTGAAAAGCTTCAGCCAGACGATACACCCCGAGGACAGACCAAGGGTGAATCAGGCGTTTGGCGCGCATATAAAGGACGTTACGGGGAAAACGCCGTACAACCTTGAGTACCGTATGAAGATGAAGGACGGTACGTACAAATACTTCCGCGCATACGGAAATACCCAGCGCGACGAAAACGGAAGACCTATAAGAATTGCGGGCGCGTTTGAGGATATACACGAGAGGAAGCTTTTGCAAATGCAGCTCGAGGACGCGCTTGAAAAAGCGAGCGCGGCAAATACGGCAAAGAGTAAGTTTTTAGCCCAAATGAGCCACGAAATACGCACGCCCATGAACGCGATATTAGGCATTGCCGAGATTCAGCTTCGCGACGAAATTCACCTTTCCGACACTGCGGCGGATGGATTCAAAAAAATATACGATTCGGGCAACCTTCTTTTGAACATTATTAACGATATTCTCGATTTCTCAAAAATTGAAGCGGGGAAGATGGAGATTATTCCGGGCAAATACGATATACCGAGCCTTGTAAACGATACGGTTCAGCTTTGTCGCCTTCGTTTTGAAAGTAAGGTAATAGAATTTAATCTTCATATAGACGAAAAAACGCCCCTCGAAATGATAGGCGACAACCTTCGTATAAGACAAATTCTCAACAACCTTTTGTCGAATGCGTTCAAATACACGAACGCGGGAGAGGTTAAGCTTTCAATATCTGCCGAGCCGGAAGACGCGGACGGCAATTTGACCCTCATATTCTGCGTGAGCGACACGGGACAGGGTATGAGAAAGGAACAGGTTGAAAGACTGTTCGATGAATATTCGCGTTTTAATATGGAGACAAATCACGGTATATTCGGCACGGGACTGGGAATGAACATAACCAAGCGATTGATTGACATGATGAACGGTGAGATTTTTGTTGAGAGCGAACCGGACAAAGGCTCCGTTTTTACCGTGCGATTGCCGCAGAAGAGCTGTGGTTCGGTCGTCTGCGGAACGGAGGTTTCAAATAGCTTACACAACTTCGATTTCAGCAGTATATCAATCTCAAAAAAGTCGCAGATTGTGCATGAGTATATGCCTTACGGAAGCGTTTTAATTGTTGACGACGTTGAATCCAATCTATACGTTGCACAAGGTATGCTGTTGCCCTACGGGTTGAATATCGAAACCGCAAAAAGCGGGTTTGAAGCTATTGATAAAATAGAAAGCGGTAAAGAATACGACATTATATTTATGGACCATATGATGCCTAAAATGGACGGCATAACGGCAACGGAAATTATCCGCGGAAAAGGATATAAACGCTGTATAGTCGCGCTGACCGCAAATGCGGTAATCGGACAAGCGGAGGTCTTTCTTTCAAACGGCTTTGACGGGTTTATTTCGAAGCCCATTGACTCTCGCGAATTAGACCGAATTTTGACCGAGCAGATAAAAGCCAAACAATCGCGCGAGGTGTTGGACGCCGCACAGAAAGAGCAACATATAAAGGGTAAATTCAATTTGGAAGGTCGCTCCGATAACGCAAAAGCGGAGATAAAAAAATGTTTTATCCGCGACGCCGAAGCCGCGATAATTAATCTCGAGAATTTGTATAAAAACATTAACGCCCCGAGCGACGAAGAATTGAAATCATATGTAATCTCCGTCCACGGCATGAAGAGCGCGTTGGTGAATATAGGTGAAATGAAGCTGTCCGAATTTGCCAAATCGTTGGAAAAGGCGGGTAAGGAACAAAGGCTCGATATATTATCGAAGGAAACCGCGGTTTTAATTGACGCGCTAAAATCTCTTATTCAAAAACTAAAATCACCGGAAAATTATGAGGATATAAAACATTCTTCCAAGGAAGATGAATTTTTAAAAGAGATGCTTTGCGTTATTAAAGCGGCTTGTGACGGTTTTGACAGAAAAGCGGCTAAAATCGCCCTCGACGAGTTGAAGCAAAAAGCATGGAGCGGAGAGATAACCGCCGTTACAGATAAAATCTCGGTGCATTTACTGCGCGGCGAATTTAAAGAAGCCGCAGATATTGCTGAAAAAGCCGCAAATGCTAAGGAGCAATAAATAAAGTTATACATTTCTTTTTACCCGACGTCAAGATTCGCCCCGCGGACGAGCAAAGCCCGTCCGCGGGGCGAATCTCTTATTTGGCATTTGGCTTTCTTAAAATAACGATAAAAATTCCCGCAGTTACGGCAAGAATCCCGTATATCGGAGTTATACCGGTTTTGGGGTTAGCGTCTTTGTATATTGCGGGATTTGTTGTGTCCGAATGTCCGACGGAGTTCGAGTCAAACGACATGGCTTGTGTTGTGTTATCGGTTATATTTGTTGACATTTCTGTTGATTCTATAATAATATCATAGCCGATAAACGGAGCGTCATGTGTGGTTATATGCGACTCTTCAATTTCAAACGCCTTATTTGTTTCGGAGAGATATGCGGACGTATCGGCGCGGAGAACATCGCTTATAATAATCGGGAGCGTTACCGATTCAGTTGTTTCGGTCTCGGGGGAGCCGTCTTTCTCAAAATAAAGTTGAGATTCGGTTTGAATCGGAACGGTGTTTGTTTCGGGCGGCAAAGTCTTGTTGTTTACACCCTCGTTTTCGAGTTCGTCCAATACATCTTTTTTTGTGCGTATATCACCCGACTTAACTTGAACATTATTATAATTGCCGCCAAAATTGCTGTCCGCAACCATTAAAAGCTCGGTGTCACAATTTGGGCAATTAAACAATATATTGTACCGTTTTAAGCTTTCGCCTAAAACAATAATGCTCAGCTTTTCGCCGGTTGTATACCCGCACACGGGACATGGTGTGTTTTTTAGCGCGTCGGCGGTTCCGAAATGATTTACCGCGAACACATTAAAGCTTAGTGTGTTAAGCATACAAATAAGCATAAAAAAAGCAACTATATTTTTATTCATAAAAAAACTCCAATAAATTATTGACGGAAGCGGTATATTATACTCCCAAATAAATTATGTGCAGTTTTTTTACAAATATGAATACAGCTTCTAAGGATTATTCGATTGTGGGATAATCGGGAGATACTCCCAATTATCGAATTCATTTGCGTCGCCGTTTACTTCATAAATTGAAGCAAGCTCAATACGACCCGCCGTATACCAACGATTAATCTTAATTGTTCGAGTCGGCGACAAGCCGCCATTAATAATGTCAAAATAAGATAGCCCGTATTTTTCATGCGGAAGCCCCGCAAACTCTAATATACTCGCGGGGAAGTTTTCATGAGAGAGCTCCGAAACACTGTCTCTTTTCATTTCGCCGCGTGCATCTTTAGTTTTTATTAATAAAGCAGAGGTTATTTCTTTCTCCAAGAAAATTGTTAACTCGTATTCAATATCATATGACGGATTACCGTGGTCGGCTACAATAATAATGGTCGATTTATCATAAATATTAAGCTTTTTCATCTGAGAGAAATAATCGTCGAGTATATCTAAAGCTTCCTTTGCTCTTCCGTAATAACCTATTTCTCCGCTGTCGTGTACGCCCGCAAAATGTATAAAGGTGAACATTTTATTCTTATTTTGCACCGAAAGACCTATGTCCTTTAAATTAGCTTGAAAAGTGCGGTCTGTATCATATGAAACGCTCGGTTGTGCAAAGCTCTCGTCTGATTCGACATCAAATTTATAAAACGTGGTGTTAACATCAACTCCATCCGCTTCCAAAAAGCTCTCCTTAAAATAGTACGGAACGGCTTTTCCAAAGGAGATATTAAATAAAGTTTTACATAACTGTAAAAAGTTTATTTAAATTTCCGAATCGCGCAAATTCATCATATTGTCGCTTTTGTCAAAAATTTGTTCTTCGGTTCCAAAGGTCGAAACCTTATCTATAAGCATTGTTGAACCATATCCGTTATCGCGCAGTTCATCAATAACACCATAATTCGACCACGCCTTGTCCCAATATTCGGCAAATGTATCGTCATATTCATATACCTCGTTCGTCAGCATACGAGTGACGGCGGGAAAAGTGTTTGTGTCGGTCGAAAGATTATTTTCGTAATATGTGAACCCGTCTAACATTTCATATAACTCCGGGAAGTTATCGAGAGCCTCGTTCATAAATTTAACATCAAGCCTGTCTACTATAAAAACACATATATTCTCTTTTGATGATAATTCAAGAGTCTTGTTATATGAAAAAAAGCATTCTCCGCCCACGCTCTTGCCGTCATATTTGGATAAAGCCGGTATAAGTCCTACCGCTTGCATGCCTATCATAACAATCGAAATACCGGTTATAATCGGAAATAAACACTTCTTCTTTTTTTTCAACAATATATGTGCTACAAACGGTAGAATAACAATCAAACACCATAAAACGAAATTAACAGTGCGTTTAAATGTTATATCGCCATAATTAGCGGTATTTCCATTAAGATTGACCATATCGGAATTGAATAATAGTACCTGTATATAACAAGCAAGAGCAACCCCAAGCATTAGAAGTAAAATCATTTCGAGAACGATTTTTTTAAATTCTCTGAATAAAACGGGATTAATTACAGCGGTTATTAAAAAAACAATTAAGCTTACTGTGGCGAGCGGCAGAAGAACATTAGAAATGCTTACGTTAAAATCATTATAGTTGTTTAAGTATAAATCAAACGGCATAAAAAAGAACAATGTTAAAGTAAACGCCGCACAAGATAAAATATATGCCGCGCGTTTCCTTTTCTCTTCAAATAACATCGGAAAGACCGATTTTAATATCGTTTTGTTTTTCATTTTCTTTTCTCTTTAATACTGTTGATTAAATATTCGCCACCGATTTGTGCCGATTGTCCCGGGTGATAAATACACTCGTTAAACACATCTGTAATCTTTTCATAATAATCATCACTTTTCTCGATTAAATCTAAACAAAGCTCGCTTATATTCGCTAATTTATCAACGTCCGCCGAGACACCGATTTTATCACGAATCCATATATCAATAGGTGTAACATCAATTCTATCCCACTCGGGGTTCATAATTTTCATTGGGGTATTAATATACAGCGACGGTTTTCTTGTTGTGAAAGAGAACTCAAGCGCGATTGCCGACCAATCGGTGATTATTAAGTCCGAGCAATATATAGTTGAATTAGACGAAAAATCGGTCTGTATCTCAAAATTATCCCCTTCTCTATCTCCGTATTTATCAAAAATTGCTTTCATTCGCCAAGGGAAACGCTTAACAAATTCGGGGTGCGGTCGAAGTATAACTTTATAGCTTTCATTAAGCAACGCGCCTAACAATTCATCGAGACAAATTTCAAGTATGTTATCCTTTTGCCAAGATGGTGCGATTAAAATTTGCGGCTTGTCGTTTTTTTGTTTCTCCAAAGCTTGATATTGTTCTATAAGCATATCGAGTAAGCCGAAGCCTACGTTTACGAGCTTTTTCGCGTGTAAATTATAAATCCGCTCCATTGCTTTAATTTCATCGTTATGATTTTTCCCGTAACAAAAAATCGTGTCGAAATTATTTAACGCACCTTTTCGATATATCATATTAAAGCTTCCAAATCCGTGGTCGATATATACGTACTCTATATCTTTTCTGACGAGCGAGCGTTTATAATGATAGGTTTCTAAATCGGGCATTGTCATAGCGACAATATCCGAATCCATTTTCATAAATGCCGAAATAAGCCCGTTTGATGTACAAAAATAAGGTTCAAATCTCGGTTTATTAAATTCAAACACCCGGTCATTATAGTCGGCGGTCAAATAATGAACCGTAATATCGGAATTGTCGAGTATATAATTTATAAAATGTTCAAAATATTTCCAAAAACCGCTCGCCTCCGAAAAGAAAACAAGTTGTTTTTTTGCGGCGTAAAACCGCTCCATATCCTTTTTCTCGCGCTCTTTTTCAAGCTTTTTGCGGTCTCTTTTTTCGGTCTTGTCACCCTTAGACAAAACCGGCTTTACAAAATCGCTCGCGTTATAACCAAGCTTTTTGGGGTTATAAATCATCGTGCATAAAACGGTTACCAAAATGCTGAACACGTTACCGCACACCCAGTAAAGCCCGACGCTCGCCTGACACACGAAGGCGAAATAGCCGGAAAATCCCGTAAGGAATATCGCCACGCCCCATTTTGTTAAAAAACCCTGTGCTTTTGTTAAGGGGTTAAGGCTATTTTGTACGAGACACAATAAAAAAGAAGAAAGTGCCGCTAAAATCGGAAAGACAACAAGGCTCGAGGTAAGCGTAGGAACCCTTGCCAAATCCAATCCCAAAAAGTAAAAGTCATAACTACTGTCCTCTACAACGGTATATACCGCCCGTACAACGCCAATAATAATCGGGATTTGGATAAAAAGCGGTAAAAGTGCTTTAAGTGTGCTGTATTTTTCTTTTTTATAAAGCTTATTTTGTTCGCGGAACATTTCGCCGGGTTCGCCCGAATGTCTCGCTTTTAAATCCGCCAACTGCGGCTGAAGCTTAAAAAGAACGAGCGAATTTTTTTGTGATATGAGAGAAATAGGGAATAGAATAACCCTTGTTAAAAGGGTAAACAAAATAATCGCTATACCAAAATTCCCCGTCGTTATATAGCATTTGTCTATTACATAAATTAACGGCTCGATTAACAAATTCAATTGATTTATACCTCGTTTATAAGCTTCAATTCCGCAACGGTATCAATTTCGATTATTTGCTCCGGTTTAACCGGCGAAACCGAAACATTAATATCGCGGAGAACACCGTCTACAATTTCGTCCCAGTATAGCTCCTCATGACCGGCTTTATCATATGCTTGATTCAATGCGCGCATAATAACTTGTATATCGTCCTTAAGCCAAAAAGATATGCCGCACATATTATAAAGGTCTGTGCCGTTTCTGTCTAATTTTATTATTCTGTCGGTATTTTCTTCGGTAATAAATACCCATTCATCGGAAAACCCGGATACATATTTCCCCAAATAACACGATTTACAAAACTCGGTTAAAAGCATATTGCGGTCAGAAATATATAAATCCGCCTCGCATATAAAGCAATTTGTATCACCTAAAATATTCTCCGCCGCTTTAAGAGAGGATATATTATTTTTTGTCATATACTCTTTATTTTCGAGTAAAGTAACATTATTATACTTATCGGTCAAATATTTAAACTGTTCCTTTTTATAACCGGTCATGATAAAAATTTTCATATCGCCGCGTTTTTTTAGCGTTTCTATAACCGTTTCAATCATCGGAGTCCCTTTGACCTTTATCAAAGGCTTAGCGGTTTTTTCGGTTAGCGGACGCATTCTCGTTCCTAATCCCGCCGCCATTATTAATGCAATTTCGTTTATCATTTATATATCGTTCCTTAACCCGCTATATATTTCACCGGAATTTCTACATTCGCCTTTTTCAACCCCGCTTCAAATGTTTTAAAAAAATCATGTATATCCGAAGCGTCAATTGCCCCGAATGAACACAATCTGAACGTATTGGTTCCCCGAATAACGCCGGGGTAAATGGTAAATCCTCGGTCATAACAATAATCGTGAATATCGTTAAAGCTCCAATTTTTGTCGTCGGGATAAATTGCAGAAATGACCAATCCCGACTGTTGTTCTTTTTTTATATATTCTTTAAATCCGAGTTTTTTTAATCCGTTATGAATAGCGTCATTAACGCTTTTATGTCTCAAGAATTTGTTTTTCTCGCCCTCAAAAAAGTATTCCTCCATCGCTTGAACGGCGGCATACACCGTTTGTACGGGGGGGGTAAAGTGCATTTGTTTATTCTTGATAAAATGTTCATACTGCATAAAAAGATTACAATAATACGAGCGTTTCGGGTATTTCTCCGACTCAATGATTAGCCGCGTTTTACCTATGACATATGAAAGCCCCGTCATCGCCATAAGCCCTTTTTGCGCCGAAGACATACAAAAGTCGATATTATCCGCTTCGACATCAATCGGTATCATTCCGTAGGTAGATGTTGTATCAATCACCGATATGCAGTTATATTTATGCGCGAGCGCGCCTATTTCGCGAATGGGGTTTAAAATGCCGGTTCCCGTTTCGTTATGGGTAGTGTAAACAACCGCAATGTCGTCGTTTTTTAATAGAGCGTCTTCAATTTCGTGCAAAACCGGTAATTCATCATCGCGAAATTTCAACTCAATGTACGATAAGCCGTAGTGTTGGCATATTTCTACCGCCCTCGAGGTGTACGCGCCGTTATTTATAACGAGGATTCTTTTGTTTTCGGGTAAAAGCGAGTTTAAGCAAACGTCCATACAGATAGTTCCCGAGCCGCAAAAAAGCACAGCCGAATAATCATCACCGCCATGAACAATTTTTACCAAATCGCACTGTAACCGTTCCAATATATTAGCAAACTCTTTTTCACGCGGACAGATATCAGGGACAATTTGCGCCGCCTTAACGCCGTCGGTTGTTGTAGCGGGGCCGGGATTAAGAAGGACTTTCTTCTCTTTTTTAATCATTTAACTCTCTATTTCTTTCTAAGCACAAGAAAAATATCGGTTGAATTTGAGCTTTCCTCAATTATTGTGAATCCGCATTTTATAAGCAAGCTTTTAATTTGCTCGGGGGTATAATATCTGTAGGTGATATTATCCTCGATTGTTTCAAATCTGCCGTCGGGAGCCGTTATTTCATAAATTGAAACATATTCGATAATTTGTTTTTCTTGGTCAGATTTTATATTTTTTGTATAACGACGAATTTTATTGTTTGTGGCGGGGTCGACCGTTATATACGCCTCGGTTTCTTTCCCGAGCCAGTCGTCGCCGTATGATTGTCTCGGAATAAACACACTGAATAAAAAAAGCGAATCGTCATTCATATGCTTTTTTATATTTTTCAAACATTGAACCGCATCCGATTCATTAAGTAAAACTTGGAAGGCGCGCCATATTAAAATAACTAATCCGAAGGTTTTATTTAAGTTGAATATTGTCATATTTGCATTTTCAATTGAGAGATTTTTTGTTATTTCATCGGGAAGCTTTGCCGCTTTTTCCCTAAAAACGGAAAGCATTGTATCCGATAAATCGAAGGCGGTAACATTACGGTCAATTGCTTTTTTAAGCACGGGGATTGTCACCCTTCCCGTACCGCAGGCGATTTCCAAAATATCTCCTTTTGTTTTTTCAACACATTCTAATGCAATTTTTACATCGTCGTTTAACAAATCTCTATTGTCAAAATCATAGAGATACGCCGTGTTCTCGTATAAATTTTTTGTAGCCATTTTAATCAAACCTTCCTTTAAACTGTTTTTAAACCTTCTTTAAACCTCGTCGCCTGTCCAAATATTAAATCGCGTTCGGGGCGCGGTAAATCCTTCATTGTTCCGACGCGGATTCTCGAATACATCTGTGTATAACGGGGAGTCGCTCTAAAAGCTTTGATTAACCCCGCCAACTCATCGGGAGAATTGACGTAAGCCGTCGGATAAAGCCGCTCCATAACATCAAAAACGCGGCTCTCGCCAAAGCTGTTCCTTTGCCCGCCGGTGGATTCGTTTGCGGAGTTGTCCAACACGATATAGCACAGATTGTCGGGCTTCTTTTGCGTGAGGGTATACAACCCGCCGAGCCGCATCAGACAAGCACTGTCTCCGTCAATCGCAATAATCGTTTTGTTTGGTAAATTCTCGCTTAATCCTAACGCCAATGATGAAAGACAGCCCATTGAGCCGACCATATAAAAGTTTTCTGCCCTATCCTTTATACAATACATTTCGCGACTTGTGAAACCGGTTGCGGTTACTATTACAGAGTCTCCCGCGCCGCTTGATATTGCTTTTAGAACATCATAACGCAACGGAAACTCATTTGTTTCGGTTACGACAGAATTGAGCTTTACCGAAGAAAAAGTAGTTTTTTCATTAACAAGAATTGCCGCCGAGCTTTGTGCGAGACAGGCGTTTGCGTTTTTCAAACAATCCTCGTCCTCTGCGTTAAAATACGGTATGTTTAAAGCGTCCAAAAAAGGCTTAACCACGGTTGCCATTATACGATGCTGCGGTTCGTCGTCAACCCCGCGGTTTCCTATTATAAGCAACGTGTGTAACCCGAACAATTCGTTAAGCGACGTGAGCGGCGAAAGTGCGTTTGAAAGACCCGAATTTTGCATAAGAACCGCACATTTGTTTCCGCCGAGCGACGCCCCCGCCGCATATGCCAAAGCGTCGCCTTCGTTCACAAACGCTTCATACAAACCGCGGTTTTCAACCTCGTTTATTATTGAGCCGAGAAAGGAACATGGAACGCCCGCAAATTTCTCAAACCCGTATTCTTTTAATTCGTCAATAAAAAGCTTTGTATCATTCATAGACTTCTCCGACTTTAAGAAGGTCGTTAATTGAATTAATATCAACGATTGAATCACGAGACGAAACGATTGAAACTATATTTAACCCTTGTTCAATTGCGCGGCATAAAAATCCGGAACAAGATAGGCTTTCGATATCCTCAGCTTTTAATAATTCGCCTATCGCCGAATAATTATTAATCATCATTAACCCGCTGAAATAAACCGTGTCGCCGTTTCCGGAAGAACTCGGTTCGGGACAGTCGGGACAAACCGCAACGACCTCAACGCCGTTGCCCGCGTGAAACAAGTCGTCAAAATCATTGTTCAGTTTTAGCGAAAAACCATTGTTGATATAATTCTCTTTAACGCATACCAAAACCAAATCCGCGTCGGCGTGGTCATCAATACAACCGAGAATATCGCGCAATAAATACCTCTTAAAAAATACATCGCCGTATAACGCAAAATACGGTTGCTTCGCCTTTGCTGAATAGAGCGAAAGGGTATACATTACCTTTGTCGTTTCCCATTTGTCGTTATCAATTATTGTCAACTCGGGGTATTCAATTTCTTCTTTTTTATACCCCCTCACAATAGAAATGTCGGATATACCTATTTCGTTTAACGCCTCAATTTGGCGGTCGAGTATGGTCTTACCTTTAATAGTCAGAAGCGATTTAGGCTTACTGTAATCGAGCGTTTCGGATGCACCCGCCGCTAAAACAACCGCGCCGAAGCCGGAACCGGAGGGCATATATTCCTTTTCCATTTCGAGATATTCTTCATTTTTTTGAAGTCTGAATATTTCCGAAACCGACGCAATCGCCCCCTCAACATTTGCAATAGAATTGTCCTTATAAATCTTGGCGCACACCTGTTGCATGGCGGTAACGCAGGAACGGACATTGTGGTTAGCCCAAATAATGCCGCTGATTCTCGGGTCTTTTGTTAATTGCTTGACGGGGATTGAATAATATTTTGTGGGTACAATAAAGATAGGCGTTTCGCGTTTAAACGCCCCGAGAAATTCAAAAATGTCTTTAGGGTTTGCGAGCTTCGAATGAACCAATAAAGCATCCGCACCGGCATCTAAATACATTTCTGCACGTTTTATAGCATCGGCTACACCCGCGCCGACAATCAACGATTCCAACCGCGCTATAACCGAAAAATCGGGGTCGGTTTGAACCGCTTTCATTGCGCGAATTTTACCGGAAAATTCAACGGGGTCGGCAAGAGCATCAAGCTTTGTTTCTAAAAACGAGTTTGTCTTAGGGAATTTCTTGTCTTCGATACAAACGGCGGCTATCCCCGTTTGCTCTAACTTTGTCAACAAGCGACAGGCGTTGTTGAAATTGCCGTAGCCGGTATCGCCGTCAACAAGTATCGGAAGGTCGCACGCGTCGTTCATGTATTCGAGTACGTCGAGCAACTGTGTGTATGAGATTTCGTTGTTGTCGCGTACTCCGAGAGAGGCGGTTATGGACAAACCGCTCGCCCATATAGCCTCAAACCCCGCTTCTTCAACTATCTTTGCGGACAGCCCGTTATGCGCCTCCATAAGAAAAAAATGACTTTTCGAATTTAATAATTCTCTGAATTTTTTAGTTTTGCTCATATTATTTACTGTTCCTTATCGGATTTTTCAATTTGTTTTTGTAACGATTTGACTTTCAAGCCTTTAAAAAACATGATTATCTTATGTCTTAATAAACCAAAAACCACACCGAGCGTTATAAACACACCCGCAACTATTTGTATCAGCAGGGCTGATGTTGTCGGGTCTATATAAGCCGATGCGGTATTAATGAATAAAAGCGAGGCTAAAAGCATAAAATACGTATATCTCGCGGCTGTCCCTATTTTTTTCATTTGACACTCCTTATTATAAAACATTATTAATAATACAATCCTGTGTAAATTTTTTACAAATCCCCATGAATCAATAATTAATATTAAATTATATCACGAAAAAAATAATTGTCAAGCCTTTTAATGAGATTTTTTTGTTTTTTTGGACGAACAAAAAGCCGAGTGGGTCAACCATTCGGCTTTTCCGTATATCCTCTACACCATATCCCCCAACTCATTCCTTCAAGCTTCCGAGCGTTACGCCGGAAATTATATGCTTAGATAATATCAAATAAAACATCAGCAAAGGGAGCGCGGTTAGGCTTAAACCGAGGAAAATTGCCCCTTTTTCAATTTGATGCCGACTTCCCGACAATAGACTTACATAAACCGGAACGGTTCGCCATTCGCCCGATAAAAGAACCATCGGTAAAAACAGATTATTCCACGAGGCGACCACCGCGAATATTGCCATAACCGCAATTCCCGGTCTTAATATAGGTAAAGCAACGGTGTTAAATATACGCATTTCGGAACAACCGTCTATGCGCGCCGCTTCAATCATCTCTAACGATAATACCGATTTCATGTATTGCCTGAGAAAGAATATCGTCGCGGGCGCAACCCCCGCGGGAATAATAAGGCTTAAGAATGATTTCCACCCGCTGCTCCACCCTATTGTCTGCATTAAATCATAAAACGCTACTACGGAAATTTGCGGGGGTATCATCATAAACGCCAATATCAACGGGAAAAGTATATTTTTGCCCTTAAAAGTGTAGACCGAAAACCCATACGCGGTAAGTGCCGATATATAAACGCTTAAAATTGTTGAAGTCGCGGCGACTATTATTGAGTTTAAAAAAGCTCTTTCAATTTTGAATCCGACGACATCGGCGGTAAGCAGATGATTCAGATTTTCTTTAAAAAACTTGCTCGGAATAAAATTACCCCAAAAACCGCCGGCGGCCGCGCTTAATTCATACGCCGATTTTGTCGCATTGACAAACATAATGATAAACGGCGTGATACAAAGAATAGTCAAGGCTATACACATCAAAAAACCGGCTTCGCTTCTCAATACGTCGCGCAATTTTTCGGTTTTCTTTAGTGCCATAGGAATATAATAATCTAACGACGTAAAAAAATCCAATATTTTAATAAATAATTTATCAGACGCGGTATCATTGTGCGACGCGTTTACTTTGTCCTTTTTGTGAACGGTCTCGGTTGAAGCCGACGAGCCGCGAGCGTTTTCGTTATTGTCGAAATAATCAATATGCTCTAAACCTTTTCTGTCCTCATATTCGGCGATTTTCGCCGCTAACTCTTCTTCGTATTTCTTTTTCATTTCAGGAGTCATACCACATTACCTCCCGCCCTTGTTTGTTTTTGTTTGGCTTCCGCCTTTTTAAACTGTTTTATTAATCGCTCGTCTCTTCTTTCAGAGGCTGTACGCATAAACAAGAAAATCGTTATACTGCAAATAGCCGTAAAAGTAAACAATACAACCGACATCGCGGCGGCCAACCCCATATTTTTTGAGGAGAACGCGATTTGGTGTATGCTCGTCATAATTGTCCTCGTTCCGTCCGCATTAAAAGCACCGCCTACACCCGCGCCCATTAATGAGGGAACGTCAAACATTTGGAGACCGCCGACGAGACTTTGAATTAACGTAAACAATATTACCGGCTTAATAGACGGAATAGTTATGTTCCAAAAAATTTGATTGCGGGTTGCTCCGTCAATTATTGCGGCTTCAATCCGCGCTTTATCGACGCTTAACATGGCGGCGATTAAAACAATCATTGTATTCCCGAACCACAGCCAAAAATTTATAAAGGCTATTACGCCGCGCGTAAACCAAATCCCGGTAATCGGCGTCGTCGCATTTTTAACATACCCCGTGGCTACCGCGATTTGATGAATAAACCCTCCGTTAGTGACTAAAACGATAAATAATGCCGAAATTGTTGCCGCGGTCATAATGTTCGGCATATAGAATAAAACCTTAAAAACTCGGGTTCCTCTTATTTTTACCCTTATATCGGTGAATAACGCCGCCAATAATAACGCTATAACTATTTGCGGGATAAACCCCATAAGCCATAATATGGGGGTGTTTACAAACGAATTTCTAAGAAGCTTTATGCCGAAAACGCCGCCCATCTGCTTAGAAACGACATACATCGAACCGTCTGTATTGTGTTCTAAAAAATACTTCGTCTCATCAAAGGGCAACAGAACATATTGCTTCCCCGTCTCCTCGTCGGTCATAACCTCTCTCGGCGACGACGCACCGTCAACCTTAACCTTCCCCGTTTCGGGGTCAAGCACGACGGGAAATTGCGCTACATCGCTTCTATAAAAATTATCGAACCCGACAAAGCTAACTTCATTCGCCGTGTTATCATATGTGTCTCTGTCGGTCCATGCGTAAAAAAAAGTGGACAATAGCGGATATGCCGAGAATATACAAAACAATATGAAAAACGGGGCGATACATATATAACCCCAATAGTTTTTGTTCACCCGAAATTTTTTCATAATAAGATTTTTCCTTTCGAGATATAGCGCAAGAGATAGAGCAAAGGGGGCTTCTGAAAACCCGTTTCGACAAACGTCGTAAGAGATTTTCAGAAGCCCCCCGTATTACTCATTACATAACTGTAATAGAACTTAAGTCGGCTTTAACGCCTTCTTTCATTATTGCCATTGCTTCGGATATCGACATTTCATTCGTAAAGACATTCGTTATGAAGTCGGTGAAAAGGTCGTCCATATCGGCGTCGTGTTTGGTAATATTGCGCGTGATATCAATATCTTCCGCGATTTCTGCAAACACTTGATAATGATTCGTTTCCCACAAGAAAAGCTTATTGTTAAATTCGTCGGAATCCTTAATTTTATCAACAACCTTTTTGTTAGAAACAAAGTCGCCTATTTCCTTAGCGAGACCTTCCATAGATTCTTCGTTTACACAGAAGAATTCAATTATGTCTTTTACCGCCTGTGCCTTTTCCTCGTCATTGGTTACGGTTTCCTTGCTTGCATACCAGTAGGTACCGCCCCAGTAAAACGGTGCCGGCCCGGGAATCATTCCCCATTTACCGTAGCTTCCGCCCTCTTGAGCATTTTTAGCAAGTACAAAGTGCAGATACCACGTTGAGCCGAAATAAGCGAACGCAGAATCTTCATTGTCGCCCATGCCGCGAACCCAACCGTCAGACCATTGTGCGTTACCGGTGTTTCTCAGCCCGTCCAAATCTTTAATCGCTTGTGTTACGCGCACAAACTCGGTAATTGTGTCTTCGTCAATTGTGAAGGTGTCGTTTTCATCTACCCAACCCATGTCGCGACCATTCAAGAAGTTACGCTTGAGCTCGTCGGCACCGTAAATCATAGCGAGGTCGGATTCGGTGGTGATTTTCTCGGCTACGTCAATAAAGCCGTCCCAATCGTTTACCAACGCCTGCATCTCTTCTTCCGATTCAACCCCGAGAACCTCCTTCGCTATGTCCGCTCTGTAGTACATTGCGCCGGGTGTAGCCTGATGAGATAAGCCCATAATCGCGTTGTCGGATTTACGTCTCATTAAATCGAGAGTGTAATCATAATAATCGTCTTCGTTAATTTCTATACCGATTTCATCAATTGTCGCCGTTCCGCTTAATTCAGCAAAGTGCATAGCGTAATCGACGTCAGCCACAAATACGTCGGGCCCGTCGTTCTCGCCGAGTTTCGTGTTAATTGCTAATCTGTGTGCCGCGTGGTCTGCCGCCATTTCTACGTTAATGTAAAACTTATCGGTGAAATCGTTGGGATTAGCTTTTAAAAACATCGGAAGAAGGTCGTCAACCGTTTCGGTAGTGAAACTGTAAATATTGATAATGGTTCTTCCGTTGACTTCACCTTGAAGCTCGTTAAACGCGGCAACCGCCGCCGCTTGAGTGTCGTCATTGTTGAAAACGTCTTGGTCTTCATCGTCCTCTTCGCCGTCCTCCGGCACATTTTCTTCGTTGTCGTCAACGGGAACGGTTTCCGCTTGTCCAGAACCGTTATCGACATCCTTTTCCTGACACGCCGTAAGCCCAAATGTTGTAACCGCCAACATCGCCATCGTCAGAATAATGGCTAAAAGTTTCTTTTGCATGATTTTCCCTCTTTTCATAAATTTTTTATTTTCCAAGCATTGTAACCGACTATAACACAGCTATAATGCTTGTTCAAAACATAATTATCAGAGTCCATTATATATCACTTAAGAAAGTTTAATGTAAAGTTTTAACAAAATTTATGTAATAGGTATGTAGGGCTACTATAACATACATTTTAATCAATGTCAACCGTTTTTTGGAAAAACATTTTAAAAAATAACACTTGACAAATATCGCCTTTATGCTACAATACATCACGGCAGATACATACGGTGGCGGTCGTTCCTCTCCGAAAGGAGGTGAATGTCTATGGAAATGTTACTTTTAACATATATATTGGTTGTAATCGAATACCTTCAACTAATTATTCTCCTCGCAGACTTCATTAAAAGGAAATAGCCGCCCTACTCTCCAAAGTGTGCGGCTATTAATAGCGACATTCTGAGGAAGACCGTCACTGGTCTGCCGTTACATACATTATACCACGCTCCCCCCACTCTGTCAACCCCTTTTTTAACAAAAAGTAACCGCCCCCGCTAAAGTGTGGTTACTTTTTAACTACAATTTCAGCTAACCGTTTAAGGTCTGCCGTTACATACATTATACCACGCTCCCCCCACCCTGTCAACCCCTTTTTTCCACATTTGCTCAAAAAGTTTCACCGGTTTCAAAAAAATTTTTTAACTTTGCTAAAGTTCAACCCCCACACGTCCGATATAATCCTCGTAAGCGGCAAATAGCAGTTGAGATTCTTGACAGAGAGGGAGTGCACACCTATCCATATTGAATAGCTCTGCTACTTGAACCGCCTACTATTATTATTAACGCTCGCGGGAAGGATTCTGCGGGTGAAACACAATCAAGGAGGAATTGTATCATGTCAATGATAATTCAAAACAACTTAAACGCGATTAACGCCCATAACAAATTGGGAGTAAACGTAATCGGAACAAAGAAAGCTACAGAAAAGCTTTCATCGGGATTCAGAATTAACCGCGCGGCTGACGACGCTGCCGGATTAGCAATCTCCGAAAAAATGCGCGCTCAACTTCGCGGTATCGGGCAAGCTATACGCAACGCTAACGACGGTATTAGCCTTATTCAAACCGCTGAAGGCGCATTAGACGAAACTCACGCTATGCTCAAAAGATTAAAGGAACTTGCTGTTTTAGCGGGTAACGAAACATACACCGACGAAGAACGTGAATACGCTCAAATGGAAATCGACGAAATCAAAACCGAAATCGACAGAATCGCTTTAGCAACCGACTTTAACGGTATCAAATTATTAGACGGTTCTCTCGACGGCTTAGCAATAGGCGCGAGCAAATTCGGTCCCGACTATGCTGTATATTTAACAAACAGACCTATCCCCGGTTCTACACAACATGACCTTAACGGTAACAACCTCACCCTCGAAGGCGCGGTTTTAACCTCTAACGTAACCGGCGTTACCTTAGAACTTAAGGATTCCGCAACAATCGGCGGCGAAAACGCTGAATGGAGTACCGACGGTAAAACCTTAACCTTAAATCTTCAAGTTGGTCAAACCTACACCCAGGCGCAAATTGATGATTTAATCAAAAACGCTAAGGATTATAAAGATGACCCGCAGGCTAATTCGCCCGCAATCGTTTCCTTAAATCTCAAATACGGCGTTCTCGCATTTGACGCGGCGGATTCTTTCACAACCGCTACCGGAATTTTGGCGGCTACCTCGGCACCGACGGCGGCTATCCAAGGTAACCTCAGCCAATTCTTAATCGGCGCAACCGGCTCTACCGCTAAATATGCCGATACAATCAGATTAGTTGCCAACAACTACGGCGACGACGCTCGTAACATCACTATTTTAACCAACGCCGATAAAGGCGAGGAAAAAGTAACCGTTGCTAACAGAGCTGACGAGTCCATGGGTATCAAAAACGGTAGCTTTGTTTTACACCTTTCTACCGGTGTTGAATACACGGAACAAGATATCCAAAAGATTCTCGCTAAAGCGGGTCTCGACTACACCGTAGAATTAACCTCGCAGAATATTGACCCCAACGGCGATAAAGTATTCTTCGCAAGCAATATGGTAACATTAGGACAAACAAGCTATGACTACGCTACCATAGAAGGCAACACAACCGAATTCTCCGATTTCGCAGCGGCAGCGGCAGCGTGGGACTTCGATACTTTTGGAACCTTCGATGACGCGGGCATTAGGGCGGCAATTGCCACCGACGTCGCGGCTATGACATCATTATCTGCGGCAGACAGAACTGCTTTCGAAGACTCAATCGTAAAAGCTATATACAGCTCGGTATCGAAAACATTAATTGATGAAGGTTTCCAAGCTTCGGATGACGGGTACCAACAATTCATCCTCGCCGGTCTTACTATGACCGGTATAAATGACCTTCAGGACGATTTACTTGCTTTGACTTTAGTCACCGATGAAACAGATTTCTTCCAGGTTTTAGACATTTTCGGAGGCACCTCGCTTACTTTAGCGAACGGTTCCGGTGTCGGCGCCGATAAAGAACTCGGAAAGGGCGACGGCTTAACCTTCCAAATCGGTGCTAATAACGCAATCGAACAGAGAGTTACCCTTAACATCAAGGCTATGGATTCTCGTTCAATCGGAATCGCAGACTTTGACGTTTCTACCGTTAAAGACGCACAACGCGCTATGGATAACGTAGAAAAAGCAATCGTAAACGTATCTCGTCAGAGAGCAAGTCTCGGTGCTATGCAGAACAGACTCGAGCATACCGTTAATTCGTTGACCACAACTCACGAAAACCTCACCGCCGCTGAATCTCAAATCAGAGATACAGACATGGCTAAGGAAATGGTACAATACACCAAGTTCAACATTCTGCAACAGGCTGCACAGGCTATGTTGGCACAAGCTAACCAAGCGCCTCAAGCAGTTCTTCAACTTCTCAGATAAAGCTAAACAAGAGCGGAGGTGTCGGTGGCTACGCCGCCGCGCGGTCCGCTTGACGAAGCTAAACGAGTTCGTGATACCCGCCCCAATATTCCTTTGGGGCGGGTATTTCTTAAAGGCTGTGTTAAACGTGTGTATTTTAATATATTACTTGCATTTAAAATCTTTTTGTGGTATACTAAATATCGGGGGGTGATTTTATGTCGAGAATAGCGCATACACAGAAAACGTCCGATGTTAATATACGCATATTACCCGAATTAAAAGCCGAAGCGGAAAGAGTTTTTGGGTATCACGGGCTTACTTTGCCCGAAGCCGTTACCGTGTTTATAAAACACGCTTGTCGCGTCGGCGGTTTTCCGTTTGATTTACGCGGCGCGCCTTATACCGACCTCGAATCTATGGAGGCGTTAAACGAAGCTTATTCTTTAATGAACGACCCTAACGCTAAGAAATTCAATAACGTGAAAAGTCTTTTTGAAGAATGTTTGAAAGATAATAATGATTGAAGATACTAAACGCGAAATTATACGTACCGCAAAGTTTAAAAAGGAGCTTCGTCAATCTCAAAAACAAGGTAAGGATATAGTTTTAGCCGAAGAAGTTATAACCATACTTGCGAATGACGAAATATTACCGCCGAAACATCGCGACCACGCTTTAACGGGTAATTGGGCGGGGTTTCGTGAGTGCCATATTACGCCGGATTGGTTATTAGTTTATAGAAAATCGGATAATGGCGAACTATTATTAGTTTTAGTGAGATTAACCTCGCACAGTCAATTGGATTTTTAAAGTTAATATATTAAAACACAGGTTTAACACAGCCTTTTAAAACGCAAAACTATTCGGAGGTGATTTTCCATATGGCTTCAAAAGCCCCGACCCCAAAAGAAAAAACAGACGTACCCGTTAAGGAGAAATATTTCGGGAGCAAGAGGTTTTATAAGCATATTGTTATAGCTCTTGTAATACTCATTATATTGGCTCTTGTGGGGGTAATTGTTTATCTCCTTTGGGACAGAAATAATGAAGAATTGGGAATACCGCCGGTTGACGTCACCGAAAGAGGAGACGGTCGCGGTTTGCTCGTTACGCCGGAGAATGTAGACGAAATACGGAGCGCGGAAAAGCCGGACGACACCTATTTGCGTACAAGAATGACGACCGAGTGGAATTTTGCGACCTGGGACGCGCCTTCCGAAAACGCTATGATTGAAAACCCCGAGGAAAACGCGCGCACAATTTATTTTGAGGTTCATTTGGTATCGGAAGATAACGAAGAAGAAATCGGCGAAATGATTTACGATTCGCCGTATATCCCTCTCGGCGGAAGGTTGACCGATTTTGCGTTGACAAAACCGCTCTCTGCGGGGGAATATAATGCAGTTGTGACCTATTATCTCGTTGATGATGATTACGAGGTTATTACGACAACTGCGGTAGCCGTACTCATACGAGTACAAAATTAATGTTTATATATTTGTATATATAAAAAAACAATTTTTTATGAAAAAGAGGTGTATTTCTAATGAAGAAAAGAATTCTTGCTTACTTAATCGCGGGTGCGATGGCTCTCTCGTTAGCGACAACCGTAAACGCTTCGCCTACCGGCGGCACAACCTTAGACCCGGACGGTGATGTTGTATACAAAAACACAAAGGTATTTGACGTAACCCTTCCTACGGCGACCGCGCTTGACTTTAAACTCGACCCTCAAGGCTTGCTCGGTGCAACCGGCGGCGAATCCCTTGCCGATTTAGCGGCGGGTGCGGGCGGTATAATTTTCGACAGCCCCGCTCCGATTATTAATAACAGTTCTATTCCCGTAACCGTTACTGCGGCAATAAAAGCTACCGGCAGTGCGTCACACCTTGTTGTTCCCGTAGCAAACAGCCCCGCTAACGCAGGTAACATGACGAGCGGCACGGGTACAGCCGCAAGTCCGTTCGTTCCCTTCGACTGGGACAATTTATGGGACGGCGACGACATAATGAATGCTTTAAAAGCGAACAAAAACACAACCGTAAGCATTTTTGCTTCTCCCTCGGCTGATTCCGTCACCGCGCCGACCGACGCGTATGTTTCCTCCGGTTTAGGCTACGTTTTGGGAACAACGGCTACCTCGATTAAATTTGTTCTCGAGGCGGCTGATTATACCGTTGACGCGGTTAATCCTATCGACAATCCTCTTACCCTCGTTGCGGGTACGGGACACGGAACCCTTCTTCAACTCGGCGGCTACGCAAACCCCAACGCCGACTGGAGCGGTTTTCTTCAAGACCCGATAATCCCGAGAAAACCGGCACAAGCTAACCTTACCGCGGCATATGGTACTGCGGCATTAGCTACCGCTGCCGATGCGACCGTTGACAACCATAAATTGTGGATTGCTGTAGGCGGCGATATTACCGATATGACAAACCCGACTACAACAAACTCCGTTGCTCTTCCCTCATCCGGGCCTTTATCCAACCCGACCGCATTGGTAAGAGTAACCACAAATCTCCCCGCAACCGCTCCTTCCGGCTACGCCTTCTCGACAATAGGCGGCACACCTACATTGGTAAGAGGAACTGCGGCTAATGCCGATACAACTAATAACGTAGTTTATACCGTTGACGGCGACTATGATAACTTAGACAGAGTAGACCCGAACTATGTTCTTATGCCGAGAAGCTTTGTTCTCTCTGCGTTAGCTCCCGCTATGATGAACAACACAAACGTAGGAAGAATCGGCTTAAACGCTGTTTTCAGCTATGCAGAATCCACCGACGCAGAAGTGACCGCATTTAGCACACCTTTTGGTGTAGCAAACATCACCGCCGAAGGCTTCGCAAATGATAAAGATACCGGCGACGCGATTGCTTACGGTTTATTGGGACTCGGAATCAATAAGGCAAAGGTTGTTGCTGTTGGTAATATTGCCGCCGGCGGCTCTACAAGTTCATTCGCCTTTGCTAACCCCACATGGTCGGGTGCGTTTAACACTATCGCGGGTGCCGCGACTATAAACCAAACCTTTACTTTGAACAATGTTCCTGCGGGTGCGACCATTACCGGAGCGACCTTTACCGTTTCTGACGGCACGAACACAACCCTTCCGACTAGTCTCACAATTGGTACCGGAACGGGCGCGGCGACAGTCAACGGTGCAGTTTCCGTATCGACCGCCGGCGAAGTTACCGCAATCACAATAGGTCTCTCGTCAAGTGCAGACTGTAATATTGCCGCCGGAAATATTAATGGTGTTACCGGCTTCGGCACGGCGGCGGCATCTCGTCTTAACTCTGCCCTCACCGCAAAGGTAGTTGTTACACTCAGCACGGGAGCAACCGCAACCCTCAACCTTTCGTTCACAAACTAAGCGACCTCCCCGTGAAAAAGGTTTAACACAACACACAAAACCCCGCTCTTTAATGAGCGGGGGTTTCCTATCCCAATTTTTCATAATCTTGTATAATTTTCAGAAAATATTTTATAGTTCTTGACTTATTGGGATTTATTGTGGTATAATACATTTTATATGAATAAACGTCTATAGGAGAAGTTTTAATGGACATACTCAACCGCAAAGAAATTGCCCCCGGAATATTTATAAGCAAGATTACCGATTCTCGGTTTAAACAAAATCGCATATCGGTAAGCTTTTTGACACAGCTTAACGAGGACAAGGCGTCTGTAAACGCGGTAATACCTAAGATTCTCACAAATTCCTGTCGTATTCTGCCGGATTTACGCCTTTTAAACGCAAAACTGTCCTCATTATATGCCGCGAGATTGACGGGAAGCGCGGGGAGCCTTGGCGACACACAGGAAATAGGAATCTCCGTAAAAGCCATAGATTCGCGCTATGCTCTTGAACAAGAGGACGTTATAGCCGAATCGCTGAACATTTTATTGAACTGCATTTTTGACCCGCTGACAGAAGGGGACGGGTTCAAATCGAGCGTTACCGAAAACGAGAAACAAGCCTGTATAGACCAAATTGAGGCGGAGCTTAATGATAAGCGGGTGTACGCGGTACGCAAGGCGAGCCAATTAGTGTGCATGGGTGAACCCGCCGCCGTTTTCTCACACGGTACAATTGAAGGGGTGAACGCCGTAACGCCCGAATCTGCATACAAAGCCTATCTCAGCCTTTTGAAAACTGCGCGGGTTGAGATAATATGCGTGGGTTGTAACGATTTTGCAAAGGTCGGCGATACCTTTATAAAGGCATTTGCGGGGTTTGAACGAGAAAAAATGGAGGACTGTCATTCTTTCCCGAGTCCCGCTAAGTCCGATATACTCAACCATATTGAGAAAATGGACGTTAATCAAAGTAAAATGGTGTTGGGCTTTACGTCGAGTTCGGACGATGTTGACGCGTTATCGCTCATGTCTAAGATTTACGGCGGCTCGGCGACGTCGAAGCTTTTTGAGAATGTAAGAGAAAAGATGTCGCTGTGTTATTATTGTTGGTCAAAATTTGCGGTAAATAAGCGAATAATGCTTACAGAGTGCGGGGTGGAAAAGGAGAACATTGAAAAAGCAAAAGCGGAGATATTGGCACAGTTTGAGTTTATGAAAAAGGGTGCGGCTTCGGACTTCACCGATATCGAAATGAATCAAGCCGTTCTCTCCCTTCAAAACGACCTAAAATTAGTCAACGACAGCCTTAACGGAATTAAAACGTGGTATATGAATCAAATCTACCGTTGTGATATTATTACGCCGGAAAACGCAATTAAGCGTTATGAGGGGGTTACGCGCGAGCGTATTGTCGCGGCGGCAAATAGCGTTAAGCTCGATACAATCTATGTTTTAACCGACGGAGGTGACGATAATGCGTGAAATAATTAAAAGCGACAGAGTAAACGAGAAATATACTCGAATTAAGCACAAAAGCGGTTGTACAATCTGTCTGTGCCCTATGCCCGGGTTTTCGTCGGCATACGCGCTTTTCGGAACAAAATACGGCTCGGTTGACAGCACGTTTAAAACGGTCAATGATAACGATTATGTCACCGTTCCTGCGGGTATCGCACATTTCTTAGAACACAAGCTGTTCGAAAATGAGGAATGTGACGCATTTAAGCTGTACGCCGAAACGGGGGCGAACGCAAACGCTTATACCTCATTTGATAAAACTGCATATCTGTTCCTATGCTCTCAAAGCTTTAATAAAAACCTCGAAATACTTTTGAAATTCGTTCAAGAGCCGTATTTTACCGCAGAAACGGTTCAAAAGGAACAGGGGATTATTGCACAAGAAATCAAGATGTATGACGATTCCCCCGATTGGCGGGTATTCTTCAATTGTCTTGAAGCGGCATACCACAATAACCCCGTGCGGATTAATATAGCGGGGACGGTCGATACAATTTCGGAAATAGATAAAGACCTACTCTACCGCTGTTACAAAACTTTTTACAATCTTAATAATATGGTCATTTCAATTGCCGGCAACTTTGACCCGGAGGAAGCGTTGGAAATATGCGACAGACTTCTTAAACCCTCCCCGGATATAGAGCTACAGTCGGTTATTCCCGAGGAGCCGTATGCGGTTAAGGAAAAAATCGTTCGTGAAAAGCTCCCCTGCGGAATCCCGCTTTTTAACATTATGTTTAAACTCCCGAATGAATATTCTGCGGTTGCGGAGAATTATGTATTGTACAATATAATGCTCGAGACGGCTTTAGGAAAAAGCTCGAGGTTTTATCTGTCGGCATATGAAAGCGGCCTGATTAACGAAACCTTTAATGTTACGGTATTTAACGGGCGCGGATTCTTCCTTTGCGTGGCGGACGGAGAAGCCCGCGAACCCGAAAAGGTATACGACGCAATTAAAGCGGAGCTGTTGCGTTTGAAAGAGGCGGGACTCGACAAAGACGACTTCATTCGAATAAAGAAACAAACCTATGGCGAATTACTCGGCGCGTTGACAAGTGCCGAGGCGGTTGCGAGCGCAATGATGAACAGCGAATTTGAAAACGTCGATATGTACACAAATATCGAAATAGCCGCAACGGTAACATTTGAAGACATAACAGCTTTATTGGACAAATTTGACGTCGAGAACAGTTGTGTTTCTATTATTAATTGTAGTGAATAATTAAAGGACAAAACAAAATGATTGAATTTCCTAATCTATTCTCCGGAATAAGCATAGATATAAGCAGACGGGCTTTTTCGCTCTTCGGGCTTGAGGTCTATTGGTATGGCATTATTATAACTGCGGCGGTCGTTTTAGGAATTGCATACGGCGTAAAGCTCGCCGACAGAGCGGGAATCCTCTCGGACGATGTGTTTGAAATTGCATTTTGGGGCGTGCTTTGCGGAGTAATCGGGGCGCGAACGTATTATGTTATTTTTAGCCCGTCAAAAATGTCGTTGGCGACCGCCATTTTCGGTATACGCGACGGCGGACTCGCCGTTTACGGCGGTTTAATAGGCGCGGTACTTGGCGGGTTTATTGCCGCGAGGATAAAGAGGGTCAAATTTCTCCCCCTTTCCGATTTAATCGGTCTCGGCTTTTTAATCGGACATTGTGTGGGACGCTGGGGAAACTTTTTTAATCAAGAAGCCTATGGCGCGGCGACCGCGGGAAATCTCCCCTGGGGAATGACGGGAGACAAGATTATGAGCGACCTGGCACTTATCGGGGTTGACCCGTTTGCTTTAGTTCACCCCTGTTTCTTATACGAGAGCATTTGGTGTTTATTGGGGTTCATATCGTTACACCTTTATGCAAAAAAACTCAGAAGCTTTGACGGCGAGGTATTCCTTTTATACTTAGTATGGTACGGTTCCGGCAGGGCGTGGATTGAATCGCTTCGCGCCGATTCACTAATGGCGGGCGGGGTAAGAGTGTCACAGGTGTTGGCGGTTTTAAGCGCGGTGTTTGCATTGGGATTGTTTTTGTATTTGAAAACAACGCTTCCTAAGAAAAACTACGTCATGTACAAGGATACGGAAGAAAGCCGACAACTTATCAATGAGAACAAAACCCGCATAAAGCTCGAAAAAGAAAAGGAAAAAGCAAAAGACAGTTTAAGGAAAACTAAACGGGAATTGACCGACCCATTTGACGATACAGTTGACAATTGACAATTGACAGTTGGTTAAGATTATTAAGGGACTGCCAATAAATAAAGTTGACAAATTTGCCGCCGGATTTTTGTCGACAGACGAGGCAAAATTTTTCGTAATGCTTTGTGCCTTGCGGAAAATTTTAACGAAGTATGGCGGCAAAAATACAAGGGAAATGTCAAGTTTATTTATTGGCAGTCCCTAAGAGGTGTATGCTTATGGCTGAAATATTAGACGGCGTTGCGCTCGCGAAAAGGATTAAAGACGATATAAAAAAAGAAATTGTTCAAAAAAATTTAGAGGTTGGGCTTGCCGTTGTTTTAGTGGGAAACGACCCGGCGAGTCGAATATATGTTAATAATAAGAAGAAGGATTGTGAGGAATGTGGTATATCCTCCGTTGAATATATATTTTCGGAAAGCGCGAGTCAAGAAGAGGTTATAGCTTTGATTCAACGGCTTAATTCAGATAAACAAATCAACGGCATTTTAATTCAACAGCCGTTTCCGTCACACATAGATGTTTTTACGGTAAATGAATCGGTATCGCCGCTAAAGGACGTTGACGCATTTCGCGCAGATACGGTCGGAAGAATTGCCGTCGGGAGCTACGGCTTTTTACCCTGCACTCCTGCGGGTGTAATGGAGCTTATTCACAGCACGGGGGTTCCCGTCGCCGGTAAAGAATGTGTTGTTGTCGGGCGGTCAAATATAGTAGGAAAACCGATGGCTTTAATGCTTCTCAACGAAAGCGCGACGGTAACAATTTGTCACAGTCGCACCCGCGATTTGGGTGACGTAACCCGACGCGCAGATATTCTCGTGAGCGCGGCGGGAAGAGCGGGGTTAATAACCGCAGAAATGGTAAAAAAAGGCGCGATTGTTATTGACGTGGGAATGAACCGCGATAAAAACGGAAGGCTTTGCGGCGACGTCGATTTTGAGGGAGCGTCAAAAAAAGCCGATTACATCACCCCCGTCCCCGGCGGCGTAGGCCCTATGACAAGGGCGTTATTAATGAAAAATACATTGACGGCAAAGAGCCTACAGTCATGAAGAATAAAGACTTTAAGCCGTTTAAGCGTTATAACGGCGGCTCTCGCGGTAAATCACACGCTATAATAAACTTTTTTGTAATAGCCGCCGTAATTATAGGGCTTTGTGCATACTTTACGGTAAAGTCCCTTTGGAACGCGGGAACAATTGCGGTTATTGTGATTCTTTTGTTCCCCGCCGCTCTTTACTTTTGGCTATGGAGGACATACTTTTAACCACATGAAAATACTTTTTATAGGTGATGTACAAGGGCAGGCGAACGTCGAAAAGCTTAAGGACATTGTACCCGAATTACGCATTTCCGAAAAAATCGAATTTGTTATAATCAACGGCGAAAATTCCGCAGACGGCAACGGAATCACCCCTCATTCGGCAAATCTTCTCTTTTCAAAAGCGGGAGCAGATATAATCACAACGGGTAATCATGCGTTTAAACGCAAGGAAATGGATACAATGTTCAACGATAGGGCGGAGGTGCTTCGCCCCGCCAACTACGGCGAGCATTGTCCGGGGAAAGGGGTTCATATAATCGACTTCGGATATTGCGGCATATGCGTGGTAAATATAATGGGTACACAGTTCATGCCGCCGTGTGATAATCCTTTCCGAAACATGGATATTATATTGGAGCAAATAGATACGAAAAATATAATTGTTGACTTTCACGCGGAGGCGACCGCCGAAAAGAAAGCAATGGCGTATTATTTATCGGGAAGGGTGAGCGCGGTTGTGGGAACACATACTCATGTTCAGACCGCAGACGAACAAATTATAGACGGGCATACCGCTTTTATTACAGATGTGGGAATGGTCGGCGGGGTCGATTCGGTAATCGGTGCCGACAAAAAGGTTGTCGACGTTTTTGTTGACTATTACCCGCAAAAACACATCTATGCGGGCGGAAAAAGCACATTTAATGCCGTTTTATTAGATATAGATACCGCAACAGGTAAGGCAAATTCTATCAAACGTATCAATAAATTTTTAGTAAAATAAATATAATGAGGAGAGAAGAAACATGAGAACAGGAACGGAAATACTCAAGGTATCATCAAGGTCGGTACCAAAGCTTACCGCGGGAGCAATTGCCGCGGTAATAAGAGAAGGCGGCAAAGCAGAGGTACAGGCGGTCGGCGCGGGTGCCGCGAATCAGGGGATTAAGGCAATCGCTATTGCGCGTACCTATATGCAATTGGAAGATGTCGATTTAATATGTCGCCCCGCGTTCACACAAATCACAATTGAAGAGGACGAAAGAACGGCAATATCTATGCTCGTCGAAAAAGCAGAAACCGTTAATAACACAGAATCTTCGGAAGATGCGGGATACGGATTTGTGTTATAGGAACATTTAATTTTTTAAAAAAAGGAGGGCAAATTAATGGGTCTTATAAAATCGGCGGTAAGCTCCGTTAAAGGAACATTAGCAGACCAATGGAAGGACGCGGTGCATTGTCCGGCTATGGGCGGCGACGTTATTTTAAGGCGCGGCTCGCGCATGAATCAAGGGAAGGGCTCTAACACAAAGGGAAGCCCCGACGTCATAACAAACGGCTCGGTTATAATGGTTGAGGAAAACACCTGTATGCTGACCATCGACAACGGGAAAATAACCAACATTGTTTCCGAACCCGGGGCATTCGTTTTTGATAATTCTACGGCTCCGTCTATTTTTGCGGGACAAATAGAAGAATCGTTTAAAGAGGTGTTGAAGCGGTTTACCTTTGGGGGTACCGCGTCGGTTCAGCAAAGGGTGGTTTACATCAATCTGATGCCGTTACCGGGAATAAAATTCGGAACGACCGCCCCCGTACCTTATTTTGACCCCGCATATAATACATCTATTGAGCTACGCTTTTTCGGAACATATGAGGTTCAGGTTCCGGACGCAGAAATGGCGGTTAAGTTTTATAGTCAGGTTGCGAGTAAAGGAACCTCGTCCGATGATATGACCGCCGTCGGAATATTCGGGAGCGAACAATATAAGCTCGAATTTATGCAGGCGTTGAAAATGTCGCTCGCGAGATTGTCGAATCAAGGGGTTCGATATAGCCAAATATCGGCATATTTAGGCGATTTAACCCGAGAAGCAAAAGCGGCGGTTAAGGAAGATTGGTCGCCGAGAGGGTTTACTATCACAAATGTTGCGATGGGGCCCGCAACCCTCACCGACGACAGCAAGGCGTTGCTCGGCGACCGCCTCAAAGCCGACACCATGCTCGGTGGCGACGTTCAACGGGCAATGATGGCGGGGAGCGTAGCGAGAGGTATTGAAGCGGCGGCAGGGAATCAGGGTGGCTCGATGATGGGGTTCATGGGAATGAACATGGCGAGTCAAACCGGAGGAAACATCTTAGGGCAAATGGGCGAGGCACCCCCGTCATATCCCGCTCCGCAGCCCGCTGCGGCAAATTCGGCAAATTCGGTAAATTCTGAAGGTACATGGAAATGCCCCTGCGGTAAAGACAACACGGGGAAGTTCTGTGCCGAGTGCGGCGCGGCGAAACCCGTACAGACGGGTTGGACTTGTTCCTGCGGCGCGGTTAATGCGGGCAAATTCTGCGCCGACTGTGGCGCGCCTAAGCCCGAAGCGAGCGAATGGGCTTGTGTTTGCGGCGCGGTCAACACCGGAAAGTTTTGTGCCGAGTGCGGAAAATCGAAATAGTGAACAAAAATATTTGCGGTATGATTATTTATAAATCATACCGCAAATATTTTATTTTACAAATCGTCCGCATCCTGCGTCGGCTTCTCGCCGGGCTTTTCGGGTGTACCGGTGTACGAACCCAGCGGGTCGGCAGATTGCGCCATTATCGGAATAATCTCGCGCGGTTTTATCATAGCCCCCGTTTCCTTATACTTTTTCTTTATAGCCTCATTCTGTTCCTTATTATCCATCACAATCCCCCTTTCATGTTTATACTCCTTAACCACTAAATATTATACCGTTTTTTGAATATTCTCCATCATACTGCGTTGATTTTTTCTTAAATATAAGCGTATATTCGCGAAAAAATCGCCTTGTCTGACGAAAAATATTCTGCAAAATCACTGCAAAATTTAGCAGTTAAGGAGTATACCTATTCATTATTCCCTATTTTTTATTCATTATTATTATGTTACCATTGACGAAATAATAAACCTATGATATACTTATAGGCACCCCCCAAAAAGCAAAGGAGCGGTTATACAAATGGATATATTCATCGAACAAATTATTGAAGCTAAGCCGGATTTACGCGCAAATGTATTAAAAATATCTGTTATTGCGTCAATGGTGCTGTTTTGCGGCTTGTTGTTATTGGCGGCGGTTGCGTTTATGGGGTCAATCTCGTTTATAGCGGCGGCGGCAATTTTGGGGGTTATATGGTTAGGGGTACACTTTTTTAAAGGCTTAACGGTCGAATATGAATATATTCTCACAAATAAAGATTTAGATATCGACAAAATTACTGGAAGGCGAAATCGCAAAAGATTAATAACGCTCAACCTCGCTAACGCGGAAAGCTTTAATATATGCAAGGAAGAGGTAAGCTTTAACGCCGACGTTACGGTATCGGCGCACGATAATACCTATTTGAATATGTGGTATCTTATTGTGAAGCACGATTCGCTCGGAAGGGTTATATTATTATTTAACCCCAATGACCGATTTGCGGTTAAGCTCAATAAAGCCTTACCGGGAAACACAAGAAACAACAATATTAATATGGAGAAAGAGTTTTAATGGAAGTTATACAATATAAATGTCCGAATTGCGGCGCGGATTTGGTGTTCAGAGCGGATAGCCAAAGCTTTATGTGTGCCTATTGTGAGAGTGCATTTTCGAGCGAACAAATTGCCGAAATTTTCCCGCAAAAGGAAGAGCATAAGCTCGATATTGAGGAGCCGACAAAAACCGCCGATGAGCTTGAACTCGAGAAGGAGTTCGGCGAGTTCAACGCCCTTTACAATTGTCCGAGCTGCGGCGCGTCGGTTATCACCGACGCGAACACCTCGGCGACGCAATGCGTCTTTTGTCTTTCGCCGGTTATTTTGACGGGGCGATTGTCGGGCGAGCATAAGCCGTCAAAATTGATTCCTTTTAAGATTACAAAAGAAAAAGCCGCCGAAATGTTTAAAGAATATTGTCGCAAGCGTTGGTTTTTACCGTCGGGGTTTCGTTCGGGGGCGCATTTGCACGAGATGACCGCAATTTACGTCCCTTATTGGATTTCCGATTGTTCGACGGCGGGTACTATTACCGCCAATTGTAAAAAAATAAGAAGCTGGACATCGGGAAACTATCGCTATACCGAAACAAAAGAATATATAGCCGTTCGCGACGGCGGTATGAAGTTCGACGGAATACCGCACGATGCGTCGTCGAGAATCGACGACGTAATGATGGAGTGTATCGAGCCGTTTAATTATAAAGAAACCACCGATTTTAAAATGTCATATCTGTCGGGGTTTATTGCAGAAAAGTATGACGTTACCAAGGAACAGGTTGAGCCGCGTATAACAAAACGCGCAATTAACTCCGCTACAGAAACAATGCGCGCAACAATTACGGGATACAGCGCGGTTAACGTCACTTCAAACAGCATTGCGCTAAACGGCAATAAGTGGTCGCATTTTCTTCTTCCGGTATGGTTCTTAACGTACAAGCATAACGATAAATTCTATCATTTTGCGGTAAACGGACAAACGGGAAAATTTGCGGGAAACCTCCCGGTTATAAAGGCAAAGGTTGCGTTGGCGGCGGGAATAACCGCCGTTATAGCCAACCTCATTATAGGGGGGATTATACATTATGTTTAGATTATTTGTTAAAACGTCTGCGGTGTTGATTTTCGCAATATGTATGATTTTTCCCGCGTCCGCCGAGCTGATTATGAATACCGTGAGGGTGGATTTTGACGATTATACAATTGAATCAATTGAATCGTCAATAAATAAAGCCGAGGCAAAAACCGGATATAGAATCATTGTTATTTTAACCGATATGAGGTTTTCGTCATTAGAAGAGTCGGGGCGGTTTGCCGAATCCTTCTACGTTGAGTATTTAGGGCGGAGTACCTCGGGGGTTGTACTTTTATTGAATACGCACGGGATAAAAGGGCAAATGCACGATTATATTTATGCGGAAAGAGAAGCCTCAGATGTAATTACTAATTTCCGTATTCAAAGAATATTTGACAGAATGGAAGGATATTTAGACGCCGAACAATACGAAAAAGCAATTCTTAACGGGTTTATTCCCGCGGTTGTCGATTATACCGAAAGCGGGCCGCCGAGTCGCTTGGGTGCGGCGTTGCTTATTATGTTTATTGCCGACGCCGTTATTGTTTTGGGGTATATATTCGGGGTGAAAAACGCATACAAAATGAGCCCCGCAAAAAGCGCGATAAATTATTTAAACCGCGAATCTGTTTATTATCGACAAAAAAGCGATACCTACATACGAACGTATGTAACTCAGGTGAGAATTCAATCGAGTTCGAGTTCGGGCGGCGGTGGCGGCGGAAGAAGCTCGGGCGGCGGCAGAAGCAGATAAGGAACAGTAAACAAAACGGGAGGACATTATATGTCATTATGTGTAGATTCAATAAAAAAGAAATACGGCGATTATTACGCGGTGAATCAATTAACCTTCGCGATTGAACGCCCGGGTGTTTTCGCATTGCTCGGAACGAACGGCGCGGGAAAAACTACCGCAATTCGGGTTATACTCGGTATGTTGGCTAAGGAATCGGGAACCGTCACCTGGAACGACAGACCGCTTAATGTTGTAAATGAGCGGGTGGGATATTTGGCGGAGGAGCGCGGGTTGTATCCCAAATATAAAATTATAGAACAGATGCACTATTTTGCGCGACTCAAGGGCATGAACAAACGCGACGCGGTTAGGTCAATCGACTATTGGTTCGGGCGGTTAGGGGTTGACGAATACAGGAAAAAGCGCGCAGAACAACTTTCTAAAGGGAACCAACAAAAGATACAGCTCGCCGCGGCGTTGGTCTCCGACCCCGAGCTTCTTATTCTCGATGAACCTATGTCCGGGCTTGACCCGGTAAATACCGATTTATTCAAGAGTATTATAACCGAGCAAATCAAAAAGGATAAGTTCATTATAATGTCGAGTCATCAAATGTCGACCGTTGAGGAATTTTGCGAGGGGATTGTTATTATGAATCGCGGGAATATCGTTTTACAGGGGGATTTAAACCAAATAAAGAAGGGCTACGGGCGGGTCAATTTGAGCGTTAAGGCGGACTCGAATATTCTGCCGTTAGCGGCGGAGTGTGGGCTTTACCCTATTTCACATACGCCGAAGCAAATTGAGTTTAAGGTTGATAACGAAGCAAAGGCGGGCGAACTTTTAAAAAAAATTGTCGCCGCAAATATAACGCTCGTAAGGTTCGAATTGCGCGAACCGTCGTTACATGAAATATTTGTTGAAAAAGTCGGCGGCGATTTGAGCGAAGCCGTAAAAGCTACAGGAGGGGGAGCAAATGAGAATTAAGGGGTGGGAAAAAATATTAAAATTCACCTATATTCAAATAGTTAAATCTAAATCGTTTATAGTGAGTACCGTTCTCATGCTTGTGATATTCGGCTTAATGATTGGCGTAACAAATTTTTTGCCCGGTCTTCTTTCGGATAAACAATCTAAGAAGGAAGCGGGCAACGAAAACGAATATATCGAGGTAACCGATGAAGAAGGTAACGTCACAAAGGAAAAGGCGGGATATGCAATCAAAAAGGTAGACATTTATAATAATTCGGCTCTCGATATCGACTTTTCCTTTTTGACAATGCTTAAAATTGAATATGAAACAAAGATTATCGACGGAGAAGACGAGTATGTTCAAAACGCAACAGAGGAATTGAAGAATAGCGATGAAGCGCGGGCAATAACCGTTATAACCGAAACAAATTCGGGATATAACGTGATAATATCCCGACCGGAAAACGTCGATTCGATTAAGAACTCACATTGTTACGATTTACTCACAATGTTTAGCGAAGCAATCAGAGAAGCAAATCTTATTAATCTCGGGGTATCCTCCGACGATATTGAAAAAACCGCGCCGCATATCTCCACCTCAATTAATGTCGGAGATGAAGCCGTAAAAAACGACGTCGCGGAAGCAATTTCTATGTCCTTAACCATGTCGACCTCAATTATCCTTTTTGTCCTTATTCTTTCATACGGACAATTGACGGCTCAAGCGATTGCCACGGAAAAGGCGTCGCGGGTTATGGAGCTTTTATTGACGAGCGTAAAGCCGTTAGCCGTAATAGTCGGAAAGGTATTGGGGACTCTATTGGTAGCGTTTACGGCAATAATAACGGTGGTCATTGCGTCATCAATAATGTTTATGGCGTTCGCGCCGTTCGGAACGCTCGGAGAGGTTTTCGGGATAGGCGGTACAAATGAATCTACCGTTTCCGGTTTAGTTTTGGAAATCGGCGAATCTGCGGGAATCGGAAAACCGAACGAATCGACAATCGCCGCCTTAAGTGCCGAGCTTCCGACCGCTATTTCGGGATTTTCGCCCGTTAATATCCTTTTAATTGTTATTATATTCATTATGGGTTTCCTTTTCTATTCGTTAATAGCGGGGCTTATAGGCGCGAGCGTAAGTAAAATCGAAGACCTTCAGACGGCATTACAGCCTTTAGTTTTAATCAGTATGTTGGGGTTTTATCTGACATATTTTTCGACCTTTACCGGACTCGACCCCGATAAAAAGGGCAATATATTAGTGACAATATCGAGATACCTTCCAATATCGTCTCCGTTTGCTCTTCCTTCCGCTATTTTAGCGGGACAGATGACCGCCGTCGAAATTGCCGTATCAATAGGCGTATTGGCATTATGCTTAGTTTTATTCGCGCTTTTTGTTGCAAAGATATACGAGCATATTATTCTCCAAAACGGGAATAGGGTTAAAATAAAAGATATGGTCAAATTAGCGCGCGCTAAAAATAAATGAAACACGCAACCTTATCAGAGGTTGGATTGTGTTATTACTATAGAAAGAATAATGTTATGGTTGAAGAGGTTGTACGCAAATATTCCGATATGCTCTACCGGTTAGCTTTGGCGAAAACCGGTAATACTCATGATGCCGAGGATATTATACAAGAGGTTTTCCTTAAGCTCGTTACCTCAAATAAATCGTTCAACGACGACGAACACCAAAAGGCTTGGCTCATTCGCGTTACAATTAACGCGGGGAAAAACTTAGTTAAATCTTCGGTTAAACAAAAAGAAGTAGCTATAACCGAATCATACAATTTAGCCGATGACTTTGATATTAAGACGTTGGAAACACATTCGCTCGTTTATCCCGCGGTAATGTCATTAGATGAAAAATATCGGGTTATAATACACCTGTTCTATTATGAGGATATGCAAATTACCGACATATGTAAAGCGACGGGATTAGGCGAGAACACGGTTAAATCCCGTCTTCATCGCGCACGAAATATACTTAAAGAAAAGCTGAAGGGGGTGGATTTTTCATGAATTTGAACGATAATATTAATTTCAGAGAAGCGTATAAAAAAGAAAATGATTCAATTAAACCCGATTCGGCTTTTGTGGATAAAATGCTCTCCGATTTAAAGCAAGCCCAAAAGCTTCAAAAAAATAGGCGTATACGGATTATTTCCGCTACCGCTACCGTTGCCGCGGCGGTCTGTTTTATTGTAATAGGATTGTATGCATTAATGAACAATAACGGTATGATGGATACGGCGATTTCCGATATGCAAAACGGCGGTTTCGTTCAGCAAAATGAAGAGCCGGAGCCTTCCGAAAAAATGAAAAACAATATGCGCGACCGAAGCGGCAACGATAACGAATACGATTATTATAACGACAACGCCGATGCGATTGACGCAGAGCTTGAAGATAATGACGAAGGCGATGAATATATCAGGGGCGGCGCGGCGGACAATGAATACGAAAAAGAATACGACAATGTATACGCAGAAGAAGAATACGACAACGTATACGCAGAAGAAGAATACGAAGACGAATACGAATACGACGGCGAAGAGCGACAGCATCCCGTTGAACCGGCGCGGGGCGACAATAAAGCTCCGAGCAATTTTGACGGGGTTGAAATAGCTGCTTCAATAGAAAATGATGAGTTTTCTTATTATCAAACCGGCGTTCCTCTCGCCGACTGGTTATATGAAATAATTATAGGAATATTAAGGGTTTTAGGTGAATATTAAACTATGGCGACAAAAAAACTTCTTTTGATAATCAACCCGAACGCGGGAAAAATGAAGGCTAATTCGACATTGCTCGAATTGGTCAGTAAATTTTCGTCATGCAATTATGAGGTTACCGTTTTCCCCACCGAAAAGAAATCGGACGCAGAAAAAAAGGTTGTCAAGTGCGGCGAAGGATATGATTTGGTGGTGTGCTACGGCGGCGACGGAACCCTTTCCGAAACCGTCAACGGGATTGCTCGGTTGGATTCGCCGCCGATATTCAGCTTTGTTCCGTCGGGAACGGCAAACGATTTTGCGGCAACGGTGGGTATGCCGTCGGACATAGGCGAGGCGGTCAATAAAATCGTCAACGGGAAGAATCACCCTCTCGATATAGGAAAGCTTTATCATAAGCATACGAGCGGCAAATATTTTGTTTATATCGCCGCCTTCGGGCTTTTCACATCGGTCGCTTATACAGTACCGCAGGATATGAAGAAGGCGTTCGGACAGCTTTCGTATGTTATGGAGGGGATTAAACAGGCAATTGATGTTACAAGCTATAAAATGACAATAGAATGGGGAGATAAGGTTATTAAAGATGATTTTGTCATAGGGCTTATTACTAATACAACCTCTGTGGCGGGAATGTTTAAATTAGATAAATCAAAGGTTAAATTAGACGACGGCGAATTTGAACTTCTTCTCGTAAAAAACCCCAACAACCCTATTTTACTAAGTAAGATTATTATGGATTTATCGGTACAGCGGTTTGACCCTAATTATGTTATATTTGAACGCGCCGCAAAAGTGAAAATCCGCTGTGACGAGGCGGTAGCCTGGTGCCTCGACGGTGAAAACGGCGGTATGTATAAAAGCGTTACGGTTGAAAACTTATACAAAAAAGGGACAATTAGAATTTAGGGAACATCTGAAAAAACACAAACGGAGGTTACATGATTGACGTATGTCTCCCCGGAACCGGGGGTATGATTCCTTTGCCCAATAGGTGGTTGACCTGTTGCTGGATTGAGCATCAAGGGGCGGCAATTTTAATTGATTGTGGTGAAGGAACGCAGATTGCAATAAAAAAAGCGGGACTTAAGCCGTCGAGGATTGAGCTGCTTTTAATTACACATTTTCACGCAGACCACATATCGGGTTTACCCGGGTTACTTTTGACATTGGCAAATGTCCCGCGTACAGCCCCCTTGACAATTGCGGGGCCGCCGGGACTCGGCAAAATTGTATCCGCGTTAACCGTAATAACGCCGAGACTTCCGTTCCCCCTCGAGATAATCGAACTGAATCATAAATCGGAGCAACCGCCTCCCCCCTTAGAAAGGGGCGGACTTTCGGTTACATCGTTATCTATGCGACACGGTATGACCTGTCTCGGATATAGAGTCGATTTGTTCAGAAAGCCGATTTTTAACCCCCAAAAAGCCGCCGCGCTCGATATCCCCGTAAAGCTTTATAAGGTTTTACACGCGGGAGAAACGGTAACGCTCCCCGATAAGAGAGTTATTACACCGGAACAGGTGTTGGACGGTGAACGTAAGCCTATTTCGATTTGTTATTTTACAGACACCCGCCCTTTTATACAAATGTCTGAATTTGCAAAAAATGTTGATTTATTGATAAGCGAGGGAATGTATTATGACGAAGAAATGCGACAAAAAACAGAAGAAAAAAAGCATATGATGTTTTTGGATTCTGCAAAATTGGCGGCAAAATGCGGGGCGAAACGACTATGGCTGACGCATTACAGCCCCGCGCTCGAACGCCCCAAGGACGGCGTGCATATCGCTAAAAGGGTGTTCCCCTATATAATCGCGGCACACGACGGGATACAGTTGACTATTGACAAATAAATAACAATATGCTAAAATAAATAAAAATAGTATAAATAAAGGGAATATCTAAAGAATACGGAGAAAAATAACATTGGGATTATTTTCAAAGCTTAAAGACGGGCTAAAAAAAACAAAAGACTCATTTGCGGGCGGGGTCGAGCGTGTTGTCAACTCTTTCACAAAAATTGATGAAGATTTTTTTGAAGAGCTTGAGGAAACGCTCATTCTCGCCGATTTGGGTATGCAGACCTCTACGGAGATTTGTGAACGGCTACGGGTTGAGATAAAAAAGACGGGCGCGACCGATACAACCGTAATAACGGGAATGTTAAAGGAAATATTAGCCGAAATTCTCACCGGCGGAAACGAGCTTGACCTTTCGTCAAAGCCCGCCGTCATAATGGTAATAGGGGTCAACGGTGCGGGAAAAACAACAACGGTTGGGAAGCTCGCGGCAAATTTGAAAGCCGACGGCAAAAAGGTGATTATCGCGGCGGCGGATACATTTCGCGCGGCGGCAATTGAACAGCTTTCGGAGTGGGCAAACCGCGCCGATGTCGATATAATACGTCATGCGGAAGGCTCCGACCCCGCCGCCGTTGTTTACGACGCCTGTAACGCGGCAAAATCGAGGGGCGCAGATGTGCTTATAATTGATACCGCGGGGCGGCTTCATAATAAGAAGCATTTGATGGAAGAGTTGCGTAAAATTGCCCGTTCGGTCGGCTCACAATTGCCCGATTCGACCCTCGAAACGCTCTTGGTATTAGACGCGACAACCGGTCAAAACGCCGTTAATCAGGCGCGATTGTTCGGCGAGGTTACCGATATTACGGGAATCGCCCTGACAAAATTAGACGGAACGGCTAAGGGGGGGATTATCGTTTCCATAAAAAATGAATTAGGCTTCCCCGTCAAGTTGGTCGGGGTGGGCGAAAAAATAAACGATTTACAGACGTTTGTACCCGAAGACTATGTTAATATTATTTTTAGCAGTTAAGAACTTGACAATTCGTTGAGGAGTATGAAATGAAGGTTATAATAGCATCTAATAATCAAGGGAAAATACGCGAATTTAAACAGCTTCTCCAACCCATAGGGTATCAAGCTTTGTCGCAGGCGGAGGCGGGCATTACCGTTGAGGTTGAGGAGAGCGGCAAAACCTTTGAGGAAAACGCACTTATTAAGGCGCGGGCAATCTTTGAAAAAACGAAAATCCCCGTTATAGCGGACGACAGCGGGCTCGAAGTAGATTTTCTCGGCGGCGAACCCGGCGTGTACTCGGCGCGATACGCACCCGTAGGACAACGAAAACGTACAATTTTGAAAAAAATGGAAGGGGTCACCGATAAAGCTCAACGCGCCGCGAGATTTGTATGCTGTATTTGTTATACGGACGGGAACGACACTAAAATAGTTCATGGCAGGTGCGAGGGATATATAGGTTTTGAGGAACGCGGCGAAAACGGCTTTGGTTATGATTCGATTTTCATGGTCGGAGAAAAATCATTTGCGGAATTAAGCGACAATGAAAAAAACACCGTAAGTCACCGCGGAATTGCACTAAAAAAATTAGTCAAAGAATTGGAAGCGTGATTATGAAAATAGCAGTATTCGGGGGGGCGTTTAACCCGCCGCATTTGGGGCATATAAATATAGTCAAATCGGTTTGCGCGATTATTAAACCCGAAAAGACGTTAATAATCCCTACCGGGAACGCCCCGCATAAATCCACAATGACCCTTTATGATAAGCGGCTTAAGCTTGCAAAGGCGGCTTTCCCCGGTTGTGAAATAAGCGACATTGAGAATAAGCCCGTATTAAGCTACACAATTGATACTATTCGAGAATTAAAAGCGAGTTATCCCGAAGACACAGAGCTTTTTTTGATAATCGGCTCGGATATGCTTTTGAACTTTGCGCAATGGAATAATTACGAAGAAATTTTAAAACAATGTACCGTTGTCGCGGCGGCACGAGATTCGTTTGAATACGGCGAATATGCAAAGCGATTCGGGATTACGCTTATTGATATTCCGATAGTAGAAATGTCATCGAGCGGTATAAGAGAAATGTTCAAGCCGAAACGCTATGTACACAGCGTAAACGTCGCTATTATGTGCGGGGAATTATCCGAAAGGTGGGGGTTATCGTCGGAATTGGCGGAAAAAGCCTACATAGCGGGTATTCTTCACGATATAATGAAAAAAAGCGAGGTCGTTCCGAATTTTGCAGAGTATCAGCCTTCGCCGGAGGAACTCGCCGAGCCTAAGCTTTGGCACGCAATTTCGGGCGCGAAGTATGTACGCGATGTGATGCATATTGTTGATTTTGATATTGTGAACGCCATTAGATTTCACACGGTCGGAAGACCCGAAATGAGCATTGTTGAAAAAATTGTGTATATAGCCGATAAAATTTCCGAGGAGCGGGATTATAAAGACGTTGATGAATTGCGCGCATTGGCTTTTGAAAATCTCGATTTAGCGGTTTATGAATCAATAAAAGCATCAATAAAAAAGACGTTAAAAAAGGACAAGCGAATCCCCCCGTACACAATAGACGCATATCATTATTACAGGAATAAAAAAGATAGGAGTGACTCACAATGACCGATTTAGAAATACTTCAAATTGCGGTAAAAACGCTCGATGAAAAAAAGGGACAAGATTTAAAGATTATCAAAATAGACGACGTTTCATCAATCGCAAATTACTTTGTTTTGGCAACGGGGACGAGTTCCGCACAGGTAAAGACGCTCGCCGACGAAACCGAACACAAGCTCGAAAAAGCGGGAGTTATACCGCAACGTACCGAGAATTATCGCGGCGCAGATTGGGTTGTGCTTGATTATATCGACGTCGTTATACACATATTTTATAAGGAAACGAGAGATTTCTACGATTTAGAACGCTTGTGGCAGGATGGTGAGGAAATAGATACGACTAAGTTTTTAGGAAAGGGCAAAGTTTGAATAAATGATAAAAGAAGCGATATTGTCTCTTTCTAAGAAAGAGGATTTGTCTTATGAAACCGCCGAAAAGGTAATGAACGAGATTATGACGGGAAAGGCTACCGACGTACAAATGAGCGCGTATTTGACCGCGTTGAGCTTAAAAGGGGAAACAATTGACGAAATTACCGCGAGTGCGTCCGGAATGCGTTTTCATTGTACGCGGTTGTTACACGATATTGACGCGCTCGAAATAGTCGGAACGGGCGGCGACGGCGCAAACACCTTTAATATCTCCACAACGGCGGCAATTATCATTGCGGCGGCGGGCGTTCCCGTTGCAAAACACGGTAACCGAAGCGCGTCGAGCAAATGCGGCTCTGCCGACGTTTTGGAAGCCTTAGGGGTGAATATAAACATTCCGCCCGAAAAAAGCGCGAAGCTCTTAAACGATATAGGAATATGCTTTTTATTCGCCCAAAACTATCATATAGCCATGAAATACGTCGCGCCCATTCGTCGCGAATTGGGGATTAGGACAGTTTTTAACATTCTCGGGCCGCTGACCAACCCCGCGGGTGCAAAAATGGAGCTTATGGGGGTTTACGACAAGGATTTGGTCGAACCGTTGGCACAGGTTCTTTGTAATTTGGGGGTAAAAAACGCAATGGTTGTTCACGGCGAGGACGGACTCGACGAAATATCCATATGCGCGCCGACGTTTATTTGCGAGGTCAAGGACGGGTGGTTAAAAAAGTACACAATTTCCCCCGAACAATTTGGGTTTGAGCGATATGATAAATCGGCGTTGACGGGGGGAACGCCCGACGAAAACGCAGATATTCTCATAAAGGTTTTACAAGGCGAAATGCCCGCAAAGCGCAACGCCGCCGTTTTAAACGCCGCCGCCGCGCTTTATGTTGCGGGAAAATCCGATTCAATCGAGGCGGCGGTTCATATTGTTGAAGATGTAATCGACTCGGGTAAAGCCTTAAATAAGCTAAAAGAATTTATTAAAGAGAGCCGGTTAAACAATAGCTGAAAGGTGTTGTAATAAAACTGATGAACATTCTTGAACAAATTGCGGCGCGCACAAGAACACGTATTGAAGAACAAAAAAAGCGTATGCCGCTACAGCGGCCTTCCGTAAATTCAAGCTCCGTTTTTCATTTTGAAAAAGCATTAAAAAAACAAAACGATATCTCCTTTATATGCGAGGTCAAGAAGGCGTCGCCGTCAAAGGGCGTTATTTGTGAAGATTTCGATTATATAAAAATTGCAAAGGCGTATGTCGAGGCGGGCGCGGACGCAATTTCGGTTTTGACCGAGCCATATTGGTTCAAGGGGAGCGACGCATACCTCGAGGAAATATCAAAAACGGTCAATGTACTCGACACCCCCCTTTTACGCAAGGACTTTGTTGTTGATGAATACATGATTTATGAAGCGAGACTTTTGGGGGCGAGCGCGGTTTTATTAATCGTCGCGCTACTTGATTCAAAAACGCTCAAGGGGTATATTGAGCTGTGTCACGATATGGGTCTTTCCGCATTAGTCGAAACACATGATGAAGACGAAGTGAAAATCGCACTTGAGGCGGGGGCGCGAATAATCGGAGTGAACAATCGTAACCTCAAAACCTTTGAGGTTGATATTAAATTGAGCGAGCGGTTGCGAAAATTAGTTCCGCTTAACATATGCTTTGTTTCGGAAAGCGGAATTAAAACCCGCGAAGATGTACAAAGCCTTATACAAATAGGTGCGGACGCCGTATTAATCGGCGAAACACTTATGAAGGGCGGAACGCTCGGTGATTTAAGATGAAGACAAAAATAAAGATTTGCGGGCTTTTCCGCGACGAAGATATAGCCATTGTTAATATATATAAGCCCGATTATATAGGGTTTGTATTTGCAAAAAGCAGAAGGCGGGTAACGCCGGAGCGTGCTTTACAGCTACGGAAAAATCTCGATTCAAATATAATACCGGTGGGCGTATTTGTCGACGAGCCGATAGAAAACATTGTTGCTCTTATAAAAAACGGCGTAACAGACATGATACAATTGCACGGGGGCGAGGACGAGGATTATATACGCGAACTCAAAAGCAAAACAAAAAAACCCGTTATAAAAGCAAACGGGGTTTGCGAAACGGCGGACTATCTGCTTTTTGACGGCGTTATACCGGGGTCGGGGCGGACATTCGATTGGAACGAAATACCCAAAGTAAATAAGCCTTTCTTTTTAGCGGGCGGGCTAAACCCGTCAAATGTCGCCGACGCAATTAAACTTGTAAACCCATATGCGGTCGACGTAAGCAGCGGTGTAGAAACAAACGGAGTAAAGGATATTCACAAAATTGAAGATTTTATAAAAAATTGTTCCTGAAAAATGGGACAATTTTGTTTTATATTTTGTATTATATATAGGCAACCTCCGAAAACCTCTTCCGGCACTCGCCGGCTGAAAATTCCGCCATACTTCGTTGATTTTTCATTAAATATCAACGGATATTCGCAGAAAAATCGCCTCGTCTGACGAAATTTTCATATCGACGATTACACGAAACAGGTTTTCGGAGGTTGCCATGAAGTGCTTCAAAAACTTTTTCGAAGAAGGAGGTATTAAATGAATCGTGATATTTTAACCGAAAGCGTCATCGCGTACAGAGATACCGTTTTGCGCGTCGCGTTGGGATATATGAAAAATATCCACGACGCGGAGGATATAGCTCAAAATGTGTTCATGAAGCTGTACAATTGTGAAAAAAGCTTCCCGAGTAAGGAAGCGGAAAAAGCTTGGCTTATTCGCGTCACTATTAATGAAGCAAAGAATGTATTGGGTTCCGCATGGTTCAGGAATCGCGGAAACATGAACGAACGCGATGAAGGTCTTATCGCACCGGGCTACATGAATCCCGACGATTTAAATGTCTATGATTATGTTAAGACGTTAAATCCAAAGTATCGCACCGTGATTTACTTGTATTATTATGAGGGATACTCGACAAAGGAAATCTCGTCTATATTGAAAATATCACAATCCACGGTGACGACCCAACTAAAACGCGCAAGAAAACAACTTAAAGATACTATCGAGAAGGAGGAGGAAACTAATGAAATACAAGGATTTATTTGATGTAGCTTTTATCGACGATTATGAACGGTTCGCCGATGAGGTTATTACAAAAGCAATTATTGAAAAAAACGAGAAAGCGCAGAGTAAAAGGCGACTTAATCCCATTTACGGTTTGTCGGCGGCGTTGCTTGTGTTGGCGGTAATGGCGGGGGGGGCGGCAATGCTTCTGCTCGATAACGCCGGGAATAAAATTATCGCGCCGCCGCTTTCGGGAACCATTGATAACAATTCGTTTTCCGCTTTTGCGCCCGCGTCGGTTCAATCCGAACTCGAAAACGAAACAGAGGCGGTTGTCGCTACGCTTCCGCCGCTCAACTCCGAAAACCCGTACAATATCGAAATCCTCGAAAACTCTCACGACTTAGATGTTGAGTTTAATATGTACGGCGACGAAAAAGCAATGTTTCTTTCAATGGTGCTTAAACCCACGGGCGATTTGACGTTCTACAGAGCTTCGGGCAAGGACGAAGAGCTGAACGAAAAGCATCAGGCACTTTGGGATAAAGCTTGTGAAATAAACAGGAATAATGATATACGCGGGTTGTGCGGGTTAATCACTCCTTCCGAGTCGATTTGTACACTAAATGCGGGTACCGAGCCAAAAAACGGTAATTACCACACAGACTGGCGCGTTCTTTCGACAAGAGGGGAAGCAATAGTCGGCGAAACCTTCACCATTGATTTTGTAAACGTAATCGGTTACGGCGACAACGCCGAGCTTGTCACGTTCAAGGCGACTTTTACGGCAAATTACGAGCTTTTTAAAAGTAAAACATTTGAGTATAACCGAGAATTGACCCTCGGCACAACCGACCATGAAGCTCAAAAAGGAATAGCGATTGACGAATACGGCGAAGAGACAGAGTTCACCGCTGTGTTAAGGAATCAAGCCGAGGAGCCGTTTATCATTGAATCTATAATCGTTTCAAATACGACTATTACTTTTAACATTAAAGCCGAAAACGCCGAAGACGCTATGTTCTGCGGTCAAGAATTGGACAGATTCGGGGTATGGTTTGATGTGGAAGGCGAAGATGACCTTTTGTATTTTAAGGTTGTCGGCGGCGGCGGGGTTGACGCCCGTGAAGACGTGAGCGACGGAACAAGGAGGCAGGTGCGATTCTTTGTTAATGAAGACTTTGATGTAAAAACGATTAATTCAATTCGATTGTACGGCGAGGTTTTTGAATTAGCTTGGTAAGCGTTAAACTGCGTCGAAACTGATTAAACAAAAACGAGGGAATAAACTCCCTCGTTTTTGTAATAAAATCAATAAAATCAATAAAAACGCGCTTCGTATTCATCACGGGTCATGTCCGCTTCAAACAAAAGGATTAATGCGCCCGGCCCGACGTGTGCCCCGATTATAGGCCCCATCATCATTACCGTTATATTGCGAACACTAACGGTTGCCCTTACCATTTCGGCAAGCAATAACGCTTCGTCCTCACAATCGGTATGTGCTATATATACCGTATCGAGAACGGTATTCTCGTTTATGCTTCGCTTAAGCTGTTCCGTGAGCAACTCGAGAGATGCTTTTCTTCCGCGCACTTTATCCTTAACCGCCAAGGTTCCGGTCGGCGTAAGGTTCAACACCGGTTTAATGCTCAACATTGAACCGGCTATTGCCGATAGCTTGCTGAGTCTTCCCCCTCTGTGAAGATACATTAAATCGTCTACGGTGAACAAACCGAGACACCTGTGCTTTAAGCCTTCGAGATAATCCGCCGTTTCGGTCACCGAAAGCCCGTCGGCGCGCTTTTTCACCGCTAAATCGGTTAATAAGCCTATGCCGACCGACGCGCTTATACTGTCAACCGGGTATATGTCACACTCGGGATATCTCTCCTTAACCTCCCGCAACGCGATTTGCGCGCTTTGATATGTTCCCGAAAGTCCGCTCGACAATATGAGGAATATAAGCCCCTCACCGCGCTTTGCATAGTCTGTGAAAAGCGCGGCAAAGGTTTCGGGGTTAATTTGAGCCGTTTTTGCTACGCCGCCCTTCCGCAATACGTCGTAAAAGCTTTTTGCGGTTATATCCCGCCAATACCCTTCATTATGCGACGCGCCGTCTAAGTCGAATGTAATGGGCAGTTTTTTTATATTATTTTGCGCGATATATTCGTCGGGAAGGTCGCAGCTTGTGTCAATCATTATCGAAAAAGAATTTGCCGTTTTCATAAGCTTTATTTATCACCTCGCTCAAGCGTTCATCAATCGTTTTTCCAAATCAATCAACTGTTCCTTCAGCTCTTCGGGAAGTCTTTCGCCGAATTTAGCGTACAATTGTTTCGCACCGTTGACATCTTCCTTCCAAAGAATTTTATCCACGTAAAGTAAGCTTTGAATCGTTTCGACGGTAAAATCCAAACCTTCTAATCCCGAAATATCAATATCCTCCGCTTTGGGTACATACCCCACCGGTGATTCGATTATCCCGGGCTTAACCGCCCCCGCTTTTGTTTCAACGCGGCGAATTATCCAGTCGAGAACGCGGATATTCTCACCAAAGCCGGGCCATAAGGGTTTTCCGTTGGGACCCATTTTGAACCAGTTGACGTTGAATATCTTTGGGGCGTTTCTGCCGAGCCTTTTGCCCATTTTAAGCCAATGCTTCCAATAATCCCCCATGTTATATCCACAGTATCGGAGCATTGCCATAGGCTCGCGCCGCACAACGGGAGAATTTGGCTTTGCGGGGGTAACCGATTCGGTTCCCAATATTGAACCGACGAAAACGCCGTGCGTCCAATCAAACGCCTGATACACTAACGGAACCGCCTTAGACCTTCTTCCGCCAAAAATAATTGCGGATATGGGAACCCCTTCCGCCCCGTTCCACTTTTCGGAAAGACAAGCACATTCTTCAAGCGCGGCGGTGAAACGACTTCCGGAGTGCGCCCCCCTTTTTGTATTAACGGTCAAATAACTTGACGCGCTCCGCTCGTCGTCTGCCTCGTCGTCATCATCTTCATTATCGTCGTCTTGTGTATCATCGCCAATATCGTCCTCGTCATTATTGTCTATATCCTCGTCATCAATTGCATCGTCGAGATAATCGTCGTTTTCATCAGCCTCGTCATAAGCCTCGTCGTCCGCTTGAACGGGGATTTCGGGCATTTCGGGACGTATATTGTCCCAAGGATTACCCCGCCAATCAATGGCGTTGGTTATTTCTTCGTCGTTCATTCCCTCCCACCAAACGGTGTTATCGTCTAAATTAAGAGCGGTATTTGCATAAATAGTATTTTTGCTCGCCATAGCGATTATATTTGGGTTTGACGCGGCGTTAATCCCCGGGAGAGAGCCGAAGACGCCCGATTCCGGATTAAATGCCCAAAGTCTTCCGTCGGTGCCTTTTTTGAGCCAGGCGATGTCCTCGCTTATACAACGGACTTTATATCCTTTTTTTGTATATGTTTCGGGTAAGTCGAGCATGGCGAGACTCGTTTTCCCCGCGCCGGACGGAAACGCCGCCGCCAAATAGATTACATCGCCGTCGGGCTTTTCAACCTCGATAATAGCCATATGCTCGGCAAGCCAGCCCTCTGCCTTTGCGAGACGAGACGCAAGCCTTAACGAGATTGATTTTTTGCTCAAAAACGCATTAACCCCATATCCTGTGTTAATAGCCCAGACGGAATTATCCTTCGGAAAATGACAGATATATCTGTTATCCTCGCCCTTTGGGTCGCGATTTCCCGTAGAATGAAGCCCCCTAAACCAATTCTCACCGCAATTATCGAGCAAATCAATTGCCGATTTACCGCAACGCGCTAAAATCACCGTGTTTAATACAACATAAATACTGTCGGTTATTTTTATGCCCGCTCTGCAAAGGGGGGAATCGGGATGCCCGAGACAAAACGGTATAACATACATTGTACGCTTTTCCATAACCCCTTTAAACAATTCGCGAAGCTCTTCATATGCTTCGTCCGAATGTTTCCAATTATTTGATGGCCCCGCCTCTTCCTTTTCTTCACAGCATATAAATGTTCTCTGCTCGCTTCGCGCGGCGTCCGCAACCGTTGTGCGGTGAAGAGTACAGCCGGGGAGCTTTTCTTGATTAAGCGGCGTTAATATTCCCGCCTCGGTCGCAATTCGTTTTAATTCCGCAGCTTGCTCTTTAGTACCGTCAATCCAAATTTCCTTTTCCGGCTTAACTAAAGCCTTAATTTCCGAGACCCAGTTAAGTATTGCAGGATTTGTCGTCATTTGTTGAAAGTCCTCATTTCTTTATAATTCTTTAATTATATATTTTAGTATATACCATTCTTTTTACTTGTGTCAAGTAAAATTTGTAAAATAAAATTTATATGTTTTCCTTTTTCTTTATTTTATTGTTTATTCGCGCTTGACAAATAAGCGTTTATAGTGTAAAATGTTTGTTCGATAGACTCAATAGACTTTGAAAGGAAAACTAATTAATATGACCATAACTATTACCGTTAAAAGAATAATAGCCGCCGTATTAACAATCGCCGCGTTACTTTCGGCGGTTACCGCTTGTGACAAGGAAATCGTTGACGAGGCGACCGAAACGCCATCCGAAACAACATCCTCGGGAACCTCCGTATTACCCGTAAAATTGATGACGCGAGAAGCAAATTCGTGGACGGAGGAGTTTGAAAGCGAGGTTATTAACATTGAAGGTGACGGAACCTACTTAGAAATAATCAAGCTTGTCGGCGAATACACCGTTTTTCCGAATATTGCCATAAGCGCGGTCGGAACCGATACGGCAGACAGAGTATTCACCGACGCCGTACCCGCCCCCGCAGAATATAAAAATTCGACGGTTACCGTCGACTCGGTTTTGGTGAACGGCGAGCCGCTCGCGTTAATTGACAACGAAGATATTTTATTGATTGCAGAAAGCGACAGCTTAGAGGGCTATGCAAATGTTCAGCTTTGGAACGCCTGGTGGGAACCGAGTCAACGTATTGACACAGAAAACAGCAACGGCGTTACCGTTATTGATATGGGCTACGATTGTTTAAAATTTTCGTCGCCGGTAAAAACAATAGAGATTGAATTTACGGTCAGCGGGTACGGCTCCGACGCGCCGCCCGAGGTGGTGACGACCGTTCCCGCCGAAACAATTCCGTTCGTTCCGGAGGAACCGGTAGATATAACAATCAGCGGGGCTTTTGACGCCTCTTTAACCTCCGAACAATTGGTGGGTCAAATAAAAAACGGGTGGAACTTAGGGAACACCCTTGACGCTTATAACGCGGACGAGCCGAGCGAACCCTTCCCATGGATAGATTACAACAATATGTACGAACTCGAAACGGCTTGGATTAACGGCGTCGAAAACGTCACGACTCGAGATTTGATTAAACGGCTTAAAGAGGCGGGGTTTGACGCGATAAGATTCCCCGTAACCTGGTACAAAATGGCGGGCGGAGAACCCGATTATAAAATCGAAGAAAAATGGCTCGCACACGTTCAAAATATCGTCAATATGGCGGTAGCCGAGGATATGTATATCATATTAAACACACACCACGACGAATATATCATGCGGTTTGACGAGGACGCGGCGGTCGGCGAACGTGCTGTTGCCGCGTTATGGACGCAAATTGCCGAAAGATTTAAGGATTATAACGAAAAGCTCATTTTTGAGGGGCTTAACGAACCTCGCGCAAGAAACAATGCTTGGGACGTACGCGGCTCATGGGATTGGAGCGGCGACGAGGATAAGTATATTACGCTCAACCGCTGGAATCAGGCGTTTGTCAATGCGGTACGCGGTACCGGAGGCAATAACGAAAAGCGGCATTTAATGCTTGCGACATACGCCGCGCAAAGCTATGACGGCCCGATAAACGGATTTGAGCTTCCGACCGACCCAATTACGGGAAACGGAACGGATAGGTTTATTTGGTCGATTCATGTGTACTCGCCGCACAATTGGGCGCATAACGCAAACGGGACGTATGACGGCGCGTCCGCCGTTCAAAACGACCTCGAAAGAGTTGCGGAAAGGGCGGCGGAATTAGGATTACCCGTCATTTTCGGCGAATGGGGAAGCGTATCACAGCTCGACATTGATATGCGGGTACAACACGCATATGATTATATCAAAATTGCAACAGAAATGCGCGAGCGTTCCGAAAACCCCGTTGTTATGGCTTGTTTCTGGTGGGATAACGCGAGCGATTTCGGAATATTCAAAAGAGCGGGAAAAAACAAAGAAAACGGCGATAAAATTATTGCCGCCATTATGAAGGCAAGAGAGGGCTTACCTCTCGAATAAAGCACTTAAAAATGCTTAAAAGCACGCAAAAACATCTTTCGACAAGTGTCGAAAGATGTTTTTGCGTGCTTTTTATTATGCAAATCCCCGCGTTTATCAAAAATATCTTTTTAACAACCCTTGGAACGCCATTCCGTGACGCGCCTCGTCCTTACACATTTCATGAACGGTGTCATGTATAGCGTCAAGATTAAGCTGTTTTGCTTTTGTCGCCAAATCCTTCTTCCCCTGTGTCGCACCGTGTTCAGCCATTACGCGCATTTCGAGATTTTTCTTTGTTGAGGTGTCAACAACCTCGCCCAAAAGCTCGGCGAATTTTGCCGCGTGCTCCGCTTCTTCAAATGCGATTCGTTTGTACGCCTCGGCAACCTCGGGAAATCCTTCTCTGTCGGCTTGTCTGCTCATTGCGAGATACATTCCGACCTCGGTACATTCGCCCATGAAGTTTTGCCGTAACCCCTCGACAATATCGGGGTCAACATCTTTTGCTGCGCCGATTCTGTGTTCGTCCGCAAAAGCCAAGCCGCCGCCCGATTGTTCGTTGAACTTAGTCGCGGGTGCCTTACATTGCGGACAGCTCGCCGGTGCTTCCGCCCCCTCATGTACATAACCGCAGATTGAACAAATAAACTTTTTCATTTTTTTGATTCTCCTCGTTTTTTTATTTAAAACCGGCTGTAACGGTTTTATTTACAATGCCTAAGAAATGCCTAAGAAATTTTCGATAATTTTCTGTCCGTCGGGTGTAAGTATGGATTCCGGGTGAAACTGTACCCCATAAATCGGGTATTCTTTATGACAGACCGCCATTATTTCGCCGTTTTCGGTTTGTGCGATTACCCGAAGCTCATCGGGCAAGGTTGACGGAACCGCCGCCAACGAATGATATCGCGCCGCTTTAAGCATATTCGGAACCCCTTTAAAAAGGCGATTTTCCTCATCCGCTTTTATCGTTGATGCCTTTCCGTGCATAAGCTCTTCCGCATATGAAACCGTCCCCCCGAACGCTTCATATATTGCCTGATGCCCGAGACAAACGCCAAAAATCGGAAATTCTTTATACAATTGTTTTATAACCTCGACGCAAACCCCCGCGTCGGACGGTTTACCGGGGCCGGGCGAAATAATAATATGTGACGGGGTTAATTGTCTTATTTGCGCTATGGAGATTTGGTCGTTTCTGACAACCTTTATATCGCCGTCGGTCATTGCGACCGCTTGATACAAATTATATGAAAAGCTGTCGTAATTGTCGATTAATAATACCATTTGTTCACTCTATCCCCCCCGCGGCTTGTTCAATTGCCCGTCGTACCGCTAAAGCCTTATTGATACATTCGCGGTATTCCGATTCGGGGTCGGAATCGGCAACTATGCCCGCGCCGGAGCGTATAAAGACCTTACCGCCTTTTTTATAAGCAATTCTTATCGCTATACAAACGTCCATATTGCCCGAAAGGTCGAGATACCCGACGCCGCCGCCGTATATTCCGCGTTTATTCCCTTCGAGTTCGTTAATAATTTCCATTGCGCGTATTTTCGGCGCGCCCGAAAGCGTTCCCGCGGGTAGAACGGCATTAATTGCGTCGAGACCGTCTAAACCGTCGATTATTTCCCCGCTGACCTCCGAGCCGATGTGCATTACATGAGAAAAACGCAGAATTTCCATGTACTTTTCGAGCCTTACGCTTCCCGCCTTACTGATTTTGCCCAAATCGTTGCGCCCTAAATCGACGAGCATATTATGCTCGGCAAGCTCCTTCTCGTCCGATAAAAGATTTTTTTCAAACATCTTGTCTTCCTCGTCGTCTTTGCCGCGAGGTCGCGTACCGGCGAGCGGAAAGGTGTGTAACCTTCCGTTTTGAAGCTTAACCAATGTCTCGGGAGACGCACCCGCTATCTCGAGACTCTTTCCCGAAAAGTAAAACATATAAGGCGACGGGTTTAATGTACGCAGTACACGGTAAACATCTAATATACTTCCCGTAACATCCGCCTCAAATTTGTTTGAAAGCACCGCTTGAAAAATATCGCCTTCTTTAATGTAGCTCTTAGCTGCATTAACCATGTTCACGTAATCATCTTTTGAGAACAATTCGGTGAAATCGGCATTTATCTGCAACATCTCGTATGTTTCGCGCTCGCCCGTTTTTATTATTTTTTTCATGTCGTCGAGTATATTAACGGCTTTAATATACTCTATGTCGATATTTGTTGTCGGAATATTCACAATAAGTATAATTTTTTGTCGAAAATTATCAAAGGCAAACACCTTATCGAAAAGCATGAGGTCAACATCGTTCCACCCTTCTGTATCGGGGGCGTCTAAGTTTAATCTCGGCTCGGAGTATTTTGCATAATCGTACGCAAAATAACCCATTAACCCGCCCGTAAACGGAGGGAGGTCATCAAATTGTACGCTTTTATTGTCGGCTAAAAGCCGTTTTATCGCAATATTTGGGTTCTCCTCTTTTGTTTCGAGCGAATGAGCGGATTTTATGGTGGTTATACCGTTTACAGAGGTTATTTCGGCTTTGGGTTCAAACCCCAAAAATGTATATCTCCCCCATTTTTTTGTGTCCTCGGCACTTTCTAAAATAAAACAATTGCCGCTGACCTTTTTTAACTTTCTCAATAAAGTAAGCGGGGTAATCCCGTCGGAGAAAATTTCGGTACTTACGGGAATAACGCGACAATCGGCGTTTTCAGAAACGATTCTTTTCACATCATCAAGCGAAGGCTTGAGCATCAGTATATCTCCTTTTCTTCTGTTACTGCCCGTTTTTTCAACTCGCGCATTAAGTCGGAAAACTCTTCTAAATTTAACGATTGCGCGCCGTCACACAGCGCGTTGGCGGGGTCGTTGTGTGTTTCGACCATTATCCCGTCTGCCCCAACCGCTAAGATTGCTTTTGAAAGAGGGGCGACAAGGCTTCTTATCCCCGCCGAATGACTCGGGTCGGCTATAACGGGGAGGTGCGACTTTTGTTTGAGCATAACTATTGCCGATATATCGAGCGTGTTCCTCGTCATTGTTTCAAAGGTACGTATGCCGCGTTCACACAAAATTACATTGGGGTTGCCCGACGCGACAATATATTCCGCGCTCATCAATAATTCTTCGAGCGTATTTGCGAGACCCCGTTTGAGCAAAACGGGTTTTTTCAAACCGCCGACCGCCTTTAAAAGGTCAAAGTTTTGCATATTTCTCGCCCCGATTTGTACGATGTCCACGTTTTCGAATAAGTCAATTTGAGTCTGATTCATTATTTCGGAAACAATGGGGAGTCCCGTTTCTTTTTTTGCCAATTCGAGTATTTGTAGACCCTCCGCCTGTTTCCCTTGAAAAGCATAAGGTGAGGTTCGCGGCTTAAACGCGCCCCCGCGAAGAATTTTCGCCCCGCTTTCCTTTACGCTTTTTGCGATTGTCAAAACCTGTTCCTCGCTCTCGACGCTGCACGGGCCGGATATAACCGGGAAAAAGCCGTCGCCTATGTTCACGTCTCCGACCTTGATAATAGTGCTGACGTTTTCGTGAACGGTTCGATTTACCGCTTTGTATTGCTCGGTAATTCGCTTTCCGTAGTCAACTATGTCGGTTGTATGAACAACATGGTCTAAATCAATTTGCGCGGTGTTCCCTATAAGGCATACCGCAGTATGCTCGGTTCCCACGCTTAGAATTGTCGAAAAGCCTTTTTGTTCCCAGCTTTTCATAAAACCGTCTATTTTCTCTTGTTTCACCTTTGGGTTTAATATGAACACCATATATTTAACGCTCCTTCGGTTATATACTCCTTAGGCAACCTCCGAAAACCTCTTCCGGCACTCACCGGCTGAAAAATTCCGCCATACTTCGTTAATTTTTCTTTAAATATCAACGGTTATTTAAAGAAAAATCGCCTCGTCTGACGAAATTTTCATCTCGACGATTACACGAAACAGGTTTTCGGAGGTTGCCTTAACTATTTTACTTTAAACTATGATATAAGTCAACTATTTTGAAAAATTAACAAATAAAAAATGAAAAAAACGGAAATGTTATTGCGAAATAAAGAAAGCTGTGATATACTGTTTAGAAGACTGTGGTATACCGTCTTATACTCGAAGCACTGCGTTTTTAAACGCTTGTGCCGCGGGAGAAAGGGTGACATTTTTTATTTGAGCGAGCGCAATGTGTCTCACCGGTAGTTGTTCTTTGAATTGAAGCTCGAACAACTCCCCGTTTTCCAACATTTCCGGGACGTCCTCTTTAATTGTTGCGGCAATTCCCAACCCCTCTTTTGCAAATTTCGGCATTAATCCGAGACTCGCAAACTCGATTGCCGGTTCGATTTCGATACCGTGTTGCGCTAAAAAGCGGTCAATTTGTTTACGCGAATTGCTTGTGCTTTCGACCATTAATATAGGATAATCCCGCAAATCGGACAGATTAAGCACGGTATTTGTCAAGTGTTCATATTTTTCGCCGACAATGAAACAATCGTGAATAGGCATAATCGTGATAATTTCAATCGCCGCGTCTTCTATGGTCGGAAGCGTTACAAAGGAAAGGTCAACGGTTCCGTTTTTTACGAGTTCTAAGGATTGTTTGGTAGATGTGTCGAGTACGGTAATATGAATGTCGGGGTGGTCGTTTTTAAAGCTTTTGAGGAGGTTGAGTAAAAGCACGCTGCAAATTGTGTCGGACGCTCCGATTTTAATTGAACCTTCGCTGAGACTCTTCATTTTAGTAAGCTTTTCCTGTGCGTTTTCGATTAGGTTTACCGCATTACTGACATACGAGAATAAAGTTTTCCCCTCCGGAGTAAGGCTCATTCCACGCGCGCTTCGGTCAAATAATCTTGTTTCGAGCTTATCCTCTAATTGCTTAATCGCCTGTGACACCGCCGATTGTGAAATAAAAAGCTTCTCTGCCGCTCTCGTAACATTCCCCGTAGTCGCAACCTCACAGAAGCTTCTATATAATTCCATGCTGACTAACATATTGATTATTAGCTCCTCTTATCGTTATCATTAAAAAAAGTAATTTGACTTATCGGAACAAATGTATTATACTTGATTTGTAAGCAAATGTCAAGGTTAAAAAATAAAAAGAAACGGAGAACAAAAACAATGGCAAATAAACCGAGAAAAATCCTCATAATAGGTGCGGCGGGGCGCGATTTCCACAACTTCAACACGTTTTACCGCGACAATGCCGATTATAACGTGGTGGCGTTCACCGCGGCGCAGATTCCCGATATCGCGGACAGGAAATATCCCGCGTCATTAGCGGGAAAGCTCTACCCC
>WRHO01000011.1 GCA_009783205.1 Oscillospiraceae bacterium
ATTGACGGGGTATATCCTCGCGCAATCGGCGGCTCGCCTATGGAAAGCCCCACCTCACGTTGCGCCATGGCGAAACGTGTAAGATTGTCCATCATCAATAAGACATCTTTACCTTGTTGCATGAAATATTCGGCAATAGCCGTAGCGGTCAATGGACATTTATTCCGAAGCATTGCCGGTTGGTCGCCCGTAGCGACTACAACCACCGAACGCGCCATACCTTCCTCACCAAGGTCGTTTTCAATAAATTCGCGAACCTCTCTCCCGCGCTCCCCAACTAATGCTATTACGTTTAGGTCGGCTTTTACCTTTTTGGCAATCATGCCCATAAGCGTAGATTTACCAACGCCCGAGCCGGCGAAAATGCCTATTCTTTGCCCTTTACCCAAGGTAAGAATACCGTCTATTGCCTTAACGCCCATTTCGAGCGGTTCGGATATCTTCGGTCGCGTCAAAGGGTTTACGGTTATACCGGTAATGGGCATTGTCCCCGTATAATCAACCTCGTCGCCGCCGTCAAGCGGGCGACCGATTGCGTCTATAATCCTCCCGACCAAATCGGGCGAGGTGTTCACCATGAGCTTATCGCCGGTATTATCAACAATGCTCCCCGGGCCTATTCCCTCAATATCGGTGTAAGGCATAAGCAAAACCTTGCTCGAATTAAACCCGACAACTTCTGCAAAAACGTGGGTTTTCATATCCTTGCTGTAAATCCTGCATACATCGCCTATGTTACAGGATGGGCCGCTCGCCTCAATGGTCATGCCTATAATCTTCTCTATTTTGCCCATATTGCGATAAGAGTCAAAGTTATTCAGTTCTTCACGAAACCCGCTCAAATCCATCTAATTATTAACTCCCGCACATTATACTATCAACTGTCAACTGTCAACTGTCAACTGTCTCGTCAGTCTCGTCAGTCTCGTCAGGTTTATTTTTGAACTTACCCTTACCGAGATTCTCTATCATTCTAAGCTGGGTTTGGATACCCGCGTCGGTGATTTCGCTACCGTTGTCGAGGATTAGCGTTCCTTTTGGAACGTCCTTTAAAACCTCAAACTCAATATGCTGGCGTTCACCCGAATTGCCGAAAATGCGAGACAAATCCTCTAAATCGACATTTGCCGATTCTTCTATATCGAGCTTAGAAAGCGATACCTTAACATAGGACGAGCCTCTGAAGTTCTTTGCCGCTTCTTTAAGCATTTTGGAAATAACCGCTTTATCCTTTTGATTAAGACTCCCGACGGTGATTTTATTTGAAATGGTAAAAATCAAATCGAAAAGCTTACTTTCATACTCGCGAAAAAGCTGTTCCTTTTCATCGGGTAGGCGGCTTATAATCGAGTTTAACTCCTTGAGCGTTTCTCTACATTCCTCTTGCCCCTTCGTGTATCCCGCTTCATGCCCCTCATCTTCACCCTTTGAAAAGCCGGCGGCATACCCCTCCGCCTCTGCTTTTTTGCGAATATTGTTACAATCGTCTTCAACGCTTTCGCGAAGCGTTTTTATCATTGTGTCGGTGTCGTCAAGTATTCTTTGCGCGTCCTTCTCCGCTTTTTCGCGAAGCTCGTTACATTCTCGTTCACACTCGGTCTTTTGGCTCAATCGTTCCGCTTCAAGTTCTTCGCGGATTCGCCGCGCGTCAATTTCGGCTTTGGATAAGGCGGGCGGAGCTTCAGCCTTCTCGGGAACGGGCGGCTTTTCGCCGTTATCTATGGAACGGGTGGGCGTTGTCATGCCGCCTTCAATCGGCGCGACGCCCGTAATGCTGACCAACCCCCCCTGTTTTATTACACCTCTCGTAACTTTATCCATTTAAACTGTTCCCTATTCCCTATTAATTAACTTGCCATTTCTCTTTATAAATGTTCCCTCAGGCAATTATATCGTCGCCGCCGCCCTTGTTGATTTCGAGAAGATTCTCGTCCTCGAGACGTCGAATAATATTGACGATTCTTTGTTGGGCTTCTTCTACGTCCCTCATTCTCACGTTAGACAGGTATTCTACGTCGGTTTGGGTGGATTCGCGCATACGACTCGACATATTTGCGTAAATAACCTCCGCAACCTCCGCGCTCGACCCCTTTATTGATATCGACAAATCCTTCGGCTCGACTTCTTTTAAGAAGGTTTGTATAGCCATAGAATCGAGAAGAATAATATCCTCGAAAACGAACATCTTCTGTCGAATATTCTCGGCAAGCTTCGGGTCTCTTTGAATCAACTCGTCGAAAATGAACTTTTCGGTAGCCCTGTCTACATTATTGAGTACATCGGCTATATAATTGATACCGCCGACCTCCATTGAGTCCATGGTGACGAGGTTGGCATACTTGCGCTCAAGCGTCTCTTCAATAGACTTAACGACATCGGGCGACGCGGCGTCCATACGCGCAATTCTCTCAACGACGTCAATCCTGACCTCCTTAGGAAGCTCCGACAAAATTGCAGAGGCTTGGTCGCTTCTTGAATAAGACAAAATAAGCGCAATCGTCTGCGGGTGTTCGTTTTGAACTATCGCAAGAAGATTTTTATAATCGGCTTTACGCACAAACGAAAACGCCTTTGTTTTAAGCTGTTTTGTTATTTTTTCAAAAAGCGCGTTAGCCTGTTGCGGGCCGAATGCCTTTTCGAGTACCTCGCGTGCGTAATCGACGCCGCCCTCGGAAATGACCTTTTGGGTAAGACAAAGCTCATAAAACTCATTAAGCACCGATTCAACCTGTTCAGCGGGCCAATAGTCCAACTTTGCCACCTCGAGGGTCAGCCGTTCTATCTCATCGTCGGAAAAATGCTTGAATACGTGTGACGCGTTCTCCGAACCGATAGAGGACAGAACCAAAGCGGCTCTCTGTAAAGGATTCATTTCGACCTTTTCTTTTTTTTCAGCCATATTTATAAACATACCTTTCCGGTGGATTCTTTTTGGTGGATTGATTAAGGACTATTTGCGTTTAAGCTTCATCATCGCGGAGCCAGGTGCGAATCAATTGAGCGATAATTTCGGGGTTAGACTTAGAGAACTCTTTTATCTCGCGCTTAAGCACAACGTCCTTTGTATCGTTCTCTTCGAGCAGGCTCTGTAGCTCAAAGCCTTCCTCCTGCGGCGGAAGCGGCTGGAACGCGTCGTCGGTGAGATATCCGCCCGCGCCGTCTATTATAACGGGAACTCCGCGGTTTCTGATAAGACGCTTTTTCTTAGAGCCGGACGTTGTAATAGCGAGTATAAACAGTATTACCAAAAGAACGCCGAGCGCAATTATTATCCATATAAGGATGCTACGTGTCATATCGGCAAAGCCTCGCGGTCCCGGGTCAATGGGATTAGGGTCAAGCGGGAACACCTTTGCGACCACCTGTACCTGTGTCGCGCCGGTAGCATTAGCAACAATCCCCTCCCAAACCTCAATCTCTGCGGGAGTCATAGGCTCGGAATTGACGACCAACGATGCCGTCCTGTTCTTTATTCTCAGACCGGTGTCCAAATATGTGTCAACCCGCCTGTTTATTTCATAATCAATATCCCGACCCCATTCGAGATAAAATTCACCGCCCGCTTCAACCTCGGGAATGGTGGGGTAATCGGGCCCGATATTAGAGTTTACAAAGGTGCCGATTGGCCCGCCCTCTAAAGCAACGCCTCCCGCCGCGGCTTTTTCCTGAATCTTGCGAATAATACCGCCGTCGAGTCCTTCTATCGGGGTAAATTCCTCAATAAGCGTTTCGTGATTATCGCTGAAATCGACATCGACATTGACCGATAAATAGTGTCCTTTTTCACCAAACGCGGCGGTCAAAAGGGGATTAAGCCGTTCTTCATAAGCGTCCGCCATCATGTTGATTATCCCCGCCTCCATGGTGAGTCTCTGTTGGCGCAACGCCTGTGCCTCACCCTCCATACCCGCCGTATCGTTGGGAATAAGCTCGATTGAGTTGCCGTCGGTAACGGTTATATTATATTCCTCAAGACCGGGGACAGAATTTCTGACAAAGCCGTAAATACCCTTAATTTGAGCATTAGTCAAGGTTTTTCCGCTTTTTAACGTAACGCCGACGGATGCTCGCGCCTCTTCCTTGTCCTTATTTTCTACCATTACATAGTTCGAGGTCTTCGGAATATGTAATATTACAACCGACCTCTCAACCTCGGGAATGTTGTCTAAATACGCTTTTATCCAGTCGATATACTGATGCTTTATTATTTCGTTCATTTCTGTATCAGTGGTGAACATTCCTATGTTGTTATTAAAAGTATCGTTGTTGAAGCCGGGGCGCGGCAAGCCCGCCTCGCTCAAAGCGCGGCGCGCATCGCCGACCGCCTTATCCGAAACGTAAACATTATCGTTTGAATCGACCCGCACATCTGTAATACCCGCCGTGGCTAAGGTTAATACAATTTCCTGTGCCTCGTCCGCGCCGGAGGTTTTGGTCAACATCATATCCTTAGATGCGTTAAGAATCGCGGTAAGAACTATTGCCGAAACAATTATAACGCCGGCAACGGCAAGAATCAAAACTCTTGTTTTTGCGGCTAAACCTGTCCATTTGTCTTTAGTGGAAGTGAATGTTTTAGAACCCCATTCTTTTACTTTATCCATTTATAATTAACCTCTTAATAATTTTATTGAACAGGCTCTTTTAAGGAGCCGTTTCTTAAATCTGCATTCTGATTATTTCGTTGTAGGAGTCTACTACCGCGTTTCTCACGTTTACAAATAATTCCAAAGCGAGCGTCGCCTTTTCCTTATTAAGCATAATTGTTTCAAGGTCGTCGACGTCGCCGAGTACCATGCGAACGCTGTCTGCGTTTTTCACGGCGTCGGTATTGACCGCTTCGTTGAAGATTTGTGAAAAAACGTCCATAAAAGTGGGCTGTCCCGGTGCTCTTTCAACAACCTTCGGGGCGGTAAGCGTTGTAACGGTGGGGGTGGTGGGAACGCCAATCGGCGGCATAGCGGTAATATCGGAAATGTACATTTATAATCCTCCTTCGAATAAAGAAATCAATTAAATATCTGCCGGTTGTAAAGCTTCAGAGTCTATTTTTTATCCTCCGCGTCCCATGGAGAGCGTTCTCTGCGCCATTTGGACGAGGGTATCGTATACCGCCACATTATTTTGGAACGAGTGGGTGGCGAGCATAAGGTCAAATTGTTCCTCGGCGGTGTCAACATTGGGGAGGTAGTAATATCCGTCCTCATCGGCGTGGGGGTGGGTGGGGTCGTAAACGGGCAAGAACGGCGAATCCTCATTTTCCAATTTGCGAACCTCGGCGACCATGACGCCGCCAAAGCTTTTCTGTCTTCGTTCGGCGAGCGTTAATTCTAAAACTTCGCCGAAACGTCGATTATTTTTATTTATGTTCTTATATCCTTTAACCTCGCTGAAAAGGGTAATTTGCCGTCTGTACGGCCCCCCCTCCTCCGTTTCGGTTGTAAGTGCGTTGGTGATATTTTGGTTAATAACGTCCATACGCAGCCGTTGTGCAGAAATGCCCGAGACCGCCGCGTCGAGATGACTAAGAAACATTATAACTCCTCCCCCTCTATAACAAATAATAACTGTCAACTGTCAATTGTCCGTCAGTTTTTACGCATTGCAATGCGTATTGCGTTAAGCTCGCTTTCTAAATGCCCGATAATTGCCTCTTGATGCAAAGCGTTACTTTTAAGCATTCCCGCCTGCATCTCATAATCGACATTATTCCCGTCGGGCTGTCCTTTTGTAATTTCATCGACGAAAACATCGTTGATTCTAAGATTGAGTTCTTTTTTATATTTGTGGCTTTCGTTCATTTTATCGCGCAAAACACCCGAAAAATGCAAATACTTAGATTTGTAATCAGGTGTGTCAATGTTATTAATATTATGAGCGATAATCTTCTTATTCTCGCTTGTGTACTGTAATCCCTGCTCTAATAATCTGAAGGAAGTTGTGTTAAATAAACCCATACCGAACTCCTTATTAATTTAATAGTAAAAATCATTATACTACATTTTTTTATAAATTTCAACATTTTTTTAAAAAATTTTTGTAACCGTTTTGTAACTTTTATAAATAATCCTTCATTTTCCTTGTTCTTTCCCGCATTTTTTTAAGTTTTACATGGGGCATTTCTTTAAAAACATAAGGCTTTGGCGGCGGCAAATCGCCAAAGCGTTCCTTTGCGGCGATAATCGAATCGGCAATTTCCTCTGCGTCCCCGAATCTGTGCGGTACAACCGCTTGTTGCGAAAGGCTGAAGCCGCTTTCTTCAAAAAAGAATTCTTTAAAGGTAAGAACGCCGTCCTTAAAATAATAGCCGAGCCTGTCTGAATTGCCGATATATTCCCGAACACAAGGTTCATCGGTTTTTATAATGAGTCGTTCTCCTTTGCATATTTCCGCAAATTCGATTTTATTGAGCGGTATGACAAATAATCTGCGAAGAACCGTCTTTTCCCCAAAATGAGTGAATCCGCCCGCATAAAGACTTACCACAACGTCCTTTAATCCTATTTCCAAGTATGTATACTTAGAATGGGCATAGATTTTGCGCTCCGCCACCTCAATCATAATGCGCGAAATTAACGCAAATACGAATATAACACCACAGATGATTTCACCGGCGGGGATTAAAAGCCGACTGTGCATAAGATTTCTAAGGCTCAGAAGAAGACACACGGTAAGAAATATCGCGATAAGCACAACGGGCGCGACAATATATTCGAGAAATGTACGAACTCTCTTTCTATACATATTCGCGTCACAGTGGAAATAGCATTTCATAGCCGTATAAATTTCTCCCTCTCCGTCATCGTACAACAAAGTATAACATAAACTTTTTAATTTGTACAGCGTTAAAAATATGTATTTTAAAAAAACATATTTTATATTTTTTGTTTTTCTTTGGTATAAACACTTGATTTATTATAAGGGTTGATGTATAATAAACTATTATATTTAAAATCATTTAAGGGCGGTGGGTTTAATTGAGCGAAAAAATCAAATCAATTCAGGTATATAATCAAAGCGGCGAGCTTGTTTATGAGTGTTCGAAGGGTTTTTCTGTTCACGCAAGAGGAGTACACAGAAATCCGGTCGACGACATTTTAGTTTTAAAGGGGAAGAATATGCCCGCGTTCGATATGGGAACCCCCGTAGATATTGTAATTACCGCAAGAAACGGCGAAAGACAAAAATATTTTTGTAAGGTTGCTTTTTATAACGGGAATCAGCTTAGGCTGATTATCGACACAGAAAAAGCAAGAAGCCTCGAAAATCACAGACGGTATTACAGAATTAAAACGGCGATTAACTGTCGTATAGTCGATATTACGAGGGGCGAGGACGTTACCGCATATAACCCTAACCTTTACGGAAAAATATACGACATTAACATAGGCGGGGTGTTCATGGCCGTCGAAACGCCTGAAAAATACCGTGTGGACGACCTTATATCCTTAACGGCAATTCTAAACTCAAACAAATTAGAGGTAACGGCGAGGGTGCTGAGGATTCAAGAATCGGATAATGGCGAGGTTTTAGGCTACAGATGCTCCTTCGTTTCTATATCTCCGCATAAAGAGGATTTGATTTCCTCTTATATAAATTACCTTCAGCTTGAGGAACGAAGGGTTGAAATAGAATTGGAGAAATTAGAAAAGGGCATAAGCGAATGAGAAAGCTCTTACTTGCGTTTATACTTGTCCCCGTAGCGGTTACATCTGTCATAGGCTTATTCGCGCTTTCTGCTTTTTCCGCAAAGCTTACGAGCGTCGCAAATGCTGAATCGGCGTACGCAAACGCAACGGGGATTACCGCCTTGGTGGGTGAATACACCGCATTTTTAACCGCCGCCGCCGAGCTTGATGCCGTAAAAGAGGCTTCGAGCAAGTCGGAGGCGGGGCGGTTTGTCGAGCCTTTTCTAACCAAATATGTTAAAAACGGCGACGGAATTTACGATATATTGATTACAAACGGCGACGGATTTGTTTTCGCGAGCCACATGGGAGAGTATAACAGCTCAGAGACATTCCGCGATGTTTCCGAATTAATCGGTCTTGCGCCTACCCCTTCGCCCGTTTCGGGGTTTTATGACGAGGGGCGGTTTTACTGTGCAAAGCCGGTAAAAGACGATGAAACCGGGGATATAACGGGGTATATAGTGCTTATAACCGAAAACGACTTAATTCCCGACTATGTTAGCTCAAAGTCGGATACTCTTTATAAAGGGGGAAAAGGTGTTTTTGCGGTGTTTGATGATTACGGTTATATTATAAGTACCGACGGTGGGGTCGGCTCGGTTTTAAAAAACGGCGTCGAAACACACAGAGACAGGATTTTACCGGTCGACGCCTACTATGAGCTTTTTGAACAAGGCGGGCGATTCGGCGCGGCGGGGAATATCGAAGGAACAAAATGGAGATGGATTTCCCTCTACCCGATTACGGGTGCGTCGCCGTCGGCGTTCGACATTTTTATAATCGCATTTGACATATCGGCGGCAATTTGCTTGGTCAATATTGTCATTATGGTAATAATAACAAAAAAGAGAAAAAAGAACACGGGGAACACTTAAAGGAAAGGCGTGGTCACAATTATGGCGAGAATTATCACAATAACCAACCAAAAAGGGGGGGTGGGGAAGACGACAACCTGCGCCTCAATATGCGGCTGTCTTTCCGAAATGGGCAAATCTGTTTTGGCAATAGACCTCGACCCACAGGGGAACCTTTCGTTCAGCTTGGGGGCGGAGGTGTCGGGGGGGAGCTATACCGTCTATAACGCCTTAAAACAAGAGGTTGAGCTTTATGATATTATTCAGCATACCGAAATATGCGATATTGCCCCCGCAAATATAACCCTCTCCGCTTGTGAACTCGAGCTTACTGCGGTTGGGCGGGAGCATATACTTAAGGAACAAATCGACACAATTGCCGCCGATTATGACTTCATATTAATTGACACTCCTCCCGCGTTGTCGGTATTAACAATTAACGCTTATGTCGCGTCCGACTGGCTCATTATTCCTATGATTCCCGAAATCCTCTCGTTACAGGGGTTTTCACAGCTAAAGGAAACCATATTCGCAATTAAAAAGTATTACAATAAAATGCTCGAGGTTAGGGGGATTCTCTTAAATCAATATAACCCGCGATTGATTTTAACAAAAGAGGTTGAGGAATTGGCAAATATCATAGCCGAACAGCTCGATACAGACGTTTTTCATCAAAAAATCACATCGAGCGTATCAATTGCCGAAGCCCCCGCACACGGGAAAACGGTCAACAAATATGCCCCCCGCTCAAAATCCGCCGTAGAGTTCTCCGACCTTACATATGAAATATTAGGGTTAGAGAAGCCAAAACGCAAAACGGTCAAGAGAGGACGCGGAAGACCAAAAAAAGAAGAAACTGTTTAAAGGCAGTCTCCTAAAGACAACCTCCGAAAATTTACAAAAAGCCGCTTGTCATGCTTTTGAGACGGGCGGCTTTTTAGGCTTTATTGCCAAAAACTCGCTTATATTTTTGTAAGAGTTCACAAACTTTTTTTTACGCGCCTTTTACAATTGACTTTTTTCACAACATATAATACAATAAAAGTGATTCGATTTTTTATTAAACAGGAGCTGTAAATAGGAGGGGTTTGATTATGAAAAAGCGCATATTATCTTTATTTATCGTGTTTTCAATGGTTACTTCGTTCTTCCCGCAAAAACCGACGGCGGTTTCGCCCGATTCGACGGTATCGAGCGCGCCTTCAACGGCGTCGGACAAATATACCGTAAAAACCATTCTTGAACCCTCTATGAGGTTCGACGACGTATATTTTTCGTACAATTCTATTCCGGTTGTATTGGCGTGGAGCGGCGACGGTTGGGATTTATCGCTTCATAATGCAAAAAACGGAGAATTATTGTTTGATTTCTCCGAGCTTGACAACTATTGGTATTTCGATGACGCGCGTAATAACGAAGAGGGCTTCTTAGGTTGTATCGAAAAAAATGACGGGGGGCAATACTGGCTTTTCACAAACGGCGACGAATCGTGGGTTGTATCGGTAGATTTACAAATGATTTACGACGATAACAGAGATTATCCGCTCGGCTTCAGAAACGGCTTAACCCCCGTCCGCAAGGGGAATACATGGGTTGAATTTGAAGAATATTACGAAGACGGCTATTGGTTAGATTACAAATACGGCGTCGCAAATTCGACGGGCGAGCTTGTTGTTCCGTTCATATATGACTATGTAGGTGAATACGGGTACAATGACGGCTTACTACAAGTACAGATAGGCGAGAATTGGATTACGGACATTTATAATGGTCATGATTACGGTTATTATGACTCCTATAAATACGGGGTTATTGATACGAGCGGCGAAATTGTCGTCCCGATTATCTATGATTATATGTTTGAGTTTCAAGACGGGATAGCGGCGGTCGCCATAGGTAATGATTGGAGCGATTATAAGTGGGGGTTTGTCGACACAAGCGGCAAAATTATTATCCCTATTGAATATGACAATATATACTTTGGTGCTTATTCGGCGGTCATCAATAATGACGTACTCGCGGTGGAAAAAGACGGCAAATACGGGGTTATTGACCTCAACAATCAAGTTATAATTCCATTTGAATACGAACGGCTGACATGGGACTATATAAAAGAATACGACGATGAACATTTTATATCCTTCCAAAACGGTAAGCTTAACGGGGTACTCAACAAGAATAATGAAATTGTTTTTTCGATTGAGGTTGACTCGGGAGTAAGCTTTTACAACGACGATTACGCAATAGTGAGAAAAGACGGCAAATACGGCGTTATTAACAGGAGTTATGAACTAATCGTCCCCTTCGAATACGACTCAATTTACTCTTTTAGCGGAGACCTCGCTATGGTTCGAAAAGGCGACAAATACGGCTTTATCAATAAAAGCGGCGAGGTCGTTGTCCCCCTTATATACGATTCCGCCTCACCATACTTTTACGGCGGACATACCTCCGTTCGTTTAAACGGCAAATACGGCTTTATTAACAATAAAGGCGACCTCGTAGTTCCTACAATATATACCGAAACCAGAAGCTTTAACGAGGGCTTAGCCGCGGTAAGCATTAACGGCTTATGGGGGTTCGTTGACGAAGACGGCGAAATAGCTATTCCTGTCACCTATTACTCTGTAAACTCCTTTAGCGGCGGCGTGGCACAGGTGTACGTAAAAAGCGGCACTAATATCAGCTCGCATTATATAGACAAAAACGGAAACACAACGACCCGAAATTATGATTATAAAGATTCGCTTTCCTATTATGATGATTGTGATTTATACTATAGCGCGATATTTAACTCGAGCGGCTATGATTGCGGGATTATTGACGTTAATGATAATGTAATCGTCCCCGCCGTTTATAAGAACATTATGTACGCGGGGAGAGAAGACGAAACATACTATATATGGGTTTGCGAAAACGACCTTTGGGGGATTATATCCGTTACCGCAAACCCGCCCACACAAACAAAGGTTTTACCCAACTTTATCGCCCCAATTGAAATTATAGACCCGACCGCCCCCCAATATGCCGATTGGATTCCCGTTTCGGACAGAGCGGGACTCAAAGCAATTGCGGACAATCTCGACGGCAATTTTTACTTGACAAATGATATTGATTTGGACGGGGAAGAATGGGTTCCGATTAATAACGGCGAAGACGAACACAACCCTTTCACCGGCATATTAGACGGACAGGGTTATATAATCCGCAACATGGCGATTACAAAACCTTATGTTTATGCCGGGTTGTTTGGGTATACCGATAACGCGACAATCAAGAATGTCGGGTTAGAAGGAACAAATATCAAAATCAACAATAACAGATATGTTAACGCAGGCGGAATTGTCGGTTATACTCACAATAGCATAACAATCAGCAATTGCTATAACACCGGAGATATAGAGGTTGATTCCGGTTATGATGTTGGTGCGGGCGGAATTGTCGGCGAAATATGGGGGAACGTAAATATCACCGATTGCTATAACACCGGTAATATAACCGGCAGCTCAAGCGATAATACCGACGCGTGGACCATCGTGGGCGGGATTGTCGGTGACGGCTATTATAGCTGCGGAACTATCAGCAATTGCTTTAATACAGGCAATATAACCGCTTTAGAAAAAGATGCCCGCGCCGGAGGAATTGCCGGATTAGCTATGGATATCAACAAATGCTATAATACAGGTAATATAAACTCCGACTGCTGTGCCGGCGGAATTTGCAATGATGGTGAAATTTCCGATTGCTATAACGCGGGCAACGTGACGAGCCTATTCGTTTCGGGCGGAATTATATCTTATAACGAGAATACCCGCAATTGCTACAATACAGGCGATTTGGAGGTTATTGAAAACGAGAACGACTCATTTATAGGCGGAATTAGCGGTTATTCACATAACGGCATAATAAATAACTGTTATTGGAACAGCGACAGTAAACAAGTATTAGGAGGGGTTCATCAGAATCCTAAAATGGGTATCGGCAGTCAACCCGATTATAGCGGCGATGTTGACACAACAACCCCGCTCACCACCGCACAAATGCAACAACAGTCTTCATTCGTCGGCTTCGACTTCGACAATGTATGGACTTATATTGACGGAGTGAATAACAATATGCCGGTACTGCAAGCGTTCGAGAAGATGTATAAGCCCACACAAACTCAACAATACCCCACCCCCGACGGCTACAGCGATAACGACTATCAAAAGCTTGTGAAGTTTTTGATACAAGGTGATAACCCCATGAAATTGAATTTTGACTTATCTGACCCCGATTCTTGGGAGGGATATAGTGACATGACGTATTTTGTTTGGAATGACGATTCACCGAGGTCAATAAAGCATATTAAAATAAAAGACATGGTAGGCGGCAAGCTTGACCTTTCCGATTTTGTTGCACTTGAGTCTATATACATTGATGTAACTTTTATTAACGATGTTGATGTTACAAACACACCCTCGTTCAGAAGCTTTGATTTATGCTACAGCGAATTAACGGATTTATCAACGCTTGAAAGTTCAGAAAGCATTAAAAATGTATATGTACAAAATAACTACCTTGATTTGTCCGACCCTGTAATAATCGCTTCAATTGCAAAAATACAGGCGATTGTTGATAAAAATGGAGGCGAGTTTATCTACACACCGCAACGCACTCCACAACTATACCCCACCCCCGACGGCTACAGCGATAACGACTATCAAAAGCTTGTAGCGTTCGCGTTACAGGGGGATAATTTGGCAAAATTAGGCTGGGATTTGACAGACCCGGAGTCGTGGGGCGGCGTCATTTGGTGGGAATATGAACTACCTAAAAAAGCGTATCACGTATCGTTAGCAAGCGGATTAAGCGGAAATGCCGACTTTTCGGAATTTACGAGGCTTGGATATTTGTACATTGAAGACAGCAGCCTTACAAATATTGATGTTTCGGGGTGTGAATTACTTGTACGGGTTGATTTAGGCAACAATAATCTGACCGATATATCATCGTTTGAGAACGTAAACAGTCTCTTGTATTTAAACGTGAAATATAATCTCCTCGATTTGGATTCCCCCGATATTCAAGCGTCAATTGCTAAGATACAGGCGATAATTGATGAAAACGACCATGATGAAGGCGGCTTTTACTACACACCGCAAAACACACCGCCGCCTGTAACAACTACGCCGTCCACTTCTGACACTACGCCGCTCACAACCGATACCACGCCACCCACGACTGACACTACGCCGCTCACAACCGACACCACGTCACCCACGACCGACACCACGCCGCTCACAACCGACACTACACCGCTCACAACCGACACTACACCGCTCACAACCGACACCACGCCACCTAAGACTGACACTACACCGCTCACATCCGACACTACGCCGCTCGAAACCACAACAGCAGTCCCGGGGCATAGAAAAGGCATTATCTCCACAGAAGGCATTGCCGCCGGAGAGCCGACCATATTCTGTTTTATTGAGATACTTCTTTACCTTGTGGGGTTAGAAAGCATGGCAACAGATAACCCCGACGCTGTATTAAGCGCGGAGGGTAAGAGAGAAGACGAACCCACAATTTTCTGCGGCATTGAGATTTTACAGTATCTCGTAGGAATAACCGACGGGAGCGAGTGGTGACCATAGACGGTATATGACCAATATCACTAAAGGGAGGGCAAAAGCCCTCCCTTTATGTTCATCTCTTGTTTAGTTTTTTAAGCTTTTCAAAAAAGCTCTCTCTTTTAGCGAAGTTCTTGTCGGTGAAGGATTCGTCAAGCTGACGCAAAAGGTCTTTTTGCTGTTTGGTAAGATTTTTGGGAATTTCGATTACCACTTTAACAAGCTCGTCACCTCTGCCCTCTCGTCTCAGCTTTTGAATACCTTTTCCTTTTAATCGGAACACCTTCCCGGGTTGAGTTCCCTCGGGTATGGTCAGTTTAACCGAGCCGTCTATTGTCGGAATCTCCATATCGGTTACGCCTAAAGCGGCTTGAGAATAAGTAAGGGGTATATCACAATGAACGTCAAACCCCTCACGTCGGAAAATTTGGTCGCGTCTTATTGAAATACGCGCATTTAAATCACCTCTGCCGCCGCCGTTAGTTCCAATATGCCCTTCACCGCGAACGCAGAGAATCTGCCCGCTGTCAATTCCGGCGGGGACGCCGACCTTCACCTTTTCCCGCCTGTTAATTCTTCCTTGTCCCGCACACGCCGAACAGGGGGTTTCCACAATCTTCCCCTTGCCGGAACAACGGTTACAAGGGCGCAGGCTTTCGGAAATGCCGAAAATTGTCCTCTGTTGATAGCGAACCCGCCCCGCCCCGTTACATTCGGTACAGGTTTTTAAGTCCGTTCCCGGTTTTGCACCCGAGCCTTTACAGGTGTCACAGGGTTCTTGGCGATTAACCTCTATCTCGTGCGTAACGCCTTTACAGGCTTCCATAAAGCTTATATCGAGATTTATTGAGATATCCGCACCTTGTCGCGGCGCGGAAGGGTTAGATGTCCGCGAACCGCCTCCGCCGCCGAAAAGGTTGTCGAATATATCGCCCAAATCAATGTTAATACCGCCGCTCTCGAACCCGCCGAACCCGCTGAACCCGCCAAAGCCTCCGCCGCCCCCGCCGCCGTAAGAAGGGTCAACCCCGGCGTGACCGAACGAGTCATACCTTTGCTTTTTCTCGGGATTAGACAAGACTTCGTTCGCCTCATTAACCTCTTTGAATTTTACCTCCGCATCGGGGTTGTCGGGGTTTAAATCCGGGTGGAATTGTTTTGCTTTTTCGCGGAACGCTTTCTTTATCGCGTCGTCGGTTGCCCCCTTTTTTAAACCCAAAACTTCATAATAATCACGTTTATCAGACATCTGTATAGACCCCAATCTCTCAATTTTGCTCCGCGCTTGTTTCAGTTAAGCGGTGTATAACTCACTCGGTAAATTCGGCGTCAACAACATTATCGTCGTCGTTTTTTCCCGAATCGTCGCCGCCCGCTTCTGCGGCGGTGGGTGCCTCCTCGGCATATTGTTGCCCCTGTTCCTGATAAATTCTGCCGAAGACGGTTTGCGCTTCCTTCATAAGCTCTTCCTTTGCCGCCTTGATTTTCTCGATATCCTCTCCCTTGAGTGCTTCTTTTAAAGCGTCCAAAAGCGGGTTGATTTTTGCTTTGTCATCGTCGGTCACCTTATCGCCGAAATCGGTAATAGATTTCTCAATTTGGAAAACGGCTTGGTCGGCGTCATTGCGCGCTTCAACCTCTTCCTTGCGCTTTTTGTCTTCTTCGGCAAAAGCTTCTGCATTCTTAATTGCATTGTCTATATCGTCCTTGCTCATATTGGTTGAGGCGGTGATTGAGATATTCTGTGACTTACCGGTACCCAAATCCTTTGCCGATACATTAACTATACCGTTAGCGTCAATATCAAAGCTTACCTCAATCTGTGGTATTCCGCGAGGAGCGGGTGCTATTCCGTCGAGACGGAAGTTGCCTATTAGCTTGTTATCCTTTGCAAATTCGCGCTCACCCTGTAAAACTACTATATCAACGCTCGGTTGATTATCGGCGGCGGTCGAATACACCTGTGACTTTTTACAGGGGATTGTGGTGTTGCGTTCAATCATTTTTGTGCAAACGCCGCCGAGCGTCTCTATTCCGAGAGAAAGCGGAGTTACATCGAGCAAAAGCAAATCGCCGCCCAATTCTTGATTGAGTATACCCCCTTGAATCGCCGCACCCATAGCCACACATTCGTCCGGGTTAATTCCTTTAAACGGCTCCTTGCCGAGAAATTCTTTAACGGCGTCTTGAACGGCGGGGATTCTTGTTGAACCGCCGACTAAAAGTACCTTGTGGATTTCGTCCTTTGAAAGCCCCGAATCGGCAAGAGCCTGTTTCAACGGCGACATTGATTTTTCTACCAAATCGGAAGTCAATTCGTTAAACTTTGCGCGAGTAATATCAACGCTCAAGTGCTTAGGCCCGCTCGCGTCGGCGGTAATATACGGAATGTTCACGTTTACGGTGGCAGACGAAGAAAGCGTAATTTTTGCCTTTTCCGCCTCGTCCTTAAGCCGTTGTAACGCCATATTGTCTTTGGTTAAATCAATCCCGCTGGATTTCAGAAATTCGCTCGCCAAAAACTCAATAACCCTTTGGTCAAAATCGTCGCCGCCTAAGTGGTTGTTTCCCGCCGTGGCTAAGACCTTTTGAATACCGTCGCCCATCTCTATAACCGAAACGTCAAACGTACCGCCGCCTAAATCATACACCACAATATTCTGCTCCTGGTCTTTATCCAAACCGTAGGAAAGAGCCGCGGCGGTCGGTTCGTTAATAATACGCTTTACATTAAGTCCGGTAATCTGACCCGCGTCCTTTGTCGCCTGTCTCTGTGCGTCGGTGAAATATGCCGGTACGGTTATCACCGCGTCGGTAACGGTCGTTCCGAGATACGCCTCCGCATCGGTTTTCAGCTTTTGGAGTATCATAGCCGATATTTCCTGTGGCGTGTATTTTTTCCCGTCAATGTCAACCTTATGGTCTGTACCCATTTCTCTTTTAATTGACATAATTGTTTTATCGGGGTTTGTCACCGCCTGATTCTTAGCGAGCTGTCCCACTAATCTCTCGTTGTCCTTGGTGAACGCAACTATCGACGGGGTGGTTCTCGACCCCTCCGCATTAGTTATTACAATTGCTTCACCGCCCTCAATCACGCTTACGCATGAATTTGTTGTGCCTAAGTCTATACCTATTATTTTTGCCATTGTTGTAGTCTCCTTTCTTGACTATATTAACAATAAAATTTTATTTCTTCCGTACTAAAGAAATCTTTCCATTCATCACAAATATCTGTGTGTTTATCACAAATAATATCTAAAAGTTTGTTAAGCTCTTTTTGCGGTATTCTGCTGTTATTATTTGATACAATACAACCGCCGCTTTCGGTAAGCCATATTTTAGTGGCGTTAGGTGATATTTTTTTTACGGAAATATGAACATGAATCGGTTCATCGTTTTCGCACGACCAAAAAAATATAATATACTGACCGACACTAATTAATTTTGGCAATATCGAGTCCTCCCGTTTCGGCGTATTTGAAAAAAGAGTGTGCGGCTCTTTTTAAAAAGCGTTCAAATTTTGCTATCTCTTGGTCGCTATATCCGATTCTTTCGATTTGCTTATAAGACGGTAGAATATATGTTACAGAATCAAATCCACCGTTTGTAGGGCGTTCAAAGTGAACTTTTACAGATTTACCGTCCCCCTCGCCCAATAAATGCGAATGAGTGATAAGCGTTTCATCTGCAAGTGTAATATAAGGATACATCATAAAAATAACCTCCGCTCTTTTTTACCCTCTCCTTCGTCAAGCGGACTGCCGTCAGGCAGAGCCTGCCGCGCCTCCGCTCTTTTTTACCTTTACCTAACTATCGAAACCATAGCGAAGCGTATAACCCTACTGCCTATTTTATATCCCTTTTGGAATACCTCGGCGACCTTCCCGCTTTCGAGCGTATCGTGTTCGATTTGTTGAATCGCCTGATGAAATGCCGGGTTAAAATCCTCTTCGTCAATTTCTTCAACACCGAGTTTTTTCAAAGCCTGTATCAAACTCTCATATATCATCTCGATGCCCTTTTTATAATTATCGTCGGAACACTCCGCCTGTAACGCTCGCTCTATGTTATCCGCTACGGGAAGCAGCTCGGCAATATTTGACGCGGTAATCTCGGGAACGAGCTCTAACCGCTCTTTTGCCGTGCGCTTACGGTAATTGTCATATTCTGCCGCCTGTCGCAGGAGTTGGTCTTTTAGAATATCGACCTCGCTCAATTCCTGTTCAGGCTCCGATACAGCCTCGTCGACAACCTCCGCCTCTTTAACATCTGTTTCGACGACCTCAACTTCCTGTGTTTCTTTTTTCTTTTTATTCAAATCTAATTGTCCTCCTGTTCTTCGAATTCATTGGATTCGTCCGCAGATAATAAACGCGTGACCTCTACCGCAAAATATTCTATATAGGGAATAAGCTTTTTGTAATCCAACCGCATCGGGCCTATTACACCAAAATTCCCCGCCGTTTGCCCGTGTTTTCTGAAGCTCCCCGCAATTAACCCCGAATTTGAAACGGTAAAAGTGTTTTCCTTTTCGGTTTCTTCTCCGAAAATCACGTTTATTTCGGAAAAAGCATTATCCAATAATTCGGTAAAAGCGTTTCTGTTCTCCAAAATAGAAAGAATTTCTTTCTTTTGGAGGTCTTCGGAAGCGATTAGGTTTGTTTCCCCCTCGAGCTTTACCCTCCCCGCAGTTGTTTTCATTTCCCCGGAAATGTCGGATACCGCTTTTAACAACGGCGAAAGCGATACCATATAGCTTCCTAAGGCGATGCCGATTTTTTCAATATACTCTTCCGAAAGGTTCTCGAGATTTACCCCCGAGAGATTTTCATTGGCAAATTTTGTGAAAAATTCAAGCTGTTCATTATCCAAATCGAATGATAAGCGACAAGCTTTGTTTTTAACCCCGCCGTCTGAGGTTACGAGCAAAAGCACATATACTCTTTTACCCGCGGGAATAACCTCAACCTTTGTGATAACGGAAAATCGGCTTATGTTACTTGTAGACACCACCGCGCATTTTGTAAGCTCCGCCAAAGCGTGCGACGCGCTCTCGATTATCATTTCGTCCGAATCGCCGCAAATATTCCGCACGGCAGAGTCAATTACATATCTGTCCTCATTAGACAGATTTAAACGACTTTCGGGGATTAGCCGTTCAATATATAGACGATATCCTTTAACGGTAGGGATTCTTCCGGCGGATGTATGCGGGTGGTCGAGAAAACCCTGCATTTCGAGTAACGCCATCTCGTTACGGACGGTTGCGGGGGAAACGGGAAAATCCAACCGTTGAGTAAGCAGCTTTGAGCCAATCGGTTCGCCGCTTTTAATATATTCGTCGATAATCGCCTCTAATATCTTAAAGCTGCGTTCGCTCATTTTATAACCGCTATCGCTCATTATCACTCACCTTTTCACAGTGTTAGCACTCCTTTGCCTCGAGTGCTAACAGCAGTTTAACACGTTTTTTAGGGAATGTCAATACTTTTTTCAAAAAAATTTAATAAATTTTTTAAAACATTTGCAAAAACGAATATTCTGTGTTATACTGTACCTTACAACTTTTTTGTGTAATCGCGCGTTTGCTTATCTTATAAGGTAAGACGAGCGTGAGGAAAGTCCGAGCATCACAGAGCGGGATAGCTGCTAACGGCAGCCGTAGGCGACTATAGGGCGAGTGCAACAGAAATAAACAACTCCTTCGCGGAGTTCAGGTGGAAAGGCGAGGTAAAAGCTCACCGGGGTAACGGAGACGTTACCGCCATGTAAACCCTATCCGATGCAACGCAGCAGGTTAATACCCTTGCTCGGGGTACTGCGACAAGGCGGCATGATTGTATTGGCGACAATACAACAAGATAAATGATTACACTCGACAAAACTCGGCTTATAGAAAGAGTTGTCGGGAACAATAAGTTTATTTACTGTTCCTGTTCAGAGGATTATATGGAGCGTGATGTTGCATCACAACGAAAAGAGGATAATTAACATAGCATGAATAAAAGAATATCAATCGGTGTATGTATAAGCTTAATCGCAATTGCCTGTACCGTTACTTTTGTCATAACCTGGACGGTTTCTCTTAATATGTATAACGACATGATACCGGAGCTCAGGAGGGACGAAATAAGCGCGAAGCTTCGCGAAATTGATTCATATGTACGCAATAATTGTCTTCACAATTTAAACGAAGACGAACTCGCTTACGGAATATTCTCGGGGTATATTTCGGGTGTAGGCGATAAGAATACAATGTATATGACCGTAAGCGAGTATTCGGAATACGCCGCACATGAGCGCGGACAGCTTGTATCGAGCGGGATTAGGGTTGAAAAAGAGGACTCGGGATATATTACAATCGTTGAGGTATATCCCGGCTCTGACGCCGAGTTGCAGGGGGTTCAAAAAGGCGATTTAATCACCTCGATAGACGGAACGGACGTTTTGAGCGTCGGCGCGGAGGCGGCGTTGACTCTGCTTTTCGGGGAAGAGAATACGCGATTTAGGCTGAATATAATGAGAGAAGGGCAAATCATCGACTATTCTTTAATAAGACAGTCGATTGATATTATTTCGGTCGATTCGGAAATAACCGAAAAAGGCATTGGGATTGCTCGTATATCTACCTTTAACAACCTTACCGCGGCACAGTTTAAATCGGCTTTGGAGGAATTTATCGAGGCAGAGGTAAAAGCAATTTTAATTGATTTAAGAAACAACGCAGATGGATTTTATACGCCGTCCGTACAAAACATGGTGAACGACTTGGTTTCGGCGGACGTAATTGCGTTCAGCGAGCATAAAGGCGGTATACGCAAAGAGTTGATAGTTACCGACGACAATAAAGCTTTACCCGATGAAATGCAGGATATACCGATTATTGTCCTTATAAACTCCGAAACCTCGGGCGCGGGGGAGCTTTTTGCGGCAGTTTTGAAGAGTCATGCCTCGGCACAGCTTATCGGCGAAAATACGGCGGGAAATCCTTTTATACAGAATACACAGGTTTTAAACGACGGAAGCGCGATTCGTGTAACCGCAGCACAGGTTATTTTGTCCTCGGGTCTCTCATATGCGGGGACGGGTTTATCGCCCGATTATGAGGTCAAAGCCGGCGATATTGATGACGCACAGCTTCAAAAGGCTTTTGAAGTTCTTGAAACAATTATATAATTATATAACTTAGAAGGAGACTAATATGGCAAAAACAATTTTAACAAAAGAAGGATTGAGCAAATTACAACAGGAGCTTGAAACACTCAAGACGGTAAAACGAAGAGAGGTTGCCGAAAAAATAAAAACGGCTATGTCGTTCGGCGACCTTTCCGAAAACTCGGAATATGATGAGGCAAAAAATGAACAGGGGCTTATAGAAGCGCGAATTTCTCAAATAGAAGCGACGCTTATGAATGTTGAAATTCTCGATTCGGAAAGTCTTACGACCGACCAAATCCAAATAGGCAATAAAATAAAAATAAAGAATACAGAAAACGGGAAAATACTCGACTTATCTATGGTAGGGTCAAGAGAAGTCGATATGAAAGCCAATAAAATCAGCAATGAGTCGCCCGTCGGCGCGGCTTGTATGGGGCGAACGGTCGGAGATATTGTCGAAGCCGAAACGCCGTCGGGAATTATAAAGTATGAAATTTTGGAGATTTCTAAGTAATGAATAACGATGTGAAAAAAGAAACGGAAATGTCGGAACAGGAGATACTCGCGGGGCTTAAGGAACAAAACCGACTTCGAACCGAAAAGCTTAACGCGCTTAAAGCAAAAGGAAAAAGCCCATATCTGCAAACAAAATACCCCGTCACCATAACGGCGGACGAAATTCATGCAAGCTTTGACGAATACGAAAATAAAGATGTTGTCATAGCGGGAAGAATAACAAGCTGGCGCGATATGGGAAAGGCGAATTTTATCGACCTCAGAGACGGTAGCGGAAGGATTCAGGTATACGTAAAAAGAGACGATATCGGCGAAGATGAATTTGACGAATTTAAAACGTGGGATTTGGGGGATATAGTAGGTTTAACGGGATTTGTTTTTCGAACAAGAAGGGGTGAAATATCGGTACACGCTAAGGAACTCAGCTTATTGGCAAAGTCGTTACACCCCCTCCCCGAAAAGCATAAGGGCTTGCGCGATAAGGAAGAACGCTATCGTAAGCGTTACCTCGATTTAATCGCCAACCCGGAGGTGAAAAATGTATTTATTGCGCGTTCGGCAATATTGAAGGAGCTTCGGGCTTTTTTGGATTCGCGCGGATTTTTAGAGGTCGACACCCCCGTTTTGCATACGCTCGAAATTGGCGCGGCGGCGCGCCCGTTTATCACGCGGCACAACGCCCTCGATATACCTATGTTCCTCAGAATTGAAACCGAACTGTATCTTAAAAGGTTGATTGCCGGCGGGTTTGATAAGGTGTATGAGGTCGGGCGTATATTCCGCAACGAAGGAATGGATTCAACGCATAATCCCGAGTTTACATCAATCGAATTGTATCAGGCGTATACGGATTATTTCGGCATGATGGATTTAATAGAGGAAATGTATCGTCACCTTTGTAATAAAATAATAGGCTCGGACACCCTAACCTATAAGGGGGTTGAAATTGCTTTAGGTAAACCTTGGGCGCGCATGACTATGCGTGAGGCGGTTGAGAAATATACCGGCAAGACCGGGCTTAAAGGCATGGAGCTTATTGAGCTTTTTGAGGAATGTGTTGAACCTAATTTGATTCAGCCGACAATTATATATGATTACCCCGTTGATAATTCACCCTTGGCAAAACGAAAAAAAGACGACCCGGATTTCACCGAGCGATTTGAATTTTTTATTAACACCTGGGAATTTGGTAACGCTTTTTCCGAATTAAACGACCCGCAAGACCAACGCGAACGATTCACCAAACAGGTTGCCGAAAAAATAGCGCAGGGTGCTAACGCAGAGGTTGATGAAGACTATATTTTGGCGTTAGAATACGGACTTCCGCCAACGGGGGGATTGGGGTTAGGCTTAGACCGACTCGTTATGCTCTTAACCGACAGCCCGTCTATAAGAGATGTGTTATTGTTCCCCACCATGCGTCCTCACGGCAGTTGAGAGTATTTATACCGCTTAACACTAAAATGCGGAGGAAAAAATGTCAAAACTTGATGATAAACGGGAGCTTTTAAAGCTTAAACAAGGGTTGATTTCATCTGAAGAAAGCTCATTTTCTTCAGATGAAAGACCCGACGCCCCCATACTAACCGGAAAAGCCGCTTTGTCTAATTTTGTTTATCATTACAGCCTGCATTTGAAAATAGCGTCATTTTTTTTGATAATCGGCGGAATCTTCGCTTTTTTTATATTAACTGCGGAGAAGTATGATTTAACCGTTATGTTAATAGCGGACAATTCGGAAGCCTCGGCATATTTTGCGCTAAACTCCGATAAGTTAAAAACCGCGCTTGAACAATACACGCCCGATTTTGACGGCAACGGGAGGGTTAATGTTGAATGTCGCTTTATAGACTTAACCACAGATGTTGCGGGGGTTCAACGAAGCCCCGACTCGGTTCAAGGGAACATGATTAAGTTATTCGGCGAAATTAATATGGGTAATTCATTGATTTTTATAGGGAATAAAGAAGTCCTCGAAAATATTCCCGGTGAGGAAATGAAATTCGAGGACTTTTACTGTGCCTTTTACCCTTTTGATTCAACGTCGCTAAATTTAGACGCACCGGACGATTTGTACATCGCGGTTCGCAATTCGAGCGACGAAGAAGCCTTATTAAAAGCTATGACCGTGTTCGGTAGTATTATGGGAACAGGTTTTTAGAAGTCCCCATTATTGCTTTGACTAAGACAACGGGTTAGAATCGACCTCTTGTATTCCCGCCTCTTCGTCGAAATCCAGCCGATTATAGGCGCGAGAAAAAGCATTTGTACCGTACACGCCGACGCCCCTGTACCCGTTTGTTTCCGACATTTCGAATAGAGGAGCAACCTTCTTTTTAGGGTCAATCCTTGCCGCGTTTCCGTGAAGTGTTTTATTCTTTTTGTTATCCATAATATTTTCCCCTTTTAGATTATTTTTCCGAGAAAGGCGTCAAATATGCAAAAACCGTTTGTAAAATTACTGTTGTCCGGATTAGGATATATGCTTATGGGGAATCTTCTCTCTGTAATAATGAGCGTTTCTCTTGCATTTTTCAGGGGCGAAACATTAATAATGATATTATCGGTATTGTTCGGAATCGCTATATATTTGTTATTGGTCGCCGTCCCCGCTTACAAAGACGGCTTAGACGAAAACGCCAAGCAAAAAAAGCGAAAAGACAATACCGAAAGCGTTCCGAAATGGCGGTGGGCATTAGTCGGGACAATTTTGTGGGGGGTTATGCTTATACCGTCGGTTGTGTATTTGTTCACAGAATATAACGAAGGGGTATACCGTATGCTTAACGGTGCGGTTTTCCCGTTATCGGCGTTTATGTTGGTTTCGACTATGACAACCGAATACCCTTTTTCGAGTGCGTTTGTTGAGGTGTTGCGACTCGCCCCCTTCGCGCCTTATGTATTCATGGGGGTTTACGCGCTGACAATCCCCGCCTGTCACATTGGGTTTATATTAGGGTTGAATAACGGTCTTGATAAGGATAAGATTATGTATGAAAAACAGTAACAATATCAAAAAAATACGCGGCGATTTCGGTGAAATCGCCGTTACCGATTATTTGCTCAAGCGAGGATATAAAATAGTCGAGTCTAACTACCGAAAGCGACAGGGTGAGATTGATATAATCGCCGTCCAAAATAAGGAGATAGTTTTTATTGAGGTAAAAACGCGCAAGTTCGGAAGCATGACGGACGCGCTCGAAGCGGTGACCTACGAAAAACGCCGCAAAATAATCAGAACCGCATACGCTTTTATCAAGGAGAATCCTCGTTTTACAAATATGAACGCCCGCTTTGATGTGGCGGGCGTTGTTATTACAACCGATAGTGTCCCTCAATTACTTGAGCTTAATTATTATGCGGACGCTTTTAATCCCGCACTGATGTGACTATACTCACACACCCTCCGAAGCTATCTTACCTCAACACCTACATAGTAATACTTTAAAATATCAATGTAGTCATACCCCTCATGAGTTGCGAGAATATTCGCGCCGTTTTGTGATAATCCCGCACCGTGACCGTATCCGTTTGTTTTAAACGTAAACGAATCTTTGTTTTTATCGTACTCAAAGGTGAACGAGGCGGAGCGGAGTCCGAAGCCCATTATTCTTTCACGGAAAACCCGCCCCGTGATTTTTGTTTCGTTACCGTTATTCATAAATGTCGTTTTACCGCCGATTGACATATCGTCTACATAAACCGTATCGGCGTGGTTGATAATCTTCAACCACGAGGACGGGTCGCCGGAGAGCTGTATCCCCGTTTGGCGAAGCACATTGGTCATAATTTCGTTCGACGTAAATGTTACCGTTTGTCCCCAGTTCGGGTCGTGTTTTTCGTCAAAATCGCGTCTGCCCGCTTTAAGGTAGGGCATACTCGACCCCCAGACGGTTTGCGATGACGCCGACCAGCCCGCCGACGAAGCACAATATACCGCTTGAATCAGCTCGTTGTTATAATAAACCGATTTTTCCCATACGTCCTTTGTACACTCCTTCACCCGTTCCGACGCATTTGCGGCAATCGGAAGAACGGGTGCGTTCCCCGCATTATTCTGACGTTTTATATAAGTGTAAATAGCGACGGCTTGTGCTTTAATTGCTTCCTTGTGAAACGCACTCCCTATTTCGGCTTGTATAACCCGCGTAACTATATCAAAAGCGTCACCCTCAACCGTGCTTCCCCCCGAGGATATTTTAAATGTGCCGGTTGTGAGCGGGTCATTATCTAAAAGCGTTTCCAAATCGTTCTCCCCCGTAACGAGCGCGTTTTCACTCGGCACGGTTGCGGTAGGCGACGTTGCCGCAAAAGCTGTTGTCGGCGCGGCTATTGCATTACCGCTGTATTCGGTTACGGCGGCATCCGTTTGTGTAACAACGGCAGTTGTCTCGGGCAATTGTGACAAATCCGCGGGCAACACAACCGGGGCGTCATAGTTCTCAAAGCCGGGCATTTCCCCGTTTGCCACATTTAATTCCGACGGTTTATTTTCACCCGCCGCCGATTCGTCAACGGTCGAAGACGGTTCACTAATCGGGAGCCGACCGACGTCCGCCGTCAACTGTACATTGTCCATAATCGCAAATATATAGGTGTAAAGCGATATAATTGCTAAGGCAAAGGATATTTTTAAAAGTGATGTTTTTTTCAACTGAACCCCGCCCTTTCGTCATACTCGCCGAGCCAAGCGCGGTCGAGTCCTTCAACCATAGAAATGTCCCATTGTCTTCCGCCCCACCCCATGTTTTTATTGTGCATTTTGTAAAAAGCGTCGGACATTTTGTATTTCATAAACCCCGTTTCTGTTTTGCCGCCGTTTTCCCTATTGCTTATAAAGGCGTCGGTATCCATATCGGTGCTTTCCCCGGGGCGAATCCGTCGCGCAACTATTATTAGCCGCATTTTATCCAAAATAGTAAAGTCACAGGTAGAAAGGGTTAATATTTCATCTCCGTATTTTAAATCTACGCCGGTATAATAATGGCTTCGGTCGAGCGATTCAACTACATATTCGTAAAAATCATCTTTTGTGGGGAAATATACCCTTCGCCAATAATCGAAGAATTTTCCGTATATATCCGTTACGTGGGTTTGATAAACCGCGAAAATTTTATAGACGCCCGGTTCATAAAGTGTATCGAAATTAATTAAGGGGTGTTCCTTTAAAAAGGGAAACCCTTCCGTGGTCATACTGTCGCGATAATTCACCAACGGTTGAAACTTATTCTTACTCATCAAGTTATGACCGTGAATAATTGTGTTATGCGGGCGCGAGGTGGGTGTAAATTCGCCGAATTTGTCGGCGAAAATTGTACCGTTTTTTGTTTCCTCGCCGTTAAAATCGTGATTTAAATACCAGTCGTTCGATTTATCCCCCTGGCTTTGTACAACGGGATAATCAATAACCGAGTCAATTGATAAATACCCGACAAATTCGGAATTATCGTCGTAAAACTTTTTATACTTTTCGAGAATTTTAATCTCCTGTGAATTATTAGAAATATTTGAGCCGGTAATCGCAGTGCCGGGAATAGAAATTGTTATCATGTTGTCACAATCGTTATCTACATCAAAATAACCCGAATTTAAATCCGCGTCATGATTCCCAAAATAAAAGTTTATAATCAAAACGACAGAAACGGTCAACGCCAATACCGATACCAAAAAAACAACCTTCCGTATTTTATCCGACAAAGAGTCCCCGCTCCACGGGAAAAGCCCCGACGCTACAAATACAAGTATATTTTCTTTTTGCTTTTTTCTTCTTTTTTGCCCGTAAGTGTATTTTCTGCGGATATCTAATTCAGGCATGGCGATTCACCTCCTATCGGTTTGTGTTCGCGCTTGTTTCTTTGTATCCCTTTAAGTATTTTTTTGTGTTCCAAACCCGCCCGTTCCATGAATCCCCTATAACCTGTGATTCATATTTGAAACGAAGAACTCCGGTATTATGCTTTGCCTTTTCTAAGTCAACCTCTGCGCTCTCGCCCTCGCGAACCTTTCGCGCAAACACAACGCAGCGAGAATCTACATCTTCTCCGTAAGGATAAAGACAGGTTGAAAGCGTTGCGATTTTATCGCCGTATTCAATATCGACGTCTGTGAAAAGAACGCTTCTGTCCATTATTTTGAGAATATAATCGTAAAACTTATCCTCGTTTTTAAAGCCTATATAATCCCAATAACGGAAAACCTCTCCGTATTTTTCTTTAGTGTTCATTAAAACACAGGCGAATATTTTCCATTCTGCTTTTTCATACATAGTATCAATATTAACAACGGGATACTTTTTATAATAACTCAAGGTTCCGTCTACGGTCGACCTGTAATAATTGCTCAATGCGGCAAAATAGGTGTTTTTTGCCGAGTTATGACCGTATATAAGGATATTGTCCGAGGTTTCGAGTCGATTGAATTTAACCCTATAATCTGCGGTTATACACGATTCGTATAAATCAACATTTCCGTCAAAATCGTGTAACATATAATAATCGTTGTCGTTACCTTGCATTATTGGGTAATTAATCCTTGTGTCGCCCAATCGAATCCAACCTACAACATCGTTGTTCTTCTCCCACCACTCCAAATAATCCGGAAGCATTTTTGGCGGCTCGGTTACCGGCGGCTCCGTTTCGGGCGCGTCGGTTTCGAGTTCAAAGCGCGTTGCTTCGGGAGGCGGCGCGGGTTCCGGTTCGCTTTTTTTACAAGCCGTTAATGATATGCAAAATGCCGCGGCTAAAGTAAAAGCCGTTATTTTGCGTATATTCGCCAATATTCTGTCAAATTTAAAAATTATAAAATTCATCAAATCCCTTTACCTTTGAGGTGTCCCAGCTTCTTCCGCCCCATTCGCCCCCCTGTCTCGAATAATAAAGGTCAAAATATCGCGGCGACGGATTGACATATGCGGAGGATGTGTCAACCGAGGGGTCTTCGCCCTCTCTGACTCGTCGGGCAATAACCACAACCCTGCTCTCTATATCTCTGCCGAACGGAAAAAAACAAGTTGAAAGGGTAAGAAGCTCGTCGCCGTATTCGATGTCTACGTCGGTATAAAAAACGCTCCTGTCCATTACGTCGCCTATATAATCATAAAACTCGCCCTTTGTATCGAAATATCGTCTTTGATAATAATTAAAAACCTCACCGTGTTCTTCGTTAATGTTCAAATACATAGTTGCGAATATTTTATATGTGCTTCTCTCTTTTTCATAGACGGTTGTAAAATCAATAGTGGGGTTATTATAATACGCCGCCGACAAATCCTTTCCGCCGGGTTCCGTGAAATAATTGACTAAATAAGCAAAGCCCGCGCCCGAACTCATATTGTGTCCGTATATAACGGCATTATCGGGGCGTTTTTTATTAACAATCGGTGTGTGCCAGTCGACGAAAAGCGAACCCAAATCGCTGTAGTTTCTGTCAAAGTCGCGTTTAAGGTAATAAGAATTTCCGGTATACCCTAATGTATCCATATGGTCAAATTCATCCTCGAGGAATTGCATAACGGGATAGTCAACAACTGTATCGCCGATTTTTAACCACCCGACAAAATGATTATTTCGCGCGTGCATTTCTTCCCAGTCGATGAGAACGGTTGCGTCTTCGTCCTCGTCCGACTCCATGTCGGGGAGCTCGGACGGCGCGGAAAGCTTTACTATTGTATTAGGGAGCCATTCGCGTCCGGGGTCGGGAATGGGTTTATTCGCATTCGATATCAACACCGCGATAATTATAATCAAACAAATCGCAAGTACGGAAACCGAAACCCAAAATATAATTTTGTTTATTTTGCCTATTTTTTTTATGTATACAGAAGAAGCGTTTTCCTCTGTATTCAACTCGTTATTTGCTTTTTTTGCATCAGGTCTGTTTTTAATATTATTACTCATAAAAACACCTCGCCAAATATATTTCAGCCTTTATAACCTTTTAAATATTTCTCGGCGTCCCATACCCGCCCGTTCCATACGTCGCCGTATATTTGCTTTTCCTTGTCGAACCTTAATACACCGGTGTTGTATTTCGCTTTGTCGAAGTCTACGTCTTTGCTTTCGCCGGGGCGAACCTTTCGCGCAAAGGTAACAACCCTTGTGTCAACGCCGGTCATAGGCCAGTAACAGGTAGACATGGTTAAAAGCTTATCGCCGTATTCCAAATCAACATCGGTGAAAAGAACGCTCCTGTCCATTACTTCGAGTATATAATCGTTAAATTCGTCCTCGTCCTCAAACTCGGTGACGTTCCAATATTGGAAAACGTCGCCAAATTCCTCCTGCGTATTGAACAAAACGCTCGCAAAAACCTTCCACTCGGCTTTTTCATAACGCGTATCAAAATTTATAATTGGGTGTTCCTTATAAAAGCTCAACGTGCTGTCTACCGTTTTCCTGTAATAATTACTGAGCGCGGCAAAATAATATCCCGTAGTTATGTTATGACCATACAGTATTGTGTTATCGGAAATGTCGAATCCGTCTAACTTATTTCTGAAGTCGGCGAATATCCACCCCCCCTTGCTCGGATTATGGTCAAAGTCGTAATCAAGATAATAATCGTTGTTATCGGTCTGAAGCACCGCATAATCAATTTTCGTATCCTTAATCTCTATATAACCCACAACGTCGTTGTTCTTTTCCCATAAAGCGTTGAAAAAACGCGGCTCTCTGTTGAAGGGGTCTTCGCCTATATCTATTGTCATATCCTTATCCTTCTTAAGGTCGCTGTTAATCCTGTTAGCGCGCCATTCGTTGAACATATCTACGCCTAAGGTTGACGCAAAGTATATAAAGCTTATCAGAGCGGCTGTAAAAATTAATTTGCGCGTGCTTTCTAACGCACCGTCCCCTTTAACCGGAACAAATGACGTTACCGCTCGTGTGAACGGGGAATTGCGTTTTCCGCGCGCATCGCCTATAGCCGGGTAGCTGATACAATAAACCATCGCCAAAAGCCCCGCCAATAAAGCCAAATACGTAAAAAGCGTCAATTCCAAAACGGTTACGCCCGCTTTTGCATTAATTGTGCTAATCGCATAAAAAAACACAATCGGGGTTGCCGCTCCCAAACCGAAGCCTAAAAACGCAAATGGGGCGCGGGCTTTACTTTTGCCGAAAACTATTGACAAAATTAACGCCGCTAAAGCGAGTATAAGCATTATCAAAACTAAAATAAAGATTCCCTTAAACCCCGTAAACCACGCCTCAAACTCGGCTAATGACTCAAGCTGAAGCTCTGTCGGGGTTGACGTCATGGGCTGTACAATTTGGAATAACAGTTTGCTTAGCTCGTCTATTGATGTAACGAGGCTTAATTTATTAAAACTCAACGTCTCCTCAATACCGAGATTATCCGCTCCGATTTTTACCCAGTCCAACAACGATAAAACGGCAAGCGGTATCATACCCGCTAAAATAAGAAGGATTCTTGCACCGTTGTTCTTAGGTGTAATCCATTCAATATAAGCTATCGGGTTCTTATTGGATTCGCGGACTTTTCCTCTTGCGCGCGGGCGTTTATTGTAAGTTGATGTCATAGCCGTTACTCCTCTCTTTCAATTCAATCCTCTTAATTCAATCTTCCAACAATTTTAACAACATAATTAACGCATTTTGCACCGCTTTAAGCCTAACCTCGTCTCTTTTTCCCGAAAATGCAAAACGCTCGACCTTAAAAACTTTTCCGCTAAGGTCAATAGCTATATACACCGTTCCGACCGGCTTTTCGAGGGTTCCGCCGCTCGGCCCGGCTATCCCGGTAATTCCGACGCCTATATCCGCGCCCGCGCGTTTACGTATCCCCGCCGCCATAAGCGACGCCGTTTGCTCCGATACCGCGCCGTAAGCCGTCAATACCTCGTCGGTCACATCTGTGTATTCGATTTTTGCCCAATTTGCATAGGTGACGACGCTCATATCTATGATGCCCGACGCGCCGTTTATTTCGGTAATTGCCGCCGCCGCCATTCCTCCGGTGCAACTTTCCGCGAAGGAAATTTTGAGTTTTCGCTCTTTTAACAAATCCACTACATCTTGTGCAAAAGAATAATTTTTATCGGTCATATAAGAAGTCCCCCTGTGTTTCGGAAAAAGTTTCAAAAATCTTTAATTTGTGCTTTATTCACGGCATTTGTAACCAATTTGTAATAATCAAAACGCGATTCAATATTCTCCACGTCCTTGAGCTTCGGATTTGTTTTCGGGTGTTTTGGCGTAAACACCGTGCAACAGTCTTCGTAAGGCAGAACAGATATATCAAATGTGCCGATTTTACGCGCAATTGCTATTATTTCGGTTTTGTCCATTCCGATAAGCGGACGAAGCACGGGAAGTTCCGCCGCTGCGTCTGTACAGGCGATTGCCGATAAGGTTTGACTCGCAACCTGTCCCAAACATTCTCCCGTTATTAACCCGCCATAGACATTGTTCCCGCGCTCCAGCTTTTGTCTGTAAAGCAAATTCGCCGCCTTTATCATCATTCGCCTTAATACAACCGTTGAATACTCCTCGGGACAGTTATCGCGAATCGCCTCTTGTACCTCGGTAAATTCTACACAGTGTAGGCGGGTATTAATCAAATAGCTTTTTAAAGCCGCACACAACGACTCCACCTTCATTAATGCGCGTTCGGAGGTGTACGGCGGACTTTGAAAATGAAGCGCGTCGATACGCAAGCCGCGTTTTGCAATCATATACGCGGCAACGGGACTGTCGAGACCTCCGGACAACATTAAAAGCGACGCGCCGGAGCTTCCCACCGGAATACCGCCCGCACCCGTAATTCTCTCCGGGTTGAGGTATGCCGCCTTATCCCGAATTTCAAGTAATATCACGACCTCGGGATTGTGAACGTCGACCTTTAAATGCGGGAAGGCGTTTAAAATTTCCCCGCCTAACTCTTTTTGTATTTGGGGGGTATTCATAGGGAAGGTTTTATCCGACCGCTTTGCTTCGACTTTAAAGCTTTTGGCGTGATTAAGCGATTTTTCCAAATACGGCATACCGTCTTTTATAATTGCGTTAAAATCCTTAGGCAAAACTTTACATTTTTGAATAGCCGCCAACCCAAACACCTTTGACAATCGCGCAACCGTTTCATCTAAATCGACATTTCCTTTGCCTTTAGGTTCAATATATAGTGTTGACTGAATTCTGTCATAATTAAACTCCCCCAAATCTGCGAGCGTCTTTTTTATATTTTTGATGAGAATATTTTCGAAAGTTCGTTTATTAAGTCCTTTTAAGGCGATTTCTCCATATTTTGCCATTATTATTTCCATCTTTTTACCCCCTTTTCCAATACATTTAGAAATGTATCAACCTCGTCGAGTGTATTCTGCCGCCCAAAGCTTATGCGTATCGCCGTATCTATATCTTTATCGGGTATTCCGTAAGCGGGGAGGATTTTGCTTTTCTTCCCCTTTGAACAAGCCGAACCGCTCGAAACATATATATTGTGTTCCGCTAAAAAATGCAGCATTATTTCGCTCTTAACCCCGCACGAAAAATTTACTATATCGGGAACACATTCGGAAATACGGCCGTTAATCTTTAGATTCAAAATATTTAATCCGGAAATTAAACGGTCGCACAGAGGTTTTATATCGGGTTTTTCCGCAACGGTTGCATCTACCGCCGCCCCAAAAGCCGCTATTAAAGCGGTTGGCTCGGTTCCGGGACGAAGCCCCTTTTGCTGTCCCCCCCCGCGCAACATAGGGTTAAGCCTTATTCCGTCACCGACAAACAACCCGCCGACGCCCGTCAACCCGCCGATTTTGTGTGCCGAAACGCTGATTAAATCGGCATCGAGCGGCACATTCTTTAAAAAACCCTGTACCCCGTCAACATGAATTATACAGGCGGGGAACCTTTTCTTTATTTCGGCAAAAATTTGCTTTGTGTCAACTATAAACCCCGTTTCTCCGCAAACCGACGTAACGCTTACTAATGCGGTACTGTCATCAACCGCCTCGATTATTTGTGAAGGGAAAACGCGTACCGTATTATCTCCCGTCCCTATGACATTATCCACGCTCGGGTGTTCAATTGTTGTGGTTACCGTTTTTGTTTTCCCGCGTTGTTTTACGGAATTGATAATCGCCATGTTGTTGCTCTCTGTCGCGCCCGATGTAAATATAAAGCTTCCGTTTTTCGGAAGTTCCTTGAGTATTGTTCCGCGAGCGGCGGTGATAACCTTCTCCGCTTCAATCCCGCCCTTATGAAGCGCGGCGGGATTTGAAAAATGTTCCTTTGCAATTTTATTGAAGGCTTCGAGCGTTTTTTTCAGCGGCATTGCCGAAGCCGCGTTATCAAAATAAATCATAAATCCCATTATAACACTATAAAACAAAAAAATAAAGTATATTTGACAAAAAACGCGAAAAAATAAATATATAGAATTAGGGGAATGACTATATAGCCCCCTTAAAGAAAGGCAATTTTAAATATGTATAAATTTATAAAAATGACAAAAAGGGGATTTATCCGCTTAATTTCCTTTTTATTAGTGACCGCCGTCGCTTTTGCGGTTATGTCGTGGGTCAATCATTCGCGCATAGTTCAGGCAAAAAGACACATCGAATACGGATATCTTCGTTCGCTCGAAAACCTGTCTCTAAGCATTGACAAAATAAAGAACAGCCTTAATAAGGGCATTTATTCAAATTCACCACACACCCTTTATGACCTTTCGGGAAAAATGGCGAGCGATGCATCGAGCGCGAAAATGTCGCTTTCACAGCTTCCCGTTACCGAGCTTAATCTCGATAAAACCAACCGTTTTCTGTCACAGGTCGGAAACTATTCAAACAGCCTTGCGCGTAAGTTTGCAAACGGTGAAGACCTCTCGACCGGCGATAGGGATAGTCTTTCTACGCTCTTAGAACACGCCGAATCGTTGTCTGACGAGTTGTACGGAATTGAAAATATGGTTGCGGGGGGACATCTTACCTTTGACGAGGTTGTAAAAAATTCAAATCTTGTCGGCGAAACGGGAGAAAGCTACCCCGGACACGTTTCGAGCGGGTTTGAAAACATGGAGAATCTATTTGAAGAATATCCTTCATTAGTCTATGACGGCCCGTTTTCCGACCATATAATGCAACAGGAGCCGCTTCTCATAAAAGGGAAAGAGGCGGTAAGCAAGGAGAAATCTCTCGAAACCGCAAAAACCGTATCCGGCTCTGATTCTCTTGAATATGCGAGCGACCAGGCGGGAAAAATACCGTCATACACCTATGCCGACGGTGATACAACCGTTTCGATTACGCAAGACGGCGGATTTTTTGTCTATATGCTTAAGTATCGGGAAATTGGCGAAAAGGCAATCAGCACAGACAGAGCCGTACAAATTGCCGAGGAATATCTTAAAAGCATAGGGTATACCGATATGACGCAAACCTATTACGCATTAAACGGAGGTGTTTGTACCGTTAATTTTGCGGGATTGTACGGGGACGTAACGGTTTATACAGACCTCATTAAAATAGAAATTGCATTAGACGACGGTGAGGTTATGGCGTTCGATGCGCGCGGCTTCATCACGGCGCACTATGACCGACCGCTCGGAGACCCCGCCATTACCGAGGAACAGGCTATGGGCTTTTTAAGCGAGTCGCTCGATGTTCAAAACGCTAAATTGGCGGTTATCCCGTCGTCCGGTGAATATGAAATACTTTGCTATGAGTTTTCTTGTACGTCAAAAAATAGCGGTAATCAAGTTCTCGTTTATATAAACGCAGAATCGGGTTATGAAGAAAAAATCATGCTTATGCGAGTCGGCGACAACGGTACCGTGGTCGTATAACAAATTATAAAACTCCCTGAATAATGTAAGAAATACGTTATTCAGGGAGTTTTACTTAGAAGTTGTGTCTATACTTAATCATACAACCCTTGGTAATAATCGAGAACCACCAAATCGGGAAGATTTTCGCGAAGCTCGTTCAGTTGTTCCGGAGGTACAATATTATAACCTAACGACAAGGTTGCTAAATTGGGAAGGGTGTTTAAAGGTGTTATATCGGTTATTGTCAAATTATCGGGCAGATACAAAACCGAAAGATTAGCCAAGTCCTCTAACGGGGTGAGGTCGCTTATGGGGTTACCTTGAAGATTTAACGCCTCAACCGTATCGGGAATCTCTCCGCTTTCGACCATCTCCGATAACTGTCTGTCGTCTATATCCATATAACTTAAATTCACCAAATTGGGGTTAGCCGGCGGTTCAGCGGTAGCCTTCGGCTCCTCGTCAATAATCTCGGGTTCATCTGTAGCCTCGGGTTCTTCATCAATAATGTCGGGTTCAAAAGGGAGAGCGGGTTGCGGCGGGTCGGTTATTTTCGGCGGTTGCGTAACGTCAACGGGAGGTAGAACGGCGGGTATTGTATATTTTTCGGCAACAGTTCCGTCGTAGGCGGGAGAAAAAGCCGCAACGGGTACAGACGGGATTCCGTTTATCGCGGGTGTCGTTTCTGTATTAACGGAGCCGCCGACAATTACATCGGGATTCGCGGGTTGTCCTTCCGCCTTACCCGATGTTACGGAAAATGTATCGCGCGAAAAATCGTCCGCCGCAAAATGCGCGTCGGCCGACATTTTATCACCGGTTGAGTTTATAATTTGTTCAGATGCGGAATATTCCTTCGGCATATTGTCAATATTGATATTATTACGATTCGGGTTGATTAAAAAGACCGCGCCTAAAAATAACAGAAACATCGCCGCCGCCATAACGCCCGACCTAATGAATCTGCCGTTTTTATCCTTTATTGTAATTGCGGGGTTATTTTGCTCCGCTTCCTTTACCTGAGCGATTAACCGCTCTTTCATATCATCGGTTAAGGTCACGCCTTCTAAATAACCGAAAAGCTTATTATTTTTCATATGCTTCAGACCATGCCTTTCTTTATGGAGATTGCTAAGGAATTTACGGCAACAAATGCGTTTTTAACATCTCTCGCCCTTTTACAAGGCGTTTTTTTATTCCGCTTTCGCCTACCTTTAATATTTTCGCAATTTCCTTTATTTGATACCCCTCATAATAATAAAGATAAAGGGTTATTCTGTATTTTTCGGGGAGGTTCGCCATAGCCTCTTGTAGCTCATAATCTTTATTTTCGGTCGAAATCCCGTAAACCTCTTCTATATTGACCGTGTTGATGTTGGCAAACCGCTTGTTATAATCGCGACACTTGTTTATTACGACGCGAATTAACCACGCCTTAACGTGTTCGGAATTTTTCCATTCGGGCGTTTTTTCGAGTATTTTCAACAGAACATCCTGTACAACGTCATAGGCGTCGGAGCAATTGTTTAGCTGTGCGGCGGCTAATTTGTACATCATATCGCCAAATTTTTCCACTATGTAAGCGGCGTCGATTTCCGCAACGCAATCGCTTTTTTCCGTGGTTACGAAATTTTCATATTTTATTATTTGTGACCCGGCAATAGATAACACGTCACCACCCCCAACTGTCTTTATTATACTATACAAATAATCAACTGTCAACAAATAATCAACTGTCATTTTAATATTCGCAAGCGGACTGTTCGAGAATATTCATAAGAGGACTTCCCCGCCTGCCTGTCACACAGGCGGGGATATGGTAATTTCGGAGTTGTCTGTTTGAATTGGTATTCCCACCAAATATTTTAACACTTCTACAAAGTCGAATATTGTTAAGTCGCCGTTTGCTTTTGATTGTGCGGTAAGAAATGCGGCTTCGCGTATACGCTGTCTTTCTGTTGTGTTATTGCGCCAAAGGTCATAGTCTCCTTGATTAAAATTTCCGAATACGGAATCTATTTTTACTAAGTATTTAAGAATCTCTAATGCGTCATAAATTGTATAACGAATGTCGCTTTTATACCCACTTTCTTCATCTGTCCCCCATACCGTTTCCGATATCGAAAACCCCAAAAAGCCGAATACGGAGGTTGTGGTTATATCAACCGGGTGTTCCATAACTAAGGTTCCGACCGGCATAACCTCGCGTACAGATATAAACCCGGTGGGTAAGGGATAGCTGTCATCAATACGAGAACGAGTATCCCAAATCGCGGAAAAAGTTTTCCCGTCGTCGTCATTAACACAAATACAGTGTTCACCAAAGGAATCAAAATTTAATAAATATCTTGTGTCGGGTTTAAGCTCAATATTGTTATAATATCGAACGCGATAATCGTCTATGTTTATTTCTATTTTTAATAAATCGGGTTCAATTACAATTTCGGGCATAGGTTCCCCCGTAAGTGTGTTGGGCAATTGGTGCATATTCATCATTAGTTCGTTAAAATCCGCCGCCGTCGGTTCATCGCCGCCGACGACTAAAGCCGCGTTATACCCGCACGGATTATCTAATTGTGACGGATATTCTACGAAATATACCATAAGACTTACCATATCAAAAATATCCGTTTTCCCGTCTGCGTTAATATCTCCCACAATACGCGGAAAAGCACATTCCGGGTCGCCCTCCTCGTGGCACATAATATGCTCGACGGTACAGCTGGTAATTCCGCACCCTACACAATGCGGACGCTCGCAATTTGAAACCTTCTTGCTCTTTGTACTGCACCAAAAACAATGTCCGCACTCAAGCGACGAAACACAATCCCCGGGGTCGCGCCATTCGTTGTATTCCTTGCTGCAATACTTACAGTATCTGTATACATTGTCGTTCATTGTAGCTTCGGAGTTTACGTCACTAAGCATCATTTTTAAAATATCGACGTCTTCATTACACGAGACGACGGGTTCAAATACCGATAACATCATCAAAATTATCAATATAATTGACAACATTTTCTTTTTTATAAACATAATACTTAATCTCCTTAGGGACGGTGAATAACTTTCTTGTTTTTGCTTTCGGATGTTGTCTCTATATATAAAACGATTTAACGGGTGAAAAAGTCTCCTTTTTTTTAAATATTTTTTTACGGTTCTGAGTTTTTCACAAAAACAGAGGCACCTTCATACTATAATAAGGAACGGTGAAACTATTCCTAAGGTAAGGAATTGTAAATAAATAACTTTCAACAATTTTTAAGAAAGGATTTTTTTATGAAGGATTTTATTTTTCTCGGCGGCGACCTCCGCTTTATATATGCCGCCGCCAAATTGAATAAAAAATATGAGTGTTTAATATACGGCTTCGACACGCTCGAGGACGATGTAAAGAAACAGACGGGGGTAGTTTTCCCCGCCGAGATAAAACGGTGTAAAAACGTCGTTTTGCCGCTTCCGATGAGCCAAAGCTGTGATTACATAACCGCGCCGTATAATTCCGAAAGGCTCCCTCTTTCTGCCGCAATCGACGCTTGTGACACGGGGGGAACCGTGTATTGCGGAAGAGCCTGTGCCGAATTACGGGATATGTGTCGCGAAAAATCAATTACTTTAATTGATTATTTTGAAAGGGAAGAGCTTATTGTTATGAACGCCGCAATTACGGCGGAGGGCGCGCTTGAAATCATAATGCGTGAAAACGCCCGTTCAATAATGAATATGCGGGTATTGGTAGCGGGTTACGGAAGAATAGCAAAGGTTTTATCGGGGTATTTACGCGCTCTCGGGGCAAATGTTACGGTTTGTGCGCGAAAATTCTCGGATTTAGCGTGGGCGAGAATTATGGGGTGTTCCGCGGTGCATATAAACGACGTTGATAATTTTTTATGTGATTTTGATACGGTGGTAAACACCATTCCGTCACAAATTTTTAACAGAAGTAAATTGTTTAAATTAAACGAGGACTGTTTATTCTTAGACTTAGCGTCAAAAACGGGAGTTGAGGATTTAGAGCTTGCAAAAGAGGTAGGGGTGAAGGTGATATGGGCGTTATCCATTCCGTGCAATGTAAAAAACAGCAAATCGCGACTTTATACAAAGCCGCGATTGTTACTTTTCAACTATTTTCCTAACTATTCCTCGTTGTCGGCGGTGGTTGTCTCGTCGTTATCGTCTCCTTCGTTGCCCGCGTCATCATCGTCCGCATCTTCCTCATCGTCTTCATTTTCGTCTTTATCGTCGGAATCATCGGCATCATCGTCATCATTATCATTTCCGAGATATACCGCATTTTCAACAATCAAGTTTAATACCATATCTTGCATAACGAGTTGCTTTAAATAACGCATATTGTACAGCTCTATGACATATTCAACATCTGTTTCGAGGTTGATTAGAAAATCCCTGACGTCGTCTTCCGAAACCTTAAGATTTATGTCCTCGGCAATTGCTTGTATAATAAACTGTGTGCGCGCGTTTTTCAAGAGGGCGTCGTTTTCCTCCGCCAACAACGCTTCAATACTCTCTATTTCTAACTGCTGTGTAACATAATCGTTTACGCTTAACCCCATTTCTTTTGCGTTTTGTGCATAATAATTAAGCGAGTTTTGCTTGAGAAGCTCTACAAAGCTTTCGGGGATTTCTACATTATAGCTCTCGATAAAATCCATAATATACTTCTTAACGGAATCAATGCCCATTTCATCGCGAACTTCTTTTTTCATCTTATCGACATCTATGATATAATTGATGTCTACGATAAAAAGAGCGTCCTGTCCCGCTAACATTTCGTTGTTATAATCGTCGGGGAAGGTTACATTGACCTCGAGGGTGTCGCCGGGTAAGCTTCCTATTATTTGCGTCAAAAAATCATCAACGAACTCGTTACCGCCCGCGGTGACATTAGACCCGTTATCGTCAAATACCCTTGTGTTTCCGCCGCTGAACTCTTCGCCGTCGACGCTTCCCAAATAATCAATGTTGACTAAATCGCCTTTTTCTATTGCGCGGTCGAGAATACGGTCTTCTTCCTTCGGATACTTATTAGATTTAACGTATTCATATCTTTCGTTTACCTCATCGCTCGTTACCTTACGAACCCCTTCCGGTATTTCGAACCCCTTATAATCGAACAATGTAAGATAATCGAGTACGGCTATTCCCTCAATAAAGCCGTCATCATTAAGCCCCGGTCCATATTCAAATTCGCCGTATTCGCTATAATCAATTTCGTTTTCCGTTTCGTTTTCCCCATCCTTTTTGTCATCGGGGTTTTTGTTGCACGCAGTAGCTACCGATAAGATTAACGACGCCGCTAACGCGATGGATAATGCTTTTTTTAAGATTTTCAAGATTTTTTTCCTCCGTATAATTCTATTTGACTATATCTGTAAATAATCAATGATTTGCTAATTCTAACACATTTTTTTAATTATGTCAACAGTTTATTTGTTATTTCAGTTAATATTCATTATTCATAAGAAAACCCTCTCGGAGAGCAATTAATTTGCCAAAAATAACCTCCCCTCCGGGGAAAGTCGCCCCTATAACAGCGGGGGAGGTATATATATGACGAAACTATTGCTTTCTTTCATGGGGTTGCCTTTAGCGAGTCAAGGCGGGTTCCCCGCCGCAGACGAGGGGGTTTGGGGCAGAGCCCCATTTGAAAGCTTCCCGATAAATTTCCAATGTATGTCGACTCGTTGAGTTTTTCCTTTCCCCCTTCCCACCGCTTGATGAATCACAATCTTTTCGATTAACTCGTGGAGCATAGAATCGGTCAATTCTGTTATGTCGGTATACCTCTCAATCGCTCCGAAAAAGCATTCTGTCCCTTTAAGAGTGCTTTTTTTGTCATCCGCCGCCTCTTGCAGGGTTTCGATTTTGCCGCACAAGTCCCGACGTTCTGCCGAGTATTCCTTTGTAATGGCGGTGAATTGCTCATCGGTAATATAACCCAACGCATTCTTCTCGACGACTTTCTTGATAATACTATCCAATTCGCCAACCCGCTGACGGTGATTTGCGAGAATTTGTTCCCTCGTGAGACTATTCTCTTCTGCTCCCCGACTTAAATGCTCTTCGTAAAAAGCCGCCAAGTCGTTCTGTTGCTCTTTTATCGTAGCAGATAGCCTTTGAATATTCGTCAACACGAGGTCGTACAACTCTCTGTACGTGATATAATGGCTTGTGCAGGGTTTCGCAGGATTGTGTTTTTTGTAGCGTGTGCAAGTATACGCTCCCGACTTTTTACCGCATTGAGGGCTGTTGTAGCACATACCACTACCGCAATCTGTGCATCGCAAAAGCCCTGCAAATACATTTTCCTCAAAGCGTGGCTCGCTTGAAAGATATTCACGCTTTTTAATTTTAATAAGGGGTTGTACCTTATTGAACGTCTGCTCGTCAACCAAAGCCTTGTGCGTGTCACGAACGATTATCCACTCGGATTCGGGACGATATACCCTCTTCTTACTTTTGAAGGATTTCGTGGTGAATCTCTGCGAAATAAGATGTCCGCAATATTGTTGATTTTTCAGAATGTTTCTGACCGTTGTTGCGTGCCAATAGGCGAGTTGTGCTTTTTGTTCTTGGCTTAAACCGTCATTCTTGCCACTGCCGTTGACGGAATTGCGATAGGCGGTCGGGATTAATACTTTCTTTTTTGTGAAGTGCGTAGCGATTGTATAAACACTAACGCACTCCGCCGCCATTGCAAACATCTCTTTGACGTTCGGTGCGGTTTCGGGGTCTACCGCAAACTGATGCTTGTCGAGCGGGTCACGCATATAACCGTAGGGCGGGAACGCACCTCGGTACTGCCCTTTCAACGCCATTGTGCGAACACTTGAGCGGATTTTTTTGGAAATATCTCGTGCGTAGAACTCGTTGATTACGGACTTAAATCCCATGATTTCGTTTTCACCGACCGCACTGTCGATATTGTCAGTGACGGCTCTATTGGGAACCTACCTAACGTGGTTATAGAGAACCTACAAAGTCGGCAGTTTCCCTATGAACCGATAGTGAATTTGAATATCCTGTTGCCGATTTCCTTTTCGGCGGTCTCCCGTTGCCTCGAAAACAACGATTTTGTCGATTAAGTCAAGAATTTTCTCACGAGTCAACTCTTCCGAAACCGTATGCTTTTCCAACTGTTCCAAGAACAATCGAGCATTTTCTTTGTCGTTGTTTTCGGCGGCGAGTTTCGTTTCAAGCTCCTGCATTTTGTCCGCTACTTCATTCTGCTCGGTAATGTAGCCGCTATAAAGTTTCGTGAAAGTTTCTGCTGTGATTTCGCCGAGTGCGTTCTGCTCCACGATTTTACGAATAATGTGGTCAAGTTCATCGTTCCGCTTTTTCAGCTTTGCTAAAGCCTTTTGTGCGATTTTCAAGGGTTCACGGTCAGACGATACTTGCCGTATAATTTCCTCTTGCGTTATGTTCGCAGACAAAACCGCATTCAGTCGAGCAAGAGTAGTTTCGTAAACATTGATGTAGGGAGTGTAGTGAGCGGTGCAGGTTTTCCGTTCAATTTCTGATGTACTGCAATGGCGATATTTGTTGCATAAATATTGCCCGCTCTTGTGTCCAGAATTGCCGTTGTAGGCTCTGAAGGTCATGTTGCTTTGACAGTCCGCACATTTCAAAACGCCTGCAAAAATATTTGTGATGCCTTTGGAGTTCGCTTTTTTCTTGAGCTTAATCAGTTTTTGCACTCTGTCGAAAACATCACGTTCCACAAGAGCCTCGTGTGTCCCCTCAACCGTTATCCATTCTGACTCGGGGTGGCTTATTAGCTTTTGGTTTTTGAACGACTTGTTGCCGCACTTGTGACTAACCATATCGCCGATATACACACGATTTTCAAGGATTCTGCGAACCGTTGAGGTTCGCCAGTCGTAGGGATAATTTTCGTCAAACTGGTTCGATTTGTACCCCAACATATTGTATTTGTACATTGTCGGAATTAAAATTCTGTCATCAGAAACAATACGAGCAATCTGCTGTGTTCCGTGACCGTTATCCGCTAACCCGAACATTCTGCGAACAACTGCGGCTGACTCAGGGTCGGGGATTAGTTTGTGTTTATCATCGGGACTTTTCACGTATCCGTAAGGAGCGTGAGCCCCGCCGAATTCCCCCTTTAATGCTTGGTTTTGCTTGACTGCACGTATCTTTCTTGAAATGTCGCGTGCGTAATATTCGTTGATTAAGGACTTAAAAGCCATGATTTCATTGTCACCTTGACCAGTGTCGATACTGTCTCCCAAAGCGATGAGCCGCACGTCATGGTCGGGCAGAAAAATCTCTGTGTAAAACGCAATTAAAGCGTTATTACGCCCGAGTCGAGAAAGGTCTTTTATAAGCAAAACTCCGATGCTACCTGCCTCAATATCCTCAACCATTTTCTTTAGCGAAGGTCTCTCAAAATTTGTACCCGAATACCCATCGTCGACGTACTCGTTTTTGACTATAAAGCCCTTTTCAACAGCGTATCTGTTCAAGATTTCCCGTTGATTACTTATACTGTTAGATTCGGCATCACCTCCATCGTCTTTCGACAATCTAAGGTATAATGCCACCGTAATATCCCGCTGTTTCACAATTTTCCTTCCTTTCTTTGCCCAGACAGGGGAAAGCGGTCAATACGGTTATTCGCATGACCATTATACCTTATTTTCGCCGAAATTGCAAGCGATTTCGCCTTATTTCTGCGAATTATGCCGTGGGAATTGACGGGTCTAAATCCCTTTTTATCCGCCGTGCAATTATATCGTTGACAGTATCTTTTCCTTCGCTTAAAAATTCGTGTATTATGTACTTCGTGCCGTTGACTTCCATTGCGACAATATTGTCGGCTTGGCGAACGACTTGGTTGGTATTATTGTCAGAATTATTCATATTAAAGTCTATGCTTGTACTGCGTGTAAATATGCGGCGAAAACACAATATTTTGCTAAAATAATGTACCTTGAATATACTTAATATCGGGCTTTGTTTCAATCGGCTGTAGCAACTCTTTCAACACAGGAATTATGTTTTCATAATACCGAAAAGTCGAGACGTATTTTTCAGGCTCATACTGAATCCACGCATGAACCCATCTGCCATATTTTCGTGTTTTAAGATTATGCTCATTCGTGAGCATTCCGACTCTCTTTGCGGAAATACCTAAAAGACTACCGATTTGGGCGGCACTGTATGTGCGAACTTCATTCACGCTGAACCCTCCAATACGCCTGTATCACTCACATATTAAAGGGTATGCTTGTTAGTTTGTCCGATATTCACTATTTTTCGACAGAAACTATTGTATTATAAAAATGAATATGTTATACTTTATAAATAAAAACGAGCCGCATTACAGCGACTCGCATTTACCTCAAAACCTCCATGTCACATCAAGCATTAAAAGCGAATCAATCGCACTTCTAACTTGAGCAGATGCTCGAAACCTATCAGAACGACGGGGATATCCACGCACTCACGACTGCGGTCATCTACAAAATATCACTCGAAGAGGCTATGGAAGAATCGCACCCATTGTACAAAGAGCGGCGTTCCATTGCCAAGAATTGTAATTTCGGAGTTTTCTTCGGATTGTTTCCTCGTGGATTGCAGAAAACTCTGCGATTCAAAGCGGGTTTGAAAGTCGAACTTGACGAGTGTGAAAAAATCATTAACAACATCAAAATGGGATACCCCCGACTGTCTCGTTGGCAAGACGAGGTCAAGAAACGTGCGGGATTCCGTGCGTACACCGAAACGTGGCTCGGTCGCAGACGGGCGATTCCCGAAATCCGCTCTGCCACATGGAACGTGAAGGCTTTCGCCGAGCGGGTTGCGATGAACACGCCGATTCAAGGGACTGCCGCCGATATACTCAAACTCGCCCTCGGCAGAATAATAAATGGACTTCCCGAACGACCGTGGTTGAAACCCTTACTTCAAATACATGATGAATTAGTCTTTGAAATACCCGAAAATAAGGTGCAAAACGCCTTGATTTTCGTTAAAAATTGCATGGAAACACAGCCTTTTGAGGCATTTTCTGTTCCAATTATCGCCCAAGCCGAAGTCGGGAGACGTTTCGGCGAGTTGAAAGGGGTGAGAGCAGAAAATGTCGAATAATAACAATAATTCGTATTCCTTGCAGAGTCTGAATATATCAGGAAGCGAATTTATCAACGTATTTTACTCACCCGATGACACGAAAATCTGTCTGCGGGTGATTGCCGACAAAAAAGGCTCGGCGTTTAGTGGGACTAATATCAACACCACGCTGAAGGAACTCCCGAATATACTTGCTCTTTTGGAACAGCACAACGCCGACAATCGTGGGATTTTCCTCATCATAAATGCGGGTGGTCACACCGATAAGGAAATAATCCGCATTAACGCTCAGTTTGTGGAAATGGATAATGTTTCATTAGAAGAGCAGTTGGCGAAAATAAAAGCGTTTCCACTCGAGCCATCTCTGATTGTGAAAACTCGAAAATCACTCCACTGCTATTGGTTAATGAAAAAAGCCGCAGTCGGGGAATTTCGGCATATTCAAAAGCAGTTGGTGAAACATTTTGACGGCGATTCCGCTTGCGTGAATCCGTCACGAGTGATGCGGATTCCCTCATTTTACCACTGCAAGGAAGAACCTGTTTTAGTCGAATGCATCAAGTACAATCCCGAAATCCGCTACACACAGGAGCAGTTGTCGGAGCATCTTCCCGAAATCCCCCGTGAGGCAAATCCCCCCGAAGTCTCTGCCGCAAATACACCATTATCACTTGCGGGAACGCAAAAAGGCATGATTCGAGTGCGGTGTGATTGTTGTTTTCTACAACATTGCAAGCGAAACGCAAAGACTCTTCCCGAGCCGCTTTGGTACGCCAAAATCACAAATTTGGCAGTTTTCGAGGGCGGCGATGAGGCGATTCATTTATTCTCGAAACCGCACCCGAATTACTCTTTTGAGCAGACTCAAAATAAAATAAATCGTTTTCGCAAATCGGGTACTAAACCGATGACTTGTCAAAAGATTTCATCACTCGGTTTCCAATGTCCCAATATGGGAAAGTGTAAAGTAAAATCTCCTGCGGGGTTGGCGTTCATTCCGATGGATATGAAAGTCGTTCGTAAGTTATTGCAAGATTGCAAAAATGCGACTACCGCCTACGATAATATCGAAATCGCTCGACGGTTCATCAACGATTATTTGTATAATAATGAATTAGCCGAGTCATTTATAAGCTCCGAAATCAAGGCGAAATTTGCGTTCAAAGCGACTGAAATTAAACAGCTTGTTGCATATCACAATGACTTGTACAAAGCCTTTTCTGCGACTGCCAACAAAAAACGTGATAGCCAAGGAAATGAACTGCCGCCGTGGTATGAATACAAGAAAAACGGCTCATTGAAATTCATGGGTTCTGTGCTTGCGGACGTTCTTGCGACAGAAGAAAAAGTGATTTTTTGTGGCGATAAATTCCACTTTTACGAGGACGGTGTTTACCTTCCGAAGGAAGATTTGGAGGCAGAGAATTTCGTGCGTTCGTTTATGTCAGCCGACAACGACAAGACTTATTCGCAGATTTCCGACACGACAAAACAATGGAAAATGCAAATCTACACAAATTCGAGCAAAGTCAATGCCAATGCCTATTTAATCAACCTCAAAAACGGAATTTACAATCTTCACACAAAGCAACTCTCGCCCCATAATCCCGATATTTTGTCGACCATACGAATCAACGCAAGCTATGACACCGAGGCGAAATGCCCGCATTTTTTGAAGTATCTCGCTGACGTTTTACCCGATTCGGAACACTTGTTAATACAAGAAATATTGGGGTACGTTTTAGTGCCGATTAACAAGGCGAAAAAAGCAATCATTTTTTCTGGCGAAAAAGACACTGGTAAGAGTACGATTTTATTTATTTTCGAGGACGTTCTGCTCGGCGAAGATAACGTCTCCAACGTGCCGTTGCAGAAGTTGGATGACCGTTTTTCCACCATTCATTTATTCGGAAAGTTGGCGAATATCGGCGGCGATTTGCCGAGCGGCAGTCTCAACGAAACTGGAACTTTCAAGAGCATCACTGGTGGTGATAAAGTTGTCGGCGAAAGCAAACACAAAGACGGTATAAAATTCAAGCCGTTTTGTACGCTTATTTTTGCGTGTAATGCGATTCCGAAAAGCTACAAAGACCGTTCTACTGCTTTTTTTGACAGGCTGATTATTGTGCTTTTCGAGAACATAATCCCTAAAGAAAAGATGGACAGAGGTCTCGATTCAAAGCTGATGGCGGAGGCTGACGGCATATTTATGTGGGCTTTGGAAGGCTTACACCGACTCATGGAAAACGGTTGGGAATTTACCACCACTAACCGCACCGACAGTTCGCTCCACCAGTACAAAACCGAAGGTTCATATATCCTTCAATTCGCAGAGGAATGCCTAACCGCCGACCCCGATGCCGAGACTCTGCGTATAGATATTTGGAATGCGTTTGTGGAGTATTGTTCTGATAACGGAATCAACCGTGACAAGATTTCAAAACAGATGGTAAACAATGAATTAGAGGAACATTTTAGCCTAAAACGCTCCCGAATTGGCGTTGCACGGCAACATACATATGTCGGAATACGACTTGAAAAGTAGTGTTTCGACGTTTATACTCATTTTTTTGCTCAAACATAGACAAGCATGAACCGATTTCCGAACCGATTCTGAACCGATTTCAAATGCTCCAAACACAGTTATAATCAAGGTTTGAACCAAAGAACCGAAAATTTCAACTTATTATAGGATTTTTTTAATTTCAAAAAAAGTGTATAAAATAATAAAAGAAATAATATAAGGGAAAGTGGTTCATTTCTGTTCTTCGGTTCATGCTCGTCCCGTTTTTTAGGAGGTTTTCTATGCCCGATAAGTTCCTCAAACCCTGTAAATATCCCCACTGCTCCGCTCTTACCACCGAGCGTTTCTGCTCCAAGCATAAGCTCATCGCAGGTCGTGAGTATAACAAACTTCGTCATCCCGACCACAACAAGTTTTACGGTCGGCAGTGGAGACGGATTCGTAGCATTTACATCACCGCTCATCCGCTCTGCGATGAGTGTCTCAAGCACGGTCGTTATGTTCCCGCCGATGAGGTTCATCACATTATCCCGCCTGAAGACGGCGGTACTCATTCCGACTCCAACTTGCGTTCACTCTGCAAGTCTTGTCATACCAAGACTCGGTACTGACGGGGGGCTTGATTTATCGCTATTTTCCCCAAAGTCGGACATCGGCGTAGGGCAACACACGAAATTTTTTGCTATTCAAGATTTTTTGCAATCAACTTTACTTCTGCAAACCCGCTGTTTATGCGGGTTTCTCTTTTGCACTGGACACAAAAGTTGAATAAAGTGATAATTCACGCATTTTTTCAAGTGTTTTGTGCGGATTTATAGCTTATAAATACTCGGAATTGGTTTCAAAAAGCTACGCAGAGCGAGTCGGACAAGAAAAAAATAATCTTCGGACAGGCAAGAAAAAAGTCGAGCGGACATATATATCAAAAAACGCAAAAAATCATGGGAGGTAGTCGTTATGCGAAAAGTGCGAGAGATAATGCGGGGAAAGTTCCGTTCGCACCGCATTTATACTTCACGCAGTTTCTTGATGATGGTATTTCCGAAGAGCGGGAGCGTGGTATAAACTGCGGATTGGAAGTGTTGTCACACTGCTCCGAAATATGGGTATTCGGCGATAAAATCACCGAGGGAATGTTAGCCGAAATCGACTATGCCGAGCAACGTGGAATTGTAGTAAAATACCAGTAGTCCTCAAAGCGAGGTAGACTATTAAACACTGTGTTTATGCGGGTTTACATGGGTTAATGTCCATCAATTGTGGGTTGATTGTTGAGCGTTTTTGAGTTATACTTATAATCAATGAAGGGCAACAAAGCCCCTCGAAAAAGGAGTATAATGATTATGAAAATCAACTTTAACGCCCAAGGAAAAGCGAGAGGAAAACTCGTAAAAATCATCGCAGAGGCACTCAACCAAGAATCGACGTATCTCAAAGCACCGACATATAATTATGAAATCGGAGCGTTCACAATCACTCGTGAGGGCGAGTTGGAATTCGACATCGCCAATGTAACCCAAGACGAAATTCAAACCGCAGTCGATGCCGCAAAAGCCGCAGGGTTCGAGGTTGCTGAAATTGACGGCGAACCCGTTCCCGACACGGAAACCGCTCTTGAAGAGGACGGCGATGATTCCACCGAAACCGCCGCAGAAATCGAAACCCAAGCCGAAGACGATGAATTACCCGAAGGCGAAGACAACGGCGAAATTAGCGAAGATTCTGAAGATGGCATTTTTACCATCAGCTACCCGCAAGGCGGATTCACTCCCGCAACGCTCGACAACCTCCACAAAATGGTGAGCAGTAAAGCACTGCTCATTAAAAAGGCTCTCGGTGCGGATTCACTGCCCATTGAGATTGACGGCGAAGAGGTGAAATTCCCTTGGTTTGCGAAATGCAATCACTCTGACATGATGGCTTACGCACAATTTATTGAACGGCTCTGTAAGACTGCCCAAGCGAAAACTCGGGTAACCGCTCAGCCAAAAGAGTCCTACGATTCGGAGCGTTTCAGTTTCAGAGTATTCATGATTTCGCTTGACATGAAAGGTTCTGAATTCGATTATGCTCGTAAATTATTGATGAGAAATCTTGAGGGTTCATCTGCATCGCCAAATGCGGACGGAGTTTCAAAGCCTCGTGGCGAGCGGGTTGAAAAACAAGTTTTATCGGTGAGATTCACTGAAGAAATGCTCGACAAAATCGCTGAACTCGCAAGCCAAAGCAACATGAGCCGAAATCAGCTAATCGAGAGTGTGGTTTGCGAATATGTGCAGACGGAACTTCCCAAAAGTGAAGAGCAAGCCGCTCCCGAAACTCCCGATGAAGAATCAGCAGAATAATAATTCCGCAACAATCAAATATGCGGCAGTCCCGATGACGGGGCTGTTGCTTATGAATAATTTATACATATTATTATAACATACTTTTTTTAGAATTACAACATTTTTCTTGCAAATTTCCGAAAAATCTGCTATAATACCTCTATGAACTTTAAAAACAAACACGCTGTCATAACTGGTGGTTCTAACGGAATCGGGCGGTGTATTGCCGAGTCTTTCTTGCGGGAAGGAGCGGCGGTTACCGTCATCGACATCGACAATCGGGAGCATAAGGGAGTGCGATTCTTTCACGGAGACATTGCCGATAAAACCGTACTTGAGACTTTCGTCGACACGCTCGAATGCCCTGTCGATTATCTCATAAACAACGCTTGTATCGGGCGGGGAGGATTGCTTACGAACTGCTCCTACGAGGACTTTGAGTATGTTCAGCGGGTGGGAGTTACTGCTCCATATTACTTGACGAGCCTGTTGTTGCAAAAGAATCTATTCAACGAAAACGCCGCAATCGTGAACATATCCTCTACTCGTGCGAATCAATCGCAACCCGACACGGAGGCATATTCTGCCGTAAAAGGCGGGATTAACGCTCTGACTCATGCAATGGCGGTCCGCTTGCCGACCACGGGTGCGGGTAAACGCAATCAGCCCTGCTTGGATAGAAACTTCTGCTAATGCGGAACATTCGGAACAAGACCGCCGCCAACATCCGAGCGGACGGGTTGGAACTCCCACCGACATTGCCGAGTTAGTGTTATTTCTATGCAGTGACAAAGCGGGATTCATAAACGGTGAAAATATCACCGTTGATGGCGGCATGAGCAAGCTGATGATTTACCACAATGATTGCGGGTGGAAATTGGGAGCTAATTGACATGATTCAAATAAAAAATTTAAGAGCAGAACAGCCTCAAAATCCGTGGGACGTTCGTGTAGCACAAGCCGCGAACATTTACTTCGCTCCCCACCGAAAACCACGCTCCTGCATAACCTCACGAACAACTTCAACCGCCTCTACAGTCATTCCCGACAGTGAGGCGATTTCACGCTCACTCCACGAATTGAGTATATCAAGTGTGAGAAACTTCTTCTCTCGAATAGCCTCTGCTGATTCCGAATCCAATCGCTCCAATAAAACATTTATCGGAGTGGGAATGTGCGGGTCTTTCGGCGGGAACTTCTTGTCAAACTCCGCCGCCTCTGCTTGCGTTAATTCTTCATACACCGAGTCGATGTAATACTTCCCGCTAATTCCGTCTAATGCTCCGTTGTAAAGCGAGTAAACCAACAACGCATCGAAAACACTGCCATCGGGTGTTGTTATGCCAAATTCAACTGCTCTGCGAAAACCGAATCGTGGGTAATAGTCGGGATTGCCATAGATTATCACGGCTTTGTGTCCCAACCGCACAGCCTCATCGAAAGCGTGTCGCATTAACGCTTTACCAACTCCTTGACACTGAAACTTGGGTGAAACTGTCAGTGGACCAAATGTTAAAGTTTCATGAGTTTCACCGCCACTATCTTCTACTCGACTTTTGCTGAAAATTATATGTCCCGCAAGTTCTCCGTCAACTTCTGCGACAAAGTTAAGTTCTGGCACGAATGACTGGCAAGTGCGGAGTTTTGAAACAAGCAAATGCTCATCACAGACTGTACGGTCACTTTCCCAAAACTGCCAAAACGCCTCTCGAGTCATCGCCTCAACTGCGTAATGGTCGGCGGGTGTTTCTAAACGAAATGTTATGTTCATGTTTTTATTTTCCTTTATATTTAATAAAAAACACATATCCAAATACAAGACGGTTCACTCGAAGTATAAGTAACCCTGTGACGTTCGTGCGGCTGAATCACAAGCGTATCGCCGCCCGACATAGTGACAGTTTTATTCTCGAATTTGATTTTCGCCTTGCCCTGTAGCAATGCGACAAACTCGGTTTCGCTCTGGTCGTACCAGTCCGAAGTCTGACCTGTGCTGATGATGCGTTCGATTATTACATTCTCGCTTTGTGCCAAGATTGTGGTTAATTCTTCCGATAAAGGAAGTTGTGGTAAATCGTAAATGTTCATAATTTAAAAATTGACTCTCTATTTTTCAGAATAATTCGAGATTTTAACAAACTCAAAATCCGCACGGTCATTGACCATACGCTCAATCTGTACACAAAAATCAAGTTCTTCAAGGTCTTGCGGGACTTCAAGAACAATGGTTGCGGTTATTTCTTTCACAATGATAATTTTACCTTTCTCTAATTGTAACTTGAACACTGTCCCCCGCTTGCTTACCAATCTTCGCACGAATATCTTTTCGGATTCCGATAATGTAACACACCGAGCCGTCTGTGTTTTTCACGCCCATATTCACAATACTGCCGTCATAAGGCTCACCGTCAAATGTAGCGTGGACTTTCACTCTGCCTTTGCTAAATTCCGCTCGAATATCATACGGAAACGACACATAAGCACCGCCGCTGTCGCTGTCGGATTGGATTATTGCGTTGTATTCATAAAGCATTAAAAATTCTCTTTTCTATTCTATGGCAAAAAGTCATACCACTTGTCTTCGCCTGTGTTTAAGTTATACTCATACATTCCACCGTACATACCAATGTAAATACAATCATTCCCATACACCATTGAGTTAGGAGTAAGAGTGCCTAAATAATGAAAACTGCCATCAGAAAATGAGAAATAAGGAGTCCAAAAAGCGTTTTTAATTAAAGTTTCCGATAAGACACCATCTTTTAGGAAGTGTTACTAAATAAAGTTGACAAGTTATGCTAAATTCCGACAAATGGTGTAGTTCCATTCCGGATGAAAGACGTCCTCTTGTTTGTGTATGTTTTCAAAATCGGTATCTGATACAACA
>WRHO01000012.1 GCA_009783205.1 Oscillospiraceae bacterium
ATGGCATTGTACAGATACTTTTCGCGATTGTAGGTGCAAATGATTACGGAAATTTCGGGCATTGTTTTGTTAAATTATTGTTTGAGACGTTTTATAAACATTTTATGATTGACATAACACGAATAATTTACATCTGCAAAAGTAACATCTTCTTTGGATTGTCAACCCTAAAACTTCAATTTATTTTTCCCGTTCCAAATTGTTTAAAAAACGACAATGTTTCATATTAAGTACAAGTAATAAATTAGTTTGTGTTATTTTTAATAAATGTATTTTTACCTAAAGAATCATACGGAGAAGAGTGGTTGGGAAAAGAATTCCTTTCTTATGAGACGATTGATGAATCCAATTATAAAGTTGTTCGTTCAACAAAAAATTTGAATTCAGACGAGGAAAAACAAATTATTGAATACGCTTCTATCTATAACATAACATCTCCTGACGGTAATCACGAAAAGCTTGAAGACAAAATGATACTGCGTTATTATTACCCCGACCAAATAAAAAAACTGCTGACAGATTATAATTTTAATATCATTGAAGAAAGAAAAACTGAAGATGATTTATTCCTTATTTGCGGTTTAAGCCAAGAATAGTTAATTTGAGGTATCGACATTTGAATATCCTGATTGAACCATTGATTTATATAATAGACAAATGCTATTCCTTAACCGGAAATTTTGGTATAGCAATTGTTTTGTTTACACTGTTGACGAGGGTAATTCTTTTTCCGATTTCACTTATTTCTCAAAAGAATTCTCTTATCCTTTTTAAAATTCAACCGCAATTAGAAGACTTAAAGGCACGCCATTCGGGTGAGCCGGGAGAGATGTTTCGCGAACAAAAAAAGCTGTATAAAAAAGAAAAGTACAGTTCCATAAAAGCATTACTGCCGCTTTTTATACAAATTCCGATTATTATCGGGGTTGTAAGAGCCGTTTATTCTGTGGTCACAGACAGTAAATATGATTTTTACTTTTTAGGGTTAAATCTGGCAGAAATCCCCACTCTGACTTCAAATCTTGTTATCTATCCGATTTTAGCGGCTGTTTCCTCTTTCTTACTCTGCCTTATACAGAATAATCTCAATCCGCTGACAAAATCACAGGGGTTCTTGACTAAATGGGGCGTTGCAATCTTTCTGACCGGATTTTCCGGGTATTTCGCCTTTGTGTGCCAAGCGAGCGTCGGACTTTACTGGATATGCGGAAATGTTTTCAGCGCGCTTGTTACCGTTATCTGCACAATGATTTATAATCCTAAAAAATTGGGTTGCGATGATGTCACCTTTTCAAAACCGATTCTCACAAAAGAAGAGAAAATGGCAAAACATGAACGCAAACACATGGAAAAATCCCGCGAAAAAGAAGATATGACCAGATTTCACATCGCTAAGAAACAACTCGTATTCTTTTCGGAAGCGAGCGGTTTTTTTAAATATTTCGAGCATTTTATTAATTATATTCTCGACAATTCCGAACTGACCGTCCATTATTTAACGGCTGATTTCAACGACCAAGTCTTCAAACTAAGCAAACCGAGGCTTGAAACCTACTTTTGTACGCCAAACGGCTTGATTTCCGCGTTTATGAAAATGGATTCTGATATGGTTGTCATGACAATGCCGGACTTGGAAACTTATCATTACAAGCGTTCTATCGTTCGTAAAAATATAGAATATATCTATTTAGACCATGGAATGGGCAGTGATAATCTATTGCTCCGAAAAGGAGCGTTAAATCATTTCGATACTATTTTCTGTTACGGCAAAAGCTATAATGAAGAAATTCGTGCTACCGAAAAAGTTTATAATTTGCCCGAAAAGAATCTTGTTAACACAGGATTCGGATTGCTTGATATGCTGATTGAACAATATAACGCATCAAGCCAAACCCCAAACGAAAAACCTCAGATTTTAATCGCACCTTCTTGGCAAAAAGATAATATTCTTGAACTTTGCCTTGATGAATTACTTTCGGGACTTTTAAATGCACAATATAAGGTCATCCTTCGTCCTCACCCGGAATTTGTAAAACGCTTCACCTGGAGAATGAAAGCGATTTTCGATAAATATGGTTCTCAAACCGGAGAAAATTTTGAAATCCAAACCGACTTTTCCTCCAATTCCACCATCTATTGTTCGGATTTGGTTATCACCGATTGGTCGGCAATTGCTGTTGAGTTTTCTTTTACGACTAAAAAGCCCGCACTCTTTATTAATACCCCGATGAAAATCATGAACCCCGAATGGGAAAAAATTGGTGTAACGCCCATTGATATATGGCTTCGTGACAAAATAGGGGTTGCTGTTGATGTAGGGCAACTTGGTAATATAAGCCGAATTTGCACCGACTTGCTTGAAAAAAGAAAGGAGTACCGCATAAAGATAACCGATATCTTAGACGAATGTGTTTATCATTTGGGTCATTCGGCAGAAGTCGGGGGCGAATATATCATAAGCAGGATAAAGGGGGAAATCAATGAGTAACCATCCGAAACTTAAAGCGATATTTCCGATATTCTTCACCGAAAAGAACAAACGTGCGGCGTATATTGTCACTTTTACCGCATTTTCGCTGATGTTTTTCTTTCTGATACCATTGGACTTGTATTTAAATAATTACAATGATTTCAACATTAATTTTTTAAGTGTTGCGTTTCCGTTAGCGTTAACGTGTTTAATCGTTTTTGTTATTACGATTTTCCTGTTTCCTCTTATCATCAAAGAAAATGTTCTCGAAATCACCGCCTATATAGTCTGCGGGTTGATGTTGGCTTGTTATGTTCAAGTGTTATTTTTAAATCACGATATGGTAAGTTTAACCGGCGATAATATAGATTACAGCAGTTTTGACATAAACCGCACGATTAACATGATTTTATGGTTGGAAATACTGGCTTTACCGATTAGTTTTAAGTGGATTTTAAAAATGAGAGGCGTTAGAGCTGAACCGGTTTTAATAGGCGTTTCGCTTGTCATTATCGGGATGCAGCTTTCCGGAATTGTCGGGGTCGCGCCCAATTATAAGAGCGAAACCGTTACCGGAACCGGTTTTTTTTCCTATAACAAGACATTTGAACTGTCCTCCGACGAGAATATTTGTGTTTTCTTGTTGGACAGGCTTGATGTTAAATATATGAGAGCCGCGATTGAAAAGTCTCCCGAATTACTTGAACAATTGGACGGGTTCACCTTTTACGAGAATAATATTTCAACCGATACCAACACCTTCCCCGCGGTTACGCGTATGCTGACAGGCGTAGCGTACAACCGCACTGATGAATGGGCTGATTATTATGAAAAAGCATGGTCAGAGTACAGCTTTATTGACGAGTTACGCGATAACGGATACGGTTCCAGTCTGCTATTGGATAAATCTTGCACATTCGGGCTTGACAGCCAGATTAACGGCAGAAGCGATAATATGGTAAAATTAAATGATTCAGAAGTCAAAATAAACTATTCTCAAATCAAAAAAACCACCTTCAATATCGCTTTCGGAAAGTTAGCACCTTATTATTTAAAAGAAAAGTTTTTATCGCAAGACGATACCGGATTTAATGTTAGCTTTTACGACTTGAATACAAATATCGGCGATACTTTGACGCCTCCGTCTGTTTCGTTTGAAACGGATATGGATTTTGGCAATTACCTTTGGGGTAAGGGAATTTCGCTTCAGAACCAACAGAAAATGTTTACTTTTACGCATTTAAGCGGAGCGCACAGCGGCGATTCCCGCATTGAGAGAATATTGCTTAACCTCCAAATTCTTAATGAATATTTTAATCAAATGAAAGAACTCGGAATTTATGATAATGCAACCATCATTATCATAGCAGACCACGGGCGCGCTCCCGGGGAAATAGAAAACACGGACCGGGTCGTTTTAAGAAGTGAAATCACTTCCGCCTTGTTGATTAAACCCCGAAACACAAGAGGAAAAATGATAACAGATTCAAAGTCTGAACTCTCTAATGAGAATTTCGGTGCGAGTATTTTGCAAATCGCGGGGTTGCCGCATCAGGAACACGGTCTTTCTTATTTTGATATCATTGACGGTAATTTGTCGCCTAAAAGAACAATTTATGTAAACGGGTTTACCAGTTTCGGGAAAATCATGGACCAAAAAGGTAAGTATGAAATAACCGGGGACGCGAACAATTTCGATAATTGGACGCATATTCCTCCGGAATCTGTTCAAACGGAGGAAATCAATGAGTAGAATAAATTTAAAATCAGCGGTGAACAAAATCAGCGAAGCGTATAAATCGGATGGTGTTTTAAGAATAGAGTGGCTCTTCATCGGAATTGTCGTTTATATCTCTTTTTTTGTTTTCCGTTATTATGATTTAAACACACTGACTGTTTTTTCTGTCAATATTCTTGATTTGGCGTACGAAGGCAGATTAAGAGATTTCTATGCTTATTCCGTGTTTATGGATATAGAGATGGTCTTTAACGCTCCTGTAGGCTGGGATATATCCGCAATATGCCCGTGGGCGATTTGGAATATTCCGATTTGGATTGCACAGCGTTTCTTCGGTGTTGATATCATGACCTCCATACCGTCTATGATTTGGTCAAAGCTATTCTTATTTGCAGCATTATTTGTGACCTCATGGTACACGTTTAAAATCGGGTTGATGATTACCGGGAGTAAAAGTAAATCTAACTGGATGACCGCGTTGACCTTAACCTCTGCCTATACATTTTTCGGAGTGTATTACGCAGGGCAGAATGATATCGTCGCGGTCGCGTTCGCGGTCATTGCCGTGTCCATGCTTTTTGAGCATAAGACGGGATTGTTTTTATTGTTTTCCGCCTGCTCAATTGCAACAAAACCTTTATTTTTTCCCGCTTTTGTCGCGATTATCCTGCTCCATGAAAAAAGAATTCCGCAAGCGGTTTTAAAAATCGTTTCCGGTTTCGGCATTTTGTTCCTATTCAAACTTTTATACCATAACGCGCCTTTTTATAAAGGAAGTCAAGGGCTTGTAGGTAAAGAGATTTCTAATTTGTTATCGGTCGGCATCGACAATTCAATTGTTGGTTTTTTCTCGTTTTTCCTGATAGGCATACTGGTTATATTCTATATCTGTTATACAAAGAAGTCAGAAGAAGAAATTGAATTAAGGAAAACGACCATTTATATGATAGCGGCGGTTTATATACTTATGTTTGTATTCGGCACACACGTTTGGTATCGCCATGTGTTTTTAATTCCGTTTGTTCCCATGGTTTTATGTTTAAACGACAAGACAATAAAAATTAATATGATTCTTTACCCCGTTATCAATGTTTTGACGATTCTGCAATTTTGCCGAAGCGACGCTGTTTCAACAATGATTTTTCGGATAAGGGTCATCTATCACGAATTAATAACAGCGATTTTCCCGAAAATTGTGTATGTTCATGATGAGAATATTGGGTTTAAGACGGTTATAGAACAAATCATACCGGAGTATATTTTTCCGGTGTTCAGCTCGGTTATTTTATTTGGTTATCTGTTATTATTGGTCATAAACTATCCCGGTTATCCTAAAAAAGTCCCGTTTGAAAATCAAAAGTGTGAACGAGTGATTATGTGGTGTAATCTTTTCACGATTGTTCCGTTTATAATCGGAATATTAGTTTTGTATCTTCATACCATTCAAAATGCGCTATATTAAATAAAGGAGAACGATAATGGAAAATAACATTGAAGAAAACACGAAAGAAGAAAATACAACCGCAGAAATACCAATGCAAGAAACCGAAACTAAAAAAACCCAAACGCACATTTATAAAGCCGTTTTGATGGGGTTTGTCAGTTTAATATTGCTAATCTTCTTTTTCGCTTTCGCGTGGAACAGTCCGCGGCTTGAAAGAGGTGATGACTGGAAAATAATCAAAAAATTTGAAAGTAATACAGGGAATGACTTTTTTTCCGCAATGTTTGACGGTGACCCCAGAACACGCTGGACTACCGTGACTCCGCAAACCTCCGGTGATTATCTCATGCTTGAGTTTTATGAGGCGGTCGACTTTAACCATATAATCTTAGAACCCGGCAGATATGAAAACGATTATCCGAAAGGTGTGCTGTTCATTTCCACTTCGCTTGACGGTGATGCGTATGAAGGTGTTAAATACATCCATGCAGACGATAATACCGATTTTATATTTGAGTCTGAGCCGTATCGTTTCATCAAGTTTGAACTCACGATATCCGATGATAAAAAAGCATGGAGTATCGTTGATTTTACTTTTGATAAAATCGAATCTCAGCCAACATGATGAACACTGCAAGTAAATTAAACATGACCGCGCCCTGTCATTTCGGGTTAGAAAAGACACTTTCGTTTGAAATAAGGCGGGCGGGCGGAGAGAATTTAGAAATCACAGACGGCAGAATCAACTTTGAGGGGATGCCTGAAGTCCTTGTTCGTGCAAATATAAGTTGTTCTGCCGCCGAGAGAATCGGTGTTATACTTGCACGATTTAAAGCGTATAGCTTCGATGATGTTTTTGAACATATTAAGCGAATTCCTGTCAGCGATTTTCTTGACAAGAACGCGGCTTTCCCTGTTACGAAAGGACAATCGGTCAATTCAAAACTCACAAGCATACCCGCGCTGCAGCGTACAGTTAAAAAAGCGTTAGCCGAAGCGATGAGCTCGGTTTATAAAACAAACACTCTTCCCGAAACGGGCGCGGTCTTCCCTGTGCGATTCTTTTTGCATAAAGATGAAATGACGGTTTTTATCGACTCATCAGGTGAGGGGCTTCATAAACGAGGCTATCGACGGCATTCCGGTATCGCACCGATTAAGGAAACATTAGCGGCAGGAATTATTGATATTGCAAAAGTCAGAGAAAGCGACTGTATCATTGACCCTTTTTGCGGAAGCGGAACAATTCTGATTGAATCGGCTTTTAAAGCATTGAAGATTCCTCCGGGTATGAATCGCAGTTTCGCTGCTGAAAAATGGGATTTGTTTCCTGCTAAACTATGGGCAGAACAGCGTGAAAATCTACGCGCCGGTATTATAAAAGATACCGAATTTAAAGTATTCGGGTATGATATTGACCCTGACTGTGTAAAACTCACCCTTGAAAATGCAAAAAAAGCGGGCGTTGAAAAGTATATCACAGCGGAAACGCGAGCAATTAAAGATTTTAATTTGGATATAACTCGTTTTTCTAAAATTATAACCAATCCGCCCTACGCTGAACGGTTGTTGGAAAAGTCTGACACTGAACAAATTTATCGCGAAATGGGAGAAAAATTTTTTTGTGAAAATCATCACCGTGAAATGTACATCATCACATCAGATATGGAATTTGAAGATTATTTCGGACGTAAAGCTAAGAAGAACAGAAAACTTTACAACGGTATGCTGATGTGCAGATTGTATATGTATGTTTAAGATAAATCACCCCCCGTAAAGAAGGCACTGCCTTTCTTTATCGGGGGGATTCACTTTTTGTTTAATCTACTCTTCCATCTGCTTACTGAAATACATTGCTGCCGCGTTGACTAATGCTGTTTGTTCGGGATTGGCATATTCGTGCCCTTCCGCAGAAAGCATCATGACCGCACCGCTGACATCGCCTTGTGAAATAATCGGTGAACAAGCAATGGCATATCTGTCCATACCTTCTATCGGGTTGAGTTGCTTGTCTTCATATGACTTGTAAACGTGTGTTTTTCTCTGTTCAATCAAATCTTCCAGTGAGTTGGAAACACGCCTTTCGAGTATTTCCTTTTTTTGTATTCCCGAGGCCGCGATAACATGGTCGCGGTCACATATCACTGCAGGGCACCCGCCGATTCTCGACAGAACTTCGGCATATTGAGCCGCATTGCTGGAAATTTCACCCACCGGTGAATATTTTTTGAAGATTACTTCTCCGTCTACATTGGTGTATATTTCGAGAGGGTCGCCTTCATTGATAACACTGATGCGGTATTCTTTGTCTTTTCGGTTCACTGAAGACTGGATTATATGCCCGAAAACCTCCTCGGTGGAGCATTTGAGAATATGGTCAATATCGCTTTTTAGCTGAATTTCGATTCTATCCTCATAGACAGTGATTTTTTCTATAATCAGCTCAATGTCGGACTTGTCTAATTTTTCTTTATTGAGCAGGTCGGCGAAAATATCCATTGCGTTTTTGGCAGTGCGGTTAATGCGAACGGCAGTATTACGGCGATTAGCGGTAAGTTCGATTTGGTTCTGCAAGCCCTCGATTCTATCGGCAAGTTCGTCAATCATCTCATCATATACTTCATCTACTATTAAGAGATTAGACGATTCGCCACCGGAGGCTCTCCGGTCGGGATTCCGCATAAGTTCGCGTGTTTTTTGACGGGCAAGCATTTTCATTTCGGCTTTGCTGTCGTCAATCTGTTGTTGAAGCATTGTGATTGTGTCGGTGCTTTCCTTGACGTGGATTTTTTCGTCTTTGATTGCTTCGTTAAGCAGAGCAAGCATTTCTGTGGAATTTTCCTTGACCTTTGCTATATACGATTTCAACAGTTTGTCAAGCGTTTCGGTTTTGGTATGGTGGGAAGTACAGCCTTTCAGTCCTCGCTTATGGTACGATGAACAGATATACGCGGGGTGGTCGGGATTGCTCCGTGAAAACATCGGCACACCACAGTCGCCACAGAATAAAAATCCCGAATAGTTATTGTCGTATTTCTTGACCCCTCTGTAATTGGAAGTCGAACGCTTTTTAAGCTGTTCTTGTGTGATTGTGAATGTTCGGTAGTCTATAATCGGCTCGTGATTTTTTTCAAAAACAATGTGTTCGCTATCGTCCGCCTTGACATCACCGCCGTTGATTTTTTTACGCTTATACTTCCCTTGCCGAAGTGTCCCGATATAGAAATCGTTACCAAGAATAGTCGAGATTGTGATAATACTCCACGTTTCGTTGGTTTTGAGCTTGCACTCCGAACCATCGGATTCTCTCCGCATTTTTTCCGAAGTTCTCGGCGTGGGGATATGCTTGTCTGTCAGATGATTGGCGATTTTCTTGTAACCCCAACCGCTGTTATACAATGTAAAAACTTCACGCACGACATCTGCCGCAGATTCGTCAATTTGAAACGCCATTGTCTTTGTGTTTGTAATCACATACCCATAAGGAACGGCACAAATCCATTTTCCCTCACTTTGCCGACGTTTGACTACGGATTTCACTTTCTTGGACGTGTCGGTGACAGGCATTTCGTTGATGAGAAACCGAAACTGAATCGCTGTCCAGTCATCGTAAGTCGGGTAGTCGATGTTGTCGCCGATTGCGATAATACGCACTCCTGCGTCGCGTAAGTCTTCAAGCTCTACAAGTCCCTTGCTGTTTCGGCGGGAAAATCGTGAGAAGTCTTTTATTATAAGTATGTTGTAGCTGAGGTTCATCAGTTGAGGGCGGAGCTTCATATAGCCCTCGCGTTGCTCGAACGTGTAGCCGGAGCGGTCGCGGTCTTCGTAGAAGTCGAGTTCAACATCGGGGAATTTGCGGTTTACAAAGTCCGATATAATCGACTTTTGGTTCTCTATACTGGTGTTTTCTCTATCCATTTCCTCGTCAACCGAGATTCGGCAGTAGGCGGCGATTTTCACTTTGTTTTCCATGTTGTTCACCTCGACTTAGATTAGTATATCAACATTGTAACACAGTTTGGGAGAATTTGCAAGCGGTAATTTGAGATTATTTACAAGCACAGCAAAGCTGACCGCTTAAAAAGAAGTCAATAATAAGGATTTACCTTTTATAATTGTCTTTCTTCACCGAAGATTATATAGTCAAGCGATGTTTCAAGAACCATTATAATTCTTACCAATGAACGGAGGCTCGCCTTTTTCTTCCCTGTTTCAATATAACTGATAAAGGTATCATGTAAATCTGTCATTTCCGCAAGATTTGCTTGTGTCATTTTTACAAGTCGGCGTGCGCTTTTTATACGCTTGCCAACTTGTTTATAATCGACTTCATTATACATATTGGTTACTGTCCTTTCATGAAAAAGAGAATAATGACAGCATAACATATTTAGCAGAATAAAATTAAAAACTTGACCTACAGTCTATTTTATTTCATTAAAAATTGAGCTATAATAACAGTATTGAATATTCGACAATATTTTTAATTGGAGGTTGAGAATGAAACAGGAAAATTCTAAAACATCAAAAGAAACAGAAAAGGAAAGAATTCGTAAGCGTTACACAAAAGGCAGAGCGGAAAATGCAGAGTATATCCCCGCTAAAGAGCAAAAATCACTCTTTGATTCAGATGAAGAAATGCGGGTTGCCGTTTATGCACGAGTTTCAACGCTGAACACACAACAAACATCTTCACAGGTAATTCAAGAAAAGTATTATGAAGATTTTGTTTCACGCCAAAAAGGCTGGGAATTGGTAAATATTTACAGCGACGAGGGTATCAGCGGAACATCATTAAAGAATCGTGATGCTTTTAAGCAAATGATTGAGGATTGTCAAAAAGGCGGTATTGACCTCATTGTTGTAAAAAGTGTTTCGCGTTTCACACGCAATGTAAAAGATGGTCGTGCCAGTATTGATATGCTTACAGATTTGAATCCGCCCGTCGGTGTTTGGTTTGAAAATGAAAGAATTTATTCGCTAAGTAACGACAGAGCCTTTATCTTAGATTTAATGATGTCGCTTGCTGCAGAAGAATCACGAGCAAAAAGTGCCGCAATGGAGATTTCATTAAAAATGAGGTTTGAACATCAAATATTACTTACGCCACCGCTGCTTGGATATGATAACGATGAAAATGGGGAGCTTATTGTTAATGAGGATGAAGCAAAGATAGTTAAACTCATATTCCGTATGTATCAACGCGGGTACAGCACAAAAGATATAGCCGAAAAATTAACTGCTCTCGGATTAAGTACAAAAGCAGGAAATAAAATATGGTCTCAAGGGTCTGTACTCGGAATTCTACAAAATGAGAAACATTGCGGTAGGGTTCTTACATGGAAGACCTTCACAACCAGTTATAAAACGCATAAGAAAAGAAAAAACAGAGGAGAACGTGACCAATATCTTTATTATGACCATCACGAGGCAATTATTTCACCTGATGATTTTAATGCAGTTCAAAAAATGATTGCTAATTCAAAGTATGGCGGTCACAGCTTTATGCCTGAGCTATACACGATAACAGAGGGTTTTTTAAAAGGTTTTGTATCGGTTAATCCGCGATGGGCGTCATTTACACCTGATGACTATCGTATTACTTCTAAAAAAGTCAGTATATCAGATATTATTGAAAAGAAACCGACAATCAACAATAATTATCAAGGTTACGAAATAGTTCGTTCTCAATTCTTAGGAAGGTTTAATGTAGTCAGCATAACGCTTACTCCTACGAGAACACGAATTGATACAATAGAAAATAAAGATGTGCCGGGTGAAAAATTCGAGAAAAGTTATACTATTGCTCCAAGAATCCGAATCAGCGGTGCAACTATAAAGAAGTTTAGTTTTTCAGAATACGTAGAACTGCTTATACACCCACTAAGAAAACTTGCCGCTGTGAGAATTTGTGAAAACACACACAAAAACGCTATTAAATGGGGAATTCAAAAAAATGGCAGTATATACTCGCGGTGTATCGGTGGTACAGCCTTTGTTGACACGTTATATGGTTTATTTGACTTGAAGCCAAGTTTAAAATACAGGTTTCGCGGTGCTGTAAAGAAGATAGACACAGAGAACATTGCCTTGTTTGATTTGAGCGAACCCGAAATATTGAGTGAATCAGGTGTAATATACCCTATAGAATGGGAAGACAGCTTTGGAAAAGATTATTATAATACTTCTGACAATAATATTAATGAAATTGGTTCAAAACTTCGTAAATATAACACAGAACCTGATATTTATCCGACTTCTGACAAAACAATCACAAGTGAAATAAAACAACTCATAGAGTATTTCAACGAAAATAGCGAGGAAATATCATGAATGAACCTACTATTACATTCAAACATGGGCGGGTGTGGTTTAATATGGCTTGCTTAAAAGAGCTTGCGGATACAGATTATATTAGATTCGTTATTAATAGCGATAAACAGAAATTGCTTATAGAACACTCTAATGGGGAAGAAAGTAATGAAGGTCGATGGTGCAGTTGGAATTCTAAGAAACGCAAACCTAAAGCTATACCATGTATCGAGTTTTTTAGGAAAATAATCAATCTTATGAATTGGAATGATGAATACCGTTACAAAATAATCGGTGAATTCATATATAAAGGAGAAAGGATTTCTATTATGTTTGACTTGAATAGTGTACTAATTTTCAAGCCTAATAAAATAATAACGGAGGAACAAAACAATGAACAGCAATTATAAAATAGCTATGGGTTTTCGCAATACTGAAATAACGATTGAAGATATTAAAACATTAGAGGATAAAATTTCACCGGAATGTCGTTACTATTTAATAGGGCTTCTTTTTCGTTATGAACTGTCAAAAAAAACATTAGAAGAAACAATAATCTCATTAACAACAAGAATAGGTCGAAACTTTAATTACGTTTCTCAAACTGTTGTGCATAGCGGTCATTATGTAGATGCAATCGGGCGTTTGGAAAATCTTGTTCCTGAACTTATTCCGCTTATTTTTGAAAGAAAGACAAGATTATCAATAGAGAATACTATGATTTTATCAAAAAAAGAGATTAACGAAATTCATATTATTCTTGAAAAGCTTACCGATGAAAACAAAAAAATATACGAAGTATTTCCGGAGCAGCTTCAAAAATCACCCTCAAGAAAAAAATCAAAAACTACCGTGAAAGATACACCCACTTATGACCCGGATGCACAAATTTCGAGTTTGACTTATACTGTGCCTTCTTGGCTTAGTGTAATTGATAAAGCCTTTATGAATACAGATTTCGGCAATATTTCATCTAAAGCACGATATAAGTTTATAAAAGAATTGACCTTATTAAGGGAAACTGTTGATATATTCCTTGAAATGATTAGAGAGGAGTTACAAGCAAATGGTTGATTTAAATAAATTTATTCCGCCTGTGCGAATTGAATTGATTCCAATAAAAAATTTAGTTTCTAATCAAGTGTATCAAAGGCACTTATCATTGCGTCACATTCAACGGATGGTATCCGATTTTTATCTGTATCAAATTAATCCGGTAAAAATAAGTTACCGTGATAATTTATATTATGTAATCAACGGTCAGCACACAATAGAGGTTATAGCCGCAGTTTCCGAATCACGTGAAACACCCGTATGGTGTATGATTTATGATGATTTAAATTATGAACAGGAAGCACATATTTTTGCCAATCAACAGCGATACCAAAATCAATTATCTTCATACGACCTTTTTAATGCAGATATAGAAGCCGGTGACGATAATTCAATCATTATTAAAGAATTAGTCGAATCATACGGGTTGAAAATCACACCTAAACATGGTGTTTGTTCAATCGGGGCAGTAAACTGTCTGTTGCGTATTTATAATAAGTATGGGTACCATGTTCTTGACAGAACATTACGACTTACTGTCGGAACGTGGGAAGGGGTTCCACAATCACTGGCAGCGAGTGTTTTGAGAGGTATTGCCCATATAATCGTTACATTTGGAGATTCCCTGAAAGATGACCGTTTTATTCAATGTCTTAGTAAAATCTCCGCGCTTGAAATAATTCGCGACGCTAAAGCAAGAAACTCAGGAATTGTGGGTTACTCAGAAATTATATTAATAAATTATAATAAGGGTAAACAGAAAGGGTTGCCTATGGGGTTATTGCATGACAAGAAAATAAACTGTTGATACACGTAATTAATTAGAACGGTTATTACGTAATAGATAAGATGTATTCGCTTTTAAATCATCGTTTCCGGAGCAGAATACTGCGACGGTATATTTTTTTGCTTTATATTCTTCAAAGAGCGGTTTAAGCGCATTTTGTATAAGCGGATTATGTTTTTCAGAATTTGTAAGCCATATTTTAGCTATACGCTCAGATTTTAAGACATTTATTTCCATAATCGCCCTCCTTTTATATAGGGATTCTTCCCTATTACTCGAAAGTTATTCTTGACACGTCCTGCAGAACATGATAGAATAAGAAAAAGAACATTATTATTTTCGCGTTCTTTTTCGTTCTGATTACCATTATACTCATATTTTCGGGCTTGTCAAATCGAAACGAACTAAAAACGAACAATGTTCTAAAACAACACATAAAGAGGTGGTATTATGCCGAAACATGATGTGCAAAGTATAGGGAACCGGATTAGAGAATTGCGGGAAAATCAAGGGTGGACACAGGAGGATTTAGTTGAGGAACTGAAGACATACGAGCGAGTGGAGCGTTCAACGCTCGCAAAATGGGAAACAGGCAGACAGGATTTTAAGACGAAACACATCATCGCTTTGGCTGAAATCTTCGGTGTTACATCTGATTATCTGCTCGGATTATCGAGTACACCGTCAACCGACCCAAACATAAAAGCGGTCTGCGATTATACCGGACTTGACGAAGCGGCGGTTGAATTTTTGCATGATGAACCCGATTCAATATCATTGGAAATCATAAATCAGCTTATTAAAAGTTACGAGTTTTGGGATATTCTTGATGAGCTCCAACAAATTCAAATTCTATCAACAATGATAAAAAATGATTGTTATTCAAAAGCCGATGAGCAGTTTGACACGCTCAAGGAATGTATACAATTTTTGGATTCTTATTATGTGAAAAATCCCAAATCCAAGAACAGCTTGAAACAATTTATGGAACACAAGAAGGAACTGAAATTATCGCAATTCGGTTGTGATAATTCCTTCAAAGACATTGTTAAGGCGTTTGTTGACGGCATAGAATTAACGCCGTTTTATTTTGATAAAGATGAAAATAACGACACGCTTGAATAAGGAAATCAAGCTTACAATTTTTATAAATTTCTTTTTCAGGGCAAGTAACAAAAATGAAAAACTGTGCTTTATAGTCAGCACAGTTTTTTGATTTTTAACTTCGGCGTTTTTTCGAAAGAGCGATTTTATTGTTTTGAAAAATATGTGAATCGTAAAAATAGGGTTTGGGAATTTCCCAACTTCGGAGAAGTTAAGAGAATAATCTGATTGTTTTTCTGTACAGCAAAAATCACGTTTTCGTAGAAAAGTGAGCAGATTATTTTTGCAAATCAATGTCGGCGACATTGCCCAATAGTGAGCGTTGCGAACGTGCAGTCCTGTTGATTCCGTTTCGGATTGACAGGACTGCTATTGGGTCAAAGTCGCAATGTTGTCATGTATGATGTAAATGATAATTATTTTATAAAAGCCTATAACTAATTCATTCAGTTTTTGGAAAAATTTATATGGGAAATGCTTGACTTTATTTATATATTGTGTTATCATATAAAATATGCATCTACATCTTGAAAGGATAAAACGGTCTTGAGAAAAAATGATAAGGTAATAACTTTAAATTCAAACATACGTATTATGAGCAATGGAGAAAGAAAAACCCACTCGAAAGCTTCCGAAGAATATATCCATGTGCAATTTCAATATGATGATAATACTTGGGACGGTTGGGTTCCGGTAGAATATCGTCGCACAGGTGTTTCTATACAGAGTCAAGACGAATTATACGAACATCTTAACTCAGTATATGAGCAATTACGTCCGAAGAATCTTGAATCATGGTTATCGGCACAGAATTTGTTTTGGGAAGAAAAAGGACGTGCCGCAGTTACTAAGGGATTCTTTGACAGTTTAGTAAAAGGTGATTGGCAATGCGTAAACTGTACATTACCATCAAATCCGAACTGGGCACGAAGAATTCAAGATTTGAAAGAGTTCGGTTATACGCTCTCTACCGACACAAAGCGTTACTGTCCGCGTTGTAATGCTAATAAAACACATATTCTTTTATTACCTGTTGAGCGTGGCTGTGCAGAGGGAAATGGTTATGAAACATGGTCTCCTGCATTACGAAAACGTATTCTCAATGTCTTAGAAAAATTTGATGTGTATGAATGTGTAAAAAATCCTCATTCATTACCCGACCATAAATACTCAGAAATTCGTTGGGGAAGTTCTGTAAAAGGCGAAAATCCTGACAATATGACAGACGAAGAAATTCGCAGTAAATTCCAATTACTATCAAACCAAAGAAATCAACAAAAACGTGAAATTTGCCGTAATTGCTATCAGACCGGAAAACGCGGTACGATTTACGGTATACCTTTCTTTTACGAGGGAACGGAAGAGTGGGACGATAGTATACCGAAAACAGGTAAAGAAGCAGAGCGAGGTTGTGTTGGCTGTGCATGGTATGATATTGCCGAATGGAGAAAGCGTTTGATAGATAAACTCAAACAAAACGAAGAATAGAAATAAACAGGAGATTATAATATGTATTCAGTTGGTAGTGTGTGTTCGGGCATTGAAGCGGCTTCGGTTGCATGGCGTCCGTTTGGATTTAAATTCGAGTGGTTTTCTGAAATAGCGGATTTTCCGTCAAGAGTTTTAAAAGAAAAATATCCTAATACACCAAACATAGGTGATATGAACGGAATCCCTAAATTGATACGCAACCAAGAAATTACTGCACCGGATATTATTTGCGGCGGAACACCGTGTCAAGCCTTTTCTCTTGCGGGGTGGAAAAACGGATTAAATGATTTACGCGGTAATCTGACAATGAATTTCATTGATATGGGCTTGAAAGTAATATAAATATATCACCACAACCCGAAAATTGTGTGTTTTCTAAAATATCTTCAATTATATCGCCTAACGCTCCCGAAGAAATATATATTTCTCCTACGGGGTGTTATGGTATTATTAGGCGTAAAAATGAGCGGAATTTGCGTATAAATCCACGTTTGGAGGAGATTTTGCTTAAAGTTTCTTCTACATGGTCTTCTGATGAGATAGAAAGGCAGTCAAGGGTACAAAAGCGTGGGCAGTTTAGTGAACCTGCCAAAGGAGATAACCGGTTAGCTTTTATAGATTGTTGATTATACAGGCTTAATTCAAAAGCTGTATCAATGCTTTGATACAGCTTTTGAATCTGTTTTAAACGAAATTTCAAATATTAAATATTCTCGAGTCTACCCAAAGAGCGGGGTAAACCAAACCGTGTTCGCTGTCTTCATCGCTATCGTGTATTGAGGCATGGAAAACCCTTCCGTAAAATTCAAGCGAGGATGCGGTATCTGAGGAAATGCCGGGAGAACGCAACCAACAGAAGAAGCCTTTCGGAATTTCTATTCTTTTGAAGTTGTCTTGCGCGATTTGTGAGCTGTTTTCAGGTGTACCGCCACCCAAAGCGTAAATTTCAGAAATATAATTAGCAGCTTCACCGTAGCTTAACGCAAACGCAACATCTAATCCGGTTCTGTCGGATTCTTCAATCGGCTTGCTGAAACCGTCGTTGAAGCCCGCAGAGACAGGCCCTGAACCGATTTCGGCAAGAGCGGTATTCTTAACTGTGAAATTGCGTAGCTTCGCATCATCGGCAAGATTATCGGCATCGCCTGTATTTGTGCCTTGGAACCAGTTGTTAATCTCGGTACGGACTTTTGAACTGCTATACACATTTGTGGAGCCAAAAGGGGTATGCTGCCAAGACGGAATATCGTTATACCCGTTAGGATAGATATTGAGGAAATTCTCACGTACAATCAGCGAATATCCGTTGTATCTCGCAATTTCAAGCCAATCAGAGCTGTCTCCCGCAACATCTGCCTCAAGAATATGGCCGGTTACAGCTATAAGTCTGTTGGTATCGCTTCCGCCCCCGCCACATCCGTTTCCGCCACAGCCGTTTTCGTTACAGCTGTTGCCGTAGGTTAATTTAGAATACGCGTTCATTGCCGCCGACAGTTTGCCCAACAAAAACATTTGATTCATCGAAATGGTTGAAAGCATATCTTTTACACTTTCGTTTACTTCAAGAATCTCGCCAATTGTCGGAGGGATAACGGGCGAGTTAGGTCTTAACGCTCCGCTGTGCAACGTCCCGAGGACATATTGCAATTTTTCTCCTTCAGCATTAATGATATGACTTAATGCAAGCTCTTCCATCGCTATGGAAGAAATAATCTGAACCACTGAATCTTCAACGGTTAAATCCGGAACTTCCGGGAATTTCGGCATTGACATAATCAATCAACCTCCTTGTTTTTATTATACTATATTTACCTTACCTGTTTTTTGTTACAAGATTAAGCTGTAATGAATATAGTATAGTAAAATTTATTTTAAGGAGAGTTTTCAAATGTCAATGCCTAAGTTTCCCGATAAGTGTACTATATTAGACCGCGAGGACGCGGTCAACTCAATCTTAACCTCTATCGCAATGGAGGAAGCGGCTCTCAGCCATATCATCAACGCAGAGGGTGAAAAAATTCAATTCGCGCTTGCAACCTGCGACACAGACATACACAATGTAATTAAAGTCAACGAAAGCGTCTCCTCTTTGATTGACAGAGTTATTGATTTACAGATAATTTTAAAAAACAAAATGATTGTTGTAAAGAATTTTTTGCCGCCGGAAAGTGAATTTTGTTGTCCGAACTGCCATAGCTCGAATAAATGTCACCCGCGATAATAACTTTTAACAAAAAAGTTTGAAAATTTTCTCAAAAACCTATTGACAAACAAAAAAATATAGTGTATACTGCAATGAGTTCAATAAACGAAAGCGGAAATCCCCGCGCCTGGCTTGCTTTTTTATGCTTGCGGGCTGTTTATTAAGAATTCTTATTTATCGGTATGAATTTTTAAGCATGGGATTTTCCTGTGCTTATTTTATTGTGAACATTAATTAGTCTCAAGCATAGGGGGGTGTAATTTTATTAACAAAAATAGCGGCAACGTCAATAAAAACAACAAGAATAATTTAGCCGTGAACGGCGATATTCGCGAGGCACAAGTGCGTTTGGTTGCGGAAGACGGCGAGCCTCTCGGCATTATGTCCGGAAAAGATGCTCAGGCTCGGGCGGATAATGCTAATCTCGACCTTGTTATGATTGCGCCACAGGCGTCACCGCCCGTTTGTAAGATTATGGACTACGGGAAGTATCGTTTTGACCAATCTAAAAGGGAAAAAGACCAACGTAAGCATCAACAGCAGACCGAGTTAAAAGAGGTCAGGCTGTCTCTTAATATTGACGACCATGATTTCATGACGAAGGCTAACCACGCTAAAAAATTCCTTAAACAGGGCAGTAAGGTAAAGGTCACGATTCGGTTTAAGGGCAGAGAGGTTACGCACTTTAACTTAGGACAAAAGCTTATGGAGCGTTTTAAACTCGAATGTGCCGAATTCGGTGTTTCGGATGAAAAACCGTCAAAGTTAGAAGGAAGGTTTTATACCTCTGTTATATCTCCAAAGGCTGACGCGGTTTCTGCAAAGGCGAAAGCTAAAGAACAACCAAGAGAACAACAAAAAGAACAACAAAAAGAACAACAAAAAGAACAACAAAAAACAAACGACGAGACTTAATAATTGGGTATGTTAGAGGAAGCCTAAGAGAATTGTCAAAATAATTAAAAAAGCAAGAATGAAGGAGGGAACAAATGAAAAACAAGATAAAAACTCATAGCGGGGCGAAAAAACGCTTTAAGCTGACCAAATCGGGAAGAGTTAAGTATCAACAGACGAATCGTCGACACAGACTTACACAAAAAGCTACAAAGAGAAAACGTATCAACCGCAACGGTGCGTATATTGATAAATCTAACGAGGCACAGGTTAAGGCTTTATTGCCTTATAAATAATAAAATAATAAGGAACATTAGCGCGGAATTATTCCGTGTTTATACTAAACAAAAAGTAAGGAGGACTTAGAAAAAATGGCAAGAGTAAAAGGTGCGCTTGCGACCCGCAAAAGAAGGAACGCCGTATTAAAATTAGCAAAAGGCTATTGGGGCGGAAAAAGCAAGCTTTTTAAGACCGCAAAGGAAGCGGTTTATAAATCGGGGCAATATGCTTATATAAGCAGAAGACTGAAGAAAAGGGATTTCAGACGGCTTTGGATTACGAGAATTTCCGCCGCTTGTAAATTAAACGGCATGAACTATTCTACGTTTATTAACGGGCTTAAAAAAGCAAATATAAGCCTTAATCGCAAAATGTTGTCCGAGATAGCAATTAATGACCAAGCGGGATTCACACAGCTTTGCGAAAAAGCAAAAGCGGCTGTATAATATACTCCTTAACCACTAAATATTACACCGTTTTTTGTATATTTTCCGTCATACTGCGTTGATTTTTTTCTTAAATATAAGCGTATATTCGCGAAAAAATCGCCTTGTCTGACGAAAAATATTCTGCAAAATCATTGCAAAATTTAGCAGTTAAGGAGTATAATAAAGCAGTATAGTATTTAATACTATACTGCTTTTCTAAAATTATTTAATCTCGTTTTTGTATAATACATGGATTGAAATACTTGCAACTAATGCTAATAATATTTTATGAGCTATTGTTGTCGGGAAGAAAAGGATAAGCGTTAATGCGGTTATGCACACCGAAACACAAACCGTAAACATTTTTTTAAGCCGAAATTTTTTACGGGGCGGTTCGGGCATCTCTGTTGTATTAACGGCGAGTATATCAAAAGGTAACGGCGTCCCCGTTTGTGATTTTGTCACAATATCGACCGTTTTCAACAAGAGGGGGAGCCTTTCTTGTGACATAAGGTATTCTGAAAAGTAAAGGGATATTTTGGACTTTTCAACATTAAGCGAGACAATGGCGTTTTTTGGAAGAAAATCGAGTTCGAGTGTTTTTATCGGTTGCTCACAGAAAACGGTCATTATAAGCTCCGACGCGGGTTTATCGTTGCGTATTATCACATTATAACCGTTAATCGTTCCCGTTAAGGTGAGCTCGTTGGGATTATATACCAGCCCGAGCTTCCCGTTTAATTTAGATAATTCGGAATATTTCATGCAACAAATATTACCATAATAGAATCGGGTTGTCAAGATGAACATTACATCAAAACAAAACACAATTATAAAAAGCTTTAAAAAGCCGGGCAATTTTATAGTAATCGAAGGGGCAAAATTAACCTCCGAAGCGGTTGCTTCGGGGTTCGTTCCGCAAAACGCTTTGTTCACACAAAAAGCCAAGGCGGTTTACCCCGATTTATTTAAAAGCCTTTCCGCTTTTGTCATAAGCGACGATTTGAGCGAATATATTTCCGATACAAAGACTCCGCAGGGGGTGTTTGTTATGTTCAATCGGCGGGAAACGCATATTGATTTTTCGGGAAAGAAGCGACTTATGCTCCTCGACTCTGTACAAGACCCGGGAAACGTAGGAGCGATTCTTCGCTCATGCGAGGCATTTGGTTTTGACGGTGCAATTCTTTCCGACGACTCGGCAGATATGTACAGTCCGAAGGTAATAAGGGCGTCCGCCGGCTCCGCATTAAGACTTCCCGTTCAAAGGGGAAATATAAAAAATGCAATTAACGAAATAAAAAAATCGGGGTTTAAAGTATATGCCGCGGCGTTGGACGAAAACGCCATACCTCTCAACCGACTGTCAACTGTCAATTGTCAACTGTCAACTGTACGTCAATCGTCAATTGCCGTTGTCATCGGTAATGAGGGGAAAGGCGTTTCCAAAGAAACGCTCGCTTTATGCGACAATAAGCTTTATATTCCGATAAAAGGCGCGGAATCGCTTAATGCGGCGGTTGCGGCGGGGATTATATGTTACGAATTGACAGTTGACAGTTGTCGGTTGACGGTTGTTCATATATAATTTTAGAAGTTGTGTTCATAGACGAATCGTTTAAATTTCGAGCGAATTTTTCGTCAAACAAGGCAAAAATTTTGCGAATATCCGTTGATATTTAAAAAATTTTTAACGCAGTATGGCGGAAAATTCGCCGAAAGATGAGCGGTGATGTCTATGAATACAGCTTCTCACAGGGGGGAATCTTTGTCGAATGTCAAAGTTAGTAATAGTTGAGTCGCCGGCGAAGGCGAAAACAATCGGGAAATACCTCGGGAATGATTTTAAGGTAATTGCGTCGGTGGGGCATATTCGCGACCTTCCGAAGTCTAAGCTGGGCGTAGACGTCGAAAACGATTTTGCGCCGTTATACGAGAATATGAAGGACAAATCGAGCGTTATAAAAGAACTCAAATCCAAAGCGAAATCGAGCGACGCCGTTTATCTCGCGACCGACCCGGACAGGGAAGGGGAAGCCATTTCATGGCACCTCGCCACAATTCTCGATTTAGATGCGTCCGAGCCTATCAGAGTGACGTTCTCCGAAATTACAAAAAACGGAGTAAAAACGGGAATGTCTCACCCGCGAAGCGTGGACATGGACTTGGTAAACGCGCAACAGGCGCGTAGAATTTTAGACAGAATTGTGGGCTATAAGCTGTCGCCTTTTTTGTGGAAAAAGGTTCGCAGAGGCTTGTCGGCGGGACGGGTTCAATCGGTCGCGGTAAGGATTATTGTTGACCGCGAAAGAGAAATTGAGGCGTTTATTCCGGTCGAGTATTGGAGCGTTGACGGTAGGTTTATATCCGCTAAAGCCCCAAAAAAACCGTTTGAAGCAAAGCTTATCGAGGTCGACGGAAAAAAAGCGGAAATATCAAACGGGGAACAAGCCGAGAAAATACTGTCCGATTTAAAGCTTACAACAACCGAGTTTGTTGTAAGCAAGGTTAAAAAATCAAAACGCAAGAAACAACCCGCGCCACCCTTTACCACATCTACAATGCAACAGGAGGCGTCGGGAAAGCTTTCGTTCGGCTCAAAAAGAACAATGAAAGCCGCACAGGAGCTGTACGAGGGGGTCACCGTCCCCGGCTACGGCGCGGTGGGGCTTATTACCTATATGCGTACCGACAGCTTGCGGGTTTCCGATGAGGCAAAAGCGGAGGCGGCAGAATTGATTAATAAAACCTACGGCAAAAACTACCTTCCCGAAAAGCCGCGCTTTTACAAAGAAAAGAAAGGCGCGCAGGACGGACACGAGGCGGTTCGCCCTTCAATAATTGATATTACACCCGAACAGGTTAAGGCGGCGTTGACCCCCGACCAGTATAAGCTGTATAAGCTTATTTGGGAGCGATTTATGGCGAGCCAAATGGCGGACGCGGTATTTGATACCGTTTCGGTTGATATAGAGGCGCGCAATTGCGTGTTGCGAACCACCGGCTCAACCGTCTTCTTCGACGGCTTCACAAAGCTGTACGATAAAGACAGAGATGTTCTTTTACCTGATTTAGAGGTCGGCGAAAGGCTGACCCCCGCCGATATTTCCGCTAATCAACATTTTACGCAACCGCCGCCGCGCTATACCGAGGCGTCATTAATAAAAGCACTTGAGGAGTACGGTATAGGAAGACCGTCAACCTACGCGCCGACCATCTCAACAATTATCGACAGACAGTATGTCGAGAGAAATCAGAAACAGCTTAAGCCGACCGTATTGGGCGGGGTAATAACCGACCTTTTTATGGAACATTTCAGCAATATCGTCTGTACTAAGTTCACCGCACAAATGGAGACCGATTTGGATAAGGTCGAAGAGGGGAACCGCCCGTGGGTAAATGTCCTCAAGGATTTTTACGGCGATTTTGAAGACACTCTCACCAAGGCGGAAACAGAAATGGAAGGTAAACGCATTAAAATTCCCGCAGAGCCGACAGAAGAAGTCTGCGAGCTGTGCGGTCGCAATATGGAGATAAAAATAGGCAGATACGGTAAGTTCATGAGCTGTTCGGGGTTCCCCGAATGTAAGGGAACAAAAAAAATCGTACAAACGACCGGCGGTAACTGTCCTTTATGCGGAAAGAAGATGCTTTCCAAAAAGTCGAAAAAAGGTAAAACCTTCTACGCCTGTGAAGATTTTACGGATTGTAAATATATGACATGGGACACGCCTATTCCCGACCTCTGTCCCCAATGTAACGCCACCCTCTTCAAAAAGACGGGGAAGGAAAAGAAGATTTACTGTGCAAAGCCCGAATGTGGCTTTGGTGATATTACTCCGCCGACAAAGTTATAGAACTTCGCTCTTGTCTTTTTGCCGATTTTTCACAATTTCTTTAAAAACTCTTGCAATCGGTGAAAATATTTGATATAATAATATATTATAAAAATATTGGAGAGGTTTTTATGTGGACGATAACTCAACTAAAGGACGCCGCAAGAAACGAATTAAAGGTATCGTACTGGCTTTCGTTCGCGGTATGTCTTGTTTCGGGGATATTAGCGGGCGGGGGAGCGAGTCCGAGCTTTAGTTTTAATTTACCTTTAAGCGGTAATTCCGCCGGGGTGAATATATTCGACGGCTCACATTCGCCTTCGTTGGGCGCGGGGATTGCGTTCGCGTTTCTCTTTCTTATTTTTTTCATTTTCGCTTTAATAATTTCATTTGGGTTTAATACATTTGTTACCAATCCCATTATAGTAGGGAAATGCCGATATTTTATCAAGTGCAGAGATGAGGACAGAAGCTTCAAATACCTTTTTTCGGGATTCTCGAAGAACAACGGGTATCTCTCTACCGTTAAGACTATGCTTTTAAAGAACATATTTATATCGCTTTGGTCGCTTTTATTTATTATCCCCGGTATTATCAAATCGTACTCGTGGCGCATGGTACCGTACATTTTAAGTGAATACCCGAATATGCACTATAAAGCCGCACTTGATTTAAGCGAGAAAATGACAAACGGCGAAAAGGCGAATATGTTTGTTTTAGATTTGTCATTTTTAGGATGGATTTTTTTAGGAGTAATGGCTTGCGGCGTCGGAGTTTATTTTGTAACTCCGTATATTGAAGCAACATGGGTACAGTTTTATTTTGTTATGCGAGACAAAATAGGATTAGGAGGAGTTAATGAATCAGACAATCAAACCGACCTTTATAACCAAGGAACAAATTATTGATATAACTGCCGACCACCCCACCCCTTTTCATTTGTACGACGAAAAGGGGATTCGCGAAAAGGCGAGGGCGTTGAACGCGGCATTTGCGTGGACGGAGCAATATGGCGGCTTTCGCGAGTATTTTGCGGTAAAAGCGACGCCGAACCCGCATATAATGCGTATTCTCATGGAAGAAGGGTGCGGCTTCGACTGTTCCTCGTACACCGAGCTTTTACTTTCCGAGTCGCTCGGTGCGAAGAACGACGACATTATTTTCAGCTCTAATCAAACCCCCGACGATGACTTTTTATTGGCGAATAAATTAGGCGTCGTAATAAACCTTGACGATTTTACACATATTGATGTTTTAGACAAGCTTTTGGAAAATAAGGGCGGTATACCCGATACAATCTTTTGTCGATATAACCCCGGCGGCGAGTTCAAGCTCAGACAGGATTCTAATGTTATGGATACCCCAGGCGACGCCAAATACGGCTTCACAAAAGAACAATTGTTTGACGGGTACAGGCTTTTGCACAATAAGGGTGCGAAAAGCTTCGGTATTCACGCGTTTTTGGCGAGCAACACAAAAACTAATGCTTATTATCCCGAGTTGGCGCGGATTTTATTTGAACTCATCGTTGAAATCAAAAATAAAACGGGCATTTCTATAGGTTATGTCAATTTGTCGGGCGGCGTCGGTATTGCCTATCACCCCGACGAAACCCCCAACGATATTGCCGAAATAGGAAAAGGGGTGCGAGAGGCATACGAAAGCGTTCTTGTTCCGGCGGGAATGAGCGACGTTAAAATATTAACCGAATTGGGGCGTTTTATGCTTGCCGAACATGGTTGTCTGATTACTCGGGCAATCCGCGAAAAGCATATCTATAAGGAATACATAGGCGTCGACGCTTGTGCGGCGAACCTAATGCGCCCCGCAATTTACAAGGCGTATCACCACATAACCGTTGCGGGTAAGGAGAAACAAGAATGTGGCTACAGGTATGATATAGCGGGCGGGCTTTGCGAGAATAGCGACAAATTTGCGATTGACCGAATGTTGCCTAAAATTGATATAGGGGATTACCTCATTATTCACGATACGGGCGCGCACGGCTTCGCAATGGGTTACAATTATAACGGTAAGCTTCGTTCGGCAGAGCTTTTGTTGAAGGAAGGCGGCGAAGTAAAGCTTATCAGACGCGCCGAAACCCCCGCAGATTATTTCGCAACGCTTGAAGTCTGAAAAGCTTAGAAAGGAATTATAATACAAATGAATATAAGTATAACAAAAACAACATCGCCAAAGAAAAAGCCGACCGACGAAACACAGCTCGGGTTCGGTAAAGTCTTCTCCGACCATATGTTTATTATGGAATATGATACGGGGAAGGGGTGGCACTCGCCGCAAATAAAAGAATACTCCGATATAAGTCTTTCCCCCGCGGCAATGGTTTTCCATTACGGACAGGAGATTTTTGAAGGCTTAAAGGTTTACAGAACGCCCGAGGACAAGATAATGCTCTTTCGCGCAGAAGAGAATTTTAAACGCTTGAACAGCTCTGCCGAACGCTCGGTTATCCCCGCTATTAACATTGACGACGCTTTATTTGCGTTAAACGAGCTTATAAAAATAGACAAGGATTGGGTTCCGAAAAGTGAAGGCACGTCGTTGTACATTCGTCCGTTTATAATCGCGGTTGATTCATTTTTAGGGGTCAAGCCGTCGGATAAATATTACTTTATAATAATAACATCTCCGTCGGGTGCCTATTATTCGACGGGGCTTAACCCGGTAGGCATCGCCGTCGAGGAACGCTATGTCCGCGCAGTCAAGGGCGGCATGGGGTTCGCAAAGGCGGGAGGAAACTACGCCGCCTCAATGTTGGGACAACAGGAGGCGCACGCGCAAAATTATGAACAGGTTCTTTGGTTGGACGGAATCGAGAGGAAATATATCGAAGAAGTCGGCGCAATGAACGTATTTTTCGTGATAAACGGCGAAATTGTCACGCCGGAGCTTTCCGGCTCGATTTTACCGGGCATAACGAGAATGTCTGCTATAGAACTCTGCCGAAAATGGAACATGAAGGTCACCGAACGCAAACTGTCAGTCGATGAAGTATTTGACGCATTTGACTCCGGGGCTTTAACCGAGGCATTCGGCACGGGTACGGCTGCCGTTATATCGCCGATTGGCGTATTAAAGAAAGGAGAGAGGGTGATAAAAATTAACAACGGGCAAATCGGAGAAATTTCGCAAAAATTGTATGACGCTTTAACCGGAATCCAATTCGGAAAAATCCGCGATGACATGGGTTGGACAAAGGTTGTAGTGTAAACCGGCTTTTAATTTCTAAACAAAAAAAATTAATATAATAAAAGGAGAAAAATAATAATGAAACGCAAAAGAATAAGAATAACGGCAATTGTACTTACGTTAACATTGCTGTTGACGATTATACCGGTGTCGGCTTCGAGTAACGCCGATAAACCCAAAATCGGAACACCCAATATGCTCGGCGATATAGACGGGGACGGCGTGGTTACGATATTTGACGTAATATACCTGCTTTGTCATTTGGTAGAAATGCCGCCCGACGACCCCAATCGCGACCCGGGTAAAACCCACCCGCAGGTTGGCGTGTTAAATTCGTGGGTATTACCGCACGCCTGCGGAGGAAGCTGTCCTAATCCCGCGCCGAATGGCTGTCACAAAAACGCCGCCGACTGTACGGCTAATCGCTGTCCCAATATAAAAACATCTTGTCACAATACCGCGGCGGATTGTGTGGCAAACCGCTGTACCGATAAGGTAAACGGCTGTCACCGCAAAAAGATAGATTGTGACGACGTTTGGGAATTGACCGACCAGATTAGAAAAGGAAATCAATGTCCTAAGGTCAAGGGGGACTGTGAAGCCGATTATTCGGCGTTGCAAGACATAAGCGATAAGTATACCGAGAAAAACGCACTTCTCGCCGCGGCTAACGCTATTATTGATTCAATGTTGTGTCAGGATTGCGGCGGTTCGTTAGACGATGTTTGCATCGCGTTGCAAGGTTTGTTGGACGAATCGAGAGCAGAGGTTCAAGAGTTGAAGGACAGGGTACAGGAGCTTGAATCAAATCCTATAATTCGCGATTGTACACGCGAGCATTGTGAGACGGGCAAATGTCGCCAAAAATGTGAGCTTAATCATTGTCCTAACGACTGCGCTCTGCCTAATCAGGATTATCTCGGCGAATCCTCCGGCCCGTTACCTGTCGACCCTAACCCACAGTTGCTTCCTCCCGGGGCGAGTTACCACCCGACACAGCGCGTCAGAAGGGTGAATTTGACAACCCACCGCAATAAAAACGGGCAAGGCTCAACCGGCTCGTGGAGATTTGAAGACATAGACGGAAACGCCGTTTCCGACACAAACACAAAGGCACCGTACAGACTCAGAATAAGAAGAGGCGGAACCTATATTATTACCGGCGCGTGGTCGAGCGGACAATTGTATATTGACGCGAGAGAGACGCACGAAGACGCATATGAAAGCACCGATTATGTTAAAAATTACATCGTTTGCGACTGTTCCGGAAAAACGACAACGAAACCGGGTTGTTCACAGCCCACAAAGGCACAGCTTGACGCACCCGGCTATAACGGACACTGGACTGAGATTGACGACCCCGACCCCGCCTTTAAAGGCAAAATAATCGTTCCGACGAGACACAGGCTTGTTGAACCGGTAAAAATCATTTTGTACGGGGCACAGCTTACCGCAAATGCACAGGGACCGGCGATTCTCGAAAGACGTTCTGCCGGTGTAACGCTCGTGATTCAAGATGTTAAGGAATACAGCTCAGACAGTATTCTTAATGTGTTAGGCGATACAAAGGGCGTCGTTTATCCGAATATCATTAGAGAAGATGAAGAAGACCCGAATATTGAACCTAACGGAACGGTATATATGCGCGGCGACTTGACTATTACCGGGCGGGGTACGCTCACCGTAAACGGCAATTTCAGACACGGAATCATCTCCCGCGATAATATTACTATAGACGGCGGAGACATTCGCGTTAATACAAACAGAGGCGCGACAATTAATATACCGGTATTGAACCTGATTACCGGCAAATATGAAAAGGCAGAAGAGGATACCGATACGACAAAGGTCGGAAACTGTATTCACGGTCGTGATTCGATTACTATTAACGGCGGAACATTCAGACTTAACGCGGGAAGACACGGTTTAAGAACCGACAATATAATGAATACGCGTAAATCCACTACTAACAGATATAATAAGGCAACCGACTCGGGGTTCATTCGTATTAACGGCGGAAGATTCCTTCAAATTCACGCACCCAACGGTACGGCTATCCGTGCGGCGGTTCCCGAAATGACCGCTACGGTAAACGCCGCGGGCGATATTCAACCGTATTCCGCGGGAGCGGGCGGCGGAACAAAAATAGAAGCTCGCGCAATATTTGATTATACCGTAGAACGTCAAAGCATAGAAGAAGATGAAGAGGTTGAACCCGAGGAATAAGTAAACAAGAGCGGCAAATAAAAGTAATGTTATAGGGGCGTCAATAATGGCGTCCCTATAAAAAACAACAATTAAACTAAAACAATAAAGGAGCAATAAATGTTTAACACAGAAAAGTCAATGGATAAAATCGTAACCTTATGCAAAGGGCGCGGCTTCGTTTATCAGAACAGCGAGATTTACGGAGGACTTGCAAACACATGGGATTACGGGCCGTTAGGCGCACAGCTTAAGAGCAATATAAAAAGCGCGTGGCTCAAAAAATTTGTTCAAGAGAGCCGCTACAACGTGGGTCTCGATTCGGCAATTTTGATGAATCCGCAAACCTGGGTAGCGTCGGGACATTTAGCGGGGTTTTCCGACCCGCTCATATCCTGTAAGTCTTGTAAAACGCGTCATCGCGCCGATAATCTTATTGAGGAGTTTGACGAAACGAATACAACCGGGTGGGATTTTGATAGGCTTTCGGCTTATATAAAGGAAAAGAATATAGTCTGTCCTAAATGCGGTAAGAACGATTACACGGATATTAAACAGTTCAACCTCATGTTTAAGACGTTTCAGGGGATTACAGAGGACACAGCCGACGAGATTTATCTTCGCCCCGAAACGGCACAGGGGATTTTTGTCAACTTCGCGAATATTCAAAGAACGACGCGCAGAAAGCTCCCGTTCGGCGTCGCTCAAATAGGAAAATCTTTCCGTAACGAGGTAACCCCCGGAAAGTTTATATTCCGCGTTCGCGAGTTTGAACAGATGGAGTTAGAGTTTTTTTGTAAACCCGATACCGACCTCGAATGGTTCAATTATTGGAAGGGGTTCTGTCACGATTGGCTCAGGCTACTCGGAATCAAGGACGAGAGCCTCCGCTTACGCGACCACGACAAGGAGGAGCTTTCGTTTTATTCAAAAGCGACTACCGATTTTGAGTTTATGTATCCGTTCGGGTGGGGTGAGCTTTGGGGAATAGCCGACAGAACAGATTACGATTTGAAACAGCATATTGATGTATCGGGTAAGTCGCTCGAATACTTTGACCCCGAGACAAACGAAAAGTATATCCCATATGTAATTGAGCCGAGCCTCGGCGTAGAGCGGTTATTCTTGGCTTTATTGGTTGACGCATATGACGAGGAACAACTCGAGGACGGGACGGTGCGTAATGTATTACGATTACACCCGTATTTGTCGCCCGTTAAGGCGGCGGTTCTTCCGTTATCAAAAAAATTATCGGACGGTGCCGAAAAGGTCGCAGATGAATTGTGCAAGCATTTTCCCGTAGAATATGACGACACCGGCGCGATTGGAAAACGGTACAGGCGACAAGACGAAATAGGAACGCCGTTTTGCGTCACCTACGACTTCGACAGCGTTGAGGACGGTTGTGTTACGGTGCGCGAGCGCGATTCGATGAAACAAGAGCGAATCGGTATTGAAAAGGTTCGCGAATGGATAGGCGAACGGATTGGGTTCTGAGAGCCTTTTTACGTTTTCCGCTCTGTCTGTAAAAATTCCTCATTCGACATTTTTCAACGATTCAACCATATCAATCTTACTAAGTCGCGTGTTCATAACGAGATTTACCGAAACGGCGAACAACAGAGTCAGCAAAGACGCCTTAATATAACTCGAAAGATTAATCAAAACGGGAAATTTTAAAACGTCAATCTCAACCGTAGTAATAACAAATCCGTGTAAAAGAATACCGCCTATAATGCCCGTAAGAATCCCGACCGCGGTGACTATGCCGTTTTCGCGATATATATACATTGCCAATTCCGAGTTATAGAACCCCAAAACCTTTATTGTCGCTAATTCACGTATCCTTTCGGTGATATTAATATTTGTCAGATTAAACAACACGACAACCGCCAATATACAAGCTATGAATATTAAAACTACGGTAACTATTTTCATTGCGTCGGTTGAATCGCCGATATAGGTCATAAGCTCATCATTATGAACGACCGCCCTAACGCTTTTGTTGTCGAGCAAATCGGTAACATAATCCTTGTTGTCGTTTTCGTTGAACACAAAAACGCTGTTTGGATTTGGGGCTTCATCGAATGTATTCTTATACATTTCCGGCGACATATAAATATAGTGTTGAATATAATTGTCAACAATGTCCGTTGCCTCGGCGGTAAAAGACCTTCCGTCGTCATAGACCATTTCAAAAGCGTCACCCGCCTTAACCCCCATAACGCGCGCTAATTTTTCGGTCAACAAAACCGAGTTATTGTCTATGGCTACGGGTTTATTGTTGTCGGGGGAATATAGGCTTATATAATCGCTCATATCTTCGAGCGATTGCGGGACAATAACCGCCGCCGACATTCCTCCGTTTTTTCCGTTTGCCGTAACCGCCGCCTCTCTTATAAACAAATGAGCGGCGGGTAAAATTGCGTTTAGCTCCTCGATTTGTTTATTTCTCTCTATTTCCTTTAAATATGCTCTCGTATTATATTTAATAATCGTTCCGTATTGTAATTCGACAACCCCGGCTATACTGTCGCTTAAGCCGAAGGCGGTAACCAAAAGCGCGGTGCAGCCGGCTACCCCCGCCAACGACATTATAAACCGCTTTTTATAGCGCAGTATGTTTCTTACGGTCACCTTACTGAAAAAGCCGAGACGTTTCCAGACGGGTGTAATACGCTCGAGCAATACCCGTTTACCGTCCAATGGCGATTTCGGGCGCATTAAAAGGGCGGGCGTTCCGCCCATCGCGCTTAAATAAGTCCAAAGCGTTACAATTATTACGGATAAAACCGATATTGCTACGGCGACTACAGACAGCAGGAACGGCACGGGCATATAAATAGGCGGAAGAGTATACATATGTCCGTATGCGTCGGAGATAATGAACGGGAAGAGCTTACTCCCCCATATAACGCCCGCAACTCCCCCGATTAATGCCGAGCTTATTGCATACAAAAGGTATTTGAACAAAATCGAAAACGGGCGATATCCGAGTGCTTTATAAATGCCGATTTGCGTGCGGCTTTCCTCAACCATACGCGACATAGTTGTTAACGTCACCATAATCGCAACAAGAAAAAACACAAGAGGGAATACATAGCCTATCCGTTGTAGCCGCATTGTATCTTGATAATACGAGTCGAAATCCAACCCGTCCTTGCGGGTGAATATAAACCACTCGGGGTCGGGCGCGTCGTCCAGCTTATCCTGTGCGTCCTCCAACTCGAGTTTTGCGTCCGCTAACTCGATACGCGCATCGCGCTCCTCATCTCTGAGCGTCTTTAAGCCGTCGTTGTATTCCGCTAAGCCGTCGTAATACTCAATCCAACCGTCATCAATTTCCTTTTGCGCTTTAACCCGCTCTTCCTCAATGGTAATGCGCGCGTCGTTCAACTCTCGAATCCCGTCGTCTATTTCCGCTTGTGCCTCAATAATAAGTGTCCGCCCGTCGTCGAGCTTTTCCAAGCCGCGTTCAACCTCGCGAAATGAAGCGTTTAACTCGTCATAAATAGCGTCCAATTCGGGCGAAACGCCGTAAGGCCCCATCATCGTCAATTCCGCTTTTGAGCTTTCCAATAACGCTAAAGCAATGTCGAGCGTTCTTTGCCCTTCCTCAAGCTCCTTCCTCTTTTCGTCCAACTCAGCCTGTCCGTCTTTTATTTTCTGTTCGTTTTCGTATATCTCGTCCCAACCGTCGGATATTTCGCGGTTTAAAGTAAGCTGTCCGTCAGTCAATTCTGTATAAGCATCCGCTAACTCAATTTCCGCGTCCGCCAACTCCCCCCGCACTTTTTCAAGCTCGGCTTCGAGCTCCGCCTCGCCGTCGTAATACTCAACCCAACCGTCGTCAATTTCCTCCTGTGCATCCTTTAATTCGCGAACCATGTCGCCGACTCGTAAATCGCCGATTGTATCAATCGTTCCCTTCCATTCTTCTGCAAATTCATAATATTCGTCGGTAAGATTGTTCAGGGTTTTTGAACCGTCCATAACGACAAAAACATCTGTATACACGTCGAGCGAATAAGCGGAGGGGTGAAGATACATATAATATTGCAGAGAGCCGTCGCCGAGCGCGGTGTTACCCCTTTGAAAGGTTATATATAACGGCGACGTAGCAACGCCGACTATTGTAAAAGTTTCGTTATCAATTAATTCGTGATAATCGTCCATATTCTCTAAGCTTAGTTGAATACTGTCTCCTATTTGTATATTCCCGTCATTAAGCAGGTGTCTCTCCTCTATCACACATTCGTCCGCTTTTTCGGGAAACCGCCCCGCAATAATATCAATTGTATTAACGCCGTCGGGGAGCGCGTATGTACGGACGGCGGAATTAATATCGGCAACATTAGCATAAACGTCAATAATAGTTGTGGGCATAACGAGGTATGTCTCCGCGTTATTCTTTAAAGCGGCGATATCATCATCATCAAACCCCATTGTTGATTTAATTTGAAGGTCGTAAAGCCGATGCTCCTTATAAGTTTTATCGGCAATATTCCTCATATCAATTGCCGCCGCTTGAATCCCGACCACCGACGAGGTTCCCAATGACGCTAATATTAACAAAGAGAGAAAACGACCCATTGTGTTTTTTATTTCGCGGAACAAATCTTTAAAATACGCATTCATATATAATCACCATTCTATGTCCGAAACGGGGGTGGGATTATCGTTATGCAGTATCGCTTTTACTTTACCGCTTTTTATTTTTATAACCCTATCCGCTATAGGCATAACCGCGCTATTATGCGTAATTACAACCACCGTAACGCCTTTTATCCTGCACACGTCTTGTAACAACTGTAATATGCTCTTCCCCGTCTCATAATCCAACGCGCCGGTAGGTTCGTCGCACAAGAGAAGCTTTGGATTTTTTGCGATTGCGCGGGCAATTGCAACGCGCTGTTGCTCGCCGCCGGAAAGCTGTGCGGGGAAGTTTCCGAGCCTGTGTCCGAGTCCGACGTCCTCTAAAACGGTTCGCGGGTCAAATGCGTCCTTGCGAATTTGTGACGCAAGCTCAACATTTTCGAGGGCGGTCAAATTTGGGATTAGGTTGTAGAATTGGAACACAAACCCGACGTCGTCTCTTCGATATGTGCAGATTTCCCGTTTAGAAAGTCGAGATATATCGCGCCCGTCTACGGTAACCTTTCCCGAGGTTGCCGAATCCATACCGCCTAATATGTTCAAAACCGTTGTCTTTCCCGCGCCGGACGGCCCGACTATAATGTTAAGCTTCCCCTTTTGCAGGTTAAAGGTAATGCCGTTTGCGGCGCGTACCGGAACCGAACCCGTTCGATACTCGCGCACTACGTCGGTAAAGGTAACATAATTCTCGTTCATTTTAACCCCGTTTCTTTAGAAGTTCTTTAAATTATATAAAAATAATAAACACCTACTAAATTAATTGCAATATTCGCGCTTATATGGACAATTAAGCTACCGGTCACGCTTTTACAGCGGCGGGACAGCTCGTTGAAAATCAAGCCCGCCGCAACCAAGCCGCACATAAGGAATATGAATATTCCGAGCGAAAATAATCTGTCTATAATAAATATATGATAAAGCGAAAACAACAAACTCGAATATATATAAGCGACGCGCTTATAGCCCATGTTAAACAGCGTCAAAAAAACAAAACCGCGAAAGAAAAACTCTTCCATAATTGCGTTTATACCGATTACATACGCGAAAACAAAAGGATAGGTCTCGGGCGTTATATTGTTCACGGCGAGCGCGTTAATTATCATATCCCTATCGAGCGACGGCCTTATTATAACAAACACAATCATCATAAACGCGAATACAACGAAGCCCAACCCAAACGACAATTTTATATTACGCCCATGTCCCTTTTTATACAATAATGCTTTTATATCCGAAAAGCTTCTCCCCAAAAAACACAGATAACAAAAAATCGGAAAAAGAATAAATACACACAGCTTCAACGCCGAAGTGAACAAATATTGTTCAAAGCCGGCGTTGAGTATTCCCGCGTGTATGACACAGGCGGTAAGCGAAAAGAGTATTACAGCGAACAGATATGCTTTGTCGGCTTTAGCTTTCATACTTGTTTTTTATTTTTTGTGCCTTTCTTTTTACTCTTGCGTAAAGAGGCAAGCTCGTAGACCTCGTCCGCTTGTGCCGCGACCTCGGGCGAATGTGAAACGATAATCACACATTTATTTTCCTCGTGCGACAAACGCTTAAATATATCCATAACCTCGTCCTGCGTCGAAAGGTCAAGGTTGCCCGTCGGTTCGTCGGCTAATATAATGTCCGGGTTAAACGACAACGCTCTCGCAATTGCAACCCTTTGCTGTTCCCCGCCGGAAAGCTTTAATATCCTTCTTTTTGCGAGCGTTTCGTCTAAATTAACCTTTTCTAAAAGCTCAAACGCTTGTTTGCGTTTATCGTTTATCTTTTTCCCGGATGCGCGCATAGATAATTCGACATTTTCGACCGCGTTCAAATGCGGGAGAAGGTTAAACTGTTGAAACACAACGCCCACATAGCGGCTTCGATATTTATAACGGTCTACCTTCTTAACATCTTTCTCGTCAAACAATATGCGACCGTCGGTCGGAGACGTAAGCCCCGATAATAATGACAAAAGGGTTGTCTTACCCGCGCCCGACCTTCCGACTATTGCATAAACCCGTCCTTTTTCAAAAACATAATTGATATTGTCTAAAACTTTTTCGCGCCCGTCGTAGCTGTAGCTTATATTTTCTAATTTAAGAATACTCATATTTATACTATACCTTTCCGAGCTTCATCAAGCTCTGTTCGCGAGAATTTTTAACGGCTCATAACGCATGACAAATATAACCGCCGCCAAACTCGATACTAATGTTAAACCTATTCCTATAAGAATTAATTGTGCTAATATCATAAGATTAACGGACGCATTGACCGTTTCGAGATAGCTTATCCTCTCGTTTTCTCCACCCCCAAAAGAAGAGAAGCTCATGACGCGTCCACCGCCCCCGCCGCCGTCAAATGATATCGGGCCGCCGCCGGGTCTTCCGAAGCTCTGCGCCTGATTCAAGGCTTCGTCCTCGGCTCTTTCGATTTGTGTCGCTAAAAGATTATTTGATACGGGTACGCTTATAACCGCGCCGACAACCGTTCCTATGATAATAGCGGACAAGGTGACGCATAATAGCTCGGTAACAAATTGCATGGCTACCTTTCCTTTTTTTATGCCGATTGCCGTTAAAACGCCGACCTCATATTTACGCTCGCGAATGTTAAACACGTTTATAACAACGAGAATGACCGCGCCAATAGCTAATATTATGAACAGCATGGTTGTGGCAAATGCCGAAAGATTGCGGAGCGGGATTACGCTCGATTCATAATTGTTAAGGTTTGAGGACGTCAACACGTAATATTCGGACAAGCCTTTGGCGGTCAATTCTTCCGTAAAGCTATCATAATCTCCCTTATCGGCAAAAATAAAGCTGCTCGAAAGTGTATCGGTTAGCGCGGTTGTCGTTTCCGTTCCCCAATCGTCGGTTCCGGTTATCTCGTTTTCAATCGAGTTTTCAATAACCGCACTTAAGCTCGGGTAACTCACACATATTAAGTTAGCGGGGTCTTGTGCCGTCGAAAACATCGGCATATCGTTCACCTCGCCCGAGCTTGTATCGGTATATATCCCCACAATTGTAAAAGTATACTCGCCCGCGTTTTCGCCGTAGGCATTGTCTTCGGCATTGTCTTCATTGGCGATGTCTTCGTCGTCGCCGTTTTCGTCAATGTCTTCGTCGTCGGAATCATAATTCGGATTAGCCAACACAATACTGTCGCCCACCGATAATCCGTTCGTATAGGCTAAAACATCGCTGATTAAACAGGTCATGTCGTCCGACGCTATGTCGAACATTTCGCCCTCTTTAATCGACGCCGTTGAGTTCATAAATTTTGTCATAGCTTCCTCAGAGCTGTAGCCGGTTACGGTAAAATCGCCGATTGTCAAGGCGCGCCCAACCATAATAGCCCGACCGCCCCTCATTCCGCCACCGCCGCCGCCCGGGCCTCCGCCGCGAGCGACCATTCCGCCTTCGGGCGACACGAAAACATTGTCCGAGTCGTTATCGGCATTGTCTTCGGAGCCGTATGCCTTTAATTCACCCGTTGCGTTAAGGGCGGTTGAACTCGAATAATTAAAGTCCTTAACATATGCCGAATCGGAATATATAAGCAGTTCATCTAACTCCAAATCCTTATACCGCTCCATTAATTCCCGCATTTGGCTCATATCTCCCCTGCCCCCGCCGCCGTTCTCCTCAATAAGCTTTTGGCGGTCGACCGAGATTGTACCCGTTATACTGACCGATTCGAGTCCTACGGCTTCGGCATCGTCTGCGGCGTTTCTTATTGCGAGCGCGATGCACGATGACGCGGCAATTGCCAAAACGATGATACCGATTAGAATATTTCGCCCTTTTGAGCGGCTTATACTCTTAAACGCGTTGATAATTACTAACATGATTAGTTTTTTCCTTTCTGTTTTAAAAAGTCCCTTAACATAAAATTAGTATATCCTATAAAACTGAACACACGTTGTCGTCTGACTGAATATTATATGAATATATGTATCAGGGCGGGGATTAACCCGCCCTAATTCTTTTTTTACAGTGTCTTATTTGTGCCTCATTATACTTTTCTATCCGAGCGTTTTATATGTCGGTAAGCCCACGATATATAACAGAATTTCAATACCGCAGAATATTGTCGGTTCGCCCGCGGCTTCACCCTCGGGGCTGAGAATTGCGGCGGGGTTGTTTGCCGCGTTGCTCGGCATTTTCACAAGATATAACAGAATCTCAATGAAACAGAAGATTGTCGGCGCGCCCTCGCCTTCGCCCTCGTTCGAAATAACGCCGTATTTGGGTTCGGGCGGCTCCGTCGATTCGGTAGTTTCGGACGGGTCTGTCGTGATTGGCGGGGTGGTTGTTACCGTTCCGATTGAGGTTGAGGTTGAGGCAGATGTTCCGGTACCCGTTTCCGTATCGCTCGTATCTGTTCCCGTTGAATCTGTAGTATCGGTTGTATCATCGGTACCTGTGCCTGTAGCATCTGTAGTGTCGGTTGTATCGGTACCCGTGCCTGTTGTGTCGGTTGTATCGGTACCAGCGCCTGTTGTGTCTGTTGTAACGGTACCCGTGCCGGTGGTGGCGGTTGTATCAGTATCCGTTCCGGTGGAGTCTGTTGTGACAGTACCCGTGCCTGTTGTGTCTGTTGTGGCAGTATCCGTGCCGGTGGTATCTGTTGTGACAGTATCCGTGCCTGTTGTGTCTGTTGTAACGGTACCCGTGCCTGTTGTGTCAGTTGTAATGGTACCCGTGCCTGTTGTGTCTGTTGTGACAGTACCCGTGCCGGTTGTAACAGTAACCGATTCAGAAGTTGAAGTGGTTATTGACGGAGTTGTTGTTACTGCAGTTGTCGCGGTTGTTTCCGGCGGACAGGTGCAACGGTCAACGTCATTTTTGCATACCTCACAAAGTATAATTGCGGAGCTGGTATCATTAAACACTATGATATGCTCATTTGTGTTTGTTAGAATTACAAATGTGAAGCTTCCGTCATTATCGAGCTTCGAGAACGCGCTTTCGTAGAAGTAAGAGCCGCTACGATTTGTCATTATAGCGTATTCCCACTTTCCGAAGTGATTATCCTTTGCGACCTTAGGCTCAAGGGTTACTGCATAGAGAATACTTCTGCAATCGACAATGTTCATCTGCCAAATCGGTCTGTTTCTTTCGTCAACATACTTGTTTTCTGTCGCCGCCTTTGTTGCGGGTGCTAAAATCCACGGACACGGCGGTTCTTCAATACCGATTCCGTATTCAATGTTTAAGCTTAAGTTGTAATTTCTCGGCGTTACGGTAAGACCCGTTCCCCTTATATGAAGGGTGTAGCCGTCATACGGGAATAAAAGGTCAAGGTTTACGTTTTTGTCTTTTATAATCTCTAAGACAACCTTCGGCATATCGTACCACGTTTTGACCCCGTTAAACATATTTACCTCAACGGTTTTAGCGTTGGTCGGCGTAGCTTCCTCTGCCGCTTTTTCAATGTCCTCTAATTTTTCTAAGAGCGGATTAACATTATCCTTCGTTGTCCAACAAGCGTATAGAGTGAATTTGCCCGATTCCTTCCTTTCGTCGCCATCCTTTAAATTAATATAATCCTTAGAGAAGACCCAAGGTGACGCACTTAAAAATTCGACGGGGAGGTTATCGTCTTTATTGAGAGTGTATGGCTCGGAGTACCATCCGACAAACGAATAGCCGGGGATATTTACGGGCTTAGTCACCCTCGTTATATAGAAGTTATTCTCGGCAAATTTACCGAAATGCGCGCCGTCCCACACCTGTTGCACGTTATACGGAACGCCCGCGGAGCCTTTGTAGTTTTCGGGATAATTGTATTCAAACGATACGTTATAGCGTTTTACCCAGCCGCCGTGTAATATTATATCTTCTACAACCACGTCGTTCTGTAAATCCCATCTTTTGCTTTGGTCAAGAACGTCTTCTTTTGCAGATTCTTCATCTCTGTACCAACCGCCCCATGCGTAACCGTCACGCGGAGGTAATATCGGGTTTGTGACCTTTCCGCCCTCTTCAACCAATATCGGCTCGGGGTTGGTTATATTCGTACCGAAATTAAACGATACGTTATACACATTAATCCAACCCGCATAGAGCGTAATCACGTCATCTTTTGCATACGCTTCAATTATGTCCTTATCCACCACCTTGCTCCAGCTCCACGGTACAGTACATTCCTTATCAATGTACCATGCGGTGAATCTTTTTCCGTCGCGTTTAGGGTCATTGTTGGGGTCGTTTGTGGGGTTGGGGTTTGTAATTACCTTGTTAATGCCGAGGAATAATGTTGAAGGAACATCAACCTTCTCACCTTGGCTCAACGCGCCGGCGTTAAACTCGACCGAGAACCCTTTTTCCCAACCGGCGTATAAAATAGTATTCGCATCTACAAGCGTTCCCGCGCCCGACGCGCCGAACTTAAACGCTTCCTCGGCGTTGAGATTATTTGCTTCCTGCGGCGCGGTATACCACCCGACGAATGTCCATACCTCTTTTGTTTGCGGAACATTCATATTATTGCCTTTGTTCGAGGCTGCACTCAGGTAGGTACTCGGCGGAGTCGGAATCGTGCTGCTTTTTGAAATTTGATTAAGAATTTCATAATACTCGATATTAGCACCCGAACCCGTGCTTGTTGTTAAAAAGCCCTTGCGCCAATGGTCTTCGGCTAATCCCGGCGGCGGAGGTTCGCCCGTTCCCTCCGGCCAGTTGAGGTTATAGCGCACTTGTATCGCTTTTTCAGCATTAATGTATAAGCGCAGATATAACATATCGTCTTCTTCAACGAGAATGTCCTCACCCGCTTTTTCGCCGGTGGTGTATTTTATGTCGGTGTTTATCTGTTTGGTGAAATCCCAAACACAGTCGTCGTCTTTACACTCGGGGTCTCCGCACAAGCACCAGCTTATTGCGGTATGACCGTCGAGAAGACCGTTTTTATTACCCTCGGTAATCGGGTTTACGGCGACCCCACCTTGATTAATTTCGGTAAACTTTGTCAAGTAGTGGGTGTCCCCTATGTTATAATCGAGGAATTCGAGAGTCTTTTGCCCCGATTGTAACACGTTACAGCATACGCAGCCGGGTCTGTTCGGCCAATCCCAGTCGGCTTCACATTCCGGGTTCCAGTGTGCGTAAAATTGAATCGTTATTTTGCGAGTCCAACCCGCGTATACCGTTATATCCTCCGTGAGCTTTAAACCGTCGTTCCATTCTTTTGTACACTCTTCATCGGAAAACCACCCCGTAAACTGATAATTCTTACGAGTAGGCGCGGATATAGTCTGTGTGTTGTTAGCGGTGTTATTGTAGAGCTGTTTGCCGGTTCCGCCGTTCGGAACTCTCCTTGTTCCGCCGCCGGTTCCGCCGTTAGCGTCAAATGTAATCTGATACGTGCGAAGGGTACCGTCGTCAACGCTTAATACCCTCTCCTTTGTTATAGGGTCGTCATCAACTATAAGCCAACCGGCGTAGAGCGTTGTATCGCCCTCCAATATATCCTTTGTTGTGCCGCCGGTGTTCCAACGCTTTAAGAGGGTGTCCTCTTTAAACCAACCGGGTGCGTTTGACGACTCATTTGCGAGAATATTCCTTTTTGCAACCAACCCCGTCAAGGTCGACGATATCGCGTCAATACGCGCCGCCGTTGTTTCGAGAGTTTTGCCGGTAGGCGCAACATATCTGAACGGTGTATAGTTTGCGGGGGTGTTCAAATCGGTTACATGGTCAACCTTTCCGAGTACATAAGAAACCTCATAAGACGGAACCCAATGTGCGTATAATGTGAAATCCACGTTTTTCGCGGGAGTTCCGACAATTGCCGTTGCACCCGAGCCGGAGGAGAATACCCATTTTTCGTTTTCACCTTCGGGCCCGTTCGGGCCTTCGGGCGTCGGGTACCAACCCTCGAGCGACCATATAAACCCGTGACGGTTTACATCATATCCCGCCGTTCCCGTATTCACCATAACGGGATTTCCCTCGTCGTCCGTTCCGTCCTCAAGCTTGAAGCCTCGGCAACAGGGGTTTGTAGCGGCGGTTGTGCCGTATGAGCAAAGAGTGTCCCAATAAGGACAGGTTAAGGGAGCCATGAGCGGGGTCATTGTGTCGGGGTCGATAATAGGCTCGCCCGTATCCTCGTCAATTATCGGAAGCCCGGTATCTTCATCAATAAACGGGTCTCCCGAATCCGGGTCCATAATCGGTTCGCCCGTATCCTCGTCAACCACGACAACCAAGTTTGGTTTACGGTAATTTGCGCTCGACGCCGTGGGCGCCTGTACATATGTCGGGTTAATACGGTTTCCGGTTAAAACGGTTGAAGGTATCGGCTTACCGGCAATAGGTCTTTGTGCCGCGGTAAGCTTATCCGGACCCGCCGATGAACCGGAGGTGGGCGGGGTATATCCCGCAAAGTTATAATCAAAGGTAACGTCAACCTGTCTCTCCCAATGTGCATATAGGGTTAGGTTGCCTATATTTTCCGGTATTCTGTCTTTATTCATGTCCCATTTGCGATTTTCGCCTTCAACATCTATGTCGTCATATGTCGCGTCTAAGTACCACCCGAGAAATTCCCAACCCGCGTTTTGGCGATTAGGTCTGTTGGTAGTCACCATGTTTTCCGGTCTGAAATCGTTGGGAATACGGAATTTGTCCAAAACCTGTATCTCGTGACCTAAATCAATGGCGGTTGTTCCGGAGCCTCTGACGATATTTAAAAAATACCTGTTCGGATTCTCGCCGTCAACCGTAGTATTTTCGAGAACCTTTTCGCTTAAAGCGTCATTAAGAGGGTAGTTTTCATAGTTGAGGTCGAACCTTACATTGTTCGCCGGTATCCACCCCGCAAAAAGGTTGAGCGGCGAGCTTATAACGGAGTTTGCAACAAAAGGCACCTTCAACTCCGAATCGGTATACCATTTGTCGAACAGAAAATCCTTTGTACGCGGCGCGCCCGTTCTGACGTTTTGTACCGCGCTTCTGTGCGTTGAAATTAAATCGGGGTCAAATGTATCGTGGTCATAATTCGCAAGCGTCGTTAGATTTGCATTGGCGGCGATTTGAGCCTGCATCGCGGTGGATAACGCTTCGCCGTCGGGAAGTCTGTTGTCATAAACCTCTTTAAACCGTTCAAAGCTTAATGCCGAAGGGTTTTTAATGTCCTTTGGCAAAACCTCTGAATAATTAAAAGAAGCACCATGTAATGTTTTCCAACGTAAGTAAAGGTTTGTGTTCGCATAGACGCGGGAAACATTCGCGGTAGTTCCCGTACCGAAGACCCAAGCCGTTCCGGTACACGACGGGTTGTCAAACCATTGCGGAGTAGCGTCAAGGATATAATCCGGCCGAATGACGTTCGCGCCGCTCGTATTTGCGGCAATAGGATAAGCATCCGTTCCGCTCGTGGGGATAGTCCCCCCGTCTGCAACTATTCGCGTTGCCGGGCCCGCTACGCCGTCTAATGTGCCGGTACCTCCGTTCATGTAAAATGTTACGGTATGTCCCGTTTGTGACGCAAAGACCGCGTTTGTCGGGATTAAGGTAAACGCCATCGCTATTACCAAGAATAACGACACAACCCTGTTCCTTGTCCTTTTCATTAATGAAATCCTCCTGTTTTATATTTAATATTTAAGACTATATATGAAATATATTATAGCAAATCAAAATAATAAAGTCAATACATTTTTATAAATATAAAAATTTCTGTCTCTTTTTTTAATTCGCTTGAATTATTATCCAACCTGTGATATTATGTATAGTATGAAAAAATATATAAAAAGAATCACATATTTGTTTTTTTTCGCGACTCTTTTCGCGACTCTTCTGCCGGCGGCAACGGGCTGTATGCGCGGCAATAACGCGCCGCCCTTGAACGAAATCACGGAAAAGACGGCGTTTTCGATGGATACCGTTGCAAAAATAACGGTATACGGCGATTCCGAGGTTGCCGAGGTCGCTATTGTTGCGGCATTTGAGCGTTTGGAGCGACTCGACGAAGTGTTCAATTATTACAACCCGGAAAGCGAATTGAGCCATATTAACGCGACCGCATACGGAAAAGCCACAGAAATCGGCGACGATATGTACGAAATGATTCGGGCGGGGTTGATTTGTTCAAAGGTGACCGACGGCGCGTTTGATATATCTCTCGGTTTACTGATTGATTTATGGGGCGATGAGAAAACGCCGTCAAAAAGCGTTATCGAGTTGTTATTGCCTAAGCTCGGGTATGAAAATATTGTTGTAAAAGACGAAAACGGACTTCGCACCGTTGAATACCTTAACGAATCGGTAAAAATACACTTCGGCGCAATCGCCAAGGGGTACGCGGTCGATGAGCTTATACTCGTTCTGTCGGAAAAAGGCGTGAAATCGGCAATGGTAGACATAGGCGGAGAAATAGGAGTTATCGGCGAATCTCCGCATGAAGACGGATTATGGCGGGTAGGCATAAGAGACCCCTTTAACACGGGGGAGATTATCGAAACAATTAAATTGAGCGAGGGTTATGCGGTCGCGACGAGCGGTAACTATGAACGGGGGGAGCATATTTTCGACCCGAAAACGGGTTTCCCCGTTGATATTGACTATTCGGCGGTAACCGTTGTCGGGTCGTCGGGTACAAAAGCCGACGCTTTCGCAACTGCGTTTTTTGTAACGGGGATTGAGAATTGTACAGAGGAAATGGGGTACGCTTGTGTTATCTGCGTTGATAAAGAAGGAAATGTCGGCGGTGATTGTTCCGTCAATTGTAATCATGATGTTGTTTATAGCGGCGGTGGCGGCACAGCTTTGGATTAATCGCGCCGAGCTTGCACAACCGATTGCCCGAATACAACAAAACGGCGTTTTATTGTATGAACTGCCGCTGTCGGGTGAGGTTGACATTAAGCTGAACGGTAATATCGTTCGTATACAAAACGGTAAAATCGGAGTGGTACAAGCCGATTGTGCCGATATGGTTTGCATGAAAATGGGGTTTATCGGCGGCGGGTTGCCGATAATATGCCTCCCGAACAGATTAGAGGTGCGGATTGTTGAAAACAAAACGGGTTTATCGGACATAGACGGTATTACGGGATGAGGAAGCCTTTAAAAAAAACGATAACATTAGCGTTGTTGACCGCCGTCTCGTTAATACTTTTTACGGTCGAAATGCAATTCCCGCCCCTGACCCCGTTTCCGTGGATTAAAATAGGACTCGCCAATACAATAACCCTTTTCATTTTGTACAGACGGGGCTTCACCGCGCTTGACGCCTTTTTGGTTGTGATTGCGCGAGTTTTGCTCGCCGCGCTCATAACCGGAAGCCCGACCGCATTATTGTTCAGCTTTTGCGGCGGAATTGCGGCGGTTACGGCAATGTTGGCTTTTATAAAGACGGTATCGGGAAAAAAACCGCCCCCCGCTATCACAAGCGTTGCGGGAGCGTTGGCGCATAATATAACACAAATTGCGATTGCCGTATTTGTTTACGGCGGTTTCGGCGTATTGATGTATCTGCCGGCTCTTATCATCGGCGGGATAATGTCCGGGGTGATTACCGGACTTGTCACAACGGTTGTTTTAAAGCGGCTTTAGATGTTCACTTTAGAGAGAAAAAAGAAAGAGAGAAAAAAATGGACTTAAACTATGACGATATAAACAATATTGACTTTATTAAAAAGCAGATTGAATCGGTTACAAGGGTATCGCGGGTTCATGTTAATAGGATAATCGCGCTTATATCTATGCTCGAAGCCGCAGACGACGGCGAAAAAAACGGCGATATTATTTCCGATTTAAGGCTATGCTGTTATAAGCTTTTATCGCAAAATATGAATATGATGTATCTTTACTCGGAGGAAATGACCGGCTCGGGGTCGGTCATTGACGCGGCGGAGTTTATGAAAGGAATAGTCGGCGAATGTACAAAAATGCTCGAATCGTTTAATGTAAAGCTACAGCTTAAGGGGCCTTCCAAAAACCTCCCGGATATGTTATAATGTAAAAGGGTGATAAAAATGTTACAATTAGATTTGTTAGCGGAAGATAAACGCTTAACACGGCTCA
>WRHO01000013.1 GCA_009783205.1 Oscillospiraceae bacterium
TGTAACTGTTATGAAAGACATAATCGACAAGAAAGATTTTGACCCGGCAGAAGGCATAATCCGACATTCAGAGGGGGTTGACATACTTCCGGCGAACGACAGCTTGACAGGCATGGAGATTGTTCTTGCGCCGATTATGGGGCGGGAAATTATTCTGAAGAAGTACATCGAAAAGGTGAAGTCATTATATAATTTTGTCTTGATTGACACTTTATGTGCTTATGCACATAAGGTATCTAATGCAGAGATTATTATTATGTTGAGTTTACATTTGAATCGTTGTATAGCCATGTTTTTAGCCTCCTTATTAGTACGCATAATAATATTGGTTTAAACTATAGTTTTTAGCCATTCAAGAAGCTCATCTTTCTTTTGAGTTGGATATTTGCTGACAGGAACAATGTTTTTACTTGCAGCAGCGAGTGCGTTTCGCTTTGCTTCAGAATCTGCTTTGGCGTAAACTTCAGTGGTCTGAACAGAAACGTGTCCGAGTAAATCGCGGATATAGATAAGATTTACGCCTGCCTGAACTAAGTGCATTGCTTTACTGTGCCTAAAAATTAACGAGAAAGTGGAAACGCGGGAAGAGGCTCATCAAAAGGCGAAAAAGCGGCTTCGTGAGAAAAATAAGAACGAGTATCAAGCGAGCTTTACCCTTGTCGGCGATGTTAAATATGTGGCAGGGGCTACGGTGGATATTGCGGGTTGGGACGGTTTCGAGCGTGGACGCGGCAAGTCGGACGGCGCGGGTGGCGTTTCATGACAAAAAAGATTCTGTGGGGAATCCGCATATTTCCGCACCGTTGCCCGTTTTGAGGAATTTCCCCTTCATTCCTGCACAAAAAGTCCCGCAGCAGACGGAGATTGCTGTTGAGCATAGGCATGATGTAAAAATATCGCCGTGGTTGCCGGAAGTGGGCGAGTTGGTTTTGTGTTTGTTTTTGCCGAATGGAGAGAGTGATGGGTTTGTGTTGGGCACTATAAACAATAAATAATTTTAAAATATTTTCAAAAACATCTTGACATATTGTACAATGTAATGTACAATATAATTTAAGAGGTGAAACTTATGATAGCAATTAATTACACTACTGCACGGCAAAACTTTAAAGATTTCTGCGATAAAACCGTAAATGATTTTGAAACAGTCATTATTACACGCGAACGCGGCGAAAATGTTGTATTATTATCTGAAAGCGAGTACAACAATATGATTGAAAACCTATATGTCAGAAGCAATTCAAAAGACTATAAAGAACTTCTTGAATCAATTCAACAGTTAAAAAAAGGGCAAGGCAAAATTAGGGAGCTTATAGAAGATGAATAAAGTGTTTTCTGAAATTGCGTGGGAGCATTATCAATATTGGGTTGTTACTGACAAGAAAGTTTTGAAAAAAATTAATGAACTAATCCGCGATATTGAACGCAATGGGAATTACGGTATGGGGAAACCGGAAGCGTTAAAACATGAGTTATCCGGGTTTTGGAGCAGACGCATTACCGATGTTCATCGTTTAGTATACAGTATTGATGAAGACAACATTTATATTGCAAAATGTAAAGGGCATTACAGTGATAAATAAATTAACAACCGTCATTAAGGCGGTTGTTTTGCTTTGAAATGAGGTGATAAAATGGCAATAGTAGGCAGTCTTGGCGATATAGTGTTTAGCGTTTCGCCGAAGCAAGTTAAGACTTTTGATAATATGCAGTGGAGCAGTTCAATGCGGTATGCTACCCATAATCGGCACTTGAAAGACCTGGTGAGAGCAAAACGGCGGGAGTAATCCCGCCATTTTCGTTATGCAAGCGTAAAAACAATAACAACAGTCAGGGAAGGGCGGGAATTGCCGCCGCTTTGGAATTCCAACCCCAAACGCGGAATCAAGAAAAATAACGGCAATGTTGACCGTCTTGAAAGCCTGAATCCGCATATGCCGTGCGTATTGACCGAGCATGGTTTTGTTTCTAATTCGAGCGATAATGCTAAATTTGACAATTCCTTGATTGCACAATCGAAGGCGATTGTTGACGGGTTGGACGAAATCTACGGCAAGGCAGGCATACTTTAAGAAATGATAACTTGTTTTACATAAAATAATTAATTATAATCTGAAATAAAAAACCGCTCTATCCCTCTGAAAGAGCGGTTTTATTCAAGGGTGGATAGTGGGAATTGAACCCACGACCTCCAGAGCCACAATCTGGCGCGCTAGCCAACTGCGCTATACCCACCATAAATACCACGCCATAATGGATTCGAACCATTGACCTACCGCTTAGAAGGCGGTTGCTCTATCCGGCTGAGCTAATGGCGCGTGTGTATAGAAAGCCTATGCCATAATCGACACGAATGATATATTATCATATATTTTATTATTTGTCAAGGTTTTTATACAATTATTTAATATTTTTGTCTAAAGGGACAATCGGTATATTATACGTCGTTCATTCTTACACAGTGCAGCTCGTCGTTCATCGTAAACGACTGACCATCAATTTCGACGATTGAATTAAGCGGTTTTCTCGTATTGACAAAGCGGATTTTCGCTATCCTGTCGTCGTTCATAACAACCTCCTTCCCCTTCAAATCCTCCGCCATACAATCAATAAAGGTGTCTACATAGCTTAAATCGAGTTCAGAAAACGCACCGAGCATAAATTGGTCTAATATGGAAAACGGCGATAACGGGTCTTTGTAACATCGTTTTGTTACCATAGCGTCATATATATCCGAAATGGAGGTTATTCGCGCAAAAACACCTATGCTTTTCGCGCCGATGCCTAAGGGATAACCCGTTCCGTTAAGCTTTTCATGATGTTGTATAACCCCCTCGAGAACTTCTTTATGGTCGACATTTGATTTTACAAGCATTTTGAGCGAAAGGTCGGGGTGTTTCTTTACCACCTCAAACTCTTCGGCGGTAAGCCGTTCGGGTTTGTTCAGAATTATTTGGTCGATTTTAAGCTTTCCTATATCGTGCAGTAAGCCGGCTAAAGCCAAATCCGACTGTCTCTCGGGGGTAAACCTCAACCACTTGCCCATTAAGCCGTTCAAATATGCAACATTAAGACTGTGCGTATATAGGTACTCGTCAACAGAACGGACGCGGTTTATTGTCTGTATAATAAGCGACGAGTCGGAATCGTTAATTTGTTTTTGCACGTCCGACACAATCTGCTCGCTGTGTTCGGTGTCGATTATACCCGTGCTTTTTGCGCGCTCCATCATACGCATGGTAGAAGACCGCGCCTCATCATATCGCTCCATGGTTTTCTTAAGCTTTGAATCGCTTTTATAACAAACTGTATCGGAATTATCAACGGCATTAAACCCTTTGGTTATATGCTTAAAAAACTGCGGAATATTAGGCTGCTCCTTTTTCTTCCGCCAGGGAGACTCGCCGCGTTTAATCGCCTCGGCGTCCTCATAATTGTAGCCGAGAGGATAACCCTTGTCGAAAAAGAACGAAACAATTGATTCCCTCTTTACATAAATTTTAGAATCGGGGAAAACGGCTTGTTTCAATTTCGCAATCAATTCCTCGGTTATTTTACGGTTTGAACAAAGTAAAGCAAACTCTATACTCTCCTCGCCGTATAATTCATTAAACTTTTTCGAATAAATATCACAATTGAACTCAAAATCAATCGGCAATTCATCGAGCTTAATAGGAACAAAATCAAACATAGGCATACTAAAGCCTCTCTTTTTTATATTGTTGAGAAAGTCACTTTCAGAAAGTTCCAACGGGAAACCGCCGCCCTAATTTCCAAGGGCGGCGAGTCTGATTCAACGTAAATCCGTGTCGGTTAAACGCTGTCTCTCTTGTTTGCGAAACATTCACTACAGTAAACAGGTCTTTCGTCGCGGGGTTTGAACGGAAGCTTTGCTTCTCCCCCACATTCTGCACAGGTTGCAATAAAAGGCTCTCTGTTTCTCATAGAACTTTTCTTTGCATCGCGGCAGGCTTTACAACGCTGCGGCTCATTTACGAATCCTTTTTCTGAAAAGAATTCCTGTTCTCCTGCTGTGAACACGAAATCCGCGCCACAATCCTTGCACTGAAGGGTTTTGTCTTCGAATTGCATTTGATATACCTCATTTTAAAATTTTCCGACCCCGGACGGACTCGCACCGACACCTTTGTACAGGAACCCGCAAGAAACGAGCCCCTTATCAACGCTCTGGAATTAAGCTACTGGTCAAATACTATATAAATAATAATCAACTATTATTTATATAGTAGATTGTAACATTATATAACGCGCTTTGTCAATATAAAAAAATAAATTCTATATATCTTGCATATTTTTTTCTTTTTCGATACGTAAAATGTTAAACTTGCACAAAAAAAGCTTGTATTAAATTCATATTTTAACCAAAAAAATTTTAATTATACAAAAAGGCTTGATAAAAAAAGTTTCTTAGTGTATAATATATATAAGAATCGGAGGAATTTATTATGTTAGATAAAACAATTGCTTTTAAGGCGGTTGACCAGGAACGCGAAAGCGAAATGAAAAAAATCGTTTTTGAGGTATACGAAGCGCTTCAGGAAAAGGGCTACAACTCTATAAATCAACTTGTGGGGTACACCCTTTCCGAGGACCCGACCTACATAACGACTCATCATAACGCGAGAAATTTAATAAGGCATATTGACCGCGACGAGCTTATGCAGGAGCTTTTTAAAAACTATTTGGGGATATAAAGGGAACAGGCTTTAAAACATTTGGATAATTTTTCTTAGAATTATTATTGTTCTTTTCGGTAAAATAAAAGCATAAACCCGAAAGGAAAATTTTTAAAATGAGAAAACTTACCTCTGGGCTGATTTTAGCCTTATTTGTGGCTTTAGCCGCAATGCTTACCGGTTGTGAGCCTAATGTCCCCGAGAATAATAACACAAATAATGATGAAATTACTATAATTCCGTCAAACGACAACGACAGAGCAACAGAAAGACTCGATGAAACGGACAACTTATTTGATGAAACAGACCGCCTCGAAGAAGACCCGTTTGATGACGAATTTGAGCGAGAGCGCGACGAAGACGGAAACTTGTTAGATGAAGAACGTGACATCGACGACACGTCGGCAGTTGAGGGTGATACCCCGACTGCCGATTTTTACGATAACACTATCGAAGACGCTATCATGACGCTCTCCACCCCAAAAACGGGTTTCTGCCACTCGCAACAAAGCCGCATAACCCCGCTCTTTTCAAAAAAACTCACAAAAAGCCTCACAAAGTCGGCAAATACGGAAAATAACCCGAATCGCGGCAATACGAGCGACTTCCCGCATTTGTACAACACAAAAATCGGTTGGGGACTCGGTGCTCTCGTCGACGACGACAACCGCCCTACGGATGCAATTAACGCTAACGATGAATACGGCAAATACGGGGCGACCTTTATCGGTGAAAGCCCCCACGAAAATCCGACAATATACCTCACCTTTGATGAAGGCTATGAAAACGGCTGTACTGCGGCAATCCTCGACGCGCTTAAGTGGCGTAATGCGCGCGCAACCTTTTTCGTGACCTATGATTACTGTAAAAGCGCGCCCGATTTAATTCGGCGTATGATTGATGAAGGGCATACGGTGGGCAATCACAGTTATACCCACCCGTCGTTCCCCGATTGTTCCGTTTCGCAGATACAAGAGGAAATAGGTCTTCTCCACGATTATGTTAAAGCAAATTTCGATTATGAAATGAATCTCATTCGTTTTCCTATGGGTGAATTTTCCGAAAGAAGTCTCGCTGTTGCACAATCTATGGGCTATACAACCGTTTTTTGGAGTTTTGCATATATGGACTGGAATGTGAACAATCAACCCGACACCACCGCTTCATTTGAAAAAATCACAAATGCGACCCACCCCGGCGGCATATTCCTTCTTCATGCCGTTTCCTCTACCAATGCGAAAATTCTCGGCGACGTGCTGGATTTTTGGCGCAAGGAGGGGTATAGCCTCGGTATAATTGGCGAAAAATCAGAAGAGTCAGAAAAATCAGAAGAGTCAGAAGAATCGGAAGAGTCAGAAGAATCGGAAGAGTCAGAAGAATCGGAAGAGTCAGAAGAATCGGAAGAGTCAGAAGAAACGAAAACGGGGGACGATGTTGAATCGTCCCCCGCATACATATTTTTTTTCAACCCCCTCAACCGATAAGCGAATGTTCATCATCAATATCGAAAAGATGAATAGAATTCGGGTCGAGCGCAAGTCTTACAACGTCTTGCGGGCGCGCCTGTGACCGGGAGGATACCCGAACGGTGATAGGATACTGTTCACAGGTAAGGTAGAGGTAGGTTTCCGCCCCCATCATTTCGGTAACGTCTACTATTGCTTCAATAACGCCGGTTTTAGCGTCATAAATGTCCGCTTCTTCATCGCTTATATCTTCGGGACGTATACCGAGGATTACATCTTTATCAATATAATTCTTTAAAACCGCGTCATCGCATTTATACGCGGGTATTTCAATATAGAATTTCTGCCCGCGGGTGGTCTTTGTGTCCTCTGAGCCAAACTCTACCGTGTATTTATTATTAAGCATAAGAAGTTTTGACTCAATAAAGTTCATCTGTGGCGAACCTATGAACCCCGCGACAAATTTGTTTACGGGATTTGCATAAAGATTCATAGGCGAATCAATCTGTTGAATATATCCGTCCTTCATAACAACAATTCTGTCGCCCATTGTCATAGCCTCTATTTGGTCATGGGTTACGTACACAAATGTCGTTCCTAATTTTTTATGGAGCTTTGAAAGCTCGGTTCTCATCTGTGCGCGCAATTTTGCGTCGAGGTTAGACAACGGCTCGTCAAGAAGGAAAACCTGCGGGTCGCGTACAATCGCACGCCCTAACGCCACACGCTGTCTCTGTCCGCCGGATAAAGCCTTTGGCTTACGGTCGAGCAAATGCGCTATATCGAGTACCTTTGCCGCCTCGTCAACCAACATCTTTATTTGGTCTTTCGGTACCTTTCTTAACTTCAAACCGAACGCCATGTTCTCAAACACGGTCATATGCGGATAAAGCGCGTAATTCTGGAACACCATCGCAATATCTCTGTCCTTCGGGGCAACATCGTTGACAAGACGGTCGCCTATGAACAATTCACCTTCAGAGATTTCTTCAAGACCGGCAATCATGCGGAGGGTCGTAGATTTTCCGCAACCGGACGGCCCTACAAGGATAATGAACTCCTTATCCTTAATGTTCATGTTGAAGTCTTTTACAGCCGTTACCCCTCCGGGATAACGCTTATAAATTCCTTTCAATGATAAACTCGCCATTTTAAAAATTCCTCCTCTGTCGTTTGTATAAATATTTTACCATATATATATCATAACAGATTTTTTTCAAAAAGAAAAGAATCTATTTAACTAAACTTTTGAGCAATCTTTTATGTAAAATTACCAACCGTTCCAAAAATTTCATGTTTTTTTGCCCGATTATTCGTTATAATACACAAATAATTGTGGTACGCCAATATTTTACTTCTCTTATGTTGTAGGTTGTCTGTATTAAGTCGGACACCTTGTACATATATTTAAGTATTGAAACAAAGATTCCAATAAATATCGGAGGTTCCCGTCAAATGTCTAATAAGCTTAAATCAAATCTGCCTTTAATCGTAATCGGTTTTATTTGTATCCTTTTAATTGTTCTTTTTGCGGCTTCGCGGCTCGCGACCGCACAAAAAGAAGAAAAAAGCGCGCAATACGCAATAACCGAAATGAACTCTGCCGCCGATGTCGCAAAATTCCTCACAGAATACGGTTGGGAGGTTCGCGACGAGCCGTCGGCTGTGAAAAGCGTTAGAATCCCCGCCGAATTTGACGCGGTGTACAATAAGTATAATCAACTTCAAATATTACAAAACTTCGACTTGACCGAATACCGTACAAAAACCGCCGTAATGTACACCTTTCGCATACTTAATCACGTTTCTCATAATAACGTATTCGCAAATGTTTTAGTTTACGAGGGTAATGTCATAGCGGGCGACGTTATTTCATACGCAATTGACGGATTTATAACCGGACTCGATGGTCAGTATATGCCCGAATTAATTACATAGACGTCGACTTCCTGTAGTCCCCAGCGAAGTGCGTCCCCCAAATTCTCCGAGGTTCGCCCCATAAAAACATCAACCACTACGAAACGGTCGGTATGATGTATAAATCCACCCGTATCGGCGGCTATTGCCGCGCCGTATACCTTTGTGCCGCAGGTAGACATTATATATACGAGCGAGCCGTAGGGAATGATTTTGGGGTTGACGGCTACCGTCCCTATCTCGAGTCTTCTTCCGCTCGCCGTACCCGCACCCGACGGTGCGGTATAAGCGGTTGCTTTTCCGGTGTGCTTTGCTATATAATCAATCGGGACGCCGTTTTCAAGGCGAATTTCGGGAAAGTCTTTCTTTGAATACGGTTCGCGTAACGCCATTCCGTGCGTAATAACCTTTGTTACCGCTTCCTTAGTTACCTTTTTGGATAAAACCTCCGAGGTCACAACTACGCCGTCAATCATCTTTTCGCGAAGCTTAATAGTGTATTCGCCGTCGCTTCCTTTTGAAATATCTGTATCGCCGATTGCCAACAGATTTGAAAACTCTACAGATGTTTCATAAGGTATTTCCTCATGATAGACTCTTTCGCGGGTAGTAACTCTGTTTATAACGACCTCGTCTCCTTGTGAAACGAACTCATCGAAGGGCATATTGATTATATCCCCTTTTCCTACAGACACGTCCGCCCTTTTTAAAATTTCGTCAACCGTCGTTTCACCGTCCTTGAGAGTTCTGACCTTAACGCTTTCGCCGTCCGCTTTTACCTCAACGCCGAACCCCCGTATAATGTCAATTTTATTTTCGCCGGTTATAATAACATCAAATTCGCCTATTTCAACATCGCTCGCATCTAATATATCATTATAAGTCTCGCCGGGAACGGCACAAGTCGTAAAGGTATTTCCGTCGGCGGTTATATCAACGCCGAAGCCTTTCACAATCTCAATAGAGTTTTGTCCGTCTTTGTTTTTTTTGTGTACTACTTTGTCAAATTCACCGGGCAGATACCCAAATTCTACAAGAATATCGTCCGCATCTTCTTTCATTGTGAAATATTTTTTTGTATACCCGTCATCCGTTATATAAACATCATTTCTGAAAAACAACACACCCGTTAAAAGCGTTATCATAACGATGCAGGTTGTGGTTGCGACTATGCCGATGACCGCGTGTTTCCCCCATAATCGGTGTTGTCGTTTTATTCGGCTTAAACTTTGACTCAAACTTTGAAGAGTATTCTCGAGTCGGATAAGCCATATCTTTGGTGCCAAAATGCATCTCCCCTTCCATATGTTGGGTATTATACTTCATGATTCTGTTAATGTCAATACTTTGAAAGCAAAAAGGGCAGATTGTACAAATCTACCCTTTTATATTTAAAAACATTCTATACTTTCTTGTTTATATCTTGTTCATCTCTCCGACATTAATTCAATCATCGTCTTTATACATTCGCTTAACTGCGCCCTTGAATACTGTGCGTCGGCACCCGCCGAATCGCCTTTTTGTCGCATATTGTCGTGAATAAGCGAGGAAAACATGATTATAGGCGTATTTGTCAATTCCTTATCCTTCTTGACTAATCGCACCAAGGTATGCCCGTCCATCTGCGGCATTTCTATATCACAAACAATCCCGCCCAAGGTTTGTCGAAGCTCTGTGCCTTTAAGCCCCGAAATATGCGTCCACGCATCCTTACCGTTATAAAATTGTGAAATATTTGTAAACCCGACCTTTTTAAAAGCGTCCGAGACTACCTTATTAAGGAACACCGAGTCTTCAATGATTAAAAGCTTCCTGCTGTAGTCAAATTCCGGCGGCGAGTAAATCTCACTGACCTCGCCTATTTCAAAATCTTTACCCGCGTTCATATCGCAGACAATCTTTTCGAAATCAAGAATCATTATTATTTTTTCGTTAATTTTTGCGACGCCCGTAGCAAGACTGTTTTCGGTATTGCCGCTTATTGCCGGCGGTTTTTCCACCTGTGCCCATTTAAGCCGTTGAATCCCGTTGACGTTAGTAACGTCAAACGCGACGCTCACCTGGTCAAAATCGCACACAACCAAAAGCGTTCTCTCTCTCTCCGGTTTTTCAATTTCGAGAATCTCATGAAGGTCAATAACAGTCACGAGCTTATCCCTGTGCATGAAAACCCCTTCAACCGCTCTCGGTGCGCTCGGAACATGGGTTACATCACAATGTATAATTATTTCGCTGACCTTTGCTATGTTAATGCCGAAGGATTCTTCACCCACTAAAAACTCAAGCAACTCAAGCTCACTCGGGTCAATCTCATTTTCAACGCCGATATTTTCCATATTCATAATAGTATATAACCGTCCTTTCCGTATATCTAACTAATTATACTATACTTTTTTAATAAAATCAAGTGTTTATTGTGATTTTACATAAATTTTTTTGTTATCGAAAAATGTTTTTAGATGTTCCCTATTGACAAGCGTTAAAAAACGTGTTATACTGTCCCTTGTCAAAATCGGTTATACGGAGGCGTATCGAAGTGGTCATAACGAGCTCGACTCGAAATCGAGTAGCCTTAACCGGCACGGAGGTTCGAATCCTCTCGCCTCCGCTTTAAATTTTATAAGTTGTGTTCATAGACGAATCGTTTAGATTTTCGAGTGAAAGATTAGCGGTGATGTCTATGAATACAGTTTTTTAATCAGCGAATCGGCTCTGTGGGCAGAGAGGGTGAGCTATAAAAAAATCTCACCGCCTTTTTTAACATATGTGTATAAATATATTACCCACCCAATTGTATCTAAAAGAGCGGTGATTGATAAAATTATCCCTGCTCTTTTATATTTAATTCCATTGTAATCGTAAATGGTATTCCTTGAATTAAGCTGAGTTAAATGAAAAATCTTAATTACAAACATTATTAGATTAGTATATCATAAATTAGACAATTGTCAATAGTTTCAGACTTATATGTTTGAAACTAAAAGTTGACTATTTCCAAATAATATGATATAATTACCTGCACAATCTTTAGAACGAGGGAGAGTAATGTCGGGAAAATTAATAATAATAGAAGGATTAGACGGCTCGGGTAAGTCTACCCAATGGGAAATGCTAAAAAAAACAAACGGGTTTAAAAAAAAGCCTTTATTTTTAACCTTCCCCGACTATGACTCCGAAAGCGGAAGGATAATTAAACGATATTTAGCGGGCGAGTTCGGCGGAAAGGGCGGAATGATTATCCGCGGGGGCGACGCCCCGAGCGAGCATACCGCTTATTCGGCGAGCAGCTTTTATGCAATTGACCGCTATATAAGCTACATGACGTCATGGGGGAAGGCGTATAAAGACGGCGTTGATGTTATTTCGGCGCGTTACACCTCATCAAACGCAATTTATCAAATGACAAAGCTCCCCGAGGAACAATGGTGCGAATTTCTCGACTGGCTCTATGATTATGAACACGAGAAGCTCAAAATCCCCGTTCCCGATTTAACAATTTTCCTCGATGTTCCGGTCGAAATGTCACAGGAGCTTTTGGCAAAAAGATACGAGAAGGAAGGGGCAAAGGATATTCACGAGGGTGACGTTTTGTACTTGAAAAAGTGCAGAGAGGCGGCTCTTTATGCGGCGCAACGCGACAATTGGGTGAAAATAGACTGTGTTAAAGGCGGCGTTCTAAGAAGCCCGGACGATATAAACCGCGAGTTGACGAAGGTCATCGGAGGTGTATAACAAATGCTTGATTTTAAGCGGGTTGACGCGGGCGACAAGGAATGGGTTGTCGAACTGTTAAAAAAAGACCGTTTTCGCGGTTGTGAGTACACCTTCGGGAACATTTATATGTGGAGTCCCGTTTATGATATAAAAATTGCGCGATATAAGGATTTTTGTTTAATAAAAAACAAGTATGGTTTTTTATTTCCCGCAGGAGCAGGAGATGTTTTTGAGGCGGTTGAGGAGCTTCGCGGCTTTTGTTGTGATAATTGTATGCCGCTTTATATAACAAATGTCGCGCCCGAATCGACAAAAATGCTCGAACGCTTGTATGGGGATAAGCTTCAAATAAGCACAAATCGAGATTTGTACGATTATGTATATGAATTTGAAACGCTCGCGGAATTGCGGGGGAGAAAGCTTCACGCAAAACGTAATCATCTAAATCGCTTTTATGAGAACAATTGGTGCTTTGAACCCATTACTCCCGATAATATTGAGGAATGTACCGATATGCATAATCGGTGGTGCGACGAAAAGGACATTTATCGCGATAAAGACAAATTGAAGGAGGCGGGGGCGGTCGTTCGCGGACTTGAGCGTTTTTTTGAATTGGGGTTAATCGGCGGTATAATTCGCGTAGACGGCGCGATACAAGCGTATACATTCGGCGAGCCGTCGGGAAATATCCAAAACGACACCTTTGTCGTCCATGTGGAAAAAGCGTTCGCAGAGGTTCAGGGGGCGTATACGGCAATAAATCGCGAATTTGTCAAATACGCTTGTAACAAATACCGGTACATTAATCGCGAGGAGGATATGGGCGCGGAAAATCTCCGTAAAGCAAAAATGTCGTATTGTCCCGCGTTTTTGATTGAGAAGTATTGTGTGAAAATATAGGAGGGATTTATGGTATACATTTTATTGGCAAACGGGTTTGAAGACATTGAGGCGTTATACCCCACAGACGTTTTGAGACGGTGCGGGGTTAATGTAGTCACGGTTGGGGTCGGCGGGGAATACATTACCTCGTCAAATAAGGTCATTGTTAAACCCGATATTGGTATAGACGAGGTAAAGCTCGAAAATCATATTGATATGCTCGTTTTACCGGGCGGCCCGGGGAGAGGGAATCTTCGCGACAATGATAAATCTTTAGAGCTGATTAAACATTGTTGCGGTTCGGACGTTCCTATAGCGGCAATTTGCGCCGCGCCCGAAATATTGGGGGGGATAGGCTTCCTAAAAGGTAAGAAAGCCACCTGTTTCCCCGGTATTGAGCCAAAGCTGAACGGGGCGGAGTATGTCGACGCGCCCGTTGTCGTCGACGGAAAGCTCATTACCGCTAAAGGCGCGGGTTGTTCCGAAGCGTTCGCGTTCGCGCTTGCGGAATTTTTATGCGGGAAGGAAAAGGCGGACGAGATTAAACGGAAAATATGCTCAATAAAATAGAGCTTCAAAATAAAAAACAAGCTTTCAGAAAAAAGCTTATCAAAAATCGCAAAAAAATGCAGAATAAAGCAAAGAAGGATTCGATAATTTTTAAAAAGCTCATTGCTTTACCCGAGTTTGCCGACGCGGAATTGATTTTGACATATGTATCAACGACATTTGAAGTCGACACGAAAAGGTTGACGGATTATTGTTTTAACAAAAAAATAGCCGTAGCCGTTCCCGCGATAATAAACGAAAAGCTTTGTTTTTATAGTCTTAACCCCGATTTTACATTAGACCTCGATTATCAAGTATCAGCCGTTAATTATCAACTTTGCGTTGTTCCGGGGTTGGCGTTCGATACGGACAATAGGCGGCTCGGATACGGCGGGGGATATTACGACCGCTTTTTGCGGGAATATACGGGCGTAAAAGTAGGATTGTGTTACGGCGAATTTGTACTTGACATTCCGGTTGAGGAACATGACGAAAAGGTTGATATACTTATAGCAGATTGACATTTTGTATACTATATCTTTACGACTGATTTTTCGCAATACAGCGTTGAATTTTGCTTAAATATAAGCGTATATTCGCACAAAATTCGCCTTGTCTTGCAAAAAATCTGTTCGCCAATCTACAGCACACAAAAAGTCAAACTGCTATATTACAGATTCAATAGGGGGGTTAAATGGAAACAAACGGAAGAAAACCGCCACAGGTTAAGCTCGATTCTGATGAAAGCATTAGGATTGATAATGAAATAGAGTCGGACGCGGCGTTTTTTGCGAGCGATAACGCATACGCTACGCGACAGCTTGATGCGGTTAAGCCGCTTTCGCCGATTCATTCTTCGAGGGTTGCGGATATTGATGACGATGAGCGGGCGACGAGAAAACCGCAAAAAGTATCAAATAAACGAGATAAAGCGGAAAAGAAAGAGAAACGCGAGCAAATACAACGGCAACAAGACGCACCAAAAGAAGCCTCCCCAAAAAATCCGGAACAGGTGAGGGAGGAAAAAAAGCGACAGGCTATTAAAAAGCGGCAAAAAAGAAAAAAGGAACAAATAAGAACCTTTTCACACATTTTAGGAAGCGTTGTGTTGGTCGTTTTTATTCTATCGGTGTCGGCTTTTTTGTCACAATTTTTGGTCAAGGCGTTTCTCGATTTTACGGGGATTACCGTTGTTGAATATCCCGTAACGGTACAGATTCCGCCCGACGCGACAACCGACGACATTATTGATATATTAATCGATTATGAATTAATCGAAATGCCTAAGCTTTTTGCGTTTTATTCGAGAATAAGCGAAAGCGACGGAAAGTATTTAAGCGGCTTATTTTCGCTCAACTCAACAATGTCATACAGTCAAATAGTAAACACGCTCCAAAACCGCCCGCAAAGCACGCAAACCGTTGCGATTAAAATTACCGAGGGAATGACGGCTTTAGACGTAGGCAGAACGCTTGAAGAAAACTATGTTTGTCGCGCCGACGATTTTATGAAGTTCTATAAGACTAAAATGAATCTGTTCAATTTTGAAAGGCGTCTTAATCATAACCCTTTGAAATTTAATCAGCTTGAGGGGTATTTATTCCCCGATACGCATGAGTTTTTTATTGTCAACGGACTCGAAGACGACCCAAATATGGATACAGAAAAATATGCCGAGGTCGCCGCGCGAACAATTTTTTCACACTTTAACTCACAAATGACCGCGGAAATATATAAACGCATCGGCGAAATAGCCGAAACGCTTAATATCGAATTCGGACTCGATGAATTTATAACTTTAGCGTCAATGGTTCAGTTAGAGGCGTCCGAGCCGGAGGATATGCGTAAGGTTGCGTCTGTATTTTTCAATCGGCTGCGAAACCCCGATGACTTTCCGAGGTTAGAGTCCGATGTGTCGCGAGAGCTTTACGGGAACGATAACATTTTACCGTTCAGAACAAAGGATAACGAAACGCTTATCGACAACATGATTCTGTTATACAACACCTATGAATCCGACGCAATCCAAAACGGAAAGTTAGTATCGCCGCCCGGCCCGGTCTGTAACCCGGGAATGTCGGCTATGTTAGCCGTTCTTGACGCGGTAAAAACGGATTATTTTTACTTTTGTGCCAATATTGAGACCGGTGAGGTTTTCTTTGCGGAGAATATTGTGGAGCATGAAGAAAACGAGATAAGAGCGGGGTTACGGAGCGTTGATTAAAATTGAACTTCTTTCACCCGCGAGAGACGCGGAAGCACTTGAGGCGGGGTTTCTTTACGGTGCCGACGCCGTATACATTGGGGGCGAAGCGTTCGGGCTAAGAGCAAATTCCGGTTTTAATGCGGACGAATTGGCTTTTTCGGTTAAGTATGCACACAAATTAGGAAAAAAAATCTATCTCACCTGTAACATTGTTGCCGATAATTCGGATATTGACGCGTTTTTATCATTTATCTCGTTCGCCGATGAAATAGGCGTTGACGCGATTATTGTATCGGATTTGGGGATTTTCGATATAGCAAAAATCTACGCGCCGAATATCCCGATTCACGTCTCGACACAGGCGGGGGTAATGAATTACGCCTCCGCAAATATGCTTTATAAGCTGGGTGCAAAACGGGTCATTTTGGCGAGGGAGATTTCTTTAGAGGATATAAAGCGTATTCGAAAGGAGACGCCGCCCGAACTCGAAATAGAGGTATTTGTTCACGGGGCAATGTGTATGGGGTTTTCGGGGCGTTGTCTCATTTCGTCTTATTTGACCGAAAGAGACGCCAACCGCGGAGAATGTTCACAACCGTGCAGGTGGAAATACTATCTAATGGAGGAAACTCGCCCCGATGAATTTTTTAAGGTATTTGAGGAGGATAACGGCAGTTATATATTAAACTCAAAGGATTTGTGCATGATTGAGCATATTGAGGAATTGGCGGAATGTGGTATCACCTCGTTCAAAATTGAAGGGCGCGCAAAAACCGCATATTATACGGCGATAATTACGGGGGCATACAGAGCCGCAATTGACGCATATGAAAAGTGGAAGCCGGTACCCGCTTGGGCAAAAAAAGAGGTTAATTGTGTAAGTCATCGTCCGTATTGTACCGGATTTTACTTCAAAAATGAAACCGTTCACAGCTATGTGAATAGCGGATATATAAGGGATTGTGATTTTGTTGGGGTTGTTGACGGGTATTGTGACGGCGTTCTCGAGATAATACAACGGAATTATTTTGCCGCTAATGATTATCTCGAAATAGTTATTCCCGGCGAGTCTTCTGAACATCTCAAAATAAAAGAAATGCGTAACTCAAAAAACGAGGTCGTTACAATCGCGAATCATGCGGTCGAAAGACTTTACATTCGCTGTGAAAAAGAATACCCGAAAGGGTCTTTGATTAGGAGGGTGAACCTGCGGTGAAGTTTTCGCAAAAAGTAAAAGCCGAGCTTACAAAAATACGGGAAACCGGTAAAGAGTATAAAGGCGCGTTGAGCTACGGTCTTTCATACGGTGTGAAGAACGCGGGCGAGGCGGAAAGTCTTATTATCGACAGAATATTAGGCGGAAATGATGAAATCGGCGGAATTTTTATGCGCGGCGTTTATTTGTCGTGCGGAAGCGTAAGCGACCCGAATAAAGAATACCACCTCGAATTAGTTCCGCCCAATAAAGAAAAATGTTCAGAGCTTTTGGAGTTTATAACGGCGCGCGGACTCAACATGAAAAGCTCGGAGCGCAAGGAACAACCGTTTTTATATTGTAAAGAATGTGAACAGATTACCGATTTTTTGACCTATATCGGCGCGGTAAAAAACGCAATGGAGCTTATGAACGTGATTATATTGAAGGAAATCCGCAACAATGTTAATCGCGCGGTCAATTGTGAATCGGCAAATATCGGTAAAACGGCGCGCGCCGCCGGGAATCATATTCGCGATATCGAATATATATTAGATACCGAAACAAAATCGGGAGAGATGCTTTTATCGGACGCATTAAGAGCGGTTGCGTTTATACGCCTGAAAAACGTAGGAATGTCGCTAATCGAAATCGGGGAAGAGCTTGACCCGCCGATAAGTAAAAGCGGCGTTAATCACCGACTTAAAAAAATCGGCGAACTCGCCGAGAATATTCGTATACAAAATATGACAAAAAACACTTGACTTTTTTAATAAAAGGTGTACTATTATATATAGGGTATATATAGGGTTGTATACAAAGGAACGCCTAAAAAAAGAGACACCCAAAAAATAATAAAGGAACTTTAAGCCATGAAAACAATAGGAGTATTAACAAGCGGGGGCGACGCGCCCGGAATGAATGCGGCGATACGTTCGGTAACTCGGACGGCTTTGGCTATGGATATGTCTGTAAAAGGAATATACAGGGGGTTTAACGGGCTTCTCACCAACCATATTGACGATTTTTCGCCGAGAAGCGTTTCCAACATAATCGGGCGGGGCGGTACAATTTTGTATACCGCGAGATGTCCCGAATTTATTCCGATTGAAGGGGTCAGAAAAGGGGTTCAAACCTGTAAAAACGAGGGAATAGACGGAATTGTTGTAATAGGCGGAGACGGCTCGTTCAGAGGGGCGCGGGATTTGTCAAACGAAGGGGTTCCGTGCGTAGCGATACCCGCGACGATTGATAACGATATCGCGTCGACAAATTATACAATCGGCTTTGATACGGCTATGAATACCGCCATGGAGCTTATGGATAAATTAAGGGATACGACACAATCTCACGACAGATGTTCTATTGTTGAGGTTATGGGGAGGAGAGCGGGCTATATCGCGATACATACCGGAATCGCCTGTGGCGCCAATTCGATTCTCACCTTAGAAACGAAGGACGATTATACTATAGACAACGCGATTAAGCGTATTATTAACACAAAAACGAACAGATACCGACATTTTATTATCGTTGTTTCGGAAGGATACACCGCCGAAACAAAGGTAGACGCAAATAGTCTTGCGAAAAAAATTGAAGCGGCTACCGGAATCGAATCGCGCGCAACAATTCTCGGTCATGTACAAAGGGGGGGGACGCCCTCCGTCCGCGATAGGGTGGCGGCGAGCCAGTTGGGATATCGCGCGGTTGAGCTTCTTAAAGAAGGTAAGGAAAACCGCGTAGTAGGGTTTATGAAAAATTCGATTGTCGATTATGAAATAAACGCCGCGCTCGATATGAAAAAGGATAATAACGACGAATTGTTTAAAATAGCTAAAACAATAAGCTTTTAAAATGTAAAAATTATCTGTTATTATCTGTTAAGGAGTATAAATGTCATTTATTAATATGTTCGGGCGTTCGGCAAACGAATTAAAAAATGTTCGCTGTCTCGCGGTGACGGGCGTTTTGAGTTCGCTTTATATAGTGCTTAATGCTTATGTCGCTTTGAATATAGGCGCGCCGTTGAGAATCACGTTCGGGTTTCTCGCGCTTGCGATAATCGGTATGCTCTATGGCCCCGTCGTTGCGGTTATTGCGGCGATTCCCTGTGATTTACTTGCGGCTACTCTTGACCCGCACAACGCGATGAACCCTATTTTCACACCAAACAGAGCATTAGAGGCGTTAATATACGGTTTACTTCTTTACGGGCTTTTGAATGTGAGCTATAAGGATTCTGTAAAGCAAAAAGCGATATTTATATTAAAGATGACGGCGGCGAGGTTAATTGTGATAATTATTTGTTATTTTTTTGTAAACAATTTTCTGATTTTTACTTTTCTTCTTCCCGCAGAAACGACGCAAAGGATATTGTCGGAGGGAACATTTTTCGCATGGGCATGGGCGCGTAACGGCATAAAGAATATCGTTCAATTCCCCGTGGATTTGTCATTGATGTATATAATGCTTCCCGCCGCGGGAATTGCGTACACGCGGACGATTAGGAGGGTAACATGACACTCGGGTTTATCGGCTTAGGCAATATGGGGTTGGCTATATTAAAAGGTATAAAAGGCTCAGAAAGCGATATTTCCGTTTATGGATATGATGTATCGTCGTACAAAAAGCCGCTCACAGAAAGCTTAGGCGGAGCGTTTCTTTCGAGCGAAGTCGAGGTCGTCCAAATGTGTAAATATATCCTTCTCGGCGTTAAGCCGCAGTCGGTTGACGAGGTTTTGGAAAAAATCGCGCCGTCGTTGACCGAGGAAAGCGTTATTGTTTCGATTTGCGCGGGAATATCTTCCGAATATATACGCTCTCGAACGGGCAAGGGGGTTAAGGTCGTTTTGGTCATGCCGAATATGCCCATGATGCTGGGTGAAGGCGCGAGCGCGGTTTCAACCGACGCGTTGACCTCAAATGAGGAACTCGAATTTGTTTGTCGCGTTTTTAAAAGCTGTTGTCCCGCCGTTGAGATTATACCGCCCGAAAAAATGAATGAGATTATTTGTATAAACGGCTCTTCACCCGCCTTTATTTATCTTTTTGCAAAAAGCTTTACCGATTATGCAAGGGAAAACGGGATTGACGAGCGGGCGGCAATGAGTCTTTTTTCACAATCGTTAATCGGCGCGGGCAGAATGTTGACGGACGCTTTAAAACGCGAAATATCTGTTGATACGTTAATTTCGCAAGTAAGCTCAAAGGGCGGTACAACGGTTGCGGGTTTAGAACGATTGACACAAGGTCAAATGCCCGAGACAATTTTTGCGGCGTGCGAGGCTTGTACCAAGAGAGCGACAGAATTAGGAAAGCATTAGGAAATGTAAAACATTAGTAAAGCATTAGAAAACTTTAAAAAAAGCGGTTGAAATAAATCTTGTTATATGGTATAATATGTATTAAATTAATTTTAGAGGAGGATAATTGAAATGACATATGAAAATATTTATGAAAATGTAAAAAAATCGTTAATAAAAGCAGACGTTTCAACTCTTGAACAAGAATTTGCAATTCAATGTAATATTCAAGGTGAGGGCGAGGGTTCGTTTTATATTGCGTTTAAAGAGGGGAAATTAAGCGTCGAGCCTTATGATTATAAGGATAGCGACGCGCAAATGTATGCGAGCGGCGACACCTTTGTTAAAATGTTTTCTAAAAAAATCGACGGTAAGGAAGCGTTTGAAAAAGGGCTTCTCGGATTTGACGGCGATGTTGGTGTTGTGCTTTTACTCGGAAGCCTTCAACAGAAAAAAACGCCGCCCGCAGCTAAAAAATCAAATAAAAAGTCCTAAGTTGTCGAAGCGAAACGACGACCTTTACATTTTAGTAAAGGTCGTTTTTATTTTTGTTGGAATATTCGGTACAACCCGAACATATTATTCTTGTAGACAAACTAATGAAAGGAACGCGTGAGATAGTTCCCGCCCGCGAGCGCGGTGGCTCACGCATAGCGTGTGTTATGGATTTAAAAACAACAAAAGAACCCGTCTTCCTCGGCGAAGCGGTATATGACGGGAAGGTCGAGCAGGGGGTGGAATTTGATTATGTGTTACCGGATTATTATCCCGACATTTTTAAAGTTTTAAAATGTTCATTAACACCTTGTATCATTTCTCACAGCATATCGGGGAATCAGCTTTATTGTGACGGGGTTGTGTATATTAAGGTGCTTTATCTTAGTCGCGATAACAACCTTATAAACTGCATTGAACAGCGTTATACCTATTCAAAAACGATTGATTTAATGAAGGACAAATTCGGAGAAATACTCGGGGATAACGCGGTGGTTCACATAACGCCTAAAACAGATTATTGTAATTGTCGCGCAATTTCCGGGAGGCGAATTGATGTTCGGGGTGCGGTAAGCTGTAAAGTGAAGGTGAACTCCGCCCGCGAGACGGGAATGATTACCGGCGCGTCGGGCATGGGGGTCGAAGCGCGCAAAATCGCACTCAATTATTGCGGCGAGAAATTAACCGCGTCCCGCCAATTTGTTATAAGAGAGGATATCGAGACGGGGGTCGGCGGAAACGGAATAAACAATATTATTCATCACGACGCATTTGTATCCGTTACTGATTATAAAATAGTCGCAAATAAAATCATTATAAAGGGTGAAGCGTCAATTAAGGCGTTATACCTCAAAAAGACAACTCAAACCGAAAGCGTTTCCGCTTATGAAAACGACGACGAGACATCTGAGTTTTCCGCTCCTGAGCATAGGGAGGAAGCCGAGGTGATGGAGGCGGTTGTCCCGATAAGTCAGATTATCGACTTAAACGGAATAAGCGAAGACCATGTATGTTATGTAAATATGACAATGATGGATTGTAATTTAGAAATTAAGTCGGGTGACGGAGACGGCGCGGGTGAAAATCGAATTCTTTCCTGTGACTTAACATTAGGCTGTACCGTTACGGCGCATCTCGAAAAAGAGGTTATGCCTTTAATTGATATGTATTCGGTGGATTACGAAAGCTCTTTCACTAAAACGGTTATACGAACCGAAGCAATGCCCAAAATAATCGAACGCCAATTAAGTCTCAAAGGCGTTGTCGAGTGTGACGAAGCAAATGACACCGGCGGTAATCTCGAAGAGGTATATGATTCCCGTTGCGATATAAACAGCGTTGTGTGCCGTATCAGAGACAAATCCGATTCGGACGGTGCAGAGGGAAGCGAAGCCGACGCGGGTCATAGTGACAACCAATTGATTATCACGGGACAGGCGACGTTACAGGTAATCGGAAGACTCGACAATAACGCCCCCGTTTACATCGAAAAAACCGAAGCATTTGAACTAATTACGTCGGTTGAATCGGTGTTCAGGGATGCCGATTCGGAATACAGCATAGAATCCAATCTGCAGGTGGTCAACACAACCTACAGCGTTTCGGGCAGTAATCAGGTTGAGTTGCGCGTTGTTTTGAAGCTCGGTGCCTGTCTCTATCAAATGCGTTCGATTGAGGTGATTAAGGAAATCTCGATTAACCGCGACGCACCCAAGCAAAAAGACAATGAGTTTGCCTTAAAGCTTTACTACGCAGAGGCGAACGAAGAGGTTTGGGATATAGCAAAGCGATACAACACCGGTGCCGCGGCAATAATCGCCGAAAACGATATGGAGAGCAATTTAGAGGAAGATACCGCTAAGGTTACAAACCCCTGTATGCTCTTGATTCCAATAGTGTAGGAGGGGGCATAGAATAATGAACAACTTAAACAATTCTATTTATCACGACATAGCCAAAAGAACCGACGGGAATATTTATATCGGCGTAGTCGGGCCGGTACGCTCGGGAAAGTCTACCTTTATAAGCAAATTCATGAACAACATAGTTATACCCAACATCGAGTCGGAATTTCGCAAGGAGCGCGCGGTCGACGAACTGCCACAGTCGTCTGCCGGTAAGACAATAATGACGACCGAGCCTAAATTTATCCCCGAAGAAGCAATTTCGATTACGCTCGAGGATAATGCCGTTATGAACGTACGCTTGATTGATTGTGTGGGATATATTATCCCGAGTTCAATCGGCTATATAGAAAATGAAGCTCCGCGAATGGTTATGACTCCGTGGTTTGATACCGAGATTCCGTTTAATATGGCGGCAGAGGTGGGTACCCAAAAGGTCATTAACGAACACTCTACCATAGGCTTGGTAATTACTACCGACGGAAGTATTACCGATATTCCCCGTAGCGAATATGAGGAAGCCGAGGAGCGCGTTATAAATGAATTAGAAGCAATTAATAAGCCTTTTGTCATTCTTTTAAACTGTCGCGACCCAAAGTCGGAGGACGCTAAGGAAACGGCAAAAGAGATGTGGGACAAATACGGTAAACCGGTTATCCCGCTTAATTGCATAGATTTAGACGAGGAGTCGATTAAGGATATAATGACCGAGGTCTTGCTCCAATTCCCCGTTAAGGAAATAAACATAAGGATTCCCAAATGGTTGACCGTTCTCGAAAAAGGACACTGGCTCAAAACGGAGGTTTGGAACGCGCTTAAAGAGTCGGCGGCTAATATAGTAAGCATTGACCAGGTTAAGGACGTTTCCTGTAAAGTCAACGACTGTGAATATGTGACGAGCTGTGACGTCGAGAGCATTGACTTAGGGCGCGGCGCGGGATTCATTTCGGTGAATTTGAAAAACGAATTGTTCTACCGTATACTGGGTGAAACGACCGGACTCGAGCTAAAAGACGAGGGCGACTTAATGCCGTGCATGATTGAATTAGCGAACATTAAAAAGAAATACATGAAGGTCAAATCGGCGTTAGACGAGGTAAAAGCAACCGGGTACGGAATCGTTATGCCGAGCATAGATGAGCTTACTCTCGAGGAGCCGGAAATTGTTAAGCACGGCGGGAAATATGGTGTCCGGTTACAGGCGGCGGCTCCGTCGATTCATATGCTCGCGGCGAATATCACAACCGAGGTTTCACCGGTCGTAGGCTCGGAACGCCAAAGCGAAGAACTCATCATGTATCTCCTAAAAGAGTTTGAAGAAAACCCGACAAAAATTTGGGAGTCGAATATATTCGGTAAGTCTTTACATGAGTTGGTCAACGAAGGGCTGCACAATAAGCTCTATCGTATGCCGGGCGACGCGAGAATGAAGCTGCAGGAGACTATACAGCGGATTATTAACGACGGCTGCGGCGGTTTGATTTGCATAATACTGTGAGAATATAAAAAAGCGCGGTGTTGATTTAACATCGCGCTTTTTACGGGAAAAATCGAATAAACTTCTCGCACTCTCTGTAGGAGACACGGGGAGGGATTTTTGTCATATTAAGTATTCTGCAGGTTAGCAGGCTCTTATATATTCGGGCATTTTGATTTCACCTCACCCACCGCATGAGCGATAAACTCGCTCGTTGTAGGCGTTGCCCCCTTAGAATAGACTTGTCGCGCGTAAAAGTTCGGCTTTCTGTATGCGTGGGCAATTGCCGCCTGACACTCCTCCCGCACTTCCTTAACACTTACGCCGTGTTCTCTTGCGACTCTTCTTGCTAATTTCCTGTTCATACTTTCTAACCTCCTGCCGTATATCGGCATTTTAATATCAATGTTTCGGCAAATCATGAGCAAAAATTAAAAAAACAGAAATTTCGACTTGCCGTTATATGGTATTATACAATCAACGAAAAGGTAAGTCAAGTAAAAAGGAAAAAGTTGTTGAATTTTCTGTTATCCCTTTGTCGAATTATCTGTTATTTTGCCGCCACTTCCAAGCCTTGAATAGTGAATCTTGTGTTCGCTTTCAGCTTTTTGAGTGTTTTCGCTCGGAATGACTTTATAATGCATTCCGCGTTTCTGTCGAAACAAATCGTTATGTCTTTTGAGTAATCATAGGGCATGGGTTCGTATTCGGTGATGATTAGACTCGCTTTATATTCGTCAAGCAAACCGAAAATTGTTTCATAACCATAACCACTTCCGCCGCTGTCCGCGTGTGAAGTCACCCGCTCTGTCCCCAATTTAAGAAGAACATCAGCATTGAACGGTATCCCGCTGTCAGAAGCGGTCAATTCATAACCGTCATCGCTTTCCGCAATTATAAACCGTACTTTACGGCAGGGTTGGGGTTGGTTTAGGTTAAGATTATGAATCGCAATAAAAGCGTTTTCAGCAAAATCCCCGATAATGTTGATTAGCTCGACTTCATGGATAGTTTCACAAAATCTGCTAACATCGCCGTGGACTTTAAGTTCAAAATCAACACTCTTCAACATCGCCTTTTCAGCTACCGTTTCAAATTGTGAATCAATCATCATGATTCCTGTCTGTGGAAGGGGTTGACCGCCGTACATATTTCTATTTTTGTCTGTCTTTTTCTTTGAAAATTCAAGCTGTTCAAGGAATTTTTGAGCGTCGTCCAAAACATCAGCCTGCTCCGAACGCATGACGAGCTTTTCAACCGTTCGCCGCATACCGTCTAATATTTTCGCATTTTGGTGGTCTGTCGAAGCCAAGGCGTTTTGCAGATTTTTCAACACAGCAATGTCTTTTTCTTTTTGCTCAAGAATCGTTTGTTGTTTTTTATGAATCACATCATTAGCGTTTTCGTATTTAGAGATTGTCGTTTCCCGTCTTAGCCAACTGTAAATACCGTACCCGAGCATTGCAAACCCGGCTGTTATCAAAGCAAATCTTTCCCATGATTCTCCCATTTCAACTCTTGAAAATCCATAAAGAATTATAATAAGGCTGCTTATTGATAAAAAGATTCCGCTTGAAAATTTCTTGAAAAGATGATTTAAATTTACTTTAATTTTTGTTAATAAGATAGCGATAATAATACTGATAATACCGGTTATAACAAAACGAATACTATCATAAGAAGCATCTTCTGTTATGCCGAATGGTAACAATACAGGATATGAAATCACAATACCAAAAAGATGAACGATATAGCTTGAAGCATAAACAACCGTAAATGCTGTAAGTGTTTTTTCAATTCGCTTTTTAAGAAAAAACGAAAAAACAATACTTGCGGCAAAAATCACAATTGCTGTTCTGTACGGTTCGGCAACAACAAGAATATTCGACAATACTAAAAATGCTGTTGTTGATAAGACGGTAAAAGCCGTATACAGCAACGATTTTTTCTTAATGCTAAGATTCAACGGTCTGACCTTATTAAGAAAAAGAAAGCTGACCGTTGCAATGGTAAAATGTTTTACAACTTCATTAAATAACGCTATATCTGACACCCCCTAACTCTTATCGACAAAATTCTACACGATTGAATGACGTTTTTTGCTATAACATCACTCTTCTTTCTGATAATCTTAGTAGGTAATCGGTTTTCACAAACCGAATTGCGGCAAGTAGGTTTGTGAAAGGAGCGTTTCGGTATGTCAGGATTTCTTAGTTGGTTTTTTCGTGCTATGTCGTTTTAATTAAATTGAATTGCGGCAAGTAGGTTTGTGAAAGGAGCGTTTCGGTATGTCAGGATTTCTTAGTTGGTTTTTTCGTGCAATGGCACTTTAATTAAGAACACAGGCAGGGCATGACAAGATGGCTACATTAGTCATGCCCTGCATAATTTCTTAAACTCATTCGCCAAGGTGAAAATAAATTCCTTGTTGGTCGGTGTCCCTTTTGAGCCGCTGACCGCGGCGGGGTAAAACTCATTCAGAGTTTCGTCGCCGGTGATACACCACGCTTTGTTGATTGCGGTTTCAATCGCGCGGTTGACGCTCCCGACGGATTTATTGTACCTCTTGGCTATTATAGGGAAAACGTCCCTGTGGAGATTGATGTCATCTTTGTTAGACTGCGTAACGATTGAAACGGACTCGTTGACGTACTTTTTGCCGAGCATATCGTCAGTGAATCCGATTTTATCTATTCTCAATTTGATTTCATCTTCTAAGGACAGTTGTTTTTTAACTTTAACAGTCGTTTTAGACTGCTTTTTCGTCTTGTAATCGTAAACGGTGCAAATATGCTCCATGACTAATTTCGGGGAGTAATCCCGCTTACCCTTCCAAAAGACATAATCAGCCCCGCCTGTTCTTGCGTCTTCCCTCACAACCGGCGAGCGGTTATGTGTCGCGACAACGACATACGGCTTGTCCGGGAGCTTTAATTGAGTGAGCTTTTTTAGGAAAATCAATCCGTCGCCGTCACTCTCATGCAGTTCGAGGTCGAGAATAATCGCATCAAATGGGAATTTCTGAACAAGGGAAAGTGCTTCGGATTCACCCTCAGCCATGTAAAAACTGACGGGATAACCCAAAGTCGGACTCAGTGTTTTTATGTACTCCTTGAACTCAAGACGGTAATGACTTTCGTCCTCAACCAACAGGAGCATCATCTGTTGCACAGCACTCACCTCGCTTTTTCGCGATTTTTCATACATACTATAATGTCAAGCGGACTGCTTACCGGCAGAGCCGGCAACACCTCCGCCCTTCTTTTACCATTATACCATTATGTCGAATCAAAGTCAATAGGACGCAAGCAGTTTTTTGAAAATCAATGTTTCGGCAGGTTGAATAACGCAATGTTTTAACGATAGGAGCTGCAAAAATGCGGTCTATAGACGATATACAGGAGCAAATTGAAATTGCCGGGCGGCTCCGGATGCTCAGGAATGCGAGAGGGTTCACCCAAAAGGAAATGGCAGAAGCGCTGAATATGTCCTACCATACCTATGTCAAGTTAGAAAACGCCTCTCACGGGCTTACCACGAAGAATATTATGAAGCTATGTAAATTCCTAAATGTTTCGGCTGATATGCTGCTGTTTGGGAGGACGGACAATGACAGCATCAACTTTGACGAGTATGTGAAATGTGCGGAGCTGTTATCCAATGACGGGGTGAAGGCAATTGAGGACAGCGTGGTTCTTATAAAGAAGCTTAGGGGGTTGGAGTTGAGTAAACAGGTGGAGTGAGAAAGCTTATTGATTTACCCGCCGATTATTCACAAAGCCTTCCAATAATAAACCGCCAACTGCGTTCTGTCACGCAATGACAACTTTTCGAGTATAACCGATACGCTGTTTCGGACAGTCCCCGCCGACAAAAACAGCTTTTCTGCAATTTCGTTGTTGGATAATCCCGCCGCGACCAATGCAAGAATCTCATTTTCGCGCTCGGTAAGCTCGTCAAAAAACACAGATTTCTCCTGCACGGAATTACCCGACAGCTTCACGCCTTTATCGAACACCAACGCGCCTTTCTCGACCGCACGAATACGCTCGATAATCCCGTCGGCGGGAGTGCTTTTAAGCAAGTACCCCTCTGCGCCCGCAGAGATTGCGGAGGAAATGTACCCCTCATCATTAAAAGTGGTGAGCATAATTATTTTAGTACAGGGGAAGTCGGTTTTAATTTTTCGGGTCGCTTCAACTCCGTCAACTACGGGCATACGAATATCCATCAGAATCATATCGGGCAAATCCGCTACACAAGCGTCATAAGCGGATGAACCGTTCTCGGCGGTGCGAACGCTCCAGCCCTCTTTTGTTTCAAATAAAATCTTCAAGCTGTCGCGAATAAGCCCGTCATCATCGACTATAAGTAGCTTCATGTTGTTAGACCTCACCCTCTTTTTGGCAATATACATACGATTTTGAATCCGCTGTCGTTGCTTACGGTAATACTCCCGCCGACGGCTTGAACGCGCTCTTTCATACCCCTCAACCCTAATCCCAATTTTGGATTGTTTTTTACGCCATTTACATTGCCGTTATCGGAAACGGTCATTCTGATATAATCGGCGTTGGAATCCACGCGGACTTTTACTGTGGTCGCGGTTGAATGTCGGACAATGTTCGTCAACGCTTCTTTGAGATTAGCAACCAAAATTTCACCATGAATTACATCACCCGAAGATGTAAAACTTATATTGCAAAACTCGAAATTATCGCATAATTCCTGTAATATTTCTAAGTCCGACTTTTTGGCGGGTTTAAGATTATGAACCGTTTCGCGTAGATTTACAGAAGCCGATTCGAGCCGCTTGACAGTCTGCGAGAGCAATTCACCTGCGCGGCTGTCGCCCGACTCGTACAGCGATAATGCAGTCTGAACGGCAATCAACGCTCCCGTGACTTCGTGTCCTACATGGTCGTGAATGTCCTGTGCAATTCTTGCGCGCTCGTTGATTTGAGCTAATTGCTCCGCGTTCTTTCTTTCGAGTGCGACTGTCGCTTGTTGCTTTTCTAATTTCAGTCGTTGCGCCCTGTCGTCATAGTCTTTCATGAGTAATTCTTGTTCGAGTTCGCTCCACCTGTCTTCGAGTAATCCGAGTAAGGGAAGCCACAACCCTAACAAAGCGGGAAGCCAAATAAAAGCGTACCCGACGCATATAAGAATTTCTGCAAGCATCAAGATTTTATATAATTTAAATCTGTAACGCGCCGCCGACAGCGCAGTTAAAACCAATATAAACGCAACGCCCGAAAGGGGACTGTCGGTCAGCCCCCAAGTAATGATTAGAATTGCTCCCGTAAATAATCGGGCGAATATTGCGTAGTTTTTCATATAATCGTATTTTTAATCTTCCATGCGCTGAACTTTTTTAATCCCACCGATTAACAGTGTCACAATGGTAAATCCCGCTAAAAACAGCAACGGCATAACAAACCCTTCAAACGTAATATCGCGGACATTGCGTAACCCCTCACCGAACCAGTAACCGGGGGTAAACCACGCGATTTTCTTCATAAGAGCGGGGACGAGCTCTAATGGCCAAAACAAACCGCCGAGCATTGCCGTCAATGTTGCAATCATGACCATTGCGATTGACGCACCGGCAAGACTTTTCGCGATTGAAGTAATCGACAGCACAAGACTGACCGAGAACAAATTGAACAAGCTCAACAACACAAACATCATTATAACATTCGGGATTGTTCCTAAAACCAACCACAGCGAAACTAATGTCAACACGACCGTTATTTCGGTGACAAGAAATGCCGCTAACGTGCTTTGTGTGAGGTAATTCCGCTGATGAATCGGCAGAACGCCCACACGGTCGGGCATACCGAGCTTCTTGTCGTCAAGCAAGGTTTTGATTACGAAGTAAGCCGTGAAAATTGAAATGTAACCGAACATCGAGAGCCATTGCGCGATTGATACCCAGTTGTCGTTAACGGCGGCGACGGTGACTTCGAGCCGTGACGTTTCTTCCCACTGCGAAAGAATCTGCTCGTTGTTTGTACCGAGAATCATTAAAGCGCGGGTGATGTTTTCTGCAGAAGTTTTACCCATAACCGACACGTCGCTGATTGTCAAAGAATAGCTTTCGAGCGAGTCAAGCGCGGTATTTCTTGTCATGACGTCGCGTTCATATCCCTCTTTGATTAATATGACGCACGGGAAAAGCTGATTCGTCAATTGCGCGGCAATATCGGATTCGTCAACCTCTTTAATATTATACCGCAAACCGAGCTGATTTGCAAGCGTTTTAGACAAAACCGAATTATCGTTGTCAACAATTCCGAAAAAGGCGTCGTTTGTGGTAGCGTCGTTTTGCGTCTCGCCGCCTGTGGACATTGACACTAAAACATAGCACAAAATCGGGAAGACCATTATAAAAACCCAGTTGAGCGGCTGTTTTAGAATCCGCTTGAGCGTAGTTGTAAATACCGTCATTTTGAAATCCTCCTTTTGCCGAGTAAAAACGCGAGAATGAACAGCACCGCGCTGTATACAAACAGCAGAGCCAAGTCGGACATCATTTTAGTTTCGTTACCGCCAAAAATGCTGCCGAATATAACCGTGTGAGCCAACGAATTCGGCGAGTATTGAAAGACGTTGTTCATTTCGCCGAAGTCGATTTTTACATAACCGCCCGCAACGAATGTCATGACCCATATGATACACTGCATTCCCCCCATTGCCGCATTCGGACTTTTTAAGAGCAAAATCATAAAAATCGCAAACACTTGACTGAACAATGTCACGCCGAAAAGTGTCAGCAAAACAAGGTGAATTCGTTCGCCCCAGTACACCCCATAAACCGCCCAACTAAACAAAAACGTAATCATTCCTTGAATATAAGCGGTCACGGTTGCCGCCGCCAATAATCCGCCGATTAGGGCGGGTTTGGAAACGGGGGTTGTGAGCGTTCTCGCGCCTGTCTGTGAGAACAGCCCCTTTTCAAAGACGTTCAGTCCGTTCGTCCCCGCGAACATCAAAATCATCACGAGCATTGTCACGGCGTAATAGTCGATTGCGCCGGGTACGCGATTTCCGAGAGGCGATTCGACCACCGATATGTTCGACTCAATTAACGGCATTAACTCCGCGGGGTTCTCGCCGTTTTTGATTGCCGTTTCCATAGCCGCGCTGATTTGCGAGTAAGAATCAACTACCGACATTGCGATTTGCGTGGAAAGGTTGCCCACGGGCGGTCTTGTGACAGACAAATCTGTACCGACAATTATATTCACTTCCCCGTCCTCTAACAATTCAAGCGCGGTTAAATTATCGGTGTAAATCACGTTTATAATGTTGATTTCTTTCAGGAATGTCCCCAATGCGTTGTGCTCGGAATTCGTTTCCGAAATAACGGCAATACCGATTTTTTCGCCCTCTTCAAAGTCATATTCGGGCGAAATATATCCGCTTAGAGCGTTACCGAGTACAAAGATAATCAGAATCGGGAACGCGAGCAGCATGACTATGCCCATGCGGTCGCTCCAACAATACTTGAAGCTGTTTTTGAATACCGTTAAAAAATCCCTCATGCCCCTCATAAAGAATCCCCCTCGCCGTCACGGAGTTTTTTCCCTGTCAGTGCCAAAAACGCGTCTTCTAATGTCGCTTTTTTCGCCGAAACGCCGAGGATTACATAAGGCGCGGCAATTTCAAGAATCCTTGCGATATTTCCCGAAGCGGCTGTGCTTGTGACCGTCACAATCCTGTTTTGTACATCACAATGCAAAACCCCCTGTACTTTCTTTATGCTTTCGGGCAAGCTCGGAGCGGGCTCTTTGACTTCTAATGTAACCGTTTCCTCAAAAATCACCGAGCGGGTTAATTCAGCTACGCCGCCGTCGGCGATTACCCGACCCTCGTCCATTATACAGACCCGTGAACACACCCTCTCGACTTCTTCCATGTAATGCGAAGTGTATAATACAGTCGTACCCTGCTTGTTAATATTGGTGACAAAGTCGAGAATGTGATTGCGGGACTGCGGGTCAATGCCCACGGTCGGTTCGTCAAGAATGAGCAGCTCGGGTTTGTGTATAATCGCACAGCCTATGTTGAGTCTGCGTTTCATTCCCCCCGAAAACTTCTTGGGGGCTTTGTTTGCAACGTCGGAAAGTCCGAGTATTTCGAGCGTTTCATCAACCCGTGATTTTAGCATACTCCCGTGAACGCCGTACAGCTTGCCGAAATATTCGATGTTATCTCTTGCGGACAGTGTTTCGTATAAAGCCAAGTCTTGCGGAACAGTGCCGATTCTGCGTTTGGCGTCATTCCCGAGTTTGTCCGCCCCGAATAATGTAACTTTTCCTGCGTCCGCATTTGTCAACCCCGTTAATACGCGGATTGAAGTGGATTTCCCCGCACCGTTCGGCCCGAGAAGTCCTATGACCTCGCCTTGTTTTACTGTTAAATTAAGATGGTCGAGTGCGGTTTGGTTTTTATAGCGTTTTACTACATCGGTCATTGTTACTATCATGGTCATTCTCCTCTGCTTATTGTGATGTTGTTAGTATATCATAAAAAAAGACACTGTAACAGTGTCTTTTATCATAAGTTTATGTGACAAATGTCATGTTTGGGAATTTGGAAACAAAAGTGTTAATAGATTTCATCGCCATAACAACCATGAGGTCAACCATTTGTTCTATTTCGCTGTCAGTTTTTAAAACGATTTTTTTAAGTCTGTCATCGTCATTTTCTTCACAATATTCAAGTAGTCTTTCCAATGTCGTTTTATACCTCCAGTAAGACCATTCAAATTAGGGTACGAGAATTGATTTCCGTGAATATTTGTAAATAACTGTTGACAAACAATAGTTTATTATAGTATAATCATTAATATATTGTAAAGTAAAAGAAAATGTAAAAGAAAGGGTTATCAAAAATGGCAGATATTAAATTTTTCGGAAGCTCCGACTTCCCCGTAGAAATGCACAAAGTACGTATTATCCAAAAGCTCAACCTTCTTCCCGTCGACGAGAGACTCGATTCAATCACAGACGCGGGAAACAACACCTTTCTCCTGAAAAATCGAAATGTATTCCTCGATATGCTGACCGACTCGGGAACCAACGCGATGAGCGATAAACAGCTCGCGGCAATGATGACCGCAGACGACAGCTATGCGGGAAGCGAAACCTTCTACCGCCTCGAAGCAAAGATTCAAGAGGTTTTCGGAACAAAATATTTCCTCCCCGCGCATCAAGGTCGCGCCTGTGAAAATCTTCTGTCACAGGTGTTGGTCACCCGCCCGGGAATGATTGTGCCGATGAACTATCACTTTACCACGACAAAAGCGCATATATCGAGATTCGGCGCGGAGGTTGAGGAGATAGTCGTTGACGAGGGTCTCGTCGTGAAAAGTAAAAATCCGTTTAAGGGCAATTTAAATGTCGATAAGCTTCGCGAACTCATTAAAACCCGCAAGGACGACATTGCGTTTGTAAGGCTCGAGGCGGGTACAAACCTTATCGGCGGACAGCCGGTGTCTATGGCAAATGTTAAAGAGGTGAGCGAGCTTTGCCGCAAGGAGGGGATTATATTTGTCCTTGACGCGAGTCTTCTTGCCGACAACCTGTACTTTATAAAAACACGCGAGGACGCATATAAAAATAAGACAATCGCGCAAATAATGCTCGAAATAGGCGAATTAACCGATATTATATACTTCTCGGCACGAAAACTCGGCTTTGCGCGCGGCGGCGGCATATGCGTACACCGTCAGGATTTGATGGAGAGAATACGCGAGCTTGTCCCGCTTTTCGAGGGGTTCTTGACCTACGGCGGTATGTCTGTGCGCGAAATGGAGGCGTTGACGGTCGGACTCGACGAAACGCTCGATATGGATATGATTTCACAGGCTCCGCAGTTTATAAGCCATATGGTCGACGAATTATCGGCAATGAATATTCCCGTGGTAACGCCGGCGGGCGGCTTAGGCTGTCACCTTAACGCAAAAGAAATACTCTCGCATATACCACAGGAAAGATACCCCGCCGGCGCGCTTGCCGCCGCGCTGTACATTGTATCGGGTATTCGCGGTATGGAGCGCGGAACGCTTTCGGAACAAAGGAACCCCGACGGAACCGAGCCGCTTGCAAATATGGAGCTTGTGCGACTCGCTGTGCCGAGACGTGTTTTCACCCTTTCACAAATCAAATACGCAATAGACAGAATAAACTGGCTGTATCAGAACAGGGGGCTTGTGGGCGGACTCAAATTCACCGAAGAGCCGAAGATTTTGCGTTTCTTCTACGGCCGACTCGCACCCGACTCCGATTGGCAGGAGAGATTAGTTAAGAAGTTTAAAGAAGATTTCGGCGAAAGCCTGTAATGGAAAGGCTTTAAATATAATAACGGAGGGTATTTTCAAATGAAAAAACTAAGAAGCAAAATTCTTTCGGTCTTTTTAGCGATGTCGATATTAGCTTCAATATTGTTACCGTTGGGTGGGGGCAACTCGTTCCTTCTGCTGAAAGCGGAGGGTATGATAGACGGCAAATTCAGCGGGGAGCAATACAAGAAGGCGTTATGGATGGTAACGCGATTTTATGGGGCACAGCGTATGGGAGAAGGCCCCAACTGGCTGACCATGGAGCATAATGTCAACGCAACCTACAACGGCGGAAAAAGCTTTTTGAAGGACGCCGACGGCGCGCACGACCTTACGGGCGGTTGGTTTGACTGCGGCGACCATGTTTTATTCGGACAGACGTTTTTCTTCTCGGCATATATGCTCGCCTTGGCATATAAAACATTCCCGGAGGGGTTCCACGACCTTTACAACGGAACTAATTACAGCGATTATAAGGCGTCCGGCGACTGGAGCATAAATGGGGGAAGTCCGAACAATATCCCCGATGTGCTTGAGGAGTTGAAGTACGCAACCGACTGGATTATTAAAGCAACGCCCAACGGCTCGACCTTTTACTCACAAAAGGGCAACGGCGACAAAGACCATAAGCAATGGGTTACGGCGGGGTTTATGTCAACGCTCACCGAGAATGACGGCGGCGAAAGCGATAAACCCCGTGAATTTACAAAAAACCCGAATGACGGGGTTATGCCGTCGTTCGCGGCGGGCGCGCTCGCAATTATGTCTGACATATACCGACAATATGACCCTGCGTATGCCGACCTTTGTCTCGCGCACGCAAAAAATGCGTTTGCCTATGCCGAGACAAAAAAGAACAACTCGGTGGGCGCGGGCGGATACTACGGCGCGGCAAAAGACCCGCAGACTATATTCGTTATTGCCGCGTCGGAATTGTACATGGCGACAAACGACAACACATACAGAAGCAAAATTGATACAAGCCAAATTAAACCCAATTACTGGGCTCTTGACTACAGCAACGGACATGACCTCGCCTATTACGCCGCGGCAATGGCGTTGCCCGACCAAAGAAGCTCTATCTTAAGCAAAATGAGCAATGAGGCATTAAAACCCTACAGAGACAATATAAACGGTGAAAAAATCACAACGCGGGGAAGCGATTGGGGGGTGTTGCGGTACCCCGGAAATACCGCGTTCAGTATGGCTCTTTATGCAAATGCGGTGGGTTCGACCTCCGACGACCAATATATTTTAAATCAAATCGACTATATTTTAGGCGCGAACAATGCGCGACAATCGTTTGTTACCGGCTTCGACGACAAGCCCACCGGGGTTTCGAGCGAAACAAAGACCGTAAAGCTCCCCCACCACAGAAATGTTTTCTTGAACGACCTTAATGTTAACGACTCAATAAAAGCGACCCTTCCGATTCCCGAAAGAAACAGATATTTCGGTTATATGGTCGGCGGAAGTCGCACATCGACCTCGTTCCAGGAAAGTATACAACAGTATCAGGTTTCCGAGGGCGGAATCGACTACAATGCGGGGCTTCTCGGCGCGCTCGGCTATGTCGTTTCGCATAAAGCCCCCGCGCAAAAGACCCAACCCTGCGGCGACGGAAACCACACCCCCGGCGCGGAGGCAACCTGCGGAAAGCCGCAAACCTGTACCGTATGCAGTACACAGCTCGCCCCCGCAACCGGCGCGCACGTCCGTAAGGACGAAAACTGTACCTTATGCAAAAACTGTACCGTTACCGGTTTAGAGCGCAACTGTGGGACGCAATCCCCTTGTGAAGCGCATAAAGGCGTAACAAAAGCGGAGGTTATCTCTGTATCCGGCTCGGGTTCGACCCCATCGGTGACGGTAAGGGTTACAAATAACGAAAACGCGGAAATATTGGCGGGTTGGAAGGTACGGTTGATAGCAAGCACGGGACAAATTGCGTCATCTCCGCGAGACCCACTGATTACATCAATAGGAATTTCTGAGCAAAACGGAAGCACCGCACCCGCATCCAATGCGGCACAATGGTATTTCTCGGACAGAAAGGGAAGCACAACGACCCCCGTTAATCCTTCCGAAATAACGCTCAGAACTACCGAAAACGACGTGTTTAAAATCCCGTCCGGCGGCGAAGTTACGGTCACTATCCCCCTATACAATTCGTCGGGCGTTCCCTTAACTCCGTCGGGGTGGACTGCCGAGTTTTCGTACACCCTCGGCGCGGCGCAAACGACCGAAACGACAACTGTGACCACAACGCCCGACATAACGACAACGCTTGAGACAACCGATACAACTACCCCCGACGAAACGACAACCGGATTCGATACGCCCGATACATCTTCCGACACCACAACGCCCGAAGACGCCGTGTTCACAATCACCTTTGACCAAAACTACGACGGTAAACCCGACGACATGGCGATGCACACAAATGTAAACGGTAACGGAAAGCTGCCGTTTTTGCCGCCCATGCCTACAGAGAGAGGTGACTATGACTTTTTAGGTTGGACAATTATGAAAGACGGAAGCGGCGCGAGCGTAACCGTGAACACTGTGTTCACCGAGGATACGACCCTCTACGCACAATGGGAATATAGATTCAGCGACGTTTCTTCATATCAGATTGCTTTTAATCAGAACTATGCCGATTGTCCCGCCGATTTTATTACGTCTACGCATACAAATACGGGTTACGGCGGCCCCGATTATAAGGTTAAAGCAATGCCGCAAAATCCCGTGCGCGAAAACTATGAATTTGAAGGTTGGTTTGATACAAAAGCCTCCTACGGCGGCACGGAGATAACAGAGAACACAAGATTCTACAAACCCACAACGGTGTATGCACGCTGGAAATGGGTCGGCGGCGGGGTAATGACCACCGAAACCACCTTTGAAACAACAACTCCCCCTGATACCGATACCGATATCACAACGGATAGCGGCGACATCACTACGACAACGCCCGATTCCGACGTAACGACAACCGACCCGGATATTACAAGCTCGGATTATTCATCAGAAACAACAACGTCCGATATCATAACAACCCTTGATAACACCGACGCAAGCGATACCGCAACCGATACAGACGCAACCGATACAACGGTAACCACCGAGACAATGACCACCGAAACGGAAACCACCGTAACCACACAGGAGGGTACCGAGACAACCCCCGACATCACAACGACAACTCCGGATATTACAACAACACCCCCGGATATTACGACGACAACCCCGGATATCACAACGACAACTCCGGATATCACAACAACAACTCCGGATATCACAACAACAACGCCGAACATCACAACGACGATGCCGAATATAACAACGACAACGCCGGATATCACAACAGACACATCGGACGACGGTACAACAACGCCCGATATAACGACAACGCCGGAGGAAAGCGGAACAACTAATACCGTTACGTCGGACATTACAACAACTAAAACGCCCGACATAACGACAAATCCGCCCGTCACGGTTACAACCCCGCCCGCGACACAACCGCCCCCGCAAATAAATCACGGCATACTTTCAAGAGAAGGAAGAGCGGCGGGCGAACCGACAATCTTCTGTTTTATAGAGATATTGTTATATCTCGTCAATATGCCGAGCGAGGCAAAGGATAACCCCGCCGCTATTTTGAGTCCCGAGGGCGACGCGGCAAACCAACCCACAATATTCTGCGGAATTGAGATTCTGTTGTACATTGTGAATATGCCGACCTACAAATCTATTACAAAAGCCAAAATTTAAACAGTAACAATAAAGCCGCGTGAATTTGATTTCACGCGGCTTTTGTAATTTTATCTGTATAATTATAATTATATACTGCGCCCGGTTATAATGACGATTGTGGAGTCATAAGGCAGGTGACAGGATAATTCCTTAGAAATGGATTTTCCCGGCTTTATTTGGTTGTCAACGTCGGTGAAATACGCATAATCAAACCAAACGGGTTCGTCCCCGTTAAAGAATAAAACATTAGTCTGAACAAATTCGGCGGCTATATCCCCGTTATTTGTTACCGTTATGACTTCTTTTTCGGTCGCGCTCGAGCTTTCGAACGAGAGGTTTTGGGTAACGGGCTTGTACAATCTTTCCTCCGCAACGCTAATATCATACTCGTTCGTTGAAAATTCATCATCAAAGGAAAAGCCGAGTATCGTTTTCTCCCCCGACGGAACATCATTATTGCCGGAATCGTTCGCGCCGACTGCGTTACCGGCGGAATCGAAAACCGTCATAGTCGCAGATATAATCAACGTGAATTCAGATGTATTTTCTATAACGAGAAAAGCGTGCGACCTTCGCGAATCCGAAAAGCTATATTGCTCTACAACTAAATTTGCTATAATTTCTTCCGCGTTAAACAAATTTTTGTCGTCCGCCTGTGGCGATAATTCATCGTCGTTAGAGTTTGGTTCTTGTTGCTCTTGTTGCTCTTGTGCCTCGTCATCTGTGACGGCGATATTTGAATTGGCGTTTTCGCCATTCGACGGTGCGGAGCCATTGCCGTCGCCGTCAAAGGCGCAGCCGACTAACACCCCCGCCATAATAACCGCCAATAATACCGATATGCTTCTTTTCATAAAAATAATTTTTCCTTTCTGATATAAACGGGTTATAACCCGCAATTATTATACCACTATTTTTCATATACGTCAAGCTTTATTTTAAAATCTGCAACAACAGCCATGTTCTTAGTAAGGAACACGGCTGTAACCTTTTTATCTTTTATTCGTTCATTTCTTTCATCATATTTTTAATCAAATCCTCGGCATTATCGCACAGTTGGGCGGCGGTCTCGGAGGAGAGGCTCTCGGCAAAAAGGAAGAGGGAATTGCCGCGTTTAGCCGAGCGAATGAGAACATTCTCGCGACTGTCGCCGATTAAAACGCCCTCCCCTTTGCCGCAACCCGTTTCGCAAAGGCGGGAGATAATGCGTTGTGGGGGACAGTTGATTGCGACCTCACGCCGTACAGAAGCAAATTGGGGGATTGCTTTAACGGCGGCAGAAATGCTCATACCGCTTGTCGAAAGCTCTCTCAAAACGGTCAACGCGAGAACGGCTCCGTCCCGCAAAAACGGCTGTCGCGCCGCCAACTCGCGTGCATACTCGTCGCGAGAGTCATTTGAGCAAAGGAAATAGCGGTGGATTTGCCTACCATAGCTTGCCGCGAGAAAATCGGCGGCGGCGGCGAAGTCATTAGGAAGCGCGACGTCGTTTCCGTTCTTCATAACGGCGGCGGCGGCAAGCAAAAGTAGCTGTTCATAACCGACTTTTACGTTGCCCTCGGTGTACATCTCCGCCTTAGCCCCCCCATCGGTCAGCGTTACAACAATCACCTCGTCCCCCGACGAATTGTCGCGGTGTATCGACTCAAAAACGGGGGAAAGGCTTTGGGAGAGGTGAACATTGTCGGAGTTGAGCTTAACCCTGTAGCGACTTTTAAACCCGGTATAACGGTACAACATTGAGGTGTAAAACCGCTCAAACCCGAAGCCGCCATCGCCGTCAAACAAAGAATGGATTTTACCGAAGCCGTTGCGGTCGGCGTTCTTGTACTCCGAGCGCGCAACGGCGGCTTCGAGTCTACGCTCCTCCTGCCGCGTCAAATAAAGTCCGCCGCTCCCGAGAATCTCAATCTCGGTCAATAATCCGCAGCTTACCTGGGCGAGTATACCGCAATTGAGCAAACCCGCCGCATAAATCAACTGTGGGAGAGGGGCGGTTCCTATATCGAATACATCTGCGCCCGCGCCGGACGCACCGGCGAGAATTGCGTGCTTCATGGCGACAGAGGCGTTGTCTTCATCTGAAGAAACGGCGATTCGCCGCGAATTAACGCCCGTGGATGTTACGGCTAAAGCCGCACCGAGCCGCGAACAAAGCTCGGGTGTAATATCGGCGTTGGTTTCCCCGACAATGCCGCTGTCCGACAACTCGGCGGATGCCGCCCTGTTACCGTACTTGACATCTCGGGTGATATTCGCCCCGGGCGGTACGCTCTTATCGTTCCAAACCTTGACGCCACCCGAAACAATCGCCTCGCGCCCGATTATACAGCCCTCGCCGATTACGCTCCCCTCATACGCGCTCGACGAATGAAGAAGGCGCGCCCCCCGACAGATAATCGCGCCGTTTACGGTCGCGCCGTCTGATATAAACGCCGAATCGAGTACAACCGAATTGATGAGCTTGACATTACTTCCTATACTCACATTGTCGCCTATGACGCATGAATCAATCCGCGTCCCCGTCCCCATATCGACGTTTTGCCCGATATAGCTGTTTCCGTGAATACGAGCTTTATCAATGTGACACCTGACCTTGCCCGAAATAATATCGAACTGACTTTGCATATAGGTCGAAAAGTCGCCTATATCGCACCAATATCCGCGCTCCTCGTGCGCGTGCATAGGGCGGTTATCGTTGAGCATTTTCGCGAAGACATCTCGCGCAAAATCACATGGCGCATTGTCCGGTATAAGCTCCATTACGGCGGGGGAAAGAACATACACCCCCGTATTCGCACAATCGTCAATACAACTCAAATAGGACGGCTTTTCCGAAAACCCCGTTATTCTTCCGTCTCGACTCTTCTCGGTGAGTACAAGACCGTATTCGCGCGGGTCGTCAACCCTCTTGGTGATAATAGTCGCCTGTGCGTTCGTTTCCTTGTGTCGGCGAATTGCGGCGGTCAAATTAAAATCACACAATGCGTCGCCGCTGATTACAAGAAAATCATCGGGAGAGGCGGAGTTGAACATTTTGAAAGCCTTCTTGACGCAACCCGCCGTTCCGAGCGGCGAATCCTCGTGCGAAAATCGAAGGCGTATGCCTTTATAGCGACCGTTTTCAAACAATTGCTCAATTTGTTCCGCTTTATAACCGAGCGTGAATATAGCCTCGTCAAACCCATGTTCATCAAGTAAATCGAGTATATAATTAACAACGGGGCGACCGCAAAGAAGACTAAGCGGCTTCGGAACGGAACAGGTCAGGGGGCGCAGCCTCGTCCCCTGCCCCCCCGCCATGATGATTGCTTTCATATAATAAAACACCCTTTCTTATTTTAGTCTTATTTAGCTTAATGCTTATTATTACGGAAAACACAGGTAATATTCGTATAGTTGATACAATCCCTATTGACAAGGTTGAAAAAATGTGATATAATCCCTAATAATATAAGGAATATTAATATAACTATAATTATTAAAAGGATAGAGAATGATAGAGAAAAGAATATTCAAAATCATAGATTTCCTCAAGGTTTATACAACATTTCCGCTGTTAATAACGTCGTTTTTTGCGACAAACACGATTATGTTAGTAATCTTTAGGCTCAAAAGTGAAACCGAAACGCCACATTCGTTTTGGAACGAGTTCTTTATACGCGAATTTGCCGAGAATATAAGCACAATGTTTGCCGTTTCGATTTTCATATCGGTTACGTTGGTATTTATGGGTATGAACCGCGTATTCCCCAAATTAATAAGAATGAACCCGTTTTTTCTGTTTATGAGCGGCTTAATATATTTCACCTTAGCGATACACATGACCCGCCCCGACACCACCTTTACATTAAGCGCGGTGGCGGTTATGGCGGCTATTACTATATATATGGCGTCAAAAAGCGGTAGTCTTCCCGGGCTTCCCACCGTCGGGTTAAGGATAATACTCGTCGTTTTATTTGCGGCGTTGACCGTGTTCATCGGTGTGGCGACGGTTTTCCGCTATCTGACGTTTAATTCTCCGAACTATGATTTCGGGATTTTCTCGCAAATGTTTGAATATATGAGGACGACGGGTATCCCTTATACAACCTGTGAGCGCGATATGCTTTTATCGCATTTCTCGGTACACGTTTCCCCTGCGTTCTATTTAATACTGCCCATATACGCGCTTTTCCCGTCCCCGATTACGTTACAAATTGTACAGGCGGTTATTGTCGCGTCGGCGTTGTTTCCGCTTTACTTACTGTGCCGACATAAAAAGCTTCCGAATACGGCGACCCTTCTCGTATTGGTCACATTCGCGCTTTACCCCGCATTAGCCGGCGGGACAATGTTTGATATTCACGAGAATATGTTCCTTACGGCGTTCATGATGTGGTTGCTGTACTTCATAGAAAAGACGGACGAAAACGAAAAAATGCGAATAGGCGTTTTCATCTTCGCTCTCCTTACGTTCGCCGTGAAGGAGACGACCCCGATTGAGGTTGCGGTAGTAGCTTTATATGTAATAATCGGAAAGAAAAAGTATAAACTCGGAATTGAGCTTTTGGCTCTTTCGATAGCGAGCTTTGTCCTTTCGCTTTGGCTGCTCTCCGAATTCGGAAACGGGGTAATGGCGGGGTCGAGACTCGGCGTATATGCCGACGACGGAAGTATGGCGGGGGTAATAAGGGCTGTTTTACTGAACCCGTCGTTCGTATTAAACCAAATGTTCACCGAAGAAAAGATTATGTATATGGTGTTCATGATGCTCCCGCTTTCCTTGTTGCCGTTTATCAGCAAGAAAGGGGCGAACTATATATTGCTCATTCCGTGCATACTGATGAACATTATGCCGTCGTGGCCCTATCAATACAGTATCACGTTTCATTATAACTTCGGAAATTGCGCGATATTCTTCTACCTTTTTGTAATCAACTATTGTAACTTGGATTTAAAATCGTATAAATTGAAAAAGTTCGTTTTAGTCTTTTCAATGGCGGCGTCGCTTTTGTTGTTCACGTCTGAAATATGGGGAAGGCGCGATATAGTCAAAACATATAATAAAAATGCAGAAACGCTCGCTCTAATGCGCGAAACAATGGCGGAGGTTCCCGAAGACGCATCCGTAGCGACCTCTACCTTCTTACTCCCGCATATGTATAAGAATAAAATCCTTTACGATTTTGATACGGCGGAAAAAGAAGCCGAGAGGGGAACCGAATATATAATATTGGATATACGCGGAGGAGAAAGCCGCATACCCGAGATAGAGGAACACGGTTATTACGTCAAAATAAAACATGATAATGTAATCGTCGTAATGGCATTAAACAGTGTACAATAACGAAAGGTTTGAATAAATCATTATGAAAAAAGCGGCAAACACGGGGTTTTATATTATAATCATATTAACGCTTTTATTCGCGTCGTTTTTAAGCGTTATAAGTATGTTTCAAACGGTAGATATGAACACCGATAACGATTGGCTCGAAAACGTAGAGTTTAATTATAACGCGCCAATATTGAGCTGGATTGTGATTTTGGTCGTAGCGGGGTTGTTCTTATTTTTGTACAGATTTTGCAAAAATCGCTCAACGCTTTTATATGAATACAGAGAGCCTATTTTGGATAAGCTTCCGATTGCCTTGGCGTTTTTCGTCTTCGTAATGGGAATAAATTGGGTATACTCGGCACAGGTTTTTCCGACTCATGACTCGTGGTATATGATAAATGCCGCGCAAACGCTTTCTAAAGGCGATTATTCCTTTATAACGCTCGAAAGCGAAGCATATTTTCATCGTTTCCCGTTACAGCTCGGATATGTTTTTTTTAACGAAATCATTATTCGCTTTTTTAGGGTGTTTGGCGAAGCGGAAACGACAATATATTTACAATGTATTAACGTCCTTATGCTCGCTGTAGCATACATGGGGCTTGTAAACATAACAAAGCTTACCTTCCAAAAAAACGCGGTGACGCTTTTCACGTCTCTGCTTTTATTCATATGCTTTCAACCGGTCATGTTTACCACGCTATTGAACGGAAGCACACCGGGCTTTATGTTTGCCGTCCTCGCTATATGGTTCTTATTAAAGTTTTTTAAAGAGTATAAGCTCGGATACGGAGTCTTGTCTTCGGTTTTTGTGGGATTGGCTGTTTGGTTAAGGCACAGTAATATTATTGTACTTGTCTCTTTTTGTATAATCATTATATTGAATTTGTTAAAGCGCAATATATTTAAAAAAGCCCCGCGTATAATGTTCAAATCAATAACGGTTTTGTTATTGGCTGTCATATTCGGCTCGGTAATAACCTCGCTTACCATTTGGCAATACGAAAAACGCGCAAATATCGAAATGTCTGACGGGGTACCCACAACCGCATATTTGCTTATGGGGTTTAATGAGGCGGGAATCGCCCCGGGGTGGCATAATTCGAGTCCCTTCGGCGCGTATGGCGATAATGACCGAAACAAATCTGCGGCGGCGGCTCAAAATATGGAGGCGTTTAGAGAACGCTTGAAGGAATTGAGCGAAGACCCGAGCTACACAATGGACTTTTTCTTCCACAAATTTACGAGCCAATGGAACGAACCGACCTACCAAAGCATATGGACGAATCAAGTTCGCGGCTACAATGAAGATAAAACCGGGATAGCCGCTTATGTTTGCGACCCCGATGAAGGTGAACAATCGACAAAAAAGTTTCTCTCTTTATATAACACTTTTATTTTTACAATGTTTTCGGCGGGTTTGATTTTTATGCTGAAAAAACGTGAAAATAAAATCGTTTTCGCGCTTTTCCCGTTGATAATATTAGGCGGTTTTTTGTATCATATATTGCTTGAAGCGAAGTCGCAATTCTCTATTTTCTACTTTGTAATGATGCTTCCTGTTGCCGGATACGGATTGTTTAATGTTGTTAAGCTTCTTGAAAAATGGACTATAGAAGAGGATAAGTATTACCTAATGGTAATACCTAAATACTATCTCCAAATTCCCGTTGAAAAGAAATATGAAATACAAATTTTCAAAAAAGACTTCCTTAAAACGGTAAGAGATGATTATAAAGCCTCCTCCGCACCCGACATCGACAATGAGAAAGACGAGCAAAATGAAAATTCTTGATTTTATTCAAAACAACATCAGAAACGAATTTCTCGATGTATTAATGCAAATAGTGACCCATATCGGCGACTACGGACTAATATGGCTGATTACCGCAATTGTTCTAATCGCAATAAAAAAACACCGCGCTTGCGGAATCATAATGGCGGTGTCGCTTTTACTGTGTCTTTTAATCGGGAACATTATGCTTAAACCGCTGATAGCGCGTCCACGCCCGTTTAGCGAAAATTCGACAATAACGCTTTTAATCGCCCCCCCGTCGGATTATTCGTTTCCGTCGGGACACACCATGTCTTCGTTTGCCGCGACAACGGTGCTGTTTCTTTCGAGTCTCGGAAGGTATATAAAAATACCCGCGCTTATACTTTCGACAACAATTGCCTTTTCGCGTTTATACCTATATGTGCATTATCCGTCGGACGTACTCGCGGGGGCGTTAATGGGCATTATATGCGGCGTTATCGCTTATCTCGGGTTAAAAACTCGTTTTGAGTAATTTTACAATGACCGACTAAAATTCCCGATGGTTTAATCACCATCGGGAATATATTATTTCTTCTCGTTTAACTTTACCACTCGCTCCCGTCGGTCAACCCCACAAGATATAATAATATCTCAATCCCGCAGAAGATTGTCGGTTCGCCCGACGACTTACCGGCGGGGCTTAATAATAAAGCCGCTTGGTTGTCGGTCGCTTTACTCGGCATTTTTACAAGGTGTAAAAGAATTTCAACGAAACAGAATATTGTAGGCTCTTCTGCGGCGATGCCTTGTGAAGAAATAATACCTTTCTTATACTCGGGTGTTACAGTCGTCGTGGTTGGTTCAGTGGTAGTTATGGTCGGCTCTGTTGATGTTTGTTAATGCTATAATAAAAACCAGCCAAACCAAGGGGTCAATATAATTAAAAAACCAGCCATTCAAACAATAAAAAACTTCCAAAAACTGACAAAAAATGATATGATGTCA
>WRHO01000014.1 GCA_009783205.1 Oscillospiraceae bacterium
AAATCGTAAAGTTTCGGCGGATTTACGGTTTTCTTTTCGCGCTTGACAGACTTGATTATCGCCGATTTGCCGTCGCAGTCGGATTTTACTTTTTCAGCTTCGACTAAAACGCCCATTTTTTCCGTAAAAGCCGTGAAATTTGCGCAATCAAGGCTGACCATATAATACTTCTCCTTGACGAAATTCTTAATTTTCTTATTACGCTCGACTATCATCGCAAGGGTAGGGGTCTGAACACGCCCGACTGAAAGAAAAGTGCGATGCAACGCGCTTTCAAGCCTTGTGTAGTTCATACCGACGATGAAGTCCGCCTTAGCGCGGGCAAATCCTGCGGCATAGAGATTGTCGAATTCTTCCGACGGTTGAAGTGAAGAAAAACCGCTTTTGATTGCCGACTCCTCCAAACTGCTGACCTACAGACGTTTGACAGGCTTTTTGCAATTCGCCGCCGTATAGACGTAACGGAAGATACATTCGCCCTCGCGCCCCTCGTCACAAGCGTTGATTATTTCCGTGACCTCCGCGCTGTTGAGTAGCTTTTTCAAGACCTCAAACTGCTTTTTTGTGTCCTTGTTGACAGAAAGTTTCCACCCGCCGTATTTTTCGGGGAGAATTGGCAAATGCTCAACTTTCCACGGCTTTTCGGCAAATTTTTCGTCATATTCCTCCGGCTCGGCAAGACCCACCAAATGCCCGTAACAATATGTCACGATATATTCGCTATTCTCGTAATAACCGTCCTTTCGGCTGTTCGCTCCGAGGACTTTCGCCACCGATTTTGCAACGGACGGTTTCTCGCAGACTATACATTTTTTCGACATACACTAACCTCCAAAAAATATTTTTATTGCATACAGCAATATGAAGTGAATGGGATAAAACCCGTAAAAGAACCACTTTGGAAACGCCTTGTTTTTACCGTTATTACCGCGTTTTCCGCTGTAAAGAGATAGAGGAATGAGGGAAAGTAACACACCGAACTGAATAAAAAAAGCAGAGCCGAAGATTGCGAGTTGAAATATTATCACAATCACGGTACAGGACGTGAACGCCGCCGCCAGATTTTCAAAATCCCCTCTGAAACAGCGGAAAATACAACACAACATCAACAGCGTTATATCCCAATCGCCGAGCAGCGATAACGCGAAACACGCTCCGACTAAAACTACCCTGACAAATCCTTTAAACCGCTTGTTTTCAAGGATTGAGAGCATAATCAAAGCGACTGTAAATGTGTAAAGTACGTTCAAGTTTCCGGGGATTATGAGGGAGTAAAATGGTTGAGAAATTACCGCAAAAACCGCCATTCTGCCAATATATTTTCGCTTATTGTGAGTGTGAAAAAATCCCTCAACAAGACCGAAGCACATTATGGGGCAGGTCAGCCTCCCGATTATCCGCATTATAAAATATATCAAAGAATCGGGCGGAACGAAAACATAAGCGGTATGGTCAATCACCATTGCAATTACAGCGATTATTTTCAACGAATTGGCGGATAATTTCATATTTCGTCACCATAATCGGCAGGGAATTTCACGCTGAACATATCACAGTCGCCCCTATTACACCACTCGCAGACGTGCGTTTTTCTGTCGTTTTCAATCTCGCTGATTATGACGTTACGGTCGTGGTTTTTAACGCTGTTCGCGCAGCGTTCGCATAGGATTAGCATAATGGTCAACTCCTCTCGGCAGTCGGAGTAATACCATAAAACTCCAAAATGTCATAGAGGAAGCGACGCCCGCGCTGAGTCCAAACGGTAAGAACAATCGCCTTGCCGCCCTTTTGAATTGTCACCGTTTCGGTGTAGCCGAGACCGGTGTAACGCTGACGGAGTACCCACGTTCCGCTTACTTTGTACTGAACGCCGATGTCGCGGAGCAGTTGGTTGAATCTCATTGCAGACATATTATAGTCCTTTGCGATAATCGTTACGGGGATTGCGTTTTCGCACTCTAAAACCGTTTCGCAGTATTCCGCTTTCGGGAGAATGACTCCGATGCAATCTTCGAGAATCTCGGTTTCAACGCGCAGACCCTCGTTCTCCGTCAAAACACCCACAAGGTCTGCTTTTAAGGCTCTGTTTTTCTTTTCAAGCGATTTTTTCGCACTGCGTTCTTTGAGTAGGTCTTCAAAGAAATGATTTCTCTCTTCTTCGCTTTCCGCAAGATGTTGGCGGAGTTCGTCGGTGACGTAACAGCCCGTTTTGCGAATTGTAGGAATTACTTCCATAGTCAGCCACTTGCGAAATGCTTGGGCATTCGGCTTGTCGGAACGAAGTATGACGGCATAGAGTCCAGACTCGCTAATCACTGTCACACCGCGGTTCGGTAAGTTCAAACCTAAATCTGATTTAGGTTTGAAAAATACTTTTTCGTCCGATTCCAGTCTGTTCGCAACTGTTGTCGGATTCAGCAATCCAAGAGCTTTGCAAACGTCCGAAAGCACCCACCACGGTTGACCGTCGATTTCAACAACTCTTACCTTTCCAAATTGAATGTTGCTGAACACCATAACTTGGTTTTGAGTTTGTTCTTGTGTACGCATAGAAAAATCCTCCTAATTTTTTTCGATTACAAAAATCGGTTTCAATAGAAAAAGCCCTCTTGTTTTTTCAAACAGGAGGGCTTTGCTATGTATTTCTGTATTTCAGCAGATATTCGTCATTACGCTGAAATTTCAGGGGATTATTTTTTAATATTTGTGTGGTTATACGATTTTTGTTTTTTACGTTTTTTATGACTTATCGCTGTAATTAAACTGAAAACGATGGAAAAAAGGCATAAAAAAAGACCGACTCACATTAAATGAATCGGTCTTCTTCGTATTCCGTTTGCCCATAGCCATTAAATTACTGGTTTTATGGGGTTTTTCCGAGTTGTCTTACGTCAGCCCCTTTAAAAGCGGGGGGGTTGTTGTGGTTATGTGTTGTTTTCATACAGAAGTTTTTCGGTTTCGTCAAAAGTTTCTTTGCCGAGAACGGCACACATTCTGTTGTAGAGTTTTTCGCCGTCAATTTCACCGTGTTTGAACTCTATAACAGGTGTTGCTATGCTTCTTTTGAGAGCTTCAAATTCTTTGATGTTCATGGTGATTTCCCCCTTTTTTGTTATATTATACCGCGATTATTTAAGATTATCTTTCCATTCCTCGAAACGTCTTCTTACATCTTCTACATCTTCTTTTTCCATTACCGCTTCGGTGTGCGCTATTTGTGATTTAGTAGTTTCGGGAAAAGCCTCCGCCATATATAATGAGAAAAGTTTGTCTTTTTCCGTGTGCCGTGTATCAATTTGAGACATCATATTCTCCCCCCCTTTTGCCTATTATTATACAGCGATTATTTGGGCTTGTCAAGTGTTTCGCAAAGAAAACCCGCATTAATGTGGCGCGGGTTTCCTATTGTTATGCTTTCAATTTAAACTGTGATACTAAATCGCCGAGCATATCCGATTGTCCGCTCATTTCCTCGGAAGCCGCCGCGCTTTGTTCGGCGGTTGCGGAATTTTGTTGAATAACCTGTGACACCTGGTCAATACCCGTGCTGACTTGTTCCATGGCTCCGCTTTGTTGTGCCGAAATAGCTTGAACGCTTTCTACCTTTTCGGCATTTCTGCGCGATAAATCGGCGACAGACTTCAAGCTTTCATTAACCTGTTCAACGATTCTGTTTCCGTCCTCAACACTTTTTGTACTGCTCTCGAGCAATGATGCGGTTTCCTTAGCCGCCTCTGCCGATTTTGAGGCAAGGTTACGCACCTCCTCCGCGACAACCGCAAAGCCTTTACCGTGTTGACCCGCTCTCGCCGCCTCGACAGCCGCATTTAACGCTAAAATATTGGTTTGGAACGCGATATCGTCAATAACCTTTGTTGTCTTAAATATATCCTTTGATTTATCGTTAATTGTGTGCATGGCGTCGGTCATTTGATTCATTTGCTCCATACAGATGTTCATGAGTCTGCCCGACTCCTTCGCTTCCTCCAATGCCGCAGAAGCATTTTCGGCATTATCCTTTGCCATTGTGTTAATCTCCATGATAGACGCCGATAATTGTTCTACAACAGACGCCTGTTCAGTTGAACCCTGCGCCAAAACCTGCGCCCCCTCCGCAACCTGTTTTGAACCGTGTGAGACCTGTACGGTAGAGCTGTTAATGCTGTTGAGCGTGGTATTGGTCATTTCTAACATTCTGTTTATTGATTTGCTCATTACATCTGCGTCGCTTCTTACCTGAACCGATACGGAATAATCGCCGTGTGCTATTTTATCCATTGTTTCGGCTTGTGTTTTTATACTGTTTGAAATATCAATAAATGAACGCTCGAGGAGTGTTATTTCGTTTCTTGTGAAAGAATTGTCTGATTTTAAATCGTTATTTACATCACCGATGGCTATTTTTTCCGCCATCGCCTTTATAACGGGAAGCTTTTTCAACCCGTTGCTTATAAGCGCGAACATTGTTATTCCGGTAATGAGAACAAGCCCGACGCCCACGAGTACAACGAGCATAATCATTCGATTTGACGCCGCATTAACCGTTTTTTGCGGGACAAAGCCGCATACTGCCCAGTATCTGTCGGTTTCGCCAATCATAACGCCGTGTACAAGAATTTTCATGTACGTATTTGTTACATCTGAATACGCGTCAATTTGTATATCGCCGCCGTTATTAAGTATTGATTCTATTTGTGTCGCGTAATCGTTCATCCATGTTATTTTAAAGCTTTCTAAAATCATATCTGTTTTTCTGTGCGTGGCAATAGAGCCGTTGGGCGATATTACCGACAAATACCCGTCGTCAAGAATTGACGCCGCGTTCATAATTTCGGTTACATTGCTCAAATCAATATCCATTCCGACTACGCCCGCGGTTTTTCCGTCGTGAATTATCGGAATGGCTATCGAATAAATAGCAATCGTTTCTCCGCCTATTTCATAGGGATACGGGTCGGTAATGTACGGCTTTTGCGAATCCCTCGCCCCTTGATAATACAAACCGTCCTCCGGGTCTTCATAATCTGCTAAAGGCTCGCCGTTAATCCCACTTCCGTCTCTGAATAAATAAGGCACAAACCGCCCCGTGTCATCGTGATACTTGTTTATATTAACGTGTTCCTTGTCCTTACCGTCGAGCGCGTCGGGTTCCCAACAAGTCCATATAGCTAAAATGTTATGGTCGGTTGAAAGAACCTCCTCAAGACAGTCTAAGATATCGACGCGCACATCGTAATCCTCTCCCATTTCTGCCATACCGCGCCAATAATCCTCAACAACGGGCGCAAGCACCGATACCGATGCATAGCCATAATTACTGAGCGATATGAACAAATTCGAGTTTTCGTTCACCCGCGCGTCCATTAATCTTTCCGTCATATCTAAGGTTGACGTTGATGATACCGAACCGACAATCACAACCAAAATTGTTACCCCCGCCAATAATACCGCAAGAACGGGAATTAATACCGACATTTTTAAACTCATTTTTTTCATAAAAAACTCCTCCCACAATGGACTCGGCAGTTCATAATAGACTGCTCGACTTTTTACATTGTAACACAAATTTTACGAATAATCAACTTTTTTTTGAAAAAATCGAAACAATTTTACATAATCTATAAAGGCAACCTCAAAAAAATATGACCGTTATCAACCACGGGGAAAAACCCGCAGTTGATAACGGTCGTTAATGTGTTATATGTTTAACTTTACATAATCTTAATATCCTTATGAATTCCGGTAAGGGAGAACACGACCCACTCGGCGATATTAACCGCATGGTCGCCAATTCGCTCAAAGTATTTTGCTACCATCATGAAGTCCATCGACTGGTCAACGTGTTCAACATCTTGTTTAATCATCTCGATTAACTTCTGTTTCACCTCTACAAACAAATCATCAACAATATCATCGGCGGCAATTACCTTTTTAGCCAGTGAAACGTCTTTATTTACAAAAGAGTCGATTGCCATACTAAGCATATTCATTGTTTCCTCTGCCATTTTCGGAATATGCACAAGCTTCTTCATATATTGACTTTTAGAAAGGAAAATCGTAATTTCCGAAATATCGGTAGCGTGGTCGCCTATTCTCTCTAAATCTGTAATAATTTTCAAGACGGCGGAAATTGCTCTTAAATCCCCCGCGACCGGTTGTTGCCTTAAAATAATATCGAGACAAAGGCTTTCGATTTCCTTTTCCATTCCGTCAATCTCTTCATCTGCTCCGATTGCCTTATTAGCCAACTCCACATTCTGCTCAACAAGCCCTCTGACTGCGTCGTGAATCGCGCTTTCCACCATTTTGCTCATTTGAATTAATGAATCGTTAAGCTTTGACAATTGCCTGTCAAATTTTGTTCTTGTACTGCTCATAAATACTTCTGCCTTTCATAAAACATTATTTTTAACCGAAACGTCCGGTAATATAATCGCTCGTTCTTTGGTCTTTTGGGCTTTTAAAAATCTCAGAGTTGGTTCCCTCTTCCACCAATTCGCCCATAAGCATAAACGCAACCCTGTCGGAAACGCGACTCGCTTGTGCAATATTATGCGGGGAAATGATGATTGTGTATTCCTTTTTCAACTGCATCATAGACTCTTCAATTTTTGCGGTTGAAATAGGGTCAAGCCCCGAACAGGCTCTGTCGATAAGTATAACCTCGGGCTTTAACGCAAGCACCCTCGCTACGCACATACGTTGTTGTTGTCCGCCGGAAAGACTCATTGCGGGAATGTCGAGCCTGTCTTTAACTTCGTCCCACAATGCCGCTTGGGTAAGCGATATTTCAACCGCTTCGTCAATTTCGCGACGACTTTTACCGACGAGGCGAAGTCCGTAACATACATTTTCACGAATAGACAACGGTAAAGGGGTAGGAACTTCAAAAACTACGCCGACCTTACGGCGAAGCTCGGTTACGTTTACGTCGTTACCGTAAACATTTTTTCCGTCTAACAATACCTCGCCCTCCATATGCGCTTCGTGGTTTAAATCACAAAGCCGATTGAGCGAACGAAGAAGTGTGGTTGTTCCCGAATTTGCCGGGCCGAAAACCGATAAAATTTGATTAGACCTTATACTGAGATTAAGATTATCAATTACCTTTTTCTTGCCGTAGTAAAAACTAAAGTTCTTTATTTCGATTTTATTCTCGGAAGCCGTAACATTTGACATAATCTTTTCTCCTATCACCTATTCACCGTTCTCTTTGACACAAATCTGTCAACGAGCATATTAGCCACTACATTGATTAAGAATATAAGAATAATCAAAATCGCCGCCGTGCCGTATGCGTTTTCCATTGATGTTCCTTCGGTCGCCAACATATAAAAGTGTACAGCCATTGTACGGGTCGGAGAAAACAAGCTCGAAGCCATTCGCAAAGCCGACCCCGCAGTGAGCATTACCGCCGCCGTTTCCGCGACGCAACGTCCAACGCTTAGTATAACCCCGTTAGCGATACCGCGTATTGCCGACGGTGTAACCGCCAACCTTATAGTCTGCCACTTTGTCGCCCCGAGAGAAAAGCTTACCTCTCTGTAAATTTTCGGTACGGATAAAATCGCTTCCTCCGATGTACGTATAACGGTAGGGAGAATCATTAACGCCATTGTTAAACCGCCGGCTAATATCGACCACCCCAAATCGAGGGTTACGACAAAAAAGATAAATCCGAAAAGCCCGTATACGATTGAAGGGATTCCTGCAAGTGATTCCGCACCGAATCGAATAATTCGAGGGATAATCCCGCCGCGTGTATATTCAGCTAAATAGTACGCGGTTCCTATACCGAACGGCAATGCGATTAAAACCGCGACAACCGTCAGCAGTAATGTACCTACGATTGCGGAAGAGATTCCGCCCTCTTTACCCATGTTACGCGGAATTTCGGTTAAAAAGCTCCATGTTACGTGGGGCAGCCCTTTAATAAGAATAAACACCATTATCGCAATAAGAACGCCTATTACTATGACCGCCACAGACCAAATCAAAATTGTTGCAATTATATGAATAACCCGAGCAATCTGTGAAGAATTACTTTTCATACTCTAACCTCGTTTATTATTTCTTAACCTTCTTGCGGGTTATATACTGCGCCGTAATATTCAAAGCCATAATTACAACAAACAGTACAATTCCCGTGGCAAAAAGAGCCTCCTGATGCTTACCCGTCGCGTAACCCATTTCTATTCCTATATTCGTGGTAAGAGTTCTCACCGGGTCAATTATTGATTTCGGAATAATAACCGCGTTTCCCAAAACCATTATTACCGCCATTGTTTCGCCGATTGCGCGTCCGATTCCGAGAATAACGGCGGCGACGATTCCCGATTTTGCGGCGGGAAGCTGTACCGAGTATATCGTTTGCCAGTGTGTCATACCGAGCGCAAGCGCGCCTTCCTTATAGGTACGCGGCAAAGCGATAATCGACACCTCGGATATACTGATTATAGTGGGCAGTATCATAATCGCGAGAACAACAGAGCCGGCTAATATACTGTATCCGCTTCCTCCTAAATGCTCCCTGATGAAAGGAACCACGAATACCAAGCCCCAAAACCCGTATACTACCGACGGGATTCCCGCTAAAAGCTGAATCGCGGGGCGGAATATTTTTCTCATTCTTTCGGGTGCCATTTCTGCCATAAATATACTGCAACAAATTCCTATAGGTACACCTATAACCGCCGCGCCTAAGGTTACTATTACAGAGCCGAGAATCATCGCGCCGATACCGTATTCACCCTGCCCCGGTGCCCATGTCGTACTGAAAATAAATTTAAACAGTCCGACCTCGGCAATTAAGGGCAACCCCTTCATCAATATAAACACCGTTATTACAACTAATGCAAGTATTGAAGAAAGCGCGAGTACAAAGAAAACTTTTCCCGAAAAATCACCTTTAACACTTTTCATTGACGTTCTCCTTTTAATAAATTAAGCCACGGGTATAAGGTGTTCTTTTTTCAACAAATCTTGACCTTCTCTCGAAAGAACAAAATCTACAAAATGCTGTGATTCTTCGGACGCGTCGTTTTTCATTACTAAAATAAACGGTCTGAACAGCGCGTAGGTTTTGTTTGTTACGTTTTCGTCATTAGCCTCTATACCGTTCAGCTTAACCGCTTGAACCGTTTCGTCAACTAACCCCAATGAAATATAGCCGATTGCGTTCACGTCGCCCACGATACAAGATTTGACCGTTCCGTTAGAGTTTTGTGTGTTACTTGCGGGGTTAATCGGCTTTTTATCACCTTCGTTATCCCATACCATTACTAAATCCTCAAACGCGCCTCTTGTTCCCGAGCCGTCCTCGCGCGTCACTACGTTGATTGTTTGGTCGGGGCCGCCGACCTCGCTCCAATTGGTGATATCGTGCGAATAAATGTCGCGAATTTGTTCCTTTGTAAGGTCATGTACCGGGTTATCGGGGTGTACTATAACCGCAAGCCCGTCTAACGCTATTACAACCGATTTACCGTCAAATTCACCGTCTTTAATATCGCGAGAAGCCATACCTATATCGGCGGTTCCGCTCGACGCGGCGGTTATTCCCGCAGAAGTTCCGCCACCTTGAACGTCTACCTCATAATCGGGATACATATCCTCATATACCTCAACTAAGTTTTCCATAAACGGCTGAACAGATGTAGACCCCGCTATAACAATTCTGCTTGCGGAATTACCGGATGAGCCCCCACAGGCGGTTGCCGTTGCTAACATTACAACAGAAAGCGCGATAACGGCAATACGTTTTGTAATTTTCGTTGATTTCATAATTTTTCTCCTCATAATCCTCTTTTGTTTAATAATATATTATTAACGGGCGTCGGCAATATTTATCAGCCGAACCGTCCCGTTATATAATCCTCGGTGCGTTTATCCTTAGGGGTTGAAAACATTTCCATGGTCGGCGCGTATTCAACAAGTCTTCCGATTCGTTCTTCGCTGTCTATCATGATAAATGCCGACATATCCGAAACCCGCCGCGCTTGTTCCATGCTGTGTGTTACTATGATAGTTGTGTATTTTTTTGCGAGCGAAGCCATTAATTCTTCTACCTTCATTGTTGACTCGGGGTCTAACGCGCTACACGATTCGTCCATTAATATAACGTCGGGGTTAATCGCAATTGCGCGAGCTATACATAATCTTTGTTGCTCGCCCGCAGAACGGTTTAATGCGGGTTTACCGAGAATGTCTTTAAAATCGTTCCATAAGCCTACTTGATTTAATGTACTCTCGACTATCTCATCGAGCTTTGCTTTGTTTGTTATACCTTGTCGTCGAGGAGCGAGCGTGATATTTTCTCTTATGCTCATAGGAAATACATTCGGCTTCTGGAAAACCATGCCGATTTTCTTCCTTAATTCCACTACATATGTATCCTTACCGTAAATGGAAAAATCATCTAAGTATGCTTCACCCGAGGCTCGAGCAATCGGGATTAAATCGTTCATTCTGTTAAATAAACGTAAAAGTGACGATTTACCGCACCCCGACGGCCCGATAATCGCCGTAATTGCGTTTTCGGGAATGTCCATTGTTATATCACACAGACAATGAGCGTTTCCGTAATAAAGATTCAAATTTTTTGTTCTGATTTTCGCTTTTTTATCCAACACAGACATATTAAACCCTCTTCAGTTCGTTTACTTTATCTGCATTATATCACGGAATAATCTTCTTCTAATAGCAGTAAACGGTAAATCTTTTGTAAAAATTATGAAAGGGTTTGTAAAGTTTGCGAAAATCGACAATATATCTAAACTATATTGACTCTATGTATTTAGCCAAAATGTGATGAAAAGGCTCTAAATCGGTACTTCTCCCTCAATTCCGACTATGTATTTAAGAATTTCAATCCCGTCGAATATTGTAGGCTCTCCCGTTATAATCGACTCATGTGTTATCAGCGCGGCTTCGAGCGCGTTGGCGCATAATATTAACTGACACTCCGGAATATTAACGAGATATTTTAAAATCTCAATGAAGTCGAATATATCGGGTTCATCTTCTCCGAAGACTCTGCCTTTTATCGGAGGTTTACCCGATTTACATATTTTACAGTAATTGCATAACCCGGTCGGCTTTACCCCCGTCTCGATAATATTGTAAAACCGTAATTCTTCAACCGCCTCGTATGCCTTTTTCGCTCCCTCGGGAACATATATATCGGTCAGCTTAGGCGTGTCGCGAAAGGCACTATATGAAATATCAGGTGGGTTCATACCTTTAAACGTAACGGCGGAAAGGCTTGTACAGCCGCCGAACGCAAGCTCCTCTATTCCTTTGATACCTTCGGGAATGGTTATTGAAGCTAAAAGCCGACACCCCTCAAACGCATTACTCTCTATTTGAGTGACGCTTTTTTGAATTGCAATTGAACTTACGTCATTTAATTTGAAGCTCGTGCCTTTTCCGTTACGCCATGCGGTCGTTCCTCTGTTTGTAGTGATTGTAAGCACGCCTTTTGAAAAGCTCCAGCCGTCATTTTGGGGAATCGGTTGTTTTTGCGCGCATACACACTTTTCCTTGCCGCATATTGAACAAGGCTTCGGGCATATACATATTTCCTCGCCACAGGTTGAGCATGAATTGTACGGTTTAAGGCGTATAATGTTCCCGTGACGGTCAAGCAGATGTACCCGCGCAATAACCGGCGATACCGGCAAACCGTCGGCAAGCGTCCAATTAGTGACCATTACCGTGAAAAAACTCGCAAATGTTTCAAAAGGCTCTAAAATCGAAGGCGGCGTATACATTTTCGGTACCGCCGTCATAATCACGGGTGTAGGATATTCGGATAAAGGTGTGGGCATATATGTTTTGTCGGGACTGTCGGGGTCAATATCGCCCTCTTGAACGACGCCCGCCGATTCAAGTATTTCTGCAATACTCCCGCCATTCTTGTGCTGTTTGAACCCGTCGGTATCACTGTATGTAATAATCTGAAAATCATTTCGTTCAATCGGATTTCCCCATTTTTCCCATTCAATTTCAAAACTTACGCTCACCGTTGCTATATCCTGAAAGGTACATTTTTCACCCTCGTCGTTAAGAGCGGGAAGCTTCAACAAAACTTCATACTCCCTCGGGTATGGCATATCCTCTTCTTTTGTATCATAGGTTATAATCTGTACCCTATGACCGTAATCATCGGGGGAGCCTTTGGGGAATACATCGCCGCTGTCCGATGCCCTCGAAATGTCCTTGATAATCCAACCGCCCGTCGCGCCGTCAAATTCGAACCACGATTCCGTATATCTGACGTCAAGATTCGCCCGCTGTACGAGCAAAGCCCGTCCTTTGGGTTTATCACTTGTTTGGCTATCTTCAATTGAAATCACCACATTAGTCAGCGTTAGAATAACGAATACCGTTGTGAGAAGTAATAAAAGACGCTTCATCATGATAAAAGCCGTTCCTTTCCGCATATAATTGCAATTTTTTTCGATATTTTAACACGTTTAACCGCAATTGTCAACATTTTTTTAGGTAATATTTTGAATATGTTGACTAAGAAATTGAACTCGTGTATTGAAAGCCACGCAAATATCGTTTATGCGTTTTTCATCAATATACAGAGAATGTGAAAGAATAGCAGAAAACTCATCTGAAATTCCATTAAGAGCAGATGAATCAAGCCATGAGAAATTTTTAACTAATTTGATTTGTTCTTCGTATGTTGTGCGGAACGGTTTAGTTGTCATTCTTTTTAATACATGAGGGCTATTGGAAATCTGATTTTGATTATACCATAATGACGTGCCGCTATCGAAGACAGGAGCAAGCCCTAACCACTCAAGAGTTATAGCGTTACGCACAGCACCGAAATTATTATAATGCCTGTCCTCGTTTAATATGAGATAGTCTAAGGTTAACATTTTGTCAATATCTTCTTGTGCGTTTGGTATGCCGAGCTTTTGGCAACAATCTAAATAATGTTGATAAGAAGAGGTGTTGTTTTGCTTTTTTAATGCAGTTGAGATATTATATGCACTGACTAAATCCGTTTCAGAATTGATAAAATCGTCGCACACGCTATAAGGTAATTCGTCATCTACAAAGACCGAATAAGGAACATGGGGAATATTAAGGCGTTTCATAACAGCCGTGGCACAAGCCTCATTAAGCGGCTCTTGGTGAAACGGCATACTTCCGCCTTTTACGAGACAGCGTTTACCGTCAATTATTTTCCACTTCTTTTTTAACCAACCGTCAGATGTGTTGTCGGGGGAAAAAAGGCTAATTTCTTTGCCTTGCTCTGCATTGCCAAACAATACATTTCCTACATCATCAGAAAAAGGGTTATCGAAAAAGTTTACATCTTCCCATTTTAACGGATTTTCAGTAGGATTAACCCAATATTGGTCTGAAAGCGAAAGCCCAAAACACTTGGTCAGCAATTCTTCAGACGAAGAAATCCCCAACCCCTCCATTGCCTCTCGAAAGTTCTGCCTACTTGCAGGTATACTGCGACTTCTCCACCACTCGTCTAACTTTGCGCGATTCGGTTTATTGTCTATAAAACTTTTTCCAATAGGCATATGTTCAGGTGCAATAATATTGCCGATTTTTAATATTGTTGCGGAGTCCAATTCAATATCAATTTCAGCAACTTCTATTTTTCTGTGCATTAAAGTATAATTCATTTTGTAACGCCCCTTTGCATTAATCGCTTGACTTAACTTATTATACTACATATTGAAGCGGCTTGTCAAGAACAAACGTACTTGATAAGCTTATATATAGTTGGTTAACGGTCGGTTAGTTTGGTAATATTGCACAAATTTAGTAGCGTTTTAATGTGCATATTCCACAAATATTCACTTGACATTTGACTATACTTATGGTATAATAAGTGAAGAAAGGTGGTGAATATATGTATAGTATGAACGAATACAGCGATTCACAAAAGCATAGCAACACTAAACAGATAAAGAGAAAACATTGTTGCGAAAACTGTGATTGGCTTTGGGGAAACGGTAAAAATTACTGTCCGTATTGTCAAAAACCAATCCGCATCTAATTTAATAAATTAAAAATTTGACTTGACCTATATTTTTAGGTCTCTTTTTTTGCGAAAAAAACCGCGAAAATGTACCTAAAGTACAATTCCGCGGCAAAAATAAAAAAACGAAAACGACCTGTATGGGACTCGAACCCACGACCTCTAGCGTGACAGGCTAGCGTTCTAACCAACTGAACTAACAGGCCAAAATTAGATAGCCATTGGATATTTTAATACTTGACTATCAAAAAGTGGGAATTATAGGGCTCGAACCTATGACCCCCCGCTTGTAAGGCGGATGCTCTCCCAGCTGAGCTAAACTCCCCGCTTGCAGACATTTACATAATAAAATCATGAACGTCACAGCTATTACATTATACACGTTTAATTTACGCTTGTCAACATATTTTTTAATTTCTGCTATTTGCACAAATATTACGATATATACATAAATATATTTGTGATAAATGCCGAATATAGCTCTTTTTATTGCTTTTACCCGTCAACAATGGTAATATATGTATATGAATTTTACAAAAATAACTATTGCTACAAGGGAACAGGATATTGAGCTTCTTACCTCGGAGCTTACCGATTTAGGTGCGGAGGGCTTTGAAATAGGCGGCGGTTCGGATTTATGGGACATTATTGATTCCGCCGCCCCGGACATGATTGATGCTCGCTTGTTTAATGAACGAAATGCACCGATAACGGTAACGGTATATATCCCCGATAACGGACAAGGAAAGAGGATTGTTGAAGCAACAGAAGCTTTTCTTCATGCTCAAGGTCTCGAATACTCACGTGATGAGGTTAATGAAGAAGACTGGGAAAACAATTGGAAACAATACTTTAAACCTATTGATATAGGCGGTATCATTATTAAGCCGTCATGGGAGAGGTATGACAATACTGACGGAAAGCCTATACTCGAAATTGACCCGGCAAGCGCATTCGGAACGGGACAACACGCTACAACCCGTATGTGCCTTGAATCGCTTTGCGGTGTAATGCGTTATCACGAAAGCGTGTTGGATATCGGCTGTGGAAGCGGGATACTTTCCGCCGCCGCGGGATTATTGGGAGCAAAGAGCGTAACCGCCGTTGATATATGCGAGAATGCTGTTAATATTACAAAAGAAACCTTAAAAAATAATGGTGTTGAAAACTATTCGGTTTATTGCGGAAATGTGATTACCGATGAGGCTCTTCGTGAAAAAATCGGCGGCAATTACGACCTTGTGGTGGCGAATATAACCGCCGATGTTATAATAGCGATGGCGCATTTATTCGCAGAGTTTACCTCCGGAAGCTTGTTACTTTCGGGAATAATTGAACATCGTTATCAAGAGGTTTGTGAGGCGATTAATCCTTATTTTAAAATAGTTAGTGATGAGGAGTCTGAAGGCTGGCGCAGTATTTATTGTGGCAACCTCCGAAAACCTGTTTCGTGTAATCGTCGAGATGAAAATTTCGTTAGACGAGGCGATTTTTCTGCGAATATCCTTTGATATTTAAGGAAAAATCAACGAAGTATAGCGGGATTTTTCAGCCGGCGAGTGCAGGAAGAGGTTTTCGGAGGTTGCCTTGTATCAATAAACAGAAAAGATTCATATAATATAACACCTGAACGGGAGGTGTTATTATGAATGAACTATTCTTATTTTTACTTATATTCTTCAGTATAATCGGCGTTATAAAATCTATGAATTTACTGTACACTTATGTAGTTAAGCGGATTTATTATGCTGTTCGAAGGTATAAGAAGGAAGAAAGCGATATTAAAATATGGATGAAGCATTAATAAGCGTTTCGGGTGTGGTTGACGGTGTAATTTTCAAAAACGCCGAGAACGGATATATAGTCCTTGAACTCGAGTCGGATAATTCGCCGATAACCGTTATCGGAAACCTCGGCGATATCGCACCGGGAGAAAAGCTGACACTGACGGGAAATTATATAACGTCTCCTAAATACGGGGAACAGTTTAAAGCTGTCACCTGTGAACGCGCCCGTCCCGACACGCCCGAAGAAATAGCAAAATACCTCGGTTCCGGAATTATCCCCGGAATCGGGGTTAAAACTGCTTTAAAAATCACCGACCACTTCGGTGAAGAAACGCTCGAAATCGTCGAGAATACGCCCGAGCGTCTATGCGAGGTAAAGGGCATTACTATTGATAAAGCCGCATTAATCGGTGCGGCGTTCAGAAAACTTTGCGGCGTGAACACGGTTTTGGAATTTTTATCGGGGTTTGGTATAAGACCGTCAACCTCCGTCGCCGTGTGGAACAAGTATGACAGCTCGTCTATAGCTTTAATAAAAGAAAATCCTTATTTATTGTGTGAAGAAGGGATTGAAATAGATTTTGAAACCGTAGATGTAATTGCGGAGGAATTTGGAATCGACCCGTTTAACGGCTCGCGCATAAAGGCGGGAATTGCTTATGTTTTGCTCGAGAATGCAAAAATCGGTCATACCTGTCTCCCGATTAAGCCGCTTACCACAAGAGTGGTTGAGCATCTCGAGATTTCTCGTGACGCCTTTTCTCTCGCATTAGATGAGGGGGTTAATGAGAAACGATTTGTTATAAACGACATAGATGAAGGTGAATTCGTATATCTCTTTGCTTATTTCAAAGCGGAACGGTATATTACGGACAAGCTTAAGCAAATGCTTTCAATGAACGGCAGAAACGAGCATGACTTTTCCGAGGAAATATCCGGGGTTGAGTTCGAAGAATCAATCAAATACGAGCAATTACAGAAAGAGGCAATACAAGGGTGTCTGCGAAATAATCTTTTCATACTGACGGGGGGGCCGGGTACGGGCAAAACTACCACGCTCAACGCCGTTATCCGATTGTTGAAAAAGGGGCGAAATCTTCTTTCGTTGGCGGCACCAACCGGTCGCGCGGCAAAACGAATGTCCGAGTTAACAGGGGAACAGGCGCAAACAATTCACAGGTTGCTCGAGGTCGACGCTTCAAAGGATGCAACCGTTTTTAAGAAAAACGAATTGAACCCTTTTAAAGCGGACGTCATTATTATTGACGAAATGTCTATGGTTGACGCTTTATTGTTTGAAGCATTATTGCGCGCCGTTAAGGTCGATTCAAAGCTAATTATGGCGGGCGATTCCGACCAATTGCCGTCCGTCGGCGCGGGAAATGTCCTTGCTGATTTAATAGCCTGTAACAAAATCGAAGGGGTGAGGTTGACCGAAATCTTCAGACAGGCACAGTCGAGCCTTATAGTAACAAACGCCCATAAAATTGTTTCGGGAAATCAACCCGAGCTTAATGCGCGGGATAAAGATTTCTTCTTCATTCCTTGTGATATGTATGACGGCGACATTAAAATTGCGGAAATTGTTACCGGTCTTGTTAAAACGCGCCTTCCCGACGCATACGGATACAACCCCGTTGATGATATACAGGTGCTTACCCCCACAAAAATGGGTATGGCGGGAACTCGCGAGCTTAATAAATTGTTACAAGCCGCAATAAATCCCCCGTCTGTAAGAAAACGAGAAATCACATTTGGCGATGTGGTATTTCGCGTCGGGGATAAGGTTATGCAGAACGCCAATGATTATAATATTGAGTGGCAACGCGGCGGAGAAGGCGGTATAGGGATTTTTAACGGCGATATAGGGATTATAACAGATATTAACGGAAATATGAAGGATTCGGGCGGTATAACCGTAAGCTTTGACGGGCGGGTTGCGGTTATTCAACCGCAATTGTTCGGCAAGATAGAACACGCCTATGCAATCACCGTCCATAAGAGTCAGGGGAGCGAATATAAAGCGGTAATACTTCCCGTTCCCGCTGTATCGAGACGACTTTTATACAGGAGCCTTTTGTATACCGGGGTAACACGGGCGCGGGATTTATTAATTCTTGTCGGAAAAAGAGAAATAATCGCCGAAATGATAAGCAACGAGCGTAAAAGCGTCAGATATTCTTGTTTAAAAGCGATGATGAGCGATAAGGATTGGTAATAATGACGATATATAATTTAAAAAGATTCCTTCTTGATATCGTTTACCCAAATAAATGCCCGTTTTGCGGCGAAATAATACCCTTTAATCAATTCTACTGTCGCGACTGTCCCGAAAGTCTTAATTCGTTTTCAACACAGCCGGAAAACGAAAAAGATAAGCTGCGCGATAATATCACAGACACTTTTTCGATTTTTGAATATAACGACGTTACTCGGGGCTTTGTTCATTCGCTTAAAAACAATAGTGACGGTTATGCGATTTCGGCGGCGGCGCGGCTTTTGAACGAAAGAATCGGTGCAGAATTGATGATTAACCTTATAACCTGTATACCGACCGATTCAAAAAGAATGAACGAACGCGGATACAACCCGCCCGCTTTGATTGCGACGGAATTGGCGGCAATGCGCGGCATCCCCTGCAACACTAAGCTTTTGATAAAAACCCGCCGTACCGAAATTCAAAAAACGCTTTCCGAAGAAAAGCGGCGCGAGAATTTACGAGGGGCATTTGATATTAGGAAGAAGGGCGTACATATTCCCGAGAGAATATTGCTCACAGACGACGTGCGAACTACCGGCGCGACCTTATCGGAAGCGGCGGGGTGCTTACTGTCCGCCGGTGCAAAAAGCGTGCATGCGGCGGTAGTAGCCGATACTTCAATGAATTGACTGTTTTCATTTCGTATCGACACTGTTTGAATATTCGCTGTAATACTTTTCCGCTTGTCTTAATATATTAAGACAAGGTTAACTTAAAAACGGAAGGTATTATATATGTCAATAATAAATCGAATTAACGAGAATATATTATGGGGAATGCCCATGCTTGTTCTTTTTATAGGGACGGGTGTTTATTTTTCGGTAAAGCTGAAATTTTTTCAACTAAACACAATAAAAATATTCAAGGATACCCTTTTTTGTAAGGATAATGCAATAGTTGAATGTGATAACGCTTCTGATAATAAACAATGCTTGTCGCCGTTTCAAACCTTAACAAATTCTCTCGCGTTAACAATAGGGACGGGAAATATTGTCGCGCTCGGAACGGCGATTGCAATAGGAGGGGCGGGGGCGGTTTTTTGGATGTGGGCGTCGGCAATCATAGGAATGGCTACTACCTACGCCGAAAACTTCCTCGGTATAAAATACAGAAAAAAACGTCCCGACGGCGGTTACATTGGCGGCGCGTTTTGGTACATAGAAAAAGCGTTAGGCAGATTGCCGGCAAAAGCGTTCGCCATATGCTGTGTATGCGCCAGCCTCGGAATAGGTAACATGACACAGATTAACGCTATGTCATACTCTATGAAATACAGCTTTAACACCCCGCTTTGGATAACGGGAATAATAGCGGTCGTTCCCGTGGGGTTGTTGGTTTTCGGGGGCGCAAAAATACTCGGAAAGGTTACCGAAAAGGCAATTCCCGTTGTATCGCTCGTGTACATTGTCGGCTGTCTCGCGGTAATATTCGTTTTTATAAAAGATGTACCGACGATTTTCATAAGGATAATAACAGAGGCATTCGGCGTTTCCGCAATAGGCGGGGGAGCGGCGGGCGTGGGTATTTCAAAGGCGATGAGTTGGGGATTTCGCCGCGGTGTTTTTTCAAACGAAGCGGGACTCGGAAGCACCGTCACCATGAATTCAATGTCTTCGTCGGATAACGCACATAAACAGGGGTTATGGGCAACCCTTACGGTATTTTTCGATACAATCGTGATATGTACTTTAACCGCGTTCCCCATTCTTTTAACCGGCGCGGACAAATTAGATTTAAGGGACGGCGGCATGAACCTTGCTTCGGCGGCATTTTCGGGAGCATTTGGCAATTATGCGGGAATGTTTGTAACAATATCGGTGGCGATGTTTGCTATAGGAACGGTATCCGGGTGGTCTGTGTTCGGCGCGGTTTGTGTAGAGTATTTATTCGGGCAAAAATTAATAAAACCGTTTTTGACGGTTTTTGTCGGCTTTGCATTTATAGGCGCGGTTATGCGACTCGATTTAGTTTGGGGACTTGCGGATTTAATGAACGGCATTATGGCAATCCCGAATCTATTGTCTGTCATTTTATTGAGCGATAAAATAGTTGCAAATGAACCAAAAGCTAATATTGTTGCACGTTCCTGTAAGGAACTGCATAGAAAAGCCCCGTATTAGCTAAAATACGGGGCTTTTGCGGTATTGAATATACAATTACTCTGCAACGGTTACTCTGCAACGGTAACAACGGCACTCGCGTTGCGTTTATCCCAAATCCCGTTAAAGCTTTCTGCAATTTGATAATCCGCAGTACAATTCCCGGCAGTAACGAGATGCAGGAATAACAGCGAGAACAGTATAATAAACCCGACATTAAACGAAACAAAAATCCAAAACAAAACCATTCCGGCACCCGCAACAAGGTATACAGACCCGCTGACAATCAGCCATATAAGGTAATTCCCCTTATATTCAACCATATTCTCGTCACAAATCTCACCGAGATGCTTATTCATTTTAAAGTATACAAAAAATAAAAACGGGGGACAGAATATGCTTATTATCAGATATAACGTCGATTTAAACAGTTCATCTTCCGCCGTCCTGTTGATATCCTCCATAGCTATGTAAAGCCAGTAAAACTTATAAAGCCAAAGCGTTAAGACCGATAACACAACCACCATTAAACCTGTACGTTTTCTGCCTGTATAATTCATTCTTTATAACCACACCTTCCATTACTATTAAACTGACTATAGGGAACATCTAATATATTATAACATACATTATATTTTTGTCAATACTTTCTATAAAAAATTATGAAATTTTTGTAAAGCGTACTCCAACGAATCAACTAACGCAACCATACTCGCGCTTATTATATTGTCGCCCGCCCCAACCGTAGTCCAGGTAGTTCCCGAATTTCCCCCACTGTAAAACCCGCTTTCCATTAACACGCGGGTAATTGCGGCGGTATTATCATCGCCGTTAATAATCCTCACCTTATAATCGGACAGCTTAACCGCCGAAAGCTCGGGATAAAACACCTCTAAAGCTTTTCTTAACGCCATATCGAGCGCGTTTACCGGCCCGTTTCCGGACGCTTCGGTTTCTTCTGTATACTCGCCCGCGCTAATCCTCACCTTAGCTTTACAAGCTTTTGAAAGCGATGAAACAATATTATACTCCAATATCTTAAAATGCGGTTTAAAAAGCCCCATTTCCTGTAAAACAAGAAGCTCAAAGCTCGCGTCCGCCGCCTCAAACTGATACCCTTTATGCTCAAGCTCCTTAACCCGATTTGTAAGCTTTTCAACAATCGGGTCGTTTTTCATTATCGTTAAGTTTCGCCCGATTGCATTAAGCTTCTGTAGTAAAGTTCCTCTGCCCGACATTTCGGATAACAGAAGATTGCGTTCGTTTCCGACTTTTTCCGGCGGAATGTGTTCAAAGCTTTCGGGGGATTTCATTACGCCGTCAATATGCATACCGCCTTTATGTGAAAACGCCGCCCCGCCTACATACGGCATATTGCGCGGGAGCCGTACATTTGCCACTTCCCCTATAAACCGCGCCGTTTCGGTAATTCCTTCCATGTTTTTAGGCTCGACACAAAGGTACCCTAATTTCAATTGTAAATTAGGGATAACAGCAGACAAATTTGCGTTCCCGCATCTTTCGCCAATCCCTATAAAAGTCCCCTGTACATGAGTCGCGGAGCTTTTTACCGCCGCAATAGTGTTAGCGACAGCACAACCGGTATCATCGTGACAATGAATACCGATTATATCACAATTTGAAGGTGAAAGACATCGGGTGACGGCTTTTGTTATCTCCGTAATCTCATCGGGGAAGCATCCCCCGTTTGTATCGCATAATATGAGATTTATCGCGCCCGCTTTTTTTGCCGTTTTTAACACAGAAAGAGCATATTCCTTGTCCGACTTATAGCCGTCAAAAAAATGCTCTGCATCAAATATAACCTCCCTGCCCCGCCCTTTTAAATGCTCAATCGTTCGGCGAATCATAGAAAGATTTTCGTCTAAGGTAACGCGCAAAACCGACCCCACCTGTGAAGCGTGACTTTTGCCGAAGACGGATACAAATTTTGTTCCGGCGGCAAGAAGCGCGTTTATACCGTTGTCCGTTTCGGGAGAATTGTCCTTGCGCGAGGTTGAACCGAACGCAACTAATTGAGAATGTCCCAAGTTGAGCAGCTTCGCTTTTTCAAAAACCTCGATATCCTTGGGATTTGAAGCGGGGTTCCCCGCTTCGATAAAATCCACGCCAAAACGCGAAAGCCGCTCAATAATATTCAACTTATCGCGAAGAGAAAAGCTTATCCCCTCGCTCTGCGCGCCATCGCGCAGGGTTGTATCAAGTATTTCTATTTTCTTCATTTGAAAGACTTTTTAATAATTCTCTTCTTTCAACATAAAATAAGCCTTCGGGTGGTCACAAACCGGACATTTGTCGGGCGCGGATTTACCCGTATGAATATGCCCGCAGTTGGAACACTTCCACGAAACGTCCTTATCGCGATTAAACACCGTGTTTTCATTAATATCGGCTATAAGCTTGCGAAAGCGTTCTTCATGGTTCTTTTCTATCTCGCCGACGCCTCTGAACAATTGTGCTATTTCGCCAAAGCCTTCATCGTCGGCAATTTTGGCAAATTCGTCGTACATACTCGTCCACTCTTCATTTTCGCCGTCTGCCGCGCTTTTAAGATTTTCGATTGTATCGGGAATCGCGCCGCCGTTCAATTGTTTAAACCAAAGCTTTGCGTGTTCCTTTTCGTTTTCCGCCGATTCAATAAAAAGCTTCGCAATCTGTTCGTAGCCTTCTTTTTTTGCTTTAGAAGCAAAATAGGTGTATTTATTGCGCGCCTGTGACTCGCCCGCAAATGCCGCTAATAAATTAGCCTCTGTTTTTGTACCTTTTAAACTCGCCATATGTTTAAACCTCCTACATAATACTTTTATCACCGTAATCATAGCATGAATCGTATTTATTGTCAAGCATAATTTTCCTTTTATGTATTGATTTTCTGTTCATTGTCTGTTATAATATAAAAAATGTAATTTATTCAGAATATACGGGAGGGTATACTATGCTTACCAAAAGAAGATATACGAAGCTAATCGCGTTTATTGCCTCTTTAACGCTACTCTTTAACACTTTTACGATTCACAGGCTTACTTTTAACAAAGCGAGCGCGAGTTCAAGCTCGTCCGACGTACCCGTTGTGGAATACCTCGACAGGGGGATTTGTGCGATTTATACAAATCTTAACAGAACGGGGAACAGCGGTACAAGAAACGGAATGTTAGTAAAGTGGCGTTTTTTGGCGAGTGACCCCGTCGGAACGGTGTTCAAGCTTTATCGTAACGGAACACTTATTCATACGACCACCCCGACGGGCGCGACAAACTTCTTTGATACGGGGGGAAATTCGAGCAGTAAATATAGGGTTGATGCAGAATTTAACGGCGAAGTATTCCATAGCGAGGATAAATGTCGTACATCAAACACAGAATATTTCGATATACCGTTAAATCCGCCAAGCAGTATTCATTCTCCCAATGATATAACGGTCGGCGACGTAGACGGAGACGGCGAATATGAATTCTTTTTAAAATGGGTTCCGAATAACGCAAAGGATAATGCCCAATACGGCGTTACCGATAACACCTTCATCGACTGTATGAAACAAGACGGAACGCGGCTTTGGCGAATTGATTTAGGGCGGAATATTCGCTCGGGGCAACATTATACGCAAATGCTTGTTGCCGATTTTGATTTATCGGGTAGCGCGAAGCTTATTGTCAAAACCGCCGACGGTACAATTGACGGTAAGGGAAATATAATCGGAGATAAGGATGCCGACCACCGCAATAAACCTCCATTTAACAACTCGGGTGCCAACAGAGAGGGTTATATTTTAACCGGACCGGAATTTCTCACTCTGTTTGACGGCAAAACGGGCGAAAATCTTCATACAATCAATTATAAACCCGCCCGCGTAAACCACAATAACTGGGGCGATAATTACGGAAACCGCGTTGACCGTTTCTTGGGCGCGGTCGCATACCTTGACGGTGTAAAGCCGAGCGCGGTCACAATACGAGGGTATTATACAAGAATGACCGCCACGGCATACGATGTTGTTAATAATAAGCTTGTTGAAAAATGGGCATTTGATACGGGAAGTTCCACCAACACAAGCACCGGCTATGGGCAGGGAAATCATAATGTTATGCCTGCTGCCGTACATGGCGACGGTAAACAATCGCTATTCCTCGGCTCTGCGGCGATAAAATACGACGGTACTCTATTATGGTCTTCGCGACAGGGACACGGCGACGCGCTCCACGTCGGCAGTCACATTGCATCACGCAACGGTATTCAAGTATATATGTCACATGAATCCTCGCCGTTCGGCATATCGCTTCGAGACGCCCTTACCGGTGAACAGATTTTTCGTGTAAACTCTACCGACGATACCGACAGAGGGGCGTGCGGAAATGTTTGGGCGGGGAATCCCGGAGAAGCGGATTTTTGGGGTTCGGGTATTGACGGTTTACGCAACAGTAAAGGCGAAATAATCGGCACAAAACCCGCATCCACAAATTTCCTTATATACTGGGACGGAAGGCTCGAACGAGAAATGTTCGATAAAACCGGCGGCAATGAAAGCTGGTCAAAGATTGAAAAAATCAATAATGCGGGAACGGGGGTTGACCGCGTTTATTCCTCATACGGCGGTAACACAAGAAACGGCACAAAAGGAACTCCGTGTATTTCTGCCGATTTATTCGGCGATTGGCGTGAAGAGTTCATTCTTGCCGAACAGAACAGCCTTCGTATATATACAACCTCTTATTTAACCGAACATCGTATAACTACGCTCATGCACGACCCGCAATACCGTAATCAAGTCGCGGGACAAAACATTTGTTATAATCAGCCGCCCCACCCGAGCTTCTTTTTGGGAACGGGATATCCTCTCCCTCCACAGCCTAATGTTAAGGTGAGAGATAAAAACGGTGCGGTCACGCCGCCCGTAACTACACCCGCTACTACTGCCACAACAACAACTGTTACAAGCGCGACGACTACCTCTGTCTCAACAACCGTTACCGCAACAACTCCGGTAACGACAACCACTACCGCAAGCGAAACATCTGCGACAGTTTCACAGACACCCGTGACGACAGGTATAACTACCATCGCAACAGATGTGTTGAACCCTCCTCTAAACGGAAATTTGATTAAATCGTTGATTATCCACGATACGAATAATACCAATTACGGTAATTGGTCGATACAGTATAATGCAAAAAGCGGAGATATCGTATACGGAGACAGAACAAATGTGTTTACGACGCTTCCTTCCGCATTAGCGGGCGCGGAACGCATAAGCACGGCAGTCAACTCACGCAGTCTGACCGGAAATGTTGCGGAATTTACCGCGGGAGAGGATATTATTGTCTATGTTGGGTTAGACGACCGTATAGCCGCACCCGAATGGCTAAGCTTTTGGGACAAAACCGATATAAGCGTTACGGCGAACGACATGACTAATCCCGACCGCACTATCGTTTACGAAGTGTACAGCCGTCGTTACGATTCGGGCAATAAAGTCACGCTCGGCACCAACGGTTCAACAAATCAACTTATGTATAGCGTCTTTGTTAAGCAACAAGCGTCGGAAACTACCCATCCCGTAACAACCACTCTTGAACCGACAACAACCACCCCGCTTATAACCACAACGATTGAGCCGACAACCACCACTACACCGCCTACAACCACAACGCTTGAGCCGACAACCACCACTACCCCGCCTGTAACCACAACGCTTGAGCCGACAACCACCACTACACCGCTTGTAACCACAACGATTGAGCCGACTATCACCACTACCCCGCTTATAACCACAACGCTTGAGCCGATTATCACCACTACCCCGCTTATAACCACAACGATTGAGCCGACTACCACCACTACTCCGCTTGTAACCACAACGCTTGAGCCAACTATCACCACTACCCCGCTTGTAACCACAACGCTTGAGCCGACAACCACTACACCGCTTGTAACCACAACGCTTGAGCCGACAACCACTACACCGCTTGTAACTACAACGCTTGAGCCGACACCCACCACTACCCCACCCGTTGTAACAACAACTACGTCCGTTATAACAACAATACCGTCAACCACTACACCGATATCGCCCGACTGCGACGACTGTGACAGAGCAGACTGTAACGATTGCAGTAAAGACGGATTGTATTACGCGCTCGGCGATGTCGACGGTGACGATGAAATTGCAATTTTCGACTTTATCGAGATTTTGAAATATCTGATTAAAATGGACGATAATATAATTGATAAGGATATTGGCTCAAAACGTGCGGCAACTATAAGCTCCGAAGGAATAGCGACGGAAAAACCCACCATATTCTGCGGAATAGAAATTTTAAAGTATTTGATTAAAATGAGCGATACACCGGTAGACGGTATTCATATTTCGGGACGGATTTTTTAATATACTAAGGAGTATATATGACGGGATTAGGTACAATCGTAAACATGATAACTATTATCATAGGCGCAACGACGGGGTTTGTTTTAAAACGAACCCTGTCTGAGCGCGTTACCGACACCATAATGCAGGGGGTCGGGTTGGCGGTTGTCATAATTGGATTAAGCGGTTCTCTCACCTCAGCTTTTACAATTGTCGAAGGTAAGATTGAAGCAGAGCATATTTTGCTCATGATTGTTTCTCTTTCTCTCGGCGGGTTAATAGGCGAATTGGTCAATATAGAGAATAAGCTCAAAATATTATCCGAGATTTGCGAAAAGAAGCTTTTTAAATCAAAAAATGCCTCGTCTTCAACATTCGCGCAAGGCATTATAACCGCAACGCTTGTGTTTTGCGTAGGGTCAATGGCGATTATAGGTGCATTTGAAGACGGCATTAATGATAACAGGGACGTTCTTTTTTCAAAATCCGCGCTCGACGGGATTTCTGCGGTTATTTTCGCGTCAACAATGGGATTAGGAGTGTTGTTCTCGGCGGTTATTGTCGGCGTGTATCAAGGGTTGATTACATTATTAGCCGTCGTAATTGAGCCGTATTTGAGCGAGGTCGTTATAACGCAAATGACGTTGATTGGCTCTGTGCTTATAATGGCAATAGGTCTGAATCTTTTAAAAATAGCGAATATTAAAGTCGGAAATCTTTTACCGGCGATATTCATTCCGATTGTAGCCCATTTTATTTTTTAGTTAAAGTCCTTTCACCCAACACATACATATAAAACTCAATCATTTTTTTGAACGATTCCGCTTTAATTTTTTCATTAACACCGTGTAATGATTTTCTCTCCGATATATTCATAATCATGGGCGTGAATCTGTATATACTGTCGCATATATTGCCGTAAAAACGCGAATCGCTCCTTGCAAGCATTAAAAACGGAACAACAGATGTTTCGTCGCCGCTTTCTCCACCCCAAACCGCTTTTATGGCATGGTTTAACAAATCCCACCCTTCGCCGTTTACCTTCGATATACTCGACGGTTCTATGCTTTCTTTTACAATAATGTCTACGTCTAATCCGCGTAAAGCCTTTTTTATAATCCCAATTGTTTCGTCAACAGAGCTTCCGCTTATAATTCTGAAATTCCCGACTGCCCGAACCTCCTCGGGAACAACATTAACCGCACTCCCCCCGTTTATCATTGTAAACGAGCCTATTGTCTTTGTTAGGGCATCCAATTCGGGTATAGCCTTGATTAAACGCGGCATGAAGAGCTTATGCAAAATAGGGCTGTTTAATGCGGTTCTAAGCTTGAACCCCGCACGCGCCGATATTGCGTCGCTCATAATTTGCACCGGCTTGCTTAGTGTAAATTTAAAAGGTTTATCCAACCTTCGTATTACCTCCGCCATAACGACAATAGGGTTGTTTTTCACCCTTAACGATGTGTGTCCGCCTCCGCACCTCACGACAAATTCGATATCAATGTACCCTTTTTCCGCGATTCCGACCAACGCGGCGCGTTTGCTCGGTAAAAAATCGGGAAGGTCAATTATCGCGCCGCCTTCATCAATTATAAGAAAGGGTTGAATCCCGCGTTCTTGTAAAACCGCCGCAATTGCCACCGCGTCGTTCCCCGTAGTTTCTTCATTACCGCCAAAGCACATATAAATATCATACTCCGGTATATACTTTAATTCGATTAAAGCTTCAACGCTCTCCATTATCGAGCATAATGTACATTTTGTATCAATTGTCCCCCGCCCCCAAATAACGTCGTTTCCGGTATCGTCTTTTGTTATTTCGCCGGAAAAAGGCGGTTTTTTCCATTGCTCGGGTGATGCGGGGACGACATCATAATGCGCCGCTAAAACAAGCGATTTGTCGGAATTAACACCTTTGAGGCGGTACATTAAACCCGATTCCCCGATTTGTTCAATATCACAAGCGTCGTTAATACGCGGGTATAACTCGCACAACGCTTTTTTGAATCTTACAAATTCGTCGTCGTTTCCCGCGACCGTTTCGAATTGTAAAAGCTGTCTGAATCGCGACAGTGATTTATCTGTATCGTATATCATTCTTTATTTTTCCCGACATTATTTGTATTTTATCGCTGAACAGTTTAATCTGCTCCCAATCGGGGGCGTTTGAATACAGCTTTTGCATAAGAATTGCGTCGGAATCGGGAAACCACCTCGGCATAACCCCGCCAAAAAAGAAGCCTTCATTACGCAACGCTTTAATCATCGCGCCGTTATGCGGACAGGATAGCGGAATATTCACAACCATAGCTTTTACCATATTCTCTGCGGCATAAGAATTAAGCGATTTAACCGACTCCTCCGCATCCGAGCCAATTTCCGCAACGCTTACAACAACATATTGATTCGTTTTTAAGCCCTCGTCATCAATAGTGTAAGAGGTTGGGTTATTCGGCGCGATATCAGACGCATTTCTGTAAAGTCGCGGAGATAAGCCGTCTAATGCGTATTTTATATCCCCTCGGTATACAAGCGGGAGATATGCCCATAAATCGGTCTCTCCGCGCTCAATACAAGAAACAACGCAACAAATTCGCTCGGTTGAATCGTTTTTATAAGCGGGCATCATGTTGATTTTTAACGCGGTGTCACAAAACCCGCCGGTAATACAAGAACGCTGTGAAAACTTATGGATTGTAACGCTTTCACAGTAGATTACGCCAAATCTGAGTTCTTGTTCGGCTATATCCGATATAAGTAATTCCGCAACATCGCTCCCCCTGTATTCGGGGATAACCATAAGCTGTCCCAATTCAAACGAAGCCAAATTAACGGATAAACGTATAAGCGAAATCATTCCGATTACCCTGCCCTCGCCGTTGACCGCTACGTGTGGATATATTTCGCCGTCCACGGTCTTTGCCCAAAGCTCATCGGGGTCGTAAAGATACTTTGCCGGGTATTGTTTTCCGTATACCGCCGTAACAAGTTCCGGAACTTTTTGGGCAAGACTTTTAGTTAGATTTAAAACAATACAATTTGATTCATAAAACCCGTTTTCTCCCGCATCGGAAGCTTCGGACTTATTTGTATCGGACATAATATGTTCACTATCGAGATAATCGGCAATTTTTCCAACCGTTGTAAACCTACGAAAATCTCTTTCGTGTATCCTTCGCGCAAACTGTGACTCAAATTCACACACCATATCAATAAAACTCATCGACTCCATGTTTAATTGCGCCATAAGAAGCGTGTTTTCTTCAATTTGAGCAGAGTGTACTCCACTGTATCTACTGATTATTGCCGTTATTTTTTCAATATTTGCCTTCCTTCTATCGCTCATTAATAATAACCCCCTTTTGATTCTCTGTGTTGCGCTTTATCTTATTTGCGGTAGTTTTTTCAAAAGGAAGCGACCTAATTTTTATAGAGGTAATATGCTTGTATAGCGGGAGTATCTCATTAATTGACGCTATTTCATTTAATATGTCCGACTCAATTTTTCGTTCTGTATTATCCAACCCCTCACTTGAATCGAGCGTTTCATAAAAATCATAATTAGGGCGAATAACGGCAGTAATGACTTCTCTTCCGTCCTCATTTTCGCCGTACACAAGCGCGTCCGAAATCATCGGAGACCTGTACAAGTATTGTTCAAGCTCCTCCGGGTATATGTTCTCGCCGCCGCTCGATATTATAAGGTTCTTCTTCCTCCCACTTATGAACAAAAATCCTTTATTGTCCAAATATCCCAAATCCCCCGTTTTAAACCACCCTTCATCCATTACCTCAGATGTCTCCTCGGGCATTTTATAATAACCGAGCATTATATTGTCGCCCTTTACCCAAATCTCGTTTTCGACAATTTTCACCCTGCAGCACGGGACAATTTCCCCAACGCTGTTAATATTTGTATCGTTTATATGCTTGAAACAGGTTGTGGAAACCATTGGGGAAGCCTCCGTCAAACCGTACCCTTGTAAAAGGTTTACACCATAATTTCTAAACTTTACAATTATTTCTGAATTGAGCGGCGCGCTCCCGCTGAACACCGAGCGCAGTTTTCCGCCGAACATCAAGGTTTGCGCCTCCTTCTTTGACAAAGGCCGTTCAAACATTTCTTCTATATCTGTTAGTTTTTTGTATATCGAGTTCATAATTGCCGGAACCACGAACATAACCGTCGGCTTGAACAAAAGCATATTCTCGCGAAGATATTTCAAGCTGTCGTTAATGCAGACGGTAGCTCCGAAAAGCAACGGCGATAACACCCCCACCGTACATTCAAAAGCATGATGATACGGCAATATAGAGAGTAACGCTTCATTATCGTCGTTATATTTTTCAAACGCAACGGCACCATAAATACTGCTTACTATGTTTTTATGCGACAGCATTACACCTTTAGAAAATCCGGTAGTTCCCGATGTAAAAAGTAAACTCGCCATTCGCGAGTCGTCTATTTTAATGTCTTTAAAGGTTGTATCTCCTTTTTTTATTAAAGAAACTCCGTTTTTTAATGCCTCGTTGTAGGTTCGTTCACAAAAACATATTTTATGCTCTATATTTGTTTTGTCAATAATATCGGTATAAATATTGGAGTATAAAACCGCCGCGGCTTCCCCCTCTTCTAACAAATAAAGAATTGCGTCCTCGGGAAGGTCGCGGTCAATCGGAACCGCCGCACCTACGCAGACCGCCGCTAAATAAGCAACAATCCACTCATATCTGTTTTCGCTCACAATCGCTATATGTTTTCCGGATAAGCCCAGCTTCATTAAGTGTGTTCCTAAGGCGTTGATTTGCGTAACAAAATCGCGGTAACTGACTTTTGTTACATTGTCGTCCTCCCCCTTTTTAAATCTAAAAGCAATTCTGTCGCCATAATCGGCTATACACTCGATATGTTCTTTTAAATCCGCAATTCTCATTAATATGACCATTCCTTTCCGATGCAAAAAACCTCTGCGAATAAAAGCCTATCCAGCTTCGGGGCGGCAGAGCCACCCCTGCCAGCTTTTATTCAAACCTATAACCATGCCTTTCAAATGTAAAGTTATATTTTGTTAAGTTTAACATATTTTACTTATTTTGTCAACGAATTTTTGTGAATATTTTCAAGAATGAAGAACTTTGTCAAAAAAATTTATAAAAGCTATTGACAATAGCTTTTTTTATTGTTATAATGTGGTTTATTATGTTTACAATAGTGTTTATACGGCTTTACTCTTGTTAAATTAAACGATTCACTAGCTCAGGCGGTAGAGCATCTGCCTTTTAAGCAGAGGGTCCAGGGTTCGAGTCCCTGGTGAATCATTAAAATAGAAAAAATACGCGAAAAAAGCGAGAAAAGCGCGCGAAAAATGCGGTAGTTATTCTACTGTGTTTTTTTCTTGACAAGATACTATTCATATGATATAGTATTAAAAAATTAAGGGAGCATAAAGTTTTATGAAAAAGAAAGCTAAAGTTATTTTATCATTATTTGTGATTACATTAATCACAATGAGCGTTTTTACCGGTTGTACCGATAAGGATAACCCCGAGCCGATTATTGAAAATTCGGAATCTGCTTCGATTAATTCGGAAAACGAGGCGGAGACCGAGGCACCGAGGGAAACATCTGAGACGAGAGCCCCTTTCAGCGGAGAGGTTTCTTTTAAACTTGAAGTATCCGACAAAAGAGGGAATATCACCGAATCGGAAATAACATCAAACCACGAGCTTCTCGGAGACGCATTGCGCGAGGAAGGGATTATTACGGAGAGAGACTTTGTCAATACCGTAAACGGAATTACCGCCGACTGGAACACAGACCGGGCTTATTGGGCTATACTCATTGATGGTGAAACGGCAACCGCAGGAATTGATGATATCTATATAGACGAAGGTTCCGTTTATGCGCTCATCTTCACACAAACTTAGGGATTTAACGGTATTCGCTTTATTAGCCGCAACTATCCTTGCGCTACAGATTGTGTTATACGGTATTCCGGGGGTTCAGTTTAACGGCTTACTAATTTCGGCGATTACCGTTGCATACGGGAAAAGAGCATTAATTCCTATTTATGTATATGTCCTTCTCTATTGTTTTTTCTATGGCTTCGTAATTTGGAATCTGCCTTATTTTTATATATGGCTTCCGCTTTGGGGCGGATTTATGCTCGTTTCTCGGATTAAGCTTTCGAAAAAATTTAAGGTACCGCTGTTTATGCTGTTAAGCGGTTTGTTCGGGTTGTCGTTCGGAGCCTTATACGCACCCGTTCAAGCGGTGTTTTTTTCTTTAAATTTGAAACAAACATTGGCGTGGGTAATCGCGGGATTCCCCACCGATGTTATTCACGCAGTCAATAATTTTTTTACCGGAATATTAATTGTTCCGTTATCCGAGTTATTGATTAAGTTGGATTCGTTAAATAATCGCTCATCTCTTTAATCAGTCTTTGTTCTACTTGGGCGTCGAGTCTTAACCCAAATTCGGTGTATTCCTCATTAAATATTTTACCGTTTTGTCGAATTTTTGCGGCGAGTCCCGCTTGCGCAAAAGGAAATAATAAATCCATTCGTTTTGACGTCGCGGGAAGATTTGCGGCTATAACCTCAAGCATACGCGAAAAGCCCTTACCCGTTTTTGCCGCAATTCTGACCGTGTTTTCGTTTTCGGGATAATGCGCGTCCTCGTCTAAGTCGCATTTGTTCAACAGATTCACGACGGGAATTTCACCCGCACCTAATTCGCCTAAAATTGTCGCGGTTACCTTAGCCTTTTCATCTCTCTCTAAATCCGAAATATCCTGTACGTGTAGTATGAGAGAGGCATTTGCGGCTTCTTCGAGGGTTGACTTAAAAGCTTGAATCAAGTGGTGCGGAAGTCGCCTTATCAGACCTACGGTGTCGACTATTATCAAGCCGCGCCCATCGGGAAGCGTGATTCCCCTCGATACGGGGTCGAGCGTCGCAAAAAGCTTATCTTCTGTTAATACATCGGCATCGGTGAGCGCGTTAAGAAGGGTCGATTTTCCCGCATTTGTATACCCGACAATTGCGGCGGTTTGTACGTTGTCTTTAATACGTCGCGAACGCGAATAATCCCTTCGCGTTTTTAATTCGTTTAATTGCTCGGTGAGTTTTTCGATGCGTCTGCGAATATGTCTTCGGTCGGTTTCGAGCTGTGTTTCGCCGGGACCCCTTGTTCCTATACCGCCGCCGAGACGAGATAATGAGGTTCCCAAACCAACAAGGCGAGGCAATCGGTATCTCAATTGTGCGAGCTCAACCTGTAGCTTACCTTCGCGCGAAACGGCGCGCCCCGCAAATATGTCTAAAATTAGCATTGTGCGGTCTATTACTCTGACCTTTGTTATTTCCTCAATATTCCTTATTTGGCTCGCCGACAACTCGCAATCGAAAATGATTAATATATCTTCGGGCTCGTTTTCGCACTCTTTAAAAGCCGCGCAAAGCTCTCTTATTTCCTCAATTTTGCCCCCGCCGAGTACTGTCGCGGAATCGGCAGACTGTCTTTTTTGTATAACGCGCGCTATTGTATTCGCGCCCGCCGTTTTAGCAAGCTCCTCAAGCTCGTCCATTGACGAATCGGCGTCGTATTCGCCGGAATCAATTCCCGCTAATACCGCTTTAGCTTGTGTTTCGTTCATTTTAAATGCCATAAAAATAATTCCGTTTCAATGTAAAATTAATCCGTTAAGGAGTATATATTGTTTAACAATTACGATATTATCATTGTCGGGGCGGGGATTTCCGGGCTTTACACCGCCCTCAACCTCGATAAACGGCTAAAAACACTTCTGATTTCAAAAAAAGATTTCACCGTCAGTAATACCGCCTTGGCACAAGGGGGGATTGCCGCAGAATTTGAAGACCTCGATTCTCATATTGAGGATACATTAAAAGCCGGAAAATACGAGAATAATCGCAGTCATCTGCAAATTATGGTCGAGCGGGCCGCCGAAAACATAGATGAATTAATCCGTCACGGCGTAGATTTCGACAGACTTTCTGACGGTACTCTCTCAAAGGGTCTCGAAGGCGGTCATTCCCGCAACCGTATTGTACACCACAAGGACAGCACCGGTTATGAAATTGTAACATCATTATCCGATAAAGTCAAGAGGTTATCTCATATAGATTTTCGCGAAAACTCGTGTTTATTACGGTTGGCAAGAAAAGGCAATTATTTTTTCGCAGATATTGTCGGGAATAATTCGCGTGAGTATTATTGCGCGCCGATATGTATTATGGCTACGGGGGGGATAGGCGGCGTTTACAACCACACAACAAATTCTTCAATTTCTACCGGCGACGGTATTCATTTTGCACATATACTCGGCGCGAGGATAGAAAAAATGAACCTTATTCAGTTTCACCCCACCGCGTTTGCGGCGCGCGATGTTGACACAAAAAATGTCGATAACCGCGTTTTGTTGATTACTGAGGCGGCGCGCGGAGAGGGGGCATTTCTGTTAAACGCCGATATGAAAAGGTTTACAGACGAGCTTGCCCCGCGAGATATAGTTTCACAAAGCATTGTTGAGGAGGGGCGGCGGCTCAATGATAATAACTTCTACCTTGACCTTTCGCACCGTGATTCGGATTTTATAAAACTGCGATTTCCTATGATTTATGAGCAAATTTTAAAAAAGGGGTATGATTTAACAAAGGAACCCGTCCCTATTTCCCCGTGTCAGCATTATCTTATGGGGGGGATTACCGTCGACAGTAACGGTAAAACAACCGTTGCGGGGCTGTATGCCGTGGGCGAATGTGCATATACCGGGGTTCACGGCGCAAATCGTCTCGCGAGCAACTCTCTCCTTGAGGCATTAGTGTTCTCGAGAGCGGCGGCAGACGATATAAACGGAAATTATCAACACTCCCCTTCCCCGCCCCACTTTTGTTTCAGCAAGTCGGGAACAAAAACAATTGATTCTGATATACGTTACGAAATACGCGATATAATGCAACGGGCGTTTTTTGTAACACCCAACCGCGAGGCGGCAAAAAAAGGCTTAAAGCGAATTGAAGAGCTTAAAATAGCGCTAAGCAACGATGAACTTGAACTTGCCGATACTCCCGAGATTACCGAAATTAGGTCAATGGCGACCGTTGCGGAGCTGATACTAAGGAACATTAAATAAATAGGAGGTATGATATGATACTGCCCAAGCTTTCTGATTTTTATACAGACGACATTATTAAACGCGCACTTTTCGAGGATATCAACTATATTGACGTTACCGCAGATTTGCTTATCGGAAAGGACAATGCGGGTACGGCGCGCATTGTTGCAAAGGAAAACGGCGTTCTTTCGGGGATTAACATTGCCGCGAGAGTCTTCAACATTGTCGATTCAAGCGTTACAACAGAAATTTGTATCAACGACGGGCAAACGCTGTATAAAGGGGATTTAATTGCCGTCATCGGCGGCAGTGTTGCTTCAATACTCAAAGCCGAGCGTACCGCCTTAAACATTCTTCAGCATATGAGCGGAATTTCAACGTATACAAAAAAGTGCGTCGATATGGTAAGCGGAACGGGTGTTTCGGTTACCGATACCCGCAAAACCCTCCCCGGACTTCGCGGCTTACAAAAATATGCAGTTCTTTGCGGCGGGGGGCGCAATCACAGGTTTAATCTTTCTTCCGCGGCAATGATAAAAGATAACCATATTGACGCTTGCGGCTCAATTTCCCGGGCAATTGCAACCTTAAAGGAAAACGTAGGGCATATGGTTACGATTGAGGTTGAGGTGCGGGATTTGCAGGAGCTTCAAGAAGCAATTGACGCGGGGGCAGATGTCATTATGCTCGACAACATGGACGTGAGCATGATGCGTAAAGCTGTGAACATTGTTGCAAAGAGAGCAAAGCTCGAGGCAAGCGGGAACATCACTCTTGACAATATACGAGCTATTGCCGAAACGGGCATTGATATAATCAGTCTCGGCGCGCTTACACATTCGGTCACCGCTTTAGATATAAGCTTATTATGGGATAATCAATGATACAATAAAAAACACAAAAAAACTGCTCCGATAATCTCGGAGCAGTTTTAATATTAGGTTTTTTTGAGTTACGTCAACCCATTTCTTTATAGGTCGGTAATCCTACGATATGCAACAGAATTTCAATACCGCAGAATATTGTCGGTTCGCCGGCAGCCTCACCCTCGGGACTGAGTATAGCCGCAGGGTTATCTGTCGCCAAGCTTTCCATTTTAACGAGGTGTAAAAGAATCTCGATGAAACAGAAGATTGTCGGTTTGCCCGCTTCCTTACCCTCATTTGAAATTATACCATATTTAATGGCTACGGGGGGTTTAGCGGTAGTAGTTGGCGGAGTTGCAACAGTACTCTTAGGTGTACTACTCGCAACCGTAATACGAGGAGTCGAAGTTGTTGTTCCTGTGTTGCTTACCGTAGTATCGGTTCCGGTGCTTACCGTTGTTTCGGTAGTATCGGTTCCCGTGCTTACCGTTGTTTCGGTAGTATCGGTTCCTGTGCTTACCGTAGTTTCGGTAGTATCGGTTCCCGTACTTACCGTTGTTTCGGTAGTATCGGTTCCCGTGCTTACCGTTGTTTCGGTAGTATCGGTTCCCGTACCGGTTGAAACGGTAGTGTCGGTTCCTGTGCCGGTTGAAACGGTAGTGTCGGTTCCTGTGCCGGTTGTAATTGTAGTAGTTGTATCCGGTGCTTTAGGAAGCGACAGAAGAATGAACGAGTTGTAGAGTTCGGTGATGGTGAATCCGAATTCATCACCGTCGTTATTGAGATTGACTTGGATAAAATCGTACACAACCTCGCCGTTAACAACCTTCATTCCGAAGAAATAATGCTCGGTATATTTGTTGTCCAACGCTTTATCGGGAACCGGCACTTCACTAAAGGTAATCGAGCCGTTATCCAAAAGCTCAACAATTTTGTCGGCTTTATAGAAAAATTCCGCTTTGTAGCCCGACATAGCGTATTCGCCCGCGTCAAGCCTCGTTACATCTGCACCGGCTTTGCTCGCCGCCATTCTGAACGTCGTGTTTGAATCGGCAGGGTCAAACGATTTGAATATAACGATTGTATCGGGAAGCTCCCCGGTGAGCGTAAGGGTATACTCCTTTGTCACCTTGTTCACAACTGCGGGAACGCTGCCCATAAGGTCAAAACCGGTAGCGTTCAGTTTAAGCGCGATAAAATCAATGTCATAAACGGGGAACAACGGGTCGGTGGTGTTAATTTTGTCGGAAAAATTCAATTCACCATTTCCTATGTCGGTAACCGTGCCATTCTCGTACTCGAGTTTAAAATCAATATAACCAAGAATTCCAACGATTGAATCCTCGAGACCGAGGTGAGCAACTATTTCATCTTCGAGGCTCGGAGCCGCCATTGTTATCACCGTGGGAATCATGGTGAAGAAAACGGCAACAATGAGTACCAAAGATATTGCTTTAGTTTTTACACTTTTCATAAATTATTTACTCCTAAAAATTGTATAGGTCTACGCTTAAGAATTGTCCGGTTCTAATGCCGACATTAACGCTTCAAATAGATTATTAAGGTCGCTCATAAGAGAAGCCCACTCCGTAGCATCACCTTGGAAATCATCTAACGCTGTTTTCACTGCACCTAAGAAATTAGATAACGCATCATCGAACCTATCTAAATCCGTCATTCCGCCAACGGAGGTATCAACATCATCTAAACCCGCAATTTCATCACTGTAGATATCCCTAAACTCAATTTCGAACTGGGCTAAGAATAAACTCACATTATCGCCATAAGAATCTATGTCACCGAGTCCACCACCAACAAACTCATCCAACCAACCTTCTAAATCTTCGGCGTTAAATTCTTCAAAGTCAACGTCTGTGTCAGTGTCTGTGTCCGAGTCTGAATCGGAGTCCGAGTCGCTGTCGCTGTCTGAATCAGAGTCGCTGTCTGAATCGGAGTCACTGTCAGAGTCGCTGTCGCTGTCTGAATCGGAGTCAGAGTCGCTGTCGCTGTCGCTGTCCGAGTCTGAATCGGAGTCAGAGTCGCTGTCGCTGTCTGAATCGGAGTCAGAATCACTGTCGCTGTCTGAATCGGAGTCACTGTCAGAGTCGCTGTCGCTGTCTGAATCAGAGTCGCTGTCGCTGTCTGAATCAGAGTCAGAGTCGCTGTCCGAGTCTGAATCGGAGTCAGAGTCACTGTCCGAGTCTGAATCGGAGTCAGAGTCACTGTCCGAGTCTGAATCGGAGTCACTGTCGCTGTCGCTGTCTGAATCGGAGTCAGAATCACTGTCGCTGTCTGAATCGGAGTCAGAGTCACTGTCCGAGTCTGAATCGGAGTCACTGTCGCTGTCGCTGTCTGAATCGGAGTCAGAATCACTGTCGCTGTCTGAATCGGAGTCAGAGTCGCTGTCGCTGTCGCTGTCCGAATCGGAGTCAGAATCACTGTCGCTGTCTGAATCGGAGTCAGAGTCGCTGTCGCTGTCGCTGTCCGAATCGGAGTCAGAGTCGCTGTCGCTGTCGCTGTCTGAATCGGAGTCAGAGTCGCTGTCGCTGTCGCTGTCTGAATCGGAGTCACTGTCGCTGTCCGAGTCTGAATCGGAGTCAGAATCACTGTCGCTGTCTGAATCGGAGTCAGCGTCAGAGTCGCTTTCACCGGCACCTGTTATTTTATCAAAAAGTTTTTTGAAGAAATCATCAAAGTCAATGTCAGTATCATCGTTGCTGATAACAGTTTGTAAATCAAGCGTAAATCCCTTTAAATCAATGTCTTCAGCATCTATTTCGGTTACATTGCCTTCACCGTCCACAACAACAATTCCATCACCAATGTGAAGTACAGCTTTTCCGCCGCCGGGTAAATCAAATTCAATTCCGCCGTCGGAGTCAGAGTCGCTGTCCGAGTCTGAATCGGAGTCAGAGTCGCTGTCGCTGTCTGAATCGGAGTCAGTGTCAGAGTCGCTGTCTGAATCGGAGTCAGTGTCAGAGTCGCTGTCTGAATCGGAGTCAGTGTCAG
>WRHO01000015.1 GCA_009783205.1 Oscillospiraceae bacterium
CGGCGGGTGTGGTCGCGAGTACGGGCAGTGTGAGCGCGCACAGCATTGCCGCTGTGAGCAGTAGTGATAGTAGCTTTTTCATAATAGAATCCTCCTAAAATTGTTTTGTTTGTTATAGTATACGCGCGCGCGTATTGTTGCCCTTGACTCGTCCCGCTCCTGTAATACACTCGCGTAATATTCAACCGATAATATTTGTACGAATCCGCGTTTCCCAATCGGGATTATCTTTTTGCCACTCCGACCAAAACGCACTCCATTTATCTTCCCCGAAAACCGATATTACATCACGCGCAGACATTATGCCGCTTCCGGAAATCCCTTGCTTTTCAAAAGGATTATTAAGGTTATAAATAGATTGTTGCGGAATCATATTTATAATTCGCCCGGTTTTTTTGCTTTTGCATAATGTAAACAAATATAATCCGTCAATTTTTATTTCGGGAACACCCTCGTCTGTTAAAATACCGTCAGGGGGGAAGGCGTTCATTTTTTTTACTAAAGCGAGTTGTTCCTCGACTCGGTAATCCTTAATCCCCCCCAATATGCCTATTTTTATTTTTTCAGATATGTCGCCTTTATATGTCGTAATAACGTCAACATTATATAATGTGTTTTGTCGACAATACTGCTTGTTTGTTTCCTCCGTCGGCGGGAATCCCGTTTCAATATCTAAAACCTCAAAGGATATATCTGTAACCCTTCCTATAATTACTATATCTGCAGCTATTGTTAATTCTTCCGCACTCTTAAAAGGGTAATATGACGCATTCGACGAGAAGTAATTAACTTCCTTATAAGCGTCTTTGTTAATACTTTCATCGTAGAAATCGGTAACGGTATATCTGTTCGCAGGAGTCCGATTACAAGCGCACAGAACAATAATTGTTAATATGAGCAGTAGTGATAGTAGCTTTTTCATAATTCTTATTTTCCTCGATTTAATAGATTTCGTATTGCTTATCAACCATAATGCCATTCTATCATAAATTGCATAAAATGTCAACATATTTAACAGGAATATTTCAATCACTCTGCCCGGTTCTAAACCCATATTTTCATCATAAACTTTATCCAACGGAGGATTATATTTTGAAAGTAACGGCGATATACACGAGACAATCTGCCGACCGAAAGGACAGCATAAGCATAGAGGGACAGGTTCAAGCCTGTTGCAGAAGAATCGAGGTCACCCAAAGCGAGTGTATGATTTTTACCGATAAAGGCTTTTCCGGAAAAAACACAGACCGACCCGAATTAAAACGTATGCTTTCTTTTATTCGAGAGGGTTTAATAAAAAGGGTTGTTGTTTATAGGTTAGACCGAATAAGCCGCTCAATGCTCGATTTTCTTAAAATGCAACAGGAGTTTGAAAAGAAAGATGTTGAGTTTATTTCATGCGGCGAGGATTTTGACACATCTACTCCTATGGGCAAAATGTTGTTAAAGGTATTGATGATGTTTGCCGAAATGGAGCGCGAAACGATTCAAAAGCGGGTAAAAGACAACTATTATTCGCGGGGTGAAAAAGGTATGTACTTGGGTGGATATGCCCCATTTGGTTACAATAAGGAAGATGTTTTTATAGGCGACAAAAAAACCTGTTGCTTTGCCGAAAATAAATCCGAGTCAAAAACGGTTAAGCATTTGTATAACCAATTTGCAAAAGGCAACAAAAACGTGAGCGAACTCGTGCGCGAGCTTAATACAAATGCGTGTAAAACGCGGCGGGGCGGTTGTTGGAGCGCGACAACCGTTACGAGACTTCTGTTAAATCCCGTCTATGTAAAAGCAAATAACGATATTTATATATTTCTCAAATCAAAAGGTGCAATTATCAATAATTCTTCTGCCGATTTTAACGGCAAAAACGGGTGTTATACATACGGGAATGCAGAAACCCGCGGCGGAACAAAGTTCAAGTCGTTTGAAGGCGTCTTTGTCACAATCGCCCCGCACGACGGAATAATTCAACCCGATATTTGGCTCAAAACCCGAGAAAGACTCGCATCGACAAATAACAACAACAAAAGCGTAGGCGCGGGGTCTTTATCGTGGCTTCAAGGATTAGTCAAATGCGGGTGCGGATATTCAAGATATGTAAAACATATCAAAAACGAGTACAGCGATATACGATATTTTTATTGTCACGGAAGGAAACAAAAAACCTGTAGCATATCCCCCGCAATGCTTCGCGCCGACGTTTTGGAGGAACAAGCCGACGAGATAATTCGTTCGCGCTTAAACGAGAAATCATATCCAAATAACAGCTCGGCGGTTGAGCGGTGTATAGCCGCGCGGGATAAAGCGCGTAAACAAATAGAAAACCTCGTAAACCAAATTGCCGAATCAAATAATCGGTATCAACCGCAAGGCGGGGCGGTTGATTATATAAAACGGGCAATTGACGACCTCGACCGAAAAATTGCCGAACTCGATTATGAACTCGTGTGTCTCGAATCGGAAGAAAAACAATTGTGCAGTTTAAAAGAATGGGACGCCTTTGATATCCTTCAAAAAAAGCAAATAGCACGATTTTTGATTAAAGAGATAAAGGTCGACACAACAACGGATATTGTTATGCGTTGAAATACTCGCTTAACACATTTCCATTTGCGTCAACCAAAAGCAAAGCCCACTCCGGAACAATCTCAAAGTTAATCATTCCCCTTTTAAACCTCATTTTTTCCCAAAATAAGCTCGTTCTTTCAATGTAAACACATTCGCCGCTTTTTATAACCAAAACCGGAATTTGCCATTTTACATAGTCGCCGTTATGAATGAACAACCCTCTTGTCGAAACCGATTTATTTGATACATTGTCAATTTTAATGCGAGAAACCCCATTATCGTCAACAACAGAAATGTTTAACGCGGAGGAAAGCTCGCTCGGCGGCTCATACAGCGGAACGCGGGGGTCGGGCTGTGGGTATTGCTCGGGTGTGATGTTGGTGAGCGTCGCGCCGGAAAATGCGTTCACCTGTTTAAGACTTCTCGTATTTGTGGGGGGGATAACGGTGTTTTCACCGACCAATGCCGACCCCGACCATATACCGACGACAAAGACGGGGTGACTCGCGTTGGTAGGCCAAACGGTGGGGTCGCCGGCTTTCGGCCCCCAGGTTGATTCGTCGTCCAAATCAAAAGTGTTATCATAAACGACATTGTTATATCCCCAACCCGACTCGACATCATGCACCTCAATCGCCGCCCTCATACCTGTATTTTCTTCCCTATATCCCGTATTATAACGAACAATTGCGTTATTTCCCTTAAGTATAATAAACGAGCTCGCGGCGGTTTCGCCGGGGGTGTTTCTGCCGTGTATTCCGGTACCGTACATTACGTTATGTTCGATGACATTGCCGGTGGTAAACTCTTTGACATCAACCGATTCGCCGGTAACGCCCGGCCCCAATACATTATAGCCGATATAGTTATAGTCACAGGAATATCCGTAACCGGTGGTGGAGTTCGCGCTTCCTATATAAACCGCCTCGCCGTTGCCTTTACGGTACAAGCCGGTGTTCTCGACCTTATTGAAAATAATCTGACAAAAAGAACTGTCGTCGCGAATGTGAATCGCCTCTTGTCCGCACCCGAAAATATAGTTTCCGCGCACAATCGTATGCCGCGTATCGTCGAGCATTATTCCCTTTTGACCGCCCTCAATTTCGATATCCTGAATAATCCAGTAATCGCCGCCCCAAATATGAACCAACATACCGCTTTCGACATTTGTACTCATGATACGGGCGGGGTTAGCGGGGTCTTGACTCCTTAAAACAATAGGGTTTTCCGACGTTCCCGACCTGTCTCTCGCCTGAACAACGCCCGCGCGCGTTCCGCTCAAGCCGGTAACGTCGTAAACCTCGCTCGTTAAAACGATTTCATCTCCCGCTATTGCGGTAGACATAACGCTCCTGAGTTCGGTAACGGTTGCCGCCGTCCTCGTCCGCAATGGCTCGGGATAATCCCAAGCCGTAGGCTTAACAATACTCGGCGGGTTGTCCGCTCCGACCGGAATAACAACAAGCATAAGCATAATAATAGTAATAAACGCGGATAAAACTCTATTTTTCATTTTTATAACAATTCCTTTCTGATTATTCGTCTCCAACTATTCGTCTATGAACACAATTTCTAACAAATTTCGCTTTTTTATTTTATCAAAAATGATTATAAAAGTCAACTTTGATTTTTAATTTTTTAATTTTTTATTTTTTTTGTGACAATCGCGCTTTGTATTTCGTATTATTGTCAAGAAGCTTCTCAATATGGCAAAGGAGGCAGCATGGAGTGTGAAACAAACCAACAATGTGATAAGCTTACAAAAAGCATAATCGCATATCGCGAAACGGTGTTTCAAGTCGCGTTGGGATATGTAAAAAATATCCACGACGCCGACGATATAGCTCAAAATGTTTTCTTAAAATTGTGTAACCACAAAAAGGCTTTTATCAGCCCCGAGGCAGAAAAAGCATGGTTGATTCGCGTAGCGATTAACGAGGCGAAGGATTTGCTCGGGTCGGCATGGAAAAGAAATCAAAGTAGCTTTGACGAAAGCTTTGGCGTACCGTTTTCGGTTAATGACGAGGATTTGAGCGTTTATGAATATGTAAAAAAGCTTAAGCCCAAGTATCGAACCGTGATTTATTTACACTATTTCGAGGGATATTCGACCAAGGAAATCGCGGTTATTCTGAAAATGACACAATCTGCCGTAACCACTCAATTAAGCAGGGCGAGAAACCAACTCAAGGAAGATATTACGCAAGATAACAAGGAGGTGAACAGTAGCTTTGGAAAATTACAAAAACTTATTTAAAGCGACCGCTCCCGGGAGTTTTGAAGAATTTCGCGATAAAGTCTTGACTAAACAAGCGGCTCAGCAGGACTCAAAGCAAAGAAAGCGTTCACCCAATATGATTTACGGATTATCGACCGCATTGGCGGCAATGGCGATTTTATTAGGTGGGGCGGGATTGTGGCTAAATTATAACAGCAATGAGAACGAAGATATTATGGCTACCGTGACCGTTAATTCGGAAAGCTCTCACCCCGAAGCCACGGTCGTAACGGCGGAGAAAACTGCACCCGATGTAACCGTGCCGCCGAGTACCGACGCGATACACACCGAAAATAACATTGTCAATCCCGCACCGGACGGAAATACCGAAACGAGGGCTGTTGAAATCAGCTCAACCGCATCACCCGAATCTGTACAACACGTTTCTGCCGAAACCGCGGTTGATAAAACCAAGTCCCCCGAAGAAACAAAAGCACCCGAAACGACAAAAAAGGAAACTCCTCCTACTGAAGAAATGGAAATCCTGAATATGTCAGGCAGAAATATCACCGATGAAATGCTCGCTCAAATGGTGGAAAGCGGAGAAATACCTAAGAGCATTAAGGTATTGCGCCTTTATAACAATCAAATCAGTGATGTTTCACCTCTAAGCGAATTAAAGGATTTGACCTCGTTAAGTTTATTAGACAATCAAATCACGGATATTTCTCCGTTAAGCGGATTGAAAAATCTGGAAGAGTTGGATTTGCATATTAATCAAATCAGCGACATCTCGGCATTGAGCGGGTTAACAAAGTTAAAAATATTGAGCTTAAACGATAACAAAATCACCGATATTTCGCCGTTGAACGAACTGAAAAAATTAGAACAATTGGTGTTATACACTAACCCAATTGCGGATTTAGAGGCTTGCTTTACAACCCTATGCGGTTTAACAAATTTATTTAATTTGGCTCTGTCTCCTAATCAAATAATTGACAGAGAACACCTCGAAGCTCTTGAAGCGGCTCTCCCTAAATTGAAGGGATTCTATCCTGTTAAGATTTACCCCAATTTGCCTTTCTATCACGGAGAATTAAGCGAGCAGGAGGAAGCCGAGTTTTTAGAAATTTTGAAAACCTTAGGCAGAGACGGATGGTAAATTATCCCGGCACTAATCCCAAACAGTACGATTATCAAAATACTATTATTAATTATTAAAAAGGAGACTAACTATTATGAAAACTACTATAAAAAGAATGATTGCCGTTATCTGCACAATGGCAATTACGCTCAGCGTGGCGACCGTCACCGTTTACGGCGAAAGAAAACCGACACCGGAGCCTTCCGGGTTGACCATTCACAATGTTGTTGATGTTCTTGTGCATTTAGTAGGGCTTAACAGCTCTGTATCAAGCTCTTCAAAAGAAGAAAACAAATTCGGCGGCCTTGATTATAATTTAGACGGTGTGGTTAATATTTTCGACGCGATATACGTGTTAGAATGTCTTGTCAAGTTAGAGTGGCATTATGTGACATATTACGATGACGGCTATATCAGAGTTGACCTACAAGAAAGAGAAATAACCGATGAAATACTCGTTCAAATGGTCGAAAACGGAACAATCCCCAAGAACACAACATATTTGGATTTATACAAAAATCAAATAAGTGATATTTCTCCGTTAAGTCAATTAACAGAATTGGATGGTGTTAACTTAGACAGAAATCGAATCAGCGATATTTCTCCATTAAGCGGCTTAAAAAAGTTAGAAAATGTAACCTTTGAATTTAATGAAGTCAGCGATATATCGGCATTGAGCGGGCTCAGCAAATTAAAGGTTGTCGGCTTGACTAATAATAATATCACCGATATTTCGGCGTTAAGCGGAATGAAGGATTTGATGTGGTTATTCTTATGCGCCAACCCGCTCGAGGATTTAGCGGCTACCTATGAAATATTGAGCGGCTTGAAAAACTTAGGGATTTTACAGATTTCACCCAACCATGTAATCGGTAAAACAGAATTAGAAACGCTCGAAGCGAGTTTGCCAAAGTTATGGGGCGATGACAGCGTACAAAACGGAAGGGTTACTATAACAATCTATGCAGATGAAAGCGAAGAAAATAAAGCGGACTATAAAGCTAATTATAAGAAACTGTTAACCGAAATGGGACGTTGGATTTGGAACTACTGATTCTTAATATAAAAAACTTCGAAGTCCTCTTATACCCTAAAAAAGCCTTGTCTCAATGCGTTAATCCGCATTGAGACAAGGCTTTTTAATAGGCGAACCAACTATATTTGACGCTATTTACATTTTGGAAAAATTAGTGGGTATGTAATGATAATAACGCAAAACTATGCTATATGGTTAACTCACCTTGCTATATGGTTAAGTTTATCGAAAAACGCCTGTTATTTATATCTTATATATATATATATATATTCACAAAAATCTTTATAGAAAATTTTGTCAATTTGTATATTGACAAATAAAAATTCATGTGATATCATTAAAAGCAGTTCACAATATATGCATCCGCGCATATATTTTATAATAAGTATAAAGTACGCACACAGTCTTTGGGGACAGAAAGGGCTGGTGATTCCGATGATTTAGACAGCTAAAACGAAATTCGACAGAATTTACGGCAAAAAGACTTTTAAAACTAACATTTATTAAAACAAAAGGTGGTAAACACTATGTTGTTTACAAAAACTAAAAAGCGTTTTATTTCTGCTGTGTTGACAATGGCAATGGTTGTTGGTATAATCATGGTAATACCCGTTTTCGCAAACGAAGATAACACAACTACATTCGTGTATGACGGTTATAGAATCGACTATACTATTGACCGCGTGGACGGCGATGTACAGGACATTACCGTTACGATTACCAACACAGGCGCGGACGTTATTGAAGATTGGGAGCTGGTTTATGACGATTTCGGCGGCGTTGTCGAGGATATTCAAGGCGCGGAGATTGTTTTGAATGAGCACGGGATTATTCTTGAGGAAATGCTTTTTGAAAATGCACATAAACCAATGACGGTGGAAATGCTTGAAAATTTCAAAATGGAGTATTATAGCGAACTTGTAAACGTGGAAAGTATAAACGATAATTCTACGATTCTGCCGAGCGAATCCGTAACTTTTAGTTATATCTTAAGTGATTTTACGGATATTCCCGAATTTATCGGGTTTGAGGAAGATAAAGTTATTGATGAAGATAATAATATTGTTGATGATGAAGAAGATATTGACGATTATGATTTTTTATCAACTTTATCAATAGGTAACAATTTACCATCGTTATCACTCGGCGGTTCGCTTGTTGGTAGTGGTGGCATTAGTACAACGAATTCCGCTGACCCAACAGGAGGGATTTGTGCTTGTTGTGGTAATTGGTCTTTTACAGTAGAGGGGAGCGGGAATAATAAAACAGTAGTGATTTATTCTAATCTTAAGATAATGGAAGTTAATATACCTATAGCTATAGTTGCAAATAGTATGTTTGTACCTTTTTTTGGCTCACTACCTATGACTGTTACAAAAATAAGTAACAACGCTAAATTTCACACTAATATTACATCAGTAACTATTCCTAATACCATTACTCATATAGGAAATGAGTCATTTTCCGGTAAACCCTTATTAAAAACCTTAACATTTAAACGAGCAACACCACCTACTTTCGGTTTGAATGTTTTTCAAGGTACTAATAATATAACAAAAATAAATGTCCCTTTTGGTTCAATCGGCAATTATCGAAATGTATCTCAGTTTAGTAATGCACAAAAAGATAAAATACGCGGTTATTGTATAAACCATTCAAGTGACAGAGTATGCTCGTGTAAATTTAGATTAGGAGATGTAGACGGGAATGGAATAATTAACAGCCTTGACGCAAGTGAAATTTTGCAATATGCCGTTAAATTAGACAGTGTAATTGCTACCACAAGTGGGACTATAAAGAATTATAATTCGTTAAACGCGGCAATAATTACTTCCGCATCATGGTCAAGAAATCCCCCCAGACCAGATGTAAATGATTCAAATGAAATTTATAAGTATCTTGCGGGACAAAGCGGAGTATTAAAAAGTTTATATGGTTGAAATTATAAAAACTATATTTATTTTAAGAGAGGAATAAACTTATGAAAAAGCAAATACTGTCCGCGATTACTACTGTTACGATGATGTTCTCGGTGGTGGGTGTAATGTCTATTTCTGCGGTGGAAGAAAAGGAGAGGCTCAAAACTTGCGGCGAATGTGATGTTTGTATAGGACCTGTAGTAGTATCGTATCCTGAAGGTTTAAAAGACGCGGTTAGTGTAGCATATAATGTAACTAATGAAATTCTTTCAGAATTGGTAGAAAGCGGAAAAATACCTTTAAGCACTAAAACATTATTTATTGGCGGTGGTTATTGTGATATCGAAAGCCCGCTCGGTGATGACGGGATTATTGGAATTCCTACAGTTATTCCGCTAAGCGATATTACCCCTTTAAGTAAATTAAAAAATTTAGAATACTTTGCCTTAGGTGATTCATTAGTCGGCGACCTTTCTCCTTTGAGCGGGTTGACTAATCTAAACTATATTGATTTAAGGGGAAATGATGGGATAATTAACCTTTCACCTCTAAAAGAATTAAAAAACTTAAAGACTTTATATGTATCCTATACCCCCGTCAGCTTAAAACAGATAAAAGCACTTAGAGCGGCTTTACCGGAGCTTAGAATATTCTATAACGCAAACTTGGATAACAACAACCTTTTAGGTATGCTCGGTATCGGCGACGTGCTTGAAATATTCCAATACCTTGTGGGATTGCCGAGCGTGTTTGATAACCCAAGCCCTGACATTTTCCTTATATTTGTGCTTGAAACAAACGAGCCGACTATATTTGACGCGGTCGACATTTTAGAAGCGTTGGTTGGGTTATAATTGATGTTGTGAGGGCGGGACATTATGTCCCGCTTTTTTTCATTTTTACGTTTTCTTGTCAAGAGGAAAATTCAATATTGACAAAACAGGGGAAAGTGTGTATAATGGAGCATAGAGGCGGCATACTTGATGAATTATCAGAAGAACAGCTTGAATTTTTGAACGGATTTTTACCGCTCCAAATAGACGGACGTTATCCCGAATACAAATTAGAAATGACTAAAAAGCTAAACACCGAGAATTGCAACACGTTATTAAAACAGGTGAAGTTGTGTACCAATCATAATCAATATAAATTAACACATTGTAGGCTATATATTTTCAAATACTTCAAATTTGAGCTTTCCTATTCTTTTCCCCTTCATGCTGAGTACGGTTATAATAAATTGTTCGGTTTGGACGCTTTCGCCAACCTCCGGAATTTTTTCAAAAAGCTCAAATGCCCAGCCGCCGACGGTATTGCTCTCGGACACAATTTCGATGTTTTTGATAGCGGAATAAACCTCAAACGACCTGTTGAAGTCGTTTATACTTAATTCGCCGCCCACCTCAAAGGTGTTTTCTCCGGTGAATTTTACAGGATGCGTTTCCTCATCGTCTTCGTCCCAAATTTCGCCTACTAATTCCTCAAGAATGTCCTCTAAAGTAACAATCCCATCTGTGCCGCCGTGCTGGTCTAACACCACGGCGAGGTGGGATTTTTTCTTTTGCATAAGCTTTAATGCTTCCGAAAGCTTCATAAGAGCGGGAATCCGCAGTATGTCTTGTACCGCGGGCATTGTCGTCTGAATACTCTCGGAGGTTCCTTCTCTCGCGAGCAAATGTTTCATAAATTCTTTATTGCTGATAAACCCGACAATTTTATCGGGGGTTTTGTCATAGACGGGCAATCTCGAATACCCCGATTCAAAGAAGACGTCGCGAACCTTTTCGGGCGAGTCGTTCAAAGCGACCGCCGTCATATCCACACGCGGCGTCATTATTTCCTCAACGGTTGTTTCGTCAAATTCGAGCGCGGAGCGAACTAAAAAGCTCTCCTGTTCCTCTAAGACGCCCTCGTCTTCAATTTCGTCTATAATGTGCATAAGCTCCGCTTCGGTAACGCTTACGCGCTTTGCTTTCTTATTGCTGAATATACGCGAAAACAGATTTTGTAAAATGAGCATAACAGACGATATAGGGTATAGGACAAACATTAACACATCTAAAGCGTGACAGATTGTTAAAACAAATTCGTCGGCGTGTTCCCGCGCTAAGGTTTTTGGGAGAATATCGCTGAACACTATTAAGAAAATGGTGATAATTACCGTCACCACGGCAACGGAAATACCCTCGCTTACACCGAACGACGCCGCTAACGATATGGCGAAAATTGTCGCGAGCGACGCAATAATAAGATTAAGGCTGTTGTTTGCTATAAGTATTGTAGCCAAAACCCTGTCGTATTTGCCGATAAGCTTTAATGCTTTTTTTGCAGAGGTCGAGCCGAGTTCCGCTTTATTTTTTAAGCGTATGCGATTGACCCCCGTAATAGCGGTTTCGGACGCCGAGCAAAACGCCGCCAAAAAAGTCAACAGAAGTATTATTATTATTCGCCACATTTTTAATCAATTATATAGCAGTTCCACTTAACATTTACACTTTTATCTTGTAAATTTTGCGTTATACTTCGTTGATTTTTGCTTAAATATAAGCGTATACTCGCACAAAAATCGCCTTGTCTAACACAAAATTTGTCTGCGAATAAAACGCAAATGTCAAGCGGAACTGCTATACTCCTATAATTTTATTTATTTTGTTTTATTAATTTTCGGATTGCTTCTATTGTGCATTTTATAGCCCTTTCGGAGCTTTTACAGACCTTATCGGGCATACCCGCCTTTGAGCGTTCGACGTTCCATAAAGCGGTCAATACCGCCCCCGCGCGGACATTGCGTACCAACGCCACCGAAAACAATGTCGCCGTTTCCATTTCGGAGGCGAGACAGCCCGACTTGACAAAAGCCTCCCACCTGTAGGTAAGATATGGCGCAATCGGCATACCCTCCGGCTCAACCTCGCCATAGAACGAATCCTTACTTTGCACGACCCCTGTATGATAGGTGTCGCCCTCGACGCCGCTCGAAAGCGCCTTTGCCGATTCGACAATCGCCGTCGTTACATCAAAATCGGCGACGGCGGGATAACCGGGGGTGAGATATTCGGCACTTGTCCCGTCGCCGCGCACAGACGCCGTAGCCACCACCAAATCCCCGCCGGTAACCTTGAGGTTTATTCCGCCCGATGTTCCTACCCTTATAAATGTGTGACAGCCGCAGCGAACAAGCTCTTCAAGCGCGATTGCCGCAGACGGCCCGCCGATTCCCGTTGAAACAACGCTTACCGGAACACCCTCAAGGCTACCCGTGTAGGTTACATATTCGCGATTTGTCGCGATATGAGTCGCATTGTCTAAAAGGGCGGCAATTTTCTCAACCCTTCCGGGGTCTCCCGGCATTATTACATATTTGCCTACCTGCTCTCGTGTAACCTGCAGATGATATTGCAGGTTTGGGTCTAACAACGCCATAATAGCTTACCTCGTTTCTTTTTTTATGTCCCCGATTATTGATTCGGAGGGGGCATTATCTTTTAGTCTTTTATTTTGATTAATATTAAACCCCATTATAAGAATAACCGCTGCCGTTTCTAACAAAAGCGGCATATAAGCCCACCAATTTTTCGGAAAAGCGTTAAATACAAATAAAAGCGATACCGCGCCCGCCGAGGTTAAAGCGGCGGCAGTTTTATACAATTTAAACTTTAATAAAAAACAAGGGATAACGAACCCGATAACAGAAGTAATCAGCCAAAGCACGGTTATATAGTTGAACTCATATATCTCGGCATCATAACTCACGATAAGACTTACCGGGATTAAAACCCCTAAAACCATCCCCCAAATTGCACCGATAAAGTTCACTAAAAGCTTTAATAAAAATATAGTCTTTTTCATAATAGATTAGAGTATACCATATTTTTTATAAACAGTCAATATAATACAAGAAAAATTACAAATATATTACAGATAAAATATAATCGTTGACAAGCGGGGAAAACTATGATACTCTACATACAGTCGCGAATTTTTAAAAATGCGACTGTAGAGTACAAAAGAGTACAAAAAATTTAATTATAAAGGAGACCGGAAAATAATGAAAAAAATATCAGCATTACTTATTGCGGCGGCAATGTGTTTAACCTTAGCGGCTTGTACGCCTAAACAGGAGGTTGAACAGGTAAAGGATTCTATCGAAGATATTCAGGCGGCTCTCGATGAATTTAACGCGTCTCTTCAGGAGTATCTTGAAGAGGATAACGAATTTGACGGATACATTGATTATGATTATGAAGCCGAGATAGACGAATTTATTGAAGAATTTGACGAAACTATGTCTTCTCTCGTTGACCTCGCGGATATTGCCGATGAAATTGACGAAAACGACGACGAACTTGACGAGGACGACCTCAACAACTGGTGCGAGACATTTGTTAATGCTAAGAGCGCGGTCTCAACCTGGTTAAGCTGGTTAGAAATGCTTGACGAAAGCGTTCCCGATGATTATAGGGCGGCTCACCTCGATGTCGTTTCTGCGGTTGAATCGGTTTCGGAGGTTATTACTAATTTTGAGGAAGCCGTTGCCGCCGCGATTGACGGGGAAACAGACGCTTTTTATGAAGGCTTAGCCGACTTTGTTGCTGAAATAGAAAAAGCCGACGACGTTTGGAACGACGCAATCGCTTTGTATAATACCGGTAATATTGAGGGCGACAACGACGATGAAGACGAAGGCGGAAACGACGATGGTGAAAATGACGGCGACGACGAAAACGAAGATTGAGAAGGCCCCCTCTTCAAATTTATAATCTATACAGTATCTCGTCATAGAGATACTGTATTTTTATATGATATAGCTAACTCAACATCTTAATCAAATCTTACAGAATTGTTACAATTTTTAGCCTTTACAGATTAAAGTTTACAATTTCGTTACAATTCATAATTAATCGTTGACAAGCAAAAAAAACTGTGTTATTCTACATGACAGAGAGCAGACATACGGAATTGTAAAATTTCTGAATGTCGCTCCAAAAGGGTAGAATACCTAAAATTTAAACTTATTTAAAAGGAGAAAAATCATGAAAAAATTATTAGCATTACTTATTGCAGCGGCAATGTGTTTCGCTCTCGCAGCTTGCGGAACAGATGAACCCGAACCCGAGGTTGTAAACGATACCGAACCCGAGGCTGTAGTCGAAACAGAACCCGAAACAGAACCCGAGATTATTGATGACGAAGAAAACGGTCAAGACGAAGATGACGAAGTTGGAATCGTTTGCGAATGTGGTTGTGAAGATTGCACAGGTGAAGAAGACTGTGAATGTTGCGACGAGTGCATCTGCGCTGAATTAAATGCCGATGACGAAGGCGATGATGAAGGCGATGATGAAGGCGATGATGAAGGCGATGATGAAGGCGACGATGAAGGCGATGATGAAGGCGACGACGAAGGCGATGATGAAGGCGACGAAACAGACGCTGAATAATATTAAATGACTATAAAACGAGGGAATTTATTTCCCTCGTTTTTTTCGTGGTTGCCTATAGTCTGTTAATTTATATTGCCGATTAATCCAATAAACGGTAGTATATATGGTTGTTTTTACCGTTTTTGTTTGGCGGGCAATTATAAAAATTAAAGTTTTCCTATCATAAAAACAATCGTTTTGTTAATATTAATGTCGTAGCGATTTGGCTATGTCAAACAAGAACGGAGATTTTAAATGAGAAGAATAATTAAATTTGTTACGGGATTATTTTTAGTTGTTTCGGTCTTATTATGTACAGTTATCGGATTCTATTACGTTAACCTTCCTGACAAGTATTACCTTTCCGATAAAACATTTAAGATTTGTACACTATTTGATATAGATATAGGCGTAGGAAACTCGGACGTAAAGCCGGTTTATGCATCCTCCGACAGCGCGGTAGTGCCAAAAGACGTATCTGTGAAAACGACAAATCAAGCGGATTTGAAATTATTGGGGCTTTTTCCTATTAAAACCGTTGACGCGGAAATAATTGAGCGACCGTTGCTCATTCCCTGCGGTACGCCATTCGGTATAAAAATAATAACCGGCGGCGCGATTGTTACAGAATTTGGCGAGGTTGACGGCGAGGACGGATATTCCTCACCCGCGCGCGACGGCGGAATAAAAATAGGGGATATAATAATAAAGGTAAACGACATGGAAATAACGCAAAATGGGGACATTTCCGAAGCGGTACAGCTTAATCCGGAAATTGCACAAATAATCCACATTCGCGACGGCAAATCGCTCGAAACGAATATTGTACCCGTTAAATCCAACAAAGACGATTCATTAAAAATAGGAATGTGGGTAAGAGATTCGAGCGCGGGAATAGGCACATTAACCTTTTATAACCCGTCGGACGGAACCTTTGGGGGATTAGGACACGCGGTATGCGATGTCGATACGGGGCAAAAGCTTCCTCTTTTAAGCGGCGATGCCGTTTCGGTAAACATTTCCGGCGTTACAAAAGGGTTTTCGGGTTCACCGGGCGAGCTTAACGGAAGCTTTCTTTCGAGGGTTCCCATAGGTGAAATAAGATGCAACACCGAGGCGGGTATATTCGGCGTTATGGAAAGTCCGCCCACGATAGAAGGCGCAATCCCTATGTCGTATAAGCAAGAGGTGGAAATAGGAAGCGCGAAGATTATTGCAACCGTTGACGGAAGTTCTCCTAAAGAATACGACGTAATCATCGAAAAAATAGACTACAGCGATAAGAACAAGGTGAAAAATATGGTGGTGAAGGTTACGGATAAAGAGCTTTTAAGCAAGGCGGGCGGCATTGTTCAAGGAATGTCCGGTAGCCCGATTGTGCAAAACGGGAGATTAGCGGGGGCGGTAACGCACGTTTTTGTCAGCGACCCGACAAGAGGATACGCTATTTTTGCGGAAAATATGTATAGAGAGTCGTTGGAAATTGTTGAGCCTTTCGCGATTGTTGAAAAGGAATATGAAGAGGAATATGAGGACGCCGCTTGATGAATATTAATCCGACAGTACAGCGCGAATGTAAAAACATTCGCGCTTACATACGGTATTTCCCAATATATAAAATAATACAAGTTTAACAATTATTTTTTCTGTATATAAAATTTTACTTGACTTGACAGATGGTTTTATTATATAATAGCTTTAATTGCATTTTGTGCATCGGAAAGGAATGGTCGTAAAAATGTTAAAATCAAATCTTAAAGACGGCAGTTATAACGGACTGTCCACTGAACTCGAGCAATTTCTTTGTCAAGAAGCGAAGTTTACCAAGAAAAAAGCAAACACAATCGTTGCGGCTTTGAAAGAGTTGTACGAAACGCGCCCATGGCGGCTCGATGACATTGCAGATTTCATAGAAGAGTATGAAATTGATTTGACTATGGAGCAGACGAATCAGTTTATCGGTTTAGCTATGTCGATTTACAATGCTTGCCCGAACAAGTTTGAGTTCGACATGGGCGAGTATATGATAAAAACACAAGCGAAACATCAGCAGAGAATGGCGGCTTTTCGTGAACCGCCGCCCCGCAACTCGGAAAAGTCAAACAACAATATTACACTTATACCGAGAAAATCTGTTGCTGAAAATTCCGCCGCCTTAGAAGAGATGGATAACATGAGTCAAAAAGATATTGTCGGATTATTGGGGAGGATTATGTCCGGTGAAGCAAGCCAAGCCGACCTCGACCTAATCGAAGCTATTCCCGGTTTGATGGACGATATGGACGAGTTTAAAGAAGAAATGGGTGAATATTTTACCGATTCGCAGTTCCTCGAAGCGTTTGAACAACATAGCGAAATGCTCGATTCGCTCGTCATTGGCGGCAAGCCCGTTAAAACTCTTAAAGGAATAGTCGGCAAAAAATCGGTTGCAGAGTTGCGTGAAATTGCTCCGCTAATGGGGATTGAGAATTGCGATAAGTTCAAAAAGTCCGAATTGGTAAAAGCAATTTGTGACGACAGAATAAATCGCGGCGCGCGCAGATTTTTTGAACTTATGCCCGATGAAGCGTTCGATATGATTGATGCTTTAGCTGTGGATTGGTTTCCTGTGCCTGCCGAAGACTTGTTTGAATATCCCATGCTTATAAATTCGTTTATAGTCGCTGTTTTCGATTACAACGGAAAGTATTACCCCATTCTTCCTTTGGAAATTGAAGATGTTTTCACCGGACTCGACGATGATTTTGAAGAAGAACGTGAAAATTCACAGCTTTTAGGCGATTACGCACAGGCGGCGGTTAATCTTTACGGCGCGATTGAAATTGACAGGCTTATGGAAATGTTTAAGAAGAACGGAAACGATTACAGCCAAGCGAAAACTCGCGAGGATTTAATCAAGGCTTTGAACGTAATGGGGTCTTTACGGAAAAGCTTTATTGCCCTCGATGATTGCTTGATTGAGATTACTTTGCATTTCAAAACAGAAGAGAGCAAAAGCGACCGTGTTGCGCGACTTATTGAGAACCACGATAAGCCGATGTATGTTCCGAAAAGCGAAGACGATTTTTTAGAGTATGCGGATAAAGAATATTACGAAGAAACGGCTACCGTAACAAAACTCGAAGACATTTTTGAAAAAGTCCTCGGTGATGATTTCGTAATGCTGACAGCGGCTTTGGTGTTTTCAATCAGAGCGGGGTTATACGAGAGCGAAAATCAACTTATGGAAATGATTGAAAAAGGTTGCAAAATGAGTCGGTGTAAATTAACGTCAGCACAGAAAAAGAAAATCGCAGGACTTTTGCCGCTATTGTGCGAAGAAACAAGAACGTGGGATAATAATGGCTTTACAACAGTGAAGATTTAGTTGGAAGTTATACGGAGACTTGACAAAAATAGATTTTATGTTATAATTTTAAGAGAAGTATATTATGAATCCGAGAGTAAAAACATTTTTAATTTTAACAATAATAACCGTTTTGCTTACGGCGGGGTTAATACTCGCGCTCAAAAATTTGGATTCCGCTAAAACGCCGGGTAAACCGCAACCGCCCGTATTAACCGAACACAAGGCTTTGCCCGATGTTGAAATTACAGAAAAGTTGAAGCTTTTAACGTGGTACGATATAGATGAAACGTCACCGACCGCGCTATTGTATAAAGCTAAATATTGGCGGAAAGAAGAAAGCGAGAGCGTATATTATAATGACGACGATTCAAGGGATAATACCTGTGTTCCGCCTATTCCTAATGATGAGTATTATAAAGAACTAAACAGCAAAAGGGAAATTTTTGAAGTAACTAAAACTCATCATGAAAATCGCGGACATAAGCTCGCGCAATTGATTATGGCGGGGGATTCTCCCGATTTATTCCCGTTTGATGAATACTTATATCCGATGGGCTTATATCATCAATTGTTTTCACCGACAGACGACCTAATTGATTTGAACAGTCCCGAATGGGAGGCAACCAAGCCGTACATTGACGCGTTTAAATGGAAGGGCAAGAATTATACCGCGATAACCGAACTCGATAACCCTACAGTATCACTTTTGTATTATCGGAAAAGCGTTCTTCATGAAGCGGGACTCGAAGACCCGTTTGACTTGTGGGAAAAAGGCAAATGGACGTGGGATTCGTTTATGCAAATGTGTATGTGTTTTTCGGCGCCGGATAAAAAATGGGGTATTTACGGTTATTGTACTGGCGAGGCGGCAATTGCCTCAACCGGTGCGGGTATAATTGTAATCGAAGACGGACTTCTTAAAAGCAATATGTATGATTCCCGCATTGAACGGGCAATGGAGTTTTTGCGCGAACTCGCACACAACGGGTATCATATAGCCGATTTCGGCAACAGCCCTTATGATAACTTTTTAGATATGTTCAAAAAAGGGGATATACTTTTTTGGAACGCCGGGGCGTTTCTGTATGAGGAAACCTTAGTTATTGCCGCAGAAAATGAAAAATGGGCAGAAGATGAGATATGTATTGTTCCTTTTCCGCGAGACCCGTTGACCGACGATTATTACCAACGCGGAAATCATAACGCATTAATGCTCGTAAACGGGGCAAAGAATACAAACGGGTTTAAAGCGTGGACACAATGCGCCGTTGTCGCGGCACAGGACGAAGAAATGCGGCAAAGAGTCCGCGCGGGAAAAATGCAGAAACACGGGTGGACAGACGAGCAGCTCGATGTATTAGAGCGAATAAAAGCTTTTACACAGGTGTGGGATTTTAACAAAGGAATACTACCTTACACTACAACTTTGGAAAAAATATACTTTGCGACACCGACAGACGACCTCATAACCCCCGTAATATCATGTGGAGAATCATATGCGAAAATGCGCGAAGAATTAGGCTATGTTATAGAGGAACAGATTTCCGCTTTTAATGAAAACGAATGAAGAAAACATCTGAAAGCATTTGAGGAAAACGCGACCGCCCCCGATTTCCTAACCAATTTTTACAAATTTAACGACAAATTAAAATTTTTCTTGACAAATCGCGCATAATATAGTATGATGTATTATGTGTATCAAACAGATGCCATAAATAGTGTTTCAAATTCGTTTTAATCGAACATACGGGGGGTACGGAATTTTGTATTTCGGCAGTGTAAAATTTTTTAAGCATTTAATTACAATTATCATTTCGCTTTTGGTTTTAGTAACAATAGCGGCAATTGTTGTACTTACGGTTGAAAATAACGATTTAAAAAAGCAAATACGCGAGTTAAATAATGAATTTTTGTATAATGACAGAAAGACGCCCGCAGGTGAGCAACCGAGCGATACCGCAGAGGGTGAAGAACCCGTACAAGACGAGACAACACCGGAATTTGTCCCCGAGGAATCGCCTTATGACGGGCTTTTCGAGGATTTGTATGCGGAGAATTACGGTAATACCTCCGAAATTGAATATTCGGACGATTCTAATTATATATACCTGACCTTTGACGACGGCCCGTCTAACAACACATTGACGATTTTAAAATATCTGCGTAATCATAACGCAAAGGCGACCTTTTTTGTGGTGCCGAACGGCGGTAACGCGCATTTGCTCAATCAAATTGCGGAAGAGGGTCACGCTATCGGTGTTCACAGTTATTCGCATAAATATGACGAAGTATACGAAAGCGTAGAGACTTATTTAGAGGATTTTTATCTCGCCCGTAATCTTATACATGAGCAAACGGGGCTTTATGTTGATATTTATCGTTTCCCCGGCGGGAGCATTAACGATTATAACGAAGCGATACGCGATGAGATTATTACAGAAATGAACCGAAGAGGGTTTGTGTACTTTGACTGGAACGTAGACAGCAGGGATTCGAGCGGAGCGTCATGGGACACCATGTACAGGACGGTTCGCGCAGATGTCGCGGATAATACCGAAACCGGTGAACGCTCGGTTGTTTTGTTCCACGATTCGGCGAGTTCAACTTTTACGACTTGGGTTATAGAAGACCTTCTCGAATCATTTGGAGTTAATCCGTATGAATATATTATCGGTAAATTAGATTTGAGCGTTAGGCCACTTCAATGGTGATGAGCTTTTAAGGCTCGGAAAGGTATGTTGAAAAAATGGGAATAAAAGAAAACTTTACCCAAGCGGTAAAAGAGCTTACGGGAATAGGAAAAGAGAAACCCCCCGAAAAAACGCCCCCGCCTAAAAGCCCCGATACGGTTGAGGGTTTGAAAAAAGCGGTAGGCGGCGGGGTTGAGTCGGTTTCGCGCGAAATTAAATTAGATACACCCGACTGGTCCGTACCCGACTGGGACGGGAGCGAGGCTTCCACAATTCGCCCTATACCTAAGCAACCGGAGGCTGAACAAGCGTCGTCGATTCCCGTTGCGGAGTCGCCGCCGGCTTCAACACCCGCGGCAGAGTTGTTTTTATCGGGTGGCAGTACACCTGCTTCGCGATTCGGCGGACAAGTTCAACCCGAGCAACAGGCGACGCGACAGTTTCCGTCTTCTCCCCCTCCTCCACCACCTCCTCCGTCGTCGTTTCAACCGCCTCAAGCACAGCACGCACAACAGCAACAAAACGCGCCGCAATCACAACAACCTGCATTTTATCCCCCTCCGCAATCTGTTCAAAATCAAAATGCTCAACCGCTTTCTTTTGCACAGTCTTCCGGACGGTCGGGTGGAATGAGCGAAGAGAGCGAGCTGACCGTTATTTCCCGTAACACCATTATTGAGGGAAGTATTCGTTCATTTGCGGATATGAGCATTGACGGTGCGATAAAGGGCGATGTTGAAACTACTAAAAATATTGATTTAAACGGTAAGGTTATAGGGAATATTTCCTGTAACAACGCTATGATGCACACGTCCGAGGTTCAGGGGAATGTACGCATGAAGGGCAATATCAGCATGAAACGCGACACCCTGCTGATAGGAGACCTTATGTCTACATACGCCGAGGTAAACGGTAAGGTTCAAGGAAATCTCGACGTTATAGGCAAGGCGGACGTTAAGGGCGACGCGGTTATTTTTGGCGATATAAGCTCTTCTACCCTTGCGGTTGAGGACGGCGCGCTTATTCAAGGGTATGTCAATACGACGTTCCTTAATAAAGAAGAAAGTAAGAATCTTTTCCCGGATACGGTCGTTATAAACACCGATATGGGGAATACCGCTCCGGGAAGCACAACATGAGCTTAAAGAGTTATGATACAATAATAATCGGGGGAGGCGCAGCGGGTTTCGCGGCGGCCTCCTTCTCTGATAAGCGGAGTCGCGTTTTGATTATAGAAAGAAACGGCGAACCCATGAAAAAACTCGCAATCACCGGTAAGGGAAGATGTAACCTTACCAATAATTGCGATACAGAAACAATTCTGAAAAACATTACCAAAAACCCGCAGTTTATGTTAAGCTCATTAGCCGCGTTTTCCGCTAAGGACACCATGAGCTTTTTTGAGGAATTGGGCGTTTTGCTTAAAACGGAAAGAGGCGGACGGGTTTTTCCCGCGTCCGATAAATCATACGATATTGTCAACACCTTGAAAAATTACGCGCTTAAACAATGTGGCGTTGAAATAGTAACCGACCGCGCCCGTGAGCTTATTGTCGAAAACGCCGTTATAAAAGGGGTGAAATGTTATAACGGCGTTTATAACGCCCCAAAGGTTATTATAGCGACGGGGGGAATGTCCTATCCGAATACCGGCTCAACCGGCGACGGTTATCAATTGGCGGCAAAAGCGGGTCACACAATAACCCCGATTGCTCCCGCATTAGTCCCGTTAGAAACAAAGGAAGACTTTTCCGATATAGCGGGTTTGACGCTGAAGAATGTTAGGCTTTCATTAAGGCAAGGCATTAAAACTATATTTGCCGAGCAGGGGGAGCTTCTCTTTACCCATTTTGGCGTATCGGGCCCGTTAGTTCTTACCGCAAGCTGTTACATTAATCAGCCGATAACCGACGATTGTCGATTGTCGATTGATTTAAAGCCCGCGCTTGAAGAAAAAACGCTCGATAATCGGATATTGCGCGACTTTTCCGCGAATAAAAACCGACAACTGAAAAACGCTCTTAATGCTCTTTTGCCGGAAAAGCTTATAGATATTTTTGTTAAACGAAGCGGGATTAAACCCGAAAAAAAGGTTAATGAAATAACTAAAACAGAACGTCGAAGGCTTCTCGAGTTGTTTAAAGGCTTTGAGCTTACGGTAACGGCGTCTCGCCCCATTGATGAGGCGGTAATCACCGACGGCGGCGTTTCGGTTAAGGAGATTAACCCCAAAACAATGGAGTCGAGGGTTGTAAAGGGGTTACACTTTGCGGGGGAGGTTATTGACGTTATGGGGTTAACCGGCGGGTTTAATCTTCAAATTGCGTTTTCTACAGCATATGCCGCGGCTAAAAGTTCTCATGTAAATTATTAAAGAACTGTTTCTATACTGTATAATATCATCATTTTAACAAACAATGATATTATGAATACAAAACAAAAGCTTATGACGGGATTAACGTCGGGACTTCTTAACGGGTTGTTCGGGTCGGGCGGCGGCGTTGCCGCTGTGCCGCTTCTCGAACGCTCAAAGCTCGAACAGCGAAAATGTCACGCGACATCGGTCGTTTTAATTTTCGTTTTGTCCTTATTCTCTGCGGGAATGTACGCGTTAAACGGTAGTCTCGATTATGCCAAAGCCGCCGAATTCATTCCGGCGGGCTTGCTCGGTGCATTGGTCGGGGCGGGGTTGCTCAAGAAAATTAAAAATGACATACTTAAACGTGTATTCGGCGCGGTTATACTAATATCGGCAATTCGTATGTTTATAGTATAGGTATAGTATAGGGGATTTTTTATGAGTCATATTGCGGGATTTTTAGCGGGAATAACCGCCTCAATGGGTTTAGGCGGCGGGTTTATCCTTATTATTTATTTGAGCTTTTTTAAAGATATTTCTCAATCGGCGGCGGGAGGGATTAACTTGTTGTTTTTCCTTCCGATTGCGCTCGTTTCTTCCGTTATTCATATAAAAAACGGGTTGGTCGAAAGGTCGATTATCCCCGCTATATGTATTGCGGGGATTGCCGGAGCGGGTGCGGGCGTTCTTTTGATGAGCTTTCTCGACGAGGGGATATTGCGTAAGCTTTTCGCTTGTTTATTAGTTTTTGTCGGGTTGCGAGAATTGTTTCATAAATCGAACATCTAAACAGTTTCGTAGGGTGTTTTGTTATCTTTGAGAATTTGTAAAACGTATTTCTCAACATCTTCAATTGTTTTACAATCCTCTTTTATTGTAAGAAGAATTTTTTGACAGGTTGATTGAATCGCTAAACGCTCAATAATTTCCGCGCTATTTGCCATATTGTCACCACCTTTCATACGCTTATTTTCGATTTGATTTCCATTCTTCGAAACGACTTTCAACAGATTTAACATCTTCTTCTTCCATTTTTGCCTTAAAATTAACAATAAGAGTGTGAAAATCGTTGGTGTGTTCTGCCACAAGAAGTTTAAAAAGAATATCACGTTCATCATGCCGAGTATCAATTTGAGCCATATCGTCACCACCTTTCATACGTTTATTATACCATAATCAGCCACGATGTCAAGTGTATTTTTAATCCATAATGCCGGTTCTTGCGAAGGCACCGTTAAATTCTTCCTCGGTTATGTTATTCGCTTCCAGCAATTTGAGCATTGTCTTTTGGTTCCAGCTTTTGAATATGTCTAATAAAGCGTTCACCTTTTCCATTTTATCGCCGAGATGTTCATTTGCAACGCGCTCGTCAAACTCTTCGTCTTTTAGGAACGCCGCATACATTTTATCTATGTCTTCGAGCCGCTTTTCGAGCGATTCTTTTGTTCTTTTTGATTCCGCCGCAAAATTTTCCTCCGTGCGCGTCCATTGTCCGCTTATAGAGACGTCATCAATAATTGCCGCCGCCGCACTCCTTTTATCAGTTGCCGCTAAAAACATTGCGCCCGAGAAAAGATATTCAAATGTTTTTGTGTCGAACGGGTCGCTCTCTTTCCTTCCCCTTGCGGATACAACGTCGTCTATTTTCACCTGTACCTTGTCAAGAAGCTCTCTAACCTCGTCAACCGATACTCGCGTTTTTTTAATTCCGCTAAATGCGAATTTGCCTTTGTCTACATAGCCGTCTTTAGATAATATGTCCTCATAGTAGGCTTTTTCTTTTTTTAAGGAGTTAAACCTTTCTAATTCCTTCTCCTCGTGTTCAATCGCTTCTTTTGTCAACCTTTTAAGGTTTTCTTTGTACATATACGCCATATGCTTCCTGTCCTCTGCGGAAAGGCACATTATTTTCAAAAGGTTGTTTTCAATTCTTTTGTTAAGCCCCGCGATGAAATTATCGCTGACTTGATTTACAAATGTATCAAAATGTCCGTTGAAAACAGAATTGATGTTTTTAAGTTGATTCGGAGCGGAAAGACCTCCGCGATTTGTTTCGGTTACGGGATTATTTGCAAACGGGTTTATACCGCCGATATTATTGTTAACAGTCATAACAGTTGTTTTCCTTTTCGATATATTTGAGTTTAATATCGGACGGACATAGGTAAAACTTTACTTTTAGAATTTTTATTAATTTAGTTCTTGACATTTTTTACATAATGAACTATAATAACTATGTATAGTAATTGTAAAATAATGAGATTTGAGTCGATGAGTCGAGAAAAGAGAAAAATTATTTGGAAATTATTTAAAAGGAGACTAACTATTATGAAAAAACGCATACTGTCCTTATTTGTTACAAGCGCGATGTTGTTTAACACCGTCGCGGTTGCGGCGATTCCCGCTATTCTTTCGGAGCCGCATGAAACCCCGGGGTTTGCGGACTTAGCCTCTTCTGATACCGAGCCTTGGTTAGCGGAGGGATTTGTCCCGGGATATATTGAAGCAGAGAATAATAGAGAATACCCGCATATCCCGTGGTTTCAAGCGTTTGCGATTGTACCGGAGAAATATGACGGCAGAGAATCCGGTTATATATCTAATATAAAGAACCAGGGGTCTAACGGCTTGTGTTGGGCTTTTACGTCTTCTGCGGTTGCCGAAGCTAATATGCTCAAAAACGGGCAGGGAATGAACAGCTTTTCGGAATTGCATATGGGCTATTCCACCGCTTTAAACCACGTCGGAAACAATTATGCTCTCCTTCCGAGCGGTAGTTATAACCCGCGATACAACCCCGGCGACGGCGGACACGAAACGATTGCTTTAAATTATTTTATGCGCGGCGTTTTCGGCGGATTGGTTAATAATTCTAAAGACCCTTATGTTACGGCGAGCATACCCGCGCGAGATGTTGCGATTACCCAAAGCATAACGAGGGATTTCGCCGTTCAAAATGCATTTTATCTCGGAGGCTCAAAAGGCAGCGTAACTCCGACTCAGATTAAGGAATCGGTTATTGAGTACGGCGCGGTCGGCGCGGCAATGTACTGGGACGAGCCGACTTATAACGAACAATACTCATCGTATTATTATTCGAGTCCGACCAGTCCGAGTCATGCCGTTGCTATTATCGGGTGGGACGATAATTTTTCGAAGACTAAATTTAAAACAGTCCCGCCTAATGACGGCGCGTGGCTCGTAAAAAATAGCTGGGGGGTTTCATTTGGTGATAGCGGATGCTTTTGGATTTCATATGATGACGCAAGCTTTCCGATATATACTTACACTATTGACAGAGTGAAGACATTTAACCCCGAGTCGACAACCCTTCACGAGTATGATTACTTAGTGACGGAGTCTTCAGACGGCCCGAGTTCTTCCGATACTAATTTTTATGCGCGCGTTTTCACCACCGACAAAGATAACGAAAAGCTTGAACAGGTTGTTGTTGAATCGTTGACCTCCGACGTTATGTTTTCGGTTGATGTAATACCGAATTTTCAAGGCTTTGACAGTTATCAGACAACCGATTTTTCGGTAAAAGCAACCAAGACGGTCACGTATCCGGGGCATTATACGCTCGATTTGGGGACGGCGGTCGATTTGGGGGACGCGGGTTCGCAGTTTGCGGTTGTTGTCAAGTTTGACAAAATTAATACGAGCGGTGCGGCTTATTATCCCTATACATCGTCATTGTCCGCGTCCGCAGGTACAGCCTTTCACTCCGCAGGCGGCGCGTTCGCGAGCACAACGCGCAGTTATAAAATAAAAGCGGTAACTACCGTCAGTATTTGTGAGTATTGTGACAAATATATCTGTATTTGTGTTCGTTGCGGCGAATGTGACGAGATAGGTAAAACGCTTTGTTCCGACTGTGGCGTATGCGCCGAGTGTAACGCCGACGTATACGGGTATACAAGCTGTCCCGATTGTGACGTTTGTTCGGGCTGTAACGTCGGAAACGGCGTGGTTATTTGTCCCGATTGTGACACTTGTTCCGCTTGTAACGATAAAAAGATACCTTCGGTTCATTATTGTTCCGAGTGTGATTTGTGTTTTGAATGCGTCGATATGTGTGCTTATTGCGGGTTATGCACAGACTGTTGCGAGTGTGTTGAGCTACCCGACGGGATTATCTACGATATGCAAACCGACGATAATATATGGCATATGGAAGGCAGCGGAAACAACCCGAGCTATTACAACACAGATACCTTATTCAGAGTCAGCAGCAGTAATGTAAGCATTGTGGTGGATAACGACCCGCCTAAAGTAATTACAGTGAAAAGAAGCGGCAGCACCAGTTCGGCTCAAGCAATACGAATGAGGCTAAATACGATAACATTTAAGCCGGGTCATTCGTATAAATTCGAGATTGGCGGTAGGTTTATTAACCCCGCGGCGAATGTTCAAGCGCGGTTGCGCTTTGAGTATGTTGATAATCTTAACGGATTGTACAATAACGACGTTTTAAAGCTTCAACCGCTCGACAATAACGGTTATTTCAGCATGGATTATAACACAACCTATACCCAATTATCAAAGCATATTACGGCAACCAATAATGTCGCGGAATACAGTATCGGAAGCACCGGAAGCTCTCCCCTTCCCGATATGGTCATTACCATGTTCCGTATTATCGAAAAGCCTATGGGCGTTAATTCCTGTGCGTTTTGCGGGCAGGAAAGCACTACCCGCTGTGTAAGCTGTGGTTATTGTACCGATTGTATCGTCAGTATCTGTGAGGTTTGTAACAAGTGTGAAAAATGTTGCACTTGCGTTCCCGTATATGACGGCGTAGTTTACGATATGCAAAAGGACGCTAAATTGTCGGATTTAGACGGAACTAACACCCAGCCCTCCTCAAACGTATTGAGAAGAGGTTCGTCCAGTGCGGAGTATTCCGTAGATATGAACGACCCGAGAAAAATCAGCATAACGAGAAGCGCGGCTACGTCTTCACAGGCAATTCTGATAAGATTAAACAATTTGGCGATTAGCCCTAAACATTCATATCAATTCGAGATTTCGGGTAAATTTATTAACCCCGCCGCCGGTCTTCAGGCAAGGTTGCGTTTTGAGGACACAGTCACCAAGGTGCTAAAGCTTGAGCCGCTCGACGAAAACGGCGAATTTAGCATGGTCTACGATACGACCCATGAACAGATTTCGCAACATCTAAGCGGCGGTAGCTACAGCATCGGCTGTAACGGAAGCTCGAGCGTCCCTTACGCCAATATGGTAATTACCTCATTGCGTATTGTTGAAGCCCCGCTCCCCGCTAATGCCTGCGTTTTATGCGCGGAGCAAAACGCCAACCGCTGTGTCGATTGCGGATATTGCGTAAAATGCGTCGAACGCATTTGTACAGTTTGTAAAAAATGCGAAAAAAGCTGTGTGTGCGTCTTTTACTGTGCCGAGTGTAACGAGGAGCTATCGGAGTGTATTTGTTGTACCGATTGTTGGAAGTATCCTTGTGTATGTCCGCCGGAAACAACCGCGACTACTGAGGAGACGACCGTGACGACGACCACCACTGAGGTTACCACTACGCCCGAGCCTACTACTACAACGCCCGAACCCACTACAACACCCGAGCCTACTACTACAACGCCCGAGCCTACTACTACAACGCCCGAGCCTACTACTACAACACCGGAGCTTACTACTACAACACCCGAGCCTACTACTACAACGCCCGAGCCTACGACCACGCCGGAGCCTACTACGACCACTCCCGAGCCTACCACGACAACGCCCGAGCCTACGACAACGCCCGAGCTTACAACCACGCCCGAGCCTACCACAACGCCCGAGATTACGACCACGCCGGAGCCTACTACGACAACGCCCGAGCCTACGACAACGCCCGAGCTTACGACAACGCCCGAGCTTACGACCACACCGGAGCCTACTACGACCACTCCCGAGCCTACCACAACGCCCGAACCTACTACAACACCTTTCTATGGTTTTTGTACCAAGTGCGGGGCGGCGTTGACCGGCGGTAATTTCTGTGCCGGTTGCGGAAGCCCGGTCGGAACAACGACGGAGACAACCACCACGGAGCCGGTGACAACCACTACGGAACCGGAAACGACTACATCTGAGCCGGAGACGACTACTTCTGAACCGGAGACAACTACTTCTGAACCGGAGACGACGACATCTGAACCGGAGACGACTACTTCTGAACCGGTGATAACTACCACAGAGCCGGTGATAACTACCACAGAGCCTTTGACAACTGCCACCGAACCCGTTACAACCAATACCGTGCCGAAGAATAAGCCGGGGATAATTTCAAGTAAGGGCGAAGAAGAAGGCGCGCCGACAATCTTCTGTTTCATTGAGATACTATTGTATCTTGTGAAAATGCCGAGTAACGCTAAGGACAATTCTGCGGCAATTCTAAGCCCCGAGGGTGAAGCGGCGGGAGAGCCTACCATATTCTGTGCTATTGAAATTCTTTTGTATATAGTGGGATTACCGACTTATAAAACACTTGGATAAGCCAAACAAGAGATAAGCCAAAAGGACGGGGTTTACTCGTCCGAGGGGCGAATCTTGACGGCGGGTAATGATAAAAAAATAGTAAAGACAACCTTCGAAATCTTTTTTGGGGGTTGTTTTTGTTGCAAAGGCAACGAAACGTGGCACTATTGCTTTTAAGCAGATGTTATTCTTGTATATGGCAACCTCCGAAAACCTCTTCCGGCACTCGCCGGTTGAAAAATTCCGCCATACTTCGTTGATTTTTCTTTAAATATCAACGGATATTCGCAGAAAAATCGCCTTGTCTGATGAAATTTTCATCTCGACGATTACACAAAACAGGTTTTCGGAGGTTGCCATATGGCGGATTGCCTATAAAAATATATAAGGAGTACGATAAGTTTGAATAAAAGCTGGCAGGGGTGGCTCTGCCGCCCCGAAGCTGGATAGGCTTTTATTCGCAGAGGTTTTGTGCCTCGGAAAGGAATGGTCATAAAAATGGAATTTAACTTTAAAATTAAGGCGGACAGGGAGTTTATTGAGCGCGAAATAGAAGTTTTTAAAGCTTCCGAAAGGCGGAGACTTATGTTGACCGGCGAGGACTATTATTTTGGGCGGCACGATATTTTGTATCGCTCGCGAACCGTTATCGGCGAAAACGGCGAACTCGAACCGGTTTACAACCTCCCCGATAATAAAGCGGTGGATAATCAGTATCGCAAGCTCGTTAATCAAAAGACCAATTATTTATTGGGGCGACCTTTGACGTTCAGAACCGACGACAGCGGGTATTATGAATATTTATCGAAGGTATTTGACAGGCGGTTTATGCGGTTGATGAAAAACATCTGTAAAGACGCGTATAATCACGGAATTTCTTGGATTTATCCCTGTTTCAAGGACGGGCGTATTTGTTTTAAGCGAATGAACGGATATGAGATGATTCCCGGTTGGCGCGATTTTGAGCATACCGAGTTGGATTATGCCATACGTGTGTACGAGGTCGTCGATTATTCAAAAGCAAACGAACGAGAGCAAATTGTTGAGAAAATTGAGGTTTTTGATGAGGGCGGTATTCATTATTTTGAACTCGACAACAAAGGTAGGTTAGTAGGAGTCGCACCTTATCATGCGGCTTATATCTCTACAGGGGATAACGAGTTTTGTTGGGGGCGGATTCCGCTCGTTGCTTTTAAGAGGGATTCGGACGAATGCCCGCTTATCGGTTGTGTTAAGTCGCTTCAGGACGGATTAAATCTAATCCTTTCAAATTTTTTAAACGCTATGGAGGAAGACCCACGCAATACGCTTTTAGTTCTCGTTAATTATGACGGGGATAACCTCGGCGAGTTTCGCCGCAATCTTGCCGCTTACGGCGCGGTTAAGGTTCGCTCGATTGACGGAGCGGCGGGAGACTTAAAAACGCTTAAGGTAGAGGTGAACGCCGAAAATTATCGCACCGTTATTGCGATATTCAAAAAAGCGATTATTGAGAACGGTATGGGGTTCGACGCTAAAGATTCGCGCTTAAACGGCAGCTCTAATCAGATGAACATTCAATCTATGTATTCAGATGTGGATTTGGACGCTAACGAGACCGAAACCGAATTTCAAGCATCACTTTCGGACTTAATGTGGTTCGTTAATCGCAATTTCGACGCGTCGGTACCTTTGCACACCGCAGATGTTGAGTTTATATTTAATCGGGATATGATGATGAACGAGGGGGCGGTTATTGATAACTGCGTCAAGTCATTGGGTATTCTATCACGCGAGACCGTAATCGCCAATCACCCGTGGGTCGACGACGTTATGGGAGAGCTGCGGGCGGTTGACAGTTGATATTTTGTGTGCTATAATGAGCATATGAGAAAGATTAAGTATTTAATTCGCTGTTTCTTCAAAATGGATTTTGGGCGGCTTTTTTCGACCGTTCGCACACTTTCAAAAGAGAATCAAACGCCTTCAGCCTTTGTGTTCCTTGATATGCTTTGGTGTGGGCTTCGCTATGGGGCGGGGTATGTCGATTATCTTATATTTGACTTTATACGGCTTTCGGGCAAGCAACGCCGCACCTTTGTTACCCGCGGAATAAATAATGAGTTTATAAGAAAATTAAACAATAAGGAAAACTATTATAAGTTTGAGGATAAAGCCGTTTTTAATTCAATCTTTAAAGAATATATCGGAAGGAATTGGGTTAGTCTTAAGGAAACCTCTGCCGATGGTCTCGCGCAGTTTCTTGAGGTTAACCCCGTCGTTATTGTTAAGCCGATTGATTCGATATGTGGTAAAGGAATTGAAAAAATTTATACCGAGGATTGTGATTCGGGCGAGTTATACGAAAGGTTAATTAAAAACGGACAACTCTTGGTTGAGGAGTGTATCACGCAGCATGATGAGGTTGCCGCAATTAACCCCGCTTCGGTGAATACCGTCAGATTAATGACCATCGCGGGAGACGGTAAGGTTTATATCATGTTCCGAGCCTTGCGGCTCGGAGTAGGCGACAGCGTAGTTGATAATTTTAACGCAGGCGGATTGTTTGTTTTGTTAGATGAAAACGGGGTTATTGTAACCGACGCCGTTAATAAAAAAACGGAAATATTCCATTCTCACCCCACAACCGGCGTCGTTTTTAAGGGAACACAGATTCCGTTTTTTGAGGAAACGGAGCTTATGATTTCAAAGGCGGCGTTGCGCGGGGCGGAAGAAGGTATTCGTTATATAAGCTGGGATATTGCGGTTACCCCTTCGGGCCCGGTTGTTGTTGAGGCGAATCATAACCCGGGATACGATTTGTTGCAGTCTAAGGTTTATTTGACGGATAATGAGTTTGGACGACGGGGTGATTTTAAAAATGTAATACAACATATATGCAACGAGCGAAAGTAAATAACTGTATATAGCGTTTTAGAAGATATTTTAAAAAACAGGCAAACAGAATTGCAATTGTTGCCGGTGCAACGAATGTTGGCACCGGAGCGAGATAACGTATGTTAAAATAGTATTATGGAAAGCTGAAGATTAAAAGCGATTGAGTTTTTAATCCTCGGCTTTCTTATATATGAAAGGAGACCAAGATATGGAAGAAAAAAATAAGGCAAATGTTGACGGGAAGGTTGTTACGACTGCCCGGGAACACGACGGCAAGGACGCGACAGAAAAGGTCATGGATTCGAACGATTTCGATAAAGCGGTTAATGAAGCGGTTAATGACGCCCTCAAGGGATTGCAGGAGCAGATTGATTCTTTAAAAAGCGCGATTGATGAAATTTTTGTTAAACAAAACGAATCGGCGGCAAAACACGATTGTACGTTAAACCTTAACGGCGCGGTCACGGGCGAAACGGGGAGAGAAGCCCCGGATAAGCGGGTCGATTTTTCAAAATTAAGCTATTCTGAATTATGCTCATTTTTGGAAAAACACCCGAGAGCAAAATTGTAATTTATAAAAAGGAGAGAACGAATGAAAGGTACAAAATTTAACGCGAAGAAGTTTAACCCCGAGGCTTTTGATTATTCGGTTAAAAGAACCAAAGGTTTAAAGGTTAACGAATTAGTTAAGGCGAAGGCATTAGCAGCTAATCCCGACATTAAAAATGTTTTTTCGGCGGGAAGCACGGTAGGATTTGCAAGGGTAATTATGCGCGGCGCACTCGACGGCGGGGCAATCAATTATGACGGAGCTACCGATATTAACCCCGAAAACACTAAAGTTTTTGAGCAGGGGGTTGTTGTTGTCGGCAGAGCAAAGGGCTGGGTAGAAAAAGACTTTATCTATGATTCGGGCGGCGGTGATTTTATGGATTCTGTTGCGCGACAGGTTGCGGAGTATAAAGACGATATTGATATCGGTACATTAAGCGCGGTGCTTGACGGTATATTCTCTATGAGCGGAACCGAGAATCTTAAATTTGTCAACGAGCATACGCATAACATTTCTGAAAACGGAGAAGGCGGTATTACCGCAGTTGCGCTTAACAACGCGGCTTTCAAGGCTTGTGGCGTTAATAAAAAGAAATTTACTGTTGTTCTTATGCACTCTACAATTGCGACATCTTTAGAAAACCTCAATTTGCTCGAGTATATGCGTTATACCGATAAGGACGGTATAACGAGAGAGATTCAGCTCGGAACATGGTGCGGGCGTTTGGTTATTGTTGACGATAATCTCCCCGTAACGCAAGAGGGCGGGAAAACGCTTTATACCACCTATATCTTAGGTGAAGGCGCGTTTTCTTATGAAGATATAGGCGTTAAAAATTCTTACGAGCTTGCGCGCGACCCGAAGACGAACGGTGGGGAGGATACCCTTTATATGAGACAGCGTAAAGCGTTTGCGCCTTACGGAATCAGTTATGAAAAGCAGAGCCAAAGCTCGCTTTCTCCTACCGATTATGAACTTTCCGACGGCGAAAATTGGGAACTCGTTAATGTCGAGTATGACACCTATGTTGACCATAAAAAGATTCCTATTGCAAGGATTATTTCCCGAGGGTAGGGGGGGTTGTGCTTCGGAAAGGAATGGTCATATATATGGTTAGTGAAATAATTTCGGGGGTTTGTTCCAATTTAGCGCGCGAATTTGGAGAAGATGTTAAAATATATACCGAAGATTCGGCTCGAAAAGCGGGGATTCTTAATTCAAAGGCACCCTTACGCGAGTCGAATTTTTACGTTTCATCTAAGAACCCTTCAAACAAACGAATCAAGGACAGGCATTTTACCTCTACTCAATTATTGGGGAATAGGTATTTACACAGCGTTGCATTATGTGTAGAATGTCGTTGGTTTGAAAATTGGCAGGATATTCTCGACCGATTGTTTATATGCTTAGAATATATTTCCGTCGGAGGTTCCAAGACGGTTATACGCGGGGCAGCTATGCAGGGGGAGCGGGTTGACGACTTATTAAGTTTTTTTGTCAATTATGACGTTTTTGTGTATTACAGCGAAGACGAGAAAGAGAAAATGGGGAAATTAGAAATGGAGGAAAAATTATTATGGCATTAGGCGGAGGCGTTTTTATCGGGCAAAATAAAACCTTACCCGGCTCGTATATTAACTTTGTCTCTTTAGCGCGTATAGGCGCGGCACTTTCCGAAAGGGGTGCCGCCGCTTTTGCTTTAGAGATGAACTGGGGAGTCGAGGATAAAGTTTTTACCGTTACCAACGAAGACTTTATAAAAAATTCCACGTCACTTTTCGGTTATGATTATACCGACGATAAAATGAAGGGATTACGGCAATAAATTGCGGAAGGTAGATATGGCGTCGGGCGGCGAAATTGTTTTTTCGGAGGTAAAAGGGTTAGCCGAAATCAGATTTTCGGCTTTGCTTCCGCAGGTCGTTTATCCTTTTGCCGTTTACAGAAGCGGGTTTGTACTCGGCGGAAGTATATTGCAGAGCTTATTGGATTTGCAAGAATCCGGTAAGCCGTTCAGGTTTATTGTGTCTCGAAAATCTGCGGGGGGGAGGGCTCTCGCTTCTACGAATATTAAAGTCGTTTTTTCCGAGATTCGTTCTCGCGAGGACGCCGCAGAAGGGAAAGATATTTATATAGATGTCAGGTTAAGCGAGTATCGAGATTTTGCCGTAAAAAACGTAATAATCAATTCTCCGGATGGGGTTAAGGGGTCTGCACCCACGCCGACGCGCCCCGTTGACAGTGTTCCCGACGTCAGCAATTATCGCGTCGCAAAGGACGATACGCTTTGGATAATAGCGCACAAGCTTTTAGGCGAGGGGAGTCGGTATAAGGACATATACGATTTGAATAAGCCGTTAATTGACCGCGATAATGTCGGGAAAGGAACCACCACCTATACCATTCACCCCGAGCAAAACTTGAAAATTCCTAAGAATTAGAAATGGAGACTAACAGTGTTTGAATTAAGGGTTAATAATCAAAGTTGTTCTTTTGAACCGCAGGTTTGTGACGGCGTTTTATATGAAAGCTTTAATCAAGGTCGGTGTTCTAAGCTTTCGTTCGGTATAATCGGGCAAAAGCTTTTGGGAAATCAATTTGCGATAAGAGCGGGCGACAAGGTGGGGCTTAAGGTCAACGGCAGAAAAATGTTTTTCGGGGTAGTTTTTCAAAGAAAAAAGGAGCATAACGGCATCGAAACCGTTACAGCCTATGACCAATTAAGATATTTGAAAAATAAGGATACCTATATCTATTCCGGAAAACGGGCGAGCGACGTTATACGCACGATTGCTTTGGATTATAAATTGCGGGTGGGTGATATTGACCAAACACAATGTATCATTCCGGAGCGTATAGAAGACGACGTTGCGCTTTCGGATATAATCGAAAATGCACTCGATTATGAGTACGAAAGAAGCGGCACGCGATTTACGCTTATTGATGAATTTGGGGAGCTTTCTTTGAAGAATGAGGCTCAAATGTTTTCGGGGGCAGAGCTTAATAGGGATACAATAGGAGAATTGAGCTTTTTTTCATCAATTGAAGGGCGGAGTAACAGAATTAAGCTCTCTCGGCAAGAAAATAATTCAAGCGACCGAGAGGTTTATATTGCGAGGGACATAGACAGCGAATACAGAATCGGCGTTTTACAGCATTATATGAAAATCAGCGACGAAAACGAAGCCCTTGTAAGCAGGGCTAATTCGTTATTGGCTATATATAACAAGGACGAGCGAAGCGTTTCTGTAAAAAACGCGCTGGGTGACGTAAGGGTTCGAGGCGGTTCCGGTATAGCTTTGAATTTTGATGAGTTTAAAGGTAACGCCACGGTATTACAATGTGTTCATAAATTAAACGGGGAACAGCATTTGATGGATTTGGTTTTAGGGGGGATTTAATGTTACCTAATGGGTTTTATGACGTTGCCGATGAATTCGGCAACGAGTCTTTAAGGAAGGAGTATTCCGAAAAGACTTATAATTTGGAAAATTTGAGCGGCGGTAAAACATTTATTGACGGAAGAGAAGCAATTAGCCAGGCGGTTGTAAAAATACTCAATACAGAAAGATTTCGACACCCTATATATTCTACAGATTACGGAATCGAACTCGCCGATTTGTTCGGGCGGGATTGTGATTATGTGTGTGTTGAGCTCGAGCGAAGAATCAAGGAGGCATTGCTTTCCGACAGTCGAATTTTGCGGGTAGTCGGGTTTAATTTTGTTCAAGAAAAGAATATTGTTCGCGTTACATTTACCGTTTATTCAATTTACGGGGAACACAAGCTTGAAGCTTTTGAGTTTTATACAGACAGGGGGAAAGAATAATGTACAAAAATATGACATTCGGGTTTATATTGTCGCGTATGCTCGACAGGATTCCGGACGATGTTGATAAGCGGGAGGGAAGCGTTATATATGACGCATTGGCTCCCGTCGCGCTCGAGTTGGCACAGTTTTATTCCGAACTCGACAACGCGATTGACGAGACCTTTGCCGATACAGCCGGGCGCGAAATGCTTATTCGCAGGGCGGCGGAAAGGGCGATTACACCTTATCCCGCAACCTTTGCAACCATTAAGGGCGAGTTTAATATAACGGTACCCGCAAACACATTGTTCACCGTTTTATCGGGAGTCGACGAGGAAGAATTGATTTACCGAGTGACGGAGAATATTGAGGGTTTAACATACCGCTTAGTATGTACAAGCAAAGGCGCGGTCGGTAACAGGTCGGTAGGGGATTTGCTCCCCGTTAATTATATTGAGGGGCTTACATCGGCTAAGATTACCGGGTTGCTCATTCCGGGTGAGGACGAGGAGGAGACCGAGCATTTAAGAAAACGATATTTTGAAAGCATTGAAAACTACAGCTACGGAGGAAATGTTGCCGATTATCGAAGAATGGTTCTCGCGCTACCCGGCGTCGGCGGCGTAAAAATCACCCCCTCGTATAACGGCGGGGGTCATGTCAGACTTTCTATTATAACCAACCAATGGGACATTCCTTCAAACGAAATGATTACGGATATAAAAGGAATTATTGACCCGGCGAGAAATCCGGGAAAAGGATACGGACTCGCCCCGATTGGTCATAATGTAACCGTTATAGGCGTAATGGGAATGACTATAAATGTTTCGGCGAAATTCATTATGTCACAGGGGGTCAGCTTTGAGGATACGGAATCCGATTTAAACAGGGTTTTAGACGAATATTTCAGAGAATTTGCCGTTATGTGGGAAGCGTTAGACGACATAACCTTGAGCGCGTCACAGCTCGAGGTTAAATTTTTAAATGTTACTCTCGGGAAAATCAGGGCTATAGAAAATTTAAAATTCAACAATTCAAACGACAGAAACTATATGATTTACTCCAACCATATTCCTTTAAGGGGGGAGATAACAAATGTTGATTAAATATTTACCGGAGAATATGCAGCGGATTAAAGAGTTTTCTTATATAATGAAAACTCAAAGCGACGAAATAAATTATATAAGCGCGGCAATCGGTAAAATCTTAAACAATTCATTTGCCGCTTATGCCGATGAGTCCGAAGTCGGTCTTTACAGGTGGGAGAAAATATTCGGCATTACCGGTATGTCGGGGAAAACCGCAGAAGAAAGACGCCGCGAGATTATTTGTCGATTATCGGATTTTCTCCCGTATACGCATAATGCGTTAGAAGCCGTTATACTTTCGTTATACAAGCCTATGGGGGTAACAAACGTCCGTATAAGCGCAAATTATGATAAGTATATATTAAGTATTTTATTCTTTTTGGAGATGGAGCCTTATTATCACGAAATAGAAAGACTTCTTGAACGATGGGCTCCTGCAAATCTTTTAACCGAAATAATAATTATTTACAGAAGGCACAGAGCCTTAAAAAAAGAAACGCATAAGCAGCTCGGTGTTCGTACGCACCGTTATTTAAAAAAGGAAGGAAATGTAGAGAGGTCTTTTACATGATTACAACAGAAAAGGGATTTAAACTTCCCGATGAGAACGATTTTTACGATATACAGGATTTTAACGATAATTTTGAGCGCGCAGATATAATACTCAGAGAATTTGACGCTGTATCCGACCGCGTTGACACGCTCGAGCAAAAGTATGCAGATGATAACGAAAACGGAAGCTCGCTTTTGGAAAAAATCGACACGCTCGAATCAAAGCTGGATTATTTGAAGCTTCGCTTAAATGTCGCGAATTATGCGGTTTTTGAGAGAATAGCATTTATGGGCGAATATAAAGGCGTATGCACTACGGGCAAATATACCGCCGTCAAGTCCGTAACAATTCCCGGGTTTACGCTTACGGACGGCGTTATATTCGGCGTTGTATTCGCTAACGGCAACGGTTATATCAACCCTACATTAAGAATAAACGACGGGACTCAAAATTTGTCTGATATAGAAATGTGGGACGAGAAGGGGCGCATAGGAAACGGTAACCAAACTATTGATACTTATAGCGGTATGTACAATGTGTTCAGATATAATCAAGCTCTTAACAGGTTTATATGGATTATGGCTATGCAACAGGTGAACGGATAAGATGAAGTTTAAAAGAGAGCTTTTTGCGGCTCGGAAAGGTATGGTAATATAAAATTGAATAATAAAACGGTTTTTGAAGTCATTTGCGTAATAACGGGCGGATTAGCGGGGTTTCTTTTTGGAGCCGCCGACGGGTTGTTTTATGCTTTAGTGACGTTCGTCGTTATGGATTATATCACCGGCGTAGTAAACGCAATTATTAATAAAAGGCTTTCAAGCAGAACGGGGTTTGAAGGGTTATTTCGCAAAATAATGGTTTTTATTTTAGTTGCGTTGGCAAATATTATTGGCAACCTCCGCAAACCCCGATTCGCACCGTCAATTTCGTATAAATTGAAAATAATTGCT
>WRHO01000016.1 GCA_009783205.1 Oscillospiraceae bacterium
TTCAGAAGTTACTATAACAACGATAAAAATAACAGAGGTGGTTTACGGAGATGTGGGGGCGAATACCATTGAAGTAGTAGCTCATGGTTATAAAAACCCGCATTCAAACGGCGACGGTCTCCCGGCGCGAGTTCCAGGCAACGGGGGACAATTTCTTGAAAAAGGGCAGGAATATTTGTTTTTTCTTTTTGCTCCATTTGAGGGGCGTTATATGTCAAATCACCCCAGACGCAGTTACGCAATCGACAGCGAGGGCAATGTTATAGATGAGGACGATATTTTAGGTGTTTCTTCTGTTGAAAATATAAAGCAATTCTTGGCGGCAAGCTTCGGCAAACCTAAACCGTCCGCGGATTCAAGGTCGGGGAATAATTCAAGCGTTATTACTGCGCCGAATTCAACCACAGATTCAACAACCAATTCAGCCGCGAATAATGACACCAACCCGCGAACCGGGATTACACTTGGTATAATTCCCATGTTTGTTGTAGGCTGCGCGGCATTAATAAGTAAAAATCGTAAGAAATAAGAAAGAGGTAAAAAATGAAAAAATTATTAATTGTACCAATCATTTTAGTTGCGTTATGTTTAAGCGCGTGCGGTACGCAAAATGAGTTAAATAAAACTGACAATTATATACACCCCGAAAAAATAGTTCAAATGTCTGTAGAATATTATAATTTTGAGGAAGCTATAGCTGAAAGTACAGATGTAGTAATCGCAAAATATATAGACAATAGACCATTTGGCGATAATTTAACTGAGTATGAATTTATTATCATTGACAGAGTTTTAGGTAATGCTGCTGAAAAAATATTTGTATATGCCGAAAACATTGATGTTTCTGTTTTGGGCGGAGATATAGGTTCGTACAAGAGAAACGATGTGTCTTTTGATAAAGATGCAGAATATTTATTACCATTAATCAAAATTTGGCAAGTCACAGCCAATACTCATGAAGACGGATATCTATTTATAGGAAATCTTGTTATCGACTTAAATAATCCTTCAAAAAGTTTGATGTATAATGAACCTATAAACGCTCACTCAAAGGAGTTAAATTTTAATGAATCGCTCTCAAAAAATCAAGTGCTGTCTTAAGTAATGTAAATATCACACGGAACCGGTTGTATCCCCCTGATTTTACAGGAATAGAAATATATGTTGTAACAGGAGAAAAAACATTATGAAAAAGCTACTATCACTACTGCTTACAGCCGCCATGCTGTGCGCCGTCGCAATCCCCGCGACTCTCGCAACCGCGACCACGCCCGTCGAGGAATATGACACTTCGCGAATTTCACCCGACCTTATGGAAATAATGAACAATTCTTCCGACGACGAATTAATTCCTGTTGTTTTCTTTACATGGCGGGGCATTGAACATTACGAAGAAGCTCAAACGAAGGAAGCTTTTTGTGAATTTATGGGGGTCGAAAAAGACTTTATAAGGCTACCTCTTGGTTTGAATATGACTTTTTCGGAAGAACCGTGGATATGGGTAACTTTTGAGGCTACGGTAACGGAAATAATGGAATTAATGGCACTTGATACATTGAGAGTAGGCATTATCACTGTTTTTGAGGGACATGATAAATGGGAAGAGTCGATATTTAAAACCCATATAAACAAGTGTAAATGCGACGTTTCTCGAGTTTTGTGTAATTGTTACATTTGTATAGAACTAAGGGGTTATGAAAGCGTTCCGGAATATACTATTTTTGACGTGGTTGATATTTTGGAATATATTATCGGTTCAACTTTTACAATTAACGATTGTCCGGTTACGAAGTCAATATACCTACTCACCGAAGAATCAAAGGCGACCGGCGAACCAACTATATTTGACGCTATTTACATTTTGGAAAAATTAGTGGGTATGTAATGATGTTGTGAGGGCGGGACTTTATGTCCCGCCTTTTTTCATTTTTACGTTTTCTTGTCAAGAGGAAAATTCAATATTGACAAAACAGGGGAAAGTGTGTATAATATAGATATTCGTCAATGTGAGGTGTTTATATGAATAAAGATTACACAAAGAATACCGCCATATTAAAGGCGTTCGCCGACACAAACAGACTCTTAATAATCGAAATGCTTTCTTGCGGTGAGATTTGTGCCTGTAAAATTTTAGAAAAGCTAAAAATAACACAACCGACATTATCCCACCACATGAAAATACTCTGCGACTGCGGTTTGGCGGGTGGCCGGAAAGAGGGGAAGTGGACTTATTACACGTTGAATAAATCAACGGTTGACGATTTACTTTTATTTATGCGTGACATAACAACAATAAGCGAGGATTGCATATGCGGGGAGGTGAGCGATAGTGAATTGTGTGAATGTTAAGGAATGTACTTGCCCCAAAGAAAGCTGTTCCAATCACGGCAAATGTTGTGATTGTGTTGTAAAACACAGGGAAACCGACAGTCTGCCGTTTTGCTTATTTCCCGATAATGGCGGCGATAAAAGCAACAAAAACTTTTACTGCTTTTTAAAAGAGCGGTTTGAGAAATAAAAAATTTTTTGGAGGGAATTCCCACTTGATTAATAGAACAGCATTAAGTGGAAATTGAATCTCAAAGGCTCAATGGAGTCAGAAAGGTGAAGTGTGAAAGAATGAAACCGGTTGTAGATTTCAGAAGATGTTTTTCGAGCGAGAAGGTATGCACGGCGATTAAGTGTTGTCCCATAAAGGCGGTCAGCTACATAGAAGTAGACGAGCCGATTAACGACAAATTCCTTAATTGCAATTGTAGCGACCCCAACAGAACAGGGAAAATTGAGGCTTGTGCCGATGGCGATTGTGGCTGCGACTGCGGCGACAGTAATTGCGGTACCGATTTGTACAGTTGCGGGGGAACGCCCTACGGCAGAATTATCATCGACTATGACAAATGTACGAGGTGCGGTCTTTGCGTAAAGGAATGTTGCGGGACGGCGATTGGTTTGTACCCCGAAGATTATAAAATCGAATCCGTGAAAGGCAATCTTAAATCCAAATGTAATTGCGAGGGCGGTTGCTGTTAAGCATCCGCCTCTGCATAGAAAATTATTGATTGACATTTGGCTATTCCTTATGGTGTATATTTCGACAAAAAAATAATTCTTTTTATTATTGCGTTTTTAGCTGTGATGTTATATAATAGGTTAAGGGGGGAATGATTATGGAAGAAAGATTATTTGAAAAATATACAAAAACCGATAGCTATATCGAAGATGAAAGCGCGCTCGAGGCGGTATTCGCATCGCTTGACGACGCTTTTGAACAAGGTTACGGCGTTAATATGCGTTATTACCAATTTTATATTACCGATAACGCAAACACGGAACAACGGTATGTAATAAACATATCTAAAATTAAAGTCGGAAACCTTAATAACGCCATGAACACATTAGAAGAGCGTCGCGATAAATTTGACAATATCGAAGCTTTTAACGCAACCGCAAAAATGTTGCTTTATGTTTTTACACAGGGTAAAGATACAATAGCCTTCCTTAAAGAGATAAAGAATCAAGGTGGGGGCGTTGAATTATATCTCGAGGCGGGCGAAAAGCCGCGTTTTTCAATTTACGGGAACCGTTTTCTTTTACCGGGGAAAACAACTTTTTCCCAATTGTCGGATATTATCGGCGATATAAACACCCTCGCCGATTCGGGCGTTCTTGTCGGAAGGCGGTTTGACGTTCCGTTTATAAAGGTCAGATATTCGTTCAATATGAACAAAGTGAAAAATTTGCCGGGAATCGGCAATGCAGAGCTTAATTTAGAAGATGTTTTTTCGCGGTTGTTTGTGTGCGGTTTGAAATCGGAAAAAATCGCGCTCATAAACGATAACGATGAAATATCGGATATAATCACCGTTGCCGATTTAACGGGTGAAAAGCGTGAAGCTTATACCCAAAGTAATACTCGGCTTATACTCTTCAAAGATGATTACCTAAAATCGGAAATTGCCGATATCTTAGAAATTATACTCACCGGCGAAAATAATAGCATTATATCGGATTCGTTGGCGAAAAAAGTCCCCCCAAATTATGTACTTAATCAAACCGAGCCTTTCTATAACCGCAAATTGCCCGAAATATCGAGTGAGGATTTTACAGCTCTCCGCAATGAAATTAATCGCATTAACGGGTTGAATCTCAACGACGCAGAGCGAACCGAGCTGTACCGTAACCGTTTTGCAGAGGACTTTAACGAGAATATGCCCGGTTACGGCGGCTACTGTCCCGTTTGCGGCATAGAAATCAATACCATAAACAGCTATAAGGTTAAAGATTTTAACATAGAAATGATATCCGGAATGGACGGGACGGAAAAAGTGTTCAGGTTTTCTTTATATATGTGCGCTAACGAGTATTATACGGCAGACGGGTGGATTATAGAGGACTTAAGCATTGGCGGAATGAATCCGTTCACATGGCTCGAGGAGGTCGCGTCGGCGGGTACAATATCGCCCGAGCTTTTACAATGCAGTATACGTATGATTACCCGATATACCGACGCCCCCCTCAAATATGACAAAGAAAACGAGGGCGAAATAAAATGGACTGCGCCGGGCGAAATTTTCTCAACTCCACAGACTATTAAGGATTTCAATTTAGCCCCATTAATGGCGGCAAAATGGGTGGAGGACAACATGAATTAGCGATAGGTCACCTATATATTAACACCCTTTATATTGTATAGAAAAAAATCGCAATACAAAATATAGTATGAACCCGTATTTTATACGGGTTTTTCACATTATATTGTGCATATTTCACAAATTTTATATATTAAAAAAATACCTCTTGACAAGCTATGAATAATAGAGTAAAATGTAAAAAACAAGAAAAGAGAAAATTTCATAGAATTTCATTGATTTTCATTATTTGTTGAAAACTCTGTGGATAATGTTAAAAGAAAGTTAAACGGGATTATAACGGTGCATATAAGAGAAGTATGATAGGAAGGGGAGAAGGTGGCGCGATGAAAAACGAGAGAAACGATTTTATTTCAAAACTTCACCCAAACGGGCGTCTGACCTTTCCTTCGAGGCTTCGCAAAAAGGTAGGCACTACTTTTGTTATCGCAAACAGTGTGTTTACCCCATGTGTTCAGGCGTGTTCAATTGAAGAATGGGACAGGTTTGAAAAAAGCATTTATGAAAAGAATCACCCGGAAAATGCGGACGAGCTTTTTAGAAAAATGGGCAATATAGAGGTGCAAATAGATGAACAGGGGCGTTTCCCGTTCGAGAAAAGCTTTCGCGAATACGCAAACATAACGGACGAAGTGTATTTTAAGCCGGTCGGTCAAAAAATAGAGCTTTGGAACGAAAAAGAACTTTTAAGCAAAATGGCTGAAAAAACTATGGGCGATATTGCGAAAGAAATAAATTTTTAAAATGGAATTTAAACATACAACCGTATTACTTAAACAAGCGGTCGACGCGCTTAATGTAAAACCGAACGGGTTATACATCGACTGTACCGCCGGCGGTGGCGGACACAGTATCGAGATTGCCAAAAAAGGCGGAAGATTAATTTGCTTCGATGTTGACATAACCGCCGTCGAGAGCTGTGAAGATAGGCTTAAACGATTGGTTGGCGCGGATTATCGCATGATTAACGCAAATTTCGCCGACATGACAAATTATATAAACGACGGCGCGAATGGGATTCTCATGGACTTAGGGGTGTCTTCGCCACAGCTCGATATTATAGAAAGAGGGTTCACGTATCACGGCGACGCACCATTGGATATGCGTATGAGCGCAACGTCGGGAACGTATTCCGCGTATGATGTTGTAAATACCTATTCCGAAGAAGAGCTTACTAAAATCCTCTATGAGTATGGGGAAGAAAAGTATGCTAAAGGGATAGTACGCGGAATACTCGCGGCGAGACAAGCCGCACCGATAAAAACAACGGGGCAATTGGCGGAGATTATCAAACGCAATGTTCCTCTTTCGGTGAGAAACGCAAAAAATCCGTGCAAAAAGACGTTTCAGGCTATTCGTATCGAAGTCAACGACGAATTGGGGAGTCTTTCAAGGGGGCTCGACGCCGCATTTGAGCTGCTTTTACCCAAAGGACGATTAGTGGTGATTACATTTCATTCGTTGGAGGACAGGCTTGTAAAAAAACGATTTGCCGAATTAACGGCGGGATGTGACTGTCCTCCGCGTTTACCGTGCGTATGCGATAAGGTTCCGAGGGCGACTCATATTACCCGTAAGCCTATTGTTCCCGACGAAAACGAGTTACAGATAAACCGAAGGGCGAGAAGCGCGAAAATGAGAGTTATTGAAAAGAGTTGAAACAGGAGGGAGAAAAAATGTTACGTTATTCCGAAAAAACAAACCGCGCAGAGTTGAACTTAAAATTGTTCGATGTTGACGAAAAACAAGAAGCCGAGCAAAAGAGGAACCAACAAATCAGAAAAAAGAAGTACAAAGACCCGAATTCGTCTATCTCCAAAAAAGGAAACTGGATAGCCTTAATTTTCATAGCGTCATGTGTATTGTGCATTTTTACCATTTATAATACCGGCAAAATTGACCTCGAACGAGTAAACGCAGAAAATAGCGCGGTGACAAGAAAGCTCGAGGAAGCCGTCAAGGAAAATCTTCGTCTTCAGGCGGTTTTAGATTCATTGGCGACCCCCGCAAAAATAGATGAATACGCCGCGAAAAACGGCTTAGTTAAGGTACAAACCTCTAATCAAACGATAGTTTATGTAAACGTAGAAAAGGCAACGGAGGTGGCGCATACGCGAAACAAGGACGCATTAAGCGTTGTGACAAAATGGTTTAACGAAGGATTGGAATTTTTAGGACTCAGATAGAATATAATTAGGACAGGTATAAGGCAACGGAGTATAGGAGCTGATTATGAAACAATTGTCGGATTCCCCCGCAAAATATATGAAGTTTAAGCTTTGGGTAGTCGCGCTTTTACTTATTGCTTTTGTTTTTTATATTGGCGTACAGCTATTTTCGGTTTCGGTAAGCAAATCGGAGTATTACAGAGCGAAGGCAAATGAACAACATCTTGACGATTTTGTAATTAACGCCAACCGCGGCGCGATTTATGATAAAAGCGGAAAAATTTTAGCAAAAAGCACAACCGTCTGGACGGTTGTTTTGTCCCCTTATGATATTAAGCAAAATGAAGACGACCCCGAAAAAATTTGTAAAATGTTAAAAGATGTTCTTAAGCTTAACGATAAAGAGTATAATGAAATTCTCGATATATGCAATAAACCCGAAATGCGTTATAAGGAGGTAAAGCATAAAATCTCCAAGGAACAGCACGACGAAATCAACCGCATTAAATTAGAAAAGGAAATAGGTTTTTATTCGGTATATCTTATAGAGGATACAAAACGCGAATACCCCAACGACGCGCTTGCGTCAACCTTAATCGGATTTACCGGTCACGACAACACCGGTCAATACGGGGTAGAGGCGTATTATGACAAATATCTTCAAGGGCGTAACGGAAGGCTCGTTATGCTTAAGGACGGAATGGGAAGAACTATGTCGAGCGAATTTGAGCGAAGATTTGACGCGCTCGACGGCAACAATATCTATATGACGGTGGATATCGTTTTACAACATTATCTCGAAAAAAATCTCGAAATAATTATTAATCAACATAATGTAGCGAATCGCGCAACCGGCATACTGATGGAACCAAACACCGGAGCCATTTTAGCGATGGCGAGTACGCCCGGGTATAACATTAACGACCGCACAAAATTGTGTGATGATTATGAAAAAGCGGTTGAGGAAACGCGCAAGGAGCTTCTTGAAGAAGCGGTTTCCGATAATCCTTATTTTACCGGACGTTGCGAAAACGTCGAACCCTGTGGCTTTTTTGACAAATCAACGGGCGAAGAGGACACCCGCTGTAAACAATGTAAAAAACAACAAGAAATTGATTCAAAGGTGAAGAAAACAGAGGCAAATTATTGGGAATTACAATGGAGAAATAAAGCCATAACCGAATTGTATTATCCCGGCTCTGTTTTTAAAGCCATAACCGCCGCCGCCGCTTTAGAGGAAAAGGTAATCTCGCTCGGAACCGGCTTTTATTGTTCGGGGCGCGAGGAGATTTTGGGCGTCGGCATAGGCTGTTGGCAGCCGAGCGGACACGGCTCGCTCGATTTAATAGGCGCGATAACAAAATCCTGTAACCCCGCTTTAATGGATATGGGTAAAAGATTAGGCGTACAGCGGTTTTGTGATTACATGGATGCCTTCGGATTAACAAAGGAAACGGGAATAGACCTTCCCGCCGAGGCGTCTCCTATATACAGAAAACGAAACGAAATGAGTCTCGTCGATTTAGCGACCTCATCATTCGGGCAAACTAATAAAATCACCCCCCTTCAAATGATTTCGGCGTTCGCGTCGTGTATTAACGGCGGATATTTGGTAACGCCTCATGTCGTCGATAAAATCACCGATAACGACGGTAATATTGTTAAAAGCAACGATACGGGTGCGAAACGGCAGATATTGAGTAAGGAAACGTCAAATCAAATGCGGCATATTTTAGAAGAGGTTGTAAATGCTAACGGCGGTTCAAACGCCTATATGAGCGGGTACAGAATCGGCGGTAAGTCCGGTACGAGCCAGAAGCTTGACGAATATCCCGAAGACGACTCCATGCGGTATGTGGCTTCATTCTGCGCCTTTTCCCCGGCGGATAACCCTAAGGTAATTATGCTCGTTGTTGTTGACGAGCCCAACCCCGGCGGTCAGCCTTATTACGGAAGCATGGTTGCCGCGCCGGTTGTTTCGGCGGTGTTCAAAGAAAGCTTTCAACATTTGGAAATATATCCGCAGTTTACCGCCGAGGAACAAGCGTTACAGGATACCGTCGTACCCAATTTAATGGGCTTAAGTCAAATAGACGCGGCTACAAAGCTGAACACGCTCGGTCTCGAGCTTAGAGTAATAGGAAGCGGAGCGAGAATATTGCGAACCGTTCCGAATTCGGGGGCGCAAATAAGACGCGGCTCCACCGTTGTGGCATACACCGAGGAACAGGATTTGCAAACCGCTCTCGTTCCCGACGTTGTTTCTAACAGAATGACGGTCAGTCAAGCCGTTCAAGCAATCACGGACGCGGGATTGAACATCAGGCTCGTAGGCGGTTCAATAGGTAACGAAAACGCCGTAGCCGTATATATGAACGTAGAGGCGGGCGAGGTGCTTGAAATCGGTACGGTCGTAGATGTACAATTTGCGGTTAATGACGGACATGGTGGCTAATTTAATTTGACTTTACACGGAGGCTAATTTAATTTGACTTTAAAAGATATATTTGACAGGTATGAAATAACCAATGTTACCGATGATACAAGAAACGTGAAGCGCGGAAGCTTATTTGTAGCAATAAAAGGTGAACACTTTAACGGCGAAGAAGCCGCCGCAGAAATGCTCATAAAAGGTGCGGTTTGTGTTATTGCCGAGCGAGATTTGGGGCTTACCCCCGAGCGGCAGCTTGTTGTCGATAACGCAAGACTCGCTTATGCAAAAGCGGCGTCGGAGTTTTACGGAAACCCGACCGCAAGCTTAAAGCTTATTGCCGTTACGGGGACAAACGGAAAAAGCACCGTTTCGACATTGATAAAACATATATTGGAGAATCGGGGACACAAAACGGGGTTTATCGGAACGACCCATTATGATGTTTGTAATTCCGACGGAAGCGTATACGAATCTAAGCTTTCAACGCCGCGACAAGACGAATTGTACAAACTTTTTGCCGAAATGAACAATAATGACGTAGAGTTTTGTGTTATGGAAGCGTCGTCACAGGCTTTAGACCAATTCAGAATAGGCGGGGAGACTTTTGAAGCGGGTGTGTTCACAAATTTGACGCAAGACCACCTCGACTGGCACAAAACTATGGAGAACTATTATAAGGCTAAAAAAACGCTTTTTCATATGTGTAGGGTCGCCGTTATTTTTAAAGATGACCAATACGGAAAGCGATTAATAAACGAAATACAAAGCGAAATAAATATCCCGGTTATAAGCTACAGCGTTAATGACCCCGCCGATTTTTACGGTATCAATATAAAAACAGAAAGCGCGGGGGTTTCGTATTGGCTTAATGATTCAAGGGGGGAGAAATCGTTTAAATTCAAATTAGCGATGCCCGGAATGTTCAATGTTGCAAATTCATTAGCGGCAATTGCCGCCTGTAACGCATTGGGGGTCGATACGGGGGAGGGCGTCGAGGCTTTAAAGGACTGTACAGGTGTTCGCGGACGTTGCGAGGTTATACATGACGGAGAGTTTACTGTTTTGTGCGATTATGCACATACAACCGACGCGTTAGCGAAAATACTCACCTGTGTCAATCAATTTGCAAAACGGCGGGTAATCTGCCTATTTGGTGCGGCGGGTGAACGCGATGCGGATAAACGCCCGTCAATGGGCGCGACGGCGGCAAAGTATTCGGATTATTTAATTATAACCTCCGACAATCCGCGGTTTGAGTCGCCGGAAAAAATAATAGAAGAAGTGAAAGAAGGAATTGGGTTAAACGACATACCATGTAAAAGCTTTACAGATAGGCGAGAAGCGATTGAGTTCGCTTTGTCGGAGGTTAAAAAAGACGATATAATAGTTCTTTGCGGAAAGGGACACGAAACCTATCAGGTAATCGGAGACGAGTATCAACCCTTTGACGAGCGGGAAATCGTTAAGCAATTGTTATAGTCTGTCGGTTTTAGTGGTTGAGAGTATACAGTCGGAGGTGCGACAATTGAGTATTTGGATTCTTTCGGTAACGGCATTAGTTGCGTTAATCATTACCTTTGCGTTGGGGTTCCCCGTGATTCCTATATTGCGGCGGCTAAAATTCGGTCAGACCATTCTTAGTATCGGCCCCGCTTGGCATAAAGATAAGAAACAGGGGACGCCGACAATGGGCGGGTTTATGTTTATTATCGGAATAATCGCCGCGTTTTCTTTGGGATTATTCATGCTGTGGCGTTCGGAAATGCTCAGCTTTTATTCAACGGGTAAGCTCAATTTTTTCAACGCTATAAGCGGCTTCCTCATGGCGGTAAGCTTTGGGTTTATGGGGTTCTTAGACGACTGGATAAAAGTTTTTAAAAAGCGCAATGAAGGACTTTCGGTTAATCAAAAGCTGTTTTTACAGGTGTTTATAGTCGCCGCGTATTTCATTTCGAGAATCATTGCGGGCGATTTAAATACAACCATAAACCTTCCGTTTATAGGTGCATTTGATTTTTGGTATTTTTACTATGTTATAATGGGGTTGGGAATACTTTATATTGTTAACGCCGTAAACATTACCGACGGTATAGACGGGCTTTGCGGCTCGGTAACGGTCGTTTACTGCGCGGCGTTTATGGTGATTTGCGGAATCCTTACCCTAAGCGAGTTGTCTGTATTGGCGGCGGCAACCGCCGGAGCCTGTATCGGGTTTCTCATTTGGAATTTTAACCCCGCAAAGGTTTTTATGGGGGATACCGGCTCATTATTTCTCGGCGGGATTGTTTGCGCGCTCGGGATAGGGGCAAGCTGTGAGGTCGTCATGGTAATTGCGGCGGCGGTATATATTTGGGAGGCACTAACGGTTTTGATTCAAACGACCTATTTTAAGATTACCGGCGGGAAACGATTGTTTAAAATGACGCCGATTCATCACAGTTTTGAGATAAGAGGCTGGAAAGAAACAAAAATTGTCGGCGTTTTTTCGCTCATCGGGGCATTATTCGGGTTAGCCGCGGTGTTGCTTGTTATAATGGAGGTGCTATGAACAGGAACGATAAAAATACAGGATACCCAACCGCGGTAAGGCGACCCGCGCTCTCGACGCCTGTAAAAAAGCGCGCGGTTTACAAAACTAAATCGCGCTCTCCCGTCCCACAATATGAAAAAGAAAGATTTGCAAAATTTGATATTCCGTTATTTATAGTCATATTGACTATATTGGTATTCGGATTGATTATGCTGTTGTCGGCGAGCAGTAACCTCGGTCTTCGCGAATACAACGACAGCCACTTTTACTTTAAACGACAAATAATGTTCGCGGGTGTCGGATTAGTCGCAATGCTGTTGATATCAACGATTAATTATCAAATCCTTTTAAACAAAAGGGTGGTGACCTTAATAGGGTTCGGCTCGTTTTTCTTAATGGTCTTTGTCAATTTAGGGTTCGGAAGCGTTGAACAGGGGGGGTCAACCCGTTGGCTCGGATTCGGCACATATACCATTCAGCCGTCGGAAATTCTTAAATTCGCGCTTATTGTGGTATTGGCGTACATGACCCAACAATACTCCGAAAAGCTTAAGGAATTTAAAGGGGGATTTGTCCCGTTTACCGCCGTTGCGGTTGGAGCCTGTATGCTAATGGTGTGGCAGAAGCATTTATCGGGAACAATTATAATGTTTGTTATTGCGGCGATATTAATGTTCATAAGCCCGATTAAATTCAAACATATAGGTATAGCGATATTGATATTATCCGTGTTGGCGGCAATTTTGTTCCCTATAATAGAAAGCATGAGCGACGCCGACGTTTCGGGGCGGTTATTAGGCTGGCGCAACCCCGAAGCAGATGTTCAAGATAAAACCTTTCAGATATACCAATCGTTGGTAACCATAGGAACGGGCGGTTGGTTCGGTTCGGGACTCGGCAACTCGCGGCAAAAGCTCTCATATTTGCCGGCGACAAACAACGATTTTATTTTCTCGATTGTTTGTGAGGAACTCGGATTTATCGGTGGTTTATTAGTTCTTGTATTATTTGTTGTGTTTATTTTAAGAGGGTTCTATATTGCGACCCATGCCCGCGACCGCTTCGGAATGATGCTCGCCGCGGGAATAACCGCACAAATAGGCGTTCAAGCATTTTTGAACATAGCGGTCGTTACGAACAGCGTTCCGAACACCGGTATAACGCTTCCCTTTTTCAGCTACGGGGGAACATCAATGTTGATGCTGCTCGGGGAGATTGGGGTTTTATTGAACATTTCGAGGAAGGCAAGGATTGAATAATGAGCGAACAAAGCATAAGGGTATTACTTGCTGCGGGCGGAAGCGCGGGTCACGTTAATCCGGCTTTGGCAATTGCCGATAAAATCACCGACGTTTTCCCGAAAAGCGATATACTTTTTGCGGGAACACGCGGCGGATTGGAAGCAAGGTTGGTTGCACGGGCTGGATACAATTTTTCGCCGATTAAGGCGGCGGGGTTTCAAAGGCGAATTACTCCGACAAATATAGGGCGAAACGCCAAAGCCGCATATTACTTTCTGACCGCCGTAAGAGAGTCAAAAAAAATTATTAATCAATTTAAACCCGATGTGGTTGTCGGAACCGGAGGGTATGTAACCGCGCCGGTACTGCGAGCCGCCGCAAAAGCGGGAATCAAAACGGTAACGCACGAAAGCAACTCGTTGCCCGGTATAGCGACAAAAATGCTTTCGAGAACCGCCGATAAGGTATTTCTTTCGAGCGAGGACACGTTAAAATATTTTCCCGATAATGCCGAGTCGACAAAAAAATATGTCGTAACGGGAAATCCCTTGCGTAAAGGATTTCGCAAGGGCGAAAAAGGCAACACACGCGCCGAAGCGTTGGCGTCTCTCGGGCTGACCGGTTCGATGACAATACTTTCGTTTGGCGGGAGTCTCGGCGCAAACGCAATTACAGAAGCGGTAATTGAGCTTTTGAGTTGGGAAAAAGGGCGCGATATAAACCATATACACGCTTACGGCGGTAACGGGAAAACGGTATTTGAAAAGCTTATGTCCGAAAAAGGAATTAAGACGGTAAAAGGAAAGAACATTTTTGCCGAATATATTCATAATATGTATACCTGTATAACCGCGGCGGACTTAGTTATATGCCGCTCGGGTTCAATGACGCAAACCGAGCTTAAAGCCTTCGGACGTGCGTCAATCCAAATACCGTGGGCAGGGGCGGCAGAGAATCACCAGTATTACAACGCGCTCACCATGAAAGAAGCGGGCGCAACGATTCTTATAAACGACGCAGAAATAAACGGAGGGAAATTAATTGAGGTCGTTTCGGGCTTGTACAATGATAAACTAAGAATAAGACTTATGGAGGAAAACGCCTCGCGAATGTCCGCGCCGAACGCGGCGGGGATTATCGTGAGTGAAATTATTAACCTTATATAGGCAACCTCTGAAAACCCGTCCCCATAATAATAACACATTTTGCACTAAAAGCATATATTAAAAAATAAAGCCAAACAAAAGCGAGTTTTTATTTGCTTTACGTAGGCAATGCTTTTAATGGGGTGTGTGTATATGCTTGAACAAAGATTAGTTATTGAGGGAGGGCGGAGGTTAGAAGGCGAGATAGCCGTACAAGGTGCAAAAAACTCGGTTCTCCCGCTACTCGCCGCAACGGTTTTGTGTAAGGGGAAGGCGGTGCTTTATAATTGCCCGCGCCTGACCGACGCCGACGCCGCTTTCAGAATCCTCGATTGTCTCGGGTGCAGGTGTATTCGTGAAAAATCGGTCATTTCGGTTAATGCCGAGCAGATGAGCAATAATCAAGTTCCCGACAGTTTGATGCAGGATATGCGTTCATCAATAGTGTTTTTAGGCGCGATTCTCGGAAGGTGCGGTCGGTGCAGGTGGTCAACACCCGGCGGATGCGATTTGGGACCCCGCCCAATAGATTATCACCTCGACGCTTTGAAGAAAATGGGGGTGGCGGTAGAAAACGACAGCGGGTTCATGAGCTGTACCGCTCCAAAGGGGATTCAAGGTGCAAAAATCTCACTTCCGTTTCCATCGGTCGGCGCGACCGAAAACATAATATTAGCCGGGGTTACCGCAAAAGGAAAAACCGAGATACATAACGCGGCGCGCGAGCCGGAGGTGGTAGACCTCTCGGATTTTCTAAACAAATGCGGAGCCAAAATAGCGGGGGCAGGGGGGTCGACAATAGTCATAGACGGGGTTGACGGTCTTTCGGGTGCCGAGCATACGGTAATACCCGACAGGATTGTTACCGCGACATATATGAGCTGTGCGGCAATAACGAGGGGCGAATTATTGCTGACAAAGACAAAGCACGACGATTTATCGGCGGTTTTGCCGATATTCGAGTTAATGGGGTGCAGCGTCTATACTTATGATAAAGACCGTATTTATATAAATGCGCGCAAAGCGATGAACTCACCGGGGAAGATTATAACGCACGTCCACCCCGGCTTCCCGACCGATTCACAGCCGTTAATTATGGCTTTAACCACCGTTTTACCCGGTACAACAATATTCGAGGAAAACATCTTTGAGTGTCGTTTTAAACACGCGCCCGAGCTTGTACGACTTGGCGCAAAGATTAATGTTCGCGAGCGCATTGCGGTGGTTGAGGGGGTTGAGCGACTATCCGGCGCAAATGTAAAAGCGACAGATTTGCGGGGGGGCGCGGCATTGGTAACCGCGGGTCTCGCCTGTGACGGAATAACGAGAATAAGCGAAATATCGCACATTGACCGAGGATACGAAGCGATTGAGGAGGTTTTAAGAAGCGTAGGGGCAAGGATAAGAAGAAGCTAAGGCAACAAAGGGGGCTTTATGCCTCGGAAAGGAACGGTAATATTTATGGATTTAAAAGAAATTTTGAAGCATATTGAACAAAATCGGAAAAACATAGGCTTAAGCGAAGAGGAAATGAACAAATTATGGGTGGCGGCAGATGACCTTCGTAAATTTGAAAAAGAACGTACAGATAAAAATTTGCGCGAGCCACCCGAAGACGCTAAGTATCCTCTCGCCTGGAAAGCTTATTATAAAGCATTTGCCGAGCATTATGAAGCGGTTCGCGAAACAACAAGATTACCATATTTTGTACATCTTTTGGGGGTACAGCGCACATTATTGCAATATAAATTCGGTCGTAACGACACAATGCTTGCCGCGGCAATTTTACACGACTGGATAGAGGACAACGTAGACCCGGAGAAATGGGACGCGACATTAAGCTGGGTTGTAAACGAGCTGAATAAAGAGGTAGCCGATTTAATAAAGGCTTTAACAAACGAACCTACACAAAAGATAGATATTGACGAAAAAGAAATTAAGCTATATTTCGCCAAACAAGAAGACGGCTCAATTAAGCTTATGGTTAAAGCAGATTATATAAATCATAAATTGTGTCATATGGACGATAAGGCTTTGTTCATTAAGCTCGCCGATTTTCAGGATAATATTATAGAATCAAAGAATGAACGCGAATCGCCGATACGTATATGGGGGCATATAAAGTTTATTGAGGATAACGCGGAAATCTTTAAGGATAAAATAAACCCCGACCACATAACCCTAATGGGTAACATTAAACGTATTCTTAAAGATATATATGGTATAGACTGATAAATAACAGAGGGAGAAGAAAAATGCCGGAATTTCAATCGTATAATAAGAAGAATAAAGGCTTGCGGCAATCGGATAACGGTCGCCCCGAGCCGTTTGCGGCGGAGCGCAAGCCCGTACCGCTCAAAATCCCGCGCAAGCGTAAGCCGATGCGCGGGACAAGCACAGACGTCAATATAAGAAACATTTCGAGCGCGCATAACGGAAAACGGCGGGTTAGACAAAGCTATGTAATCCACGCCGCATTAACCGCAATTTTGTTTATAGGGGTAGTCGCCTTACTTTCGGTAACCGTTTTGTTTAATGCGGACGAGGTGATAATAAGAGGAGAAAGCTTGTACTCCGACGAAGAAATATTGGCGGCGGGAGAGATAGAAACCGGAGTAAACTTAATAAGGTTTAATAACGAACGGGCAGAAGACGCTATAATTAATTCGTTGGTATGTCTTGACGGGGTTGAGGTTAAAAAGAAGTTTCCCGCCTCAATAATAGTCACGGTTGAACCCGCAGAAAGGGTGTTCAGCGTTAAGAATCAAAAAACATATCTCGAAATCTCACATAAAGGGCGGATTATTAATATTAATCAAAAACGCCCCGAAGGTTTGGTTATTAACGGAATCGTATTGTCATCTAAAGAGGAAAAACCCGCAGAAATAGGTGACGCTCTCGAGGGGATACTCGAGGTCAATAATGACGGCGAGGTTAGCGAGGAAGAGGTTGAGAAAATAAGGCTTATTTTTGAATTAGTCGAATTAATAGGGAAACACGAGCTCGACGAAATAGTAAGTATTGATGTAAAAGACAGGTTTGATTTAAAAATGCTCAACACCGGCGAGGTACACGCCGGAAAGGTAGAGGTGAAGCTCGGAACGCCGACACAGCTCGATGAAAAGCTCGCGATTGCTTCAAAAATAATCGCCGAGCAAATAGAGGGAAACGAAAACGGCACCTTACGTGTTTCATCATTGCGTAAAGCTTCATTTAACCCAAAGGTCGGTTAAAGTTTGAATAAAAGCTGGCAGGGGTGGCTCTGCCGCCCCGAAGCTAGATAGGCTTTTATTCGTAGAGGTTTTGTGTCTCGGAAAGAAATGGTCATAACAATGGCAAGCGTAACCGTTATATAAAACGGGCATTTACCTATATATAGCGACATTTTTCTTATATAATACTAAATGTAAAAAAATATTTTCAAAAAACACTTGAAAAGTTTATAATAATTTGGTATAATTAAAAAAGTTCCATGAAAAAGTTCCTAAGGAATGAAAACACGGAGGAGTATAAAATGGCGAAGTTCGAGATTGTTAATGACGAAATAGATGAAATAGACGAGCTTGAGGAAGCGGTGTACGATGTCGGTATAGAGGTGATAGGTGTAGGCGGCGGCGGCGGAAACGCCCTCGAATACATGGCTAAAAACGGCATTGACGGTGTTGAATATATAGTTGTTAATACCGACGTTCCCGCTTTAAAGAGTAAGGATAAGCGACTCATGCGGCGTCTTCAGATAGGTAAGAAAAAGACAAAAGGGCGCGGCGCGGGCGGTAATCCCGAGGTCGGCTGTGAATCGGCACAAGAGGACAGGGAAGAACTTATAAAAATGCTCGAAGGCGCGACTATGGCGTTTATTTCTGCGGGAATGGGCGGCGGAACGGGGACGGGTGCCGCTCCGGTAATAGCCGAAATTTCAAAGGAACTCGGTATTCTCACAATAGGGGTCGTAACAAAGCCGTTCGATTTTGAACGTCAACAAAAAATGAACACCGCCCTTAAAGGTATAGTAGAAATGCGTAAACACGTAGACGCGTTGATTATTATTCCTAACCAAAAGCTCCTCACGATTAATGAAAAAGCCATCAATATAAAAGCCGCATTTGAAATGGTTGACGATGTGCTTTATAAAGTAGTCAAGAGTATTTCCGACGTTTTAAACAATACGTCGTACATTAATGTGGATTTCTCCGACTTAGAAACAATATTGAAGGATTCGGGCGACGCACATATCGCAATAGGTGAGGCGACCGGCGATAATAAGGTTGAAGAAGCGGTTCAACAGGTTATAAACAGCCCGCTTTTAGAAACATCAATCAATAATGCCGGTAAAATGCTTGTACACATTACTATGTCGGACGACGGACTTCTCGAGGACGTTGAAGAGGTTGGCGCAAAGCTTACCGCGGCGGCGCACCCCGATGTTGAGATTATAACCGGTTGCGAGTTGAGCAGCGATACTAAAGATACAATAACGGTAACTGTTGTGGCGACCTCATTCCGTGAGGAGGCGGGGAACGCCAAAACGAAACAAACGTCAGAATCGAGATATGCATCCGAGCCTATTGATAAAGGAAGCACGCAACAGCTTAGGGACGCACATTCGACGTTTTTCCCCGACGGCGACACAACTCGCGCAGTGCCGCTCGAAAAGTTTATCACACAAAACTTGGAGGATACCGCCGAAGACGACCCGTATCAAGCTTTGGAAGAGATATTCAGAAAATAGAAAGCTATAACGAGATATTTAAGGGGACGATTGTTTATCGTCCCCTGTACTATGAAAATGTCAAGGGAGCTTTCAAGTTGATTTTTCTAAATTGCGTATACCGCTTAACTATTAGATTTGATAGTTAAGCGGTATAACACGGGGATAATGATTAAAGCTAACCCGCCGCCGATTATCGCCGTAAACAATTGTGGGAAGGAAAACGGTATCACCATTGGCGCGGGGAGTATTTCAAACAATTCGACCGCAATTTTTACAACGCCGGTGTATAATACGCCGAATTTTATTACAGCCGCCGTCACGAGCGCGATTATACGAACCGCTAATACAGAATAGCCCTTTAGTTCCTTCCTTTCGGTCAAGCTCCAAACAGTAACCAACGCTATGTTCCCGAGTATAAGGAACGGAACCAATATCCAGTTGGGCGTAATATTAAGGAGAGCCGCCATGAACGGCGAAATCGCCGCAACGCACAACCCCGTCCGAAAAGAACAGACGGTTGCGGCTATAATCAAAATGAAATTGACCCCGCTCCCCGTTACAAGCGTCGTCGCGGGGAAGAGTATTCTCGAGAACCATTGCCACGCCACCAATAACGCGATAAACAATGCGGATTGAGTTACCCACAATATTTTTTTATGATTTTTCATGTGCTTAACCATTCCCTTCTTATACAATAATAACGCGAATACTTTATACAATAATAAAATGAATATTACAAAAAATATGTTGCCTGTGCAACTGAAAGGAAATAAATTTTGGATTATAATGAAATAGGACAAACGGAGCTTTTTCGCGGGTTGTCAATGTCCGACGTAAAGAAGCTGTGCGATTGTTTGGGGGCGAGTATCCGCAATTATAAAAAGGGAGAGACGGTTGTCCGTGAGGGGGAGACATTAAAGCGATTCGGTGTAGTATTGGGCGGAAAGGCAAGCTCGTACAAGACCGACGCGTCGGGAAAGGTGTTCACCGTTTCGGTTATAAATGAGGGCGGATACATAGGCGTTTTGCTCGCGGGCGGCACCGGTTCGGACGAGCATAACAGGTTCAGCCCGGTGACGGTCACGGCAAGGGACAGGCTTACTGTGCTTTTTATCCCCGTGGACAGGCTTATTCGCCAATGCTCAAGCAACTGTCGGTTACATACAATCGTTATCGGAAATTTTATAAGCGGGATTTCTGAAAAAGCAATGCAGCTTTATGAGCGCATTGATTGTCTTATAAAGCCGACGGTTCGCGAAAAGGTTATGAATTTCTTAGATGAACGGTGTAAACGCTCTCAAACCGCTAAAATTAATATCGAATTTAACAGAGAGGGCTTAGCCGAATACCTTAACATAGAGCGAAGCTCGCTTTCGCGGGAGTTATCAAGAATGAAAAATGACGGTATTATTGATTATAATAAAAATACATTTACCCTTTTATAGTAATATTTGACAAAAACTAATTAAAAAGTTTGTATGATTTGTAGAAAATGTGAATTTCCTCTTTTAATTTTATTTGTTTTGATGTATAATCAATAGTGTCGTTTAAATGTTGATAAAAATAACACAGAAAAATTTATATAGAGGGCTTTCAATATGAAAAAGGTAGAAAAAAAGCGAAAATCGCTGTTTATTGTTGATGATAACCTCACCAACTTGAATATTGCTCGCGATATTTTATCTAAGGAGTATAATGTTATAACGATTCCTTCGGCGATGAAAATGTTTGAAATGCTCAATAAAACTATCCCCGATATAATCCTTTTGGATATAGAGATGCCGGAGATGAATGGTTATGACGCTATAAAAATACTCAAAGCCGACGAGAATTATAAACATATCCCCGTTATATTCATAACGGTAAGGGGGGACAGTGCGAGCGAACTCGCCGGGCTTTCATTGGGCGCGGTGGATTATATTTCTAAACCGTTTGCGCCGCAATTGCTCGCTAAGCGGATAGAGATTCACGCAACCCTTAAAACACAAAAGGAACAGCTTATACATTATAACGATAACCTCAACGAAATGGTAAACGATAAGGTTAAAGAAATAATAGGGCTGCAGGACGTTATAATCGGCACAATTGCCGAGCTTTTAGAGTGTAGAGATTATACAACAAGCGGCCATATTTCGCGAACCGAAAACTACTTAAAAATCTTTTTGGACGCGCTCGGTAAAAGCGATTTGTACAAGGAACAGGTTGACGGGTGGAGATTTGAAGCTATTATGCAGTCGTGTAAGCTTCACGATTTGGGGAAAATCGCCGTTCGGGACAGCGTTTTGAAAAAAACCTCAAAGCTTACCGAGGAAGAATTTGAGGAAATTAAGGCACACGCGGCGTTCGGCGTCGAAGTAATTGAGAAAATTCAAAAAAACGCAAAGGACAGCGCGTTTCTTGAACACGCGAGAATATTTGCGGGTACGCATCACGAAAAATGGGACGGAACGGGTTATCCTAAGGGACTTAAGGGCGAGAACATTCCGCTTCAGGGGCGATTAATGGCAATAGCGGACGTTTATGACGCGCTTATATCCGAGCGACCCTATAAAAAAGCCTTCCCGCACGAGGACGCGGTAAAGATTATTTCCGAAGGGCGGGGTACCTATTTTGACCCTAATTTAGTCGATGTATTTTTAAAGTTAGAGGGCGATTTTAAAGAAGTGAGCAGAGATTAGACCTCCACGGAAACTAAACTCTTGAGAGGAAAGTGTATGATAAAATCATATGTTATTACTATAGACGAAATAGATAATCCGACAAAAGCCGCGGAAATATTTAAAAAAGAATTAGAGGGAATTACTTTGCTCTCGAATACCTTAGGGATAGTTTCGACTCATTCCGACGCGGTTTATTCGGGGGTTTATGACGCTATCTGTAAGGCGTCGCCTTTTCCGTTGACGGGCATTACCTGCGGTTCGCAAATCGCCAACGGTCAAATCGGCGCGTATATATTCTCCATAACGCTTCTTACCGGGGATAATTTTCATTTTGTCTGCGGGCATACCGAAAGTATCTCCGAAAGCAAAAAAGACGGAGCGATTTTGTCAAAGGAGCGTTATCTTTCATTGCGGGCAGATATGAGCGAAATCCCCAATTTAGCGTTAATGTATACGCCTTTTGCGGAAAATCGGTTTACCGGAGAATACATAGACGCGATAACCGCGGTTAGTCCCGAGCTTCCGATGTTCGGTGGAGTCGCAAGCAGTAAAAGCACCTATGACGACCCCGACGGCAACCCGCAAAACGGGAATTTGACCTTATGCGGCGGCGAAATATTCACCGATTCTGCGGTTATTGTACTCATTTCCGGCGATTTTGCACCTAAATTTTTTGTTAGCTCGTTTACGGAGGATGCGTTTTTAGCGGAAAACATCGGAGTGGTTACAAAATGCGATAAAAATAAGCTAAAGGAAATAAACTGTGTTAACGCAACCGATTTTTTAAAGAAGTTTGGGTTTGACGAGAATATTGAATCGAGCTATAGCGACATTAATGAAGGGCTTATGGCGGTGACCTTTGTTCTCGATTGCGGAATTGATTGTGAGTTTGATTGCGGCGATGACTGTGATGTAGCGAATCATGTTCTTTCGCGCGCGCCGGTTGAGATTAACGATAAAGAGGTCGTCTGCGCGGGAATCATCAAGGAGGGGGCGCATATTTCCATTGCTATGTCTACCCCGACGGCGGTAATCGACACCGCGACGGAGATGATTGACAATATTATAAGCACCGGCGGCGCAACCGCTTTAATATACTCTTGTTCCGGGAGACAGGTGGGGCTTTATACAAAGCCTATGGAGGAGCTCGAGATGTTTAACGAGCGGCTCACCGGTAAGGTTAATTACAGCGCGGTGTATACGGGCGGGGAGATTTGTCCGACCTGTGTCAACGAACACCGCGCAAATAACAACGAACACAATCAAACCTTGGTCGCTTGTGTTCTTGTCTGAGAATTATTGGTGATTCCTATACCACTTAACGAAAGGGGGGAGAGCGAGTTGGATAATATAGAAACGGCTAATCTGTTACAAGATGAGTTGCAACAGGCTAATAAAGAAATCAGAGCGTTAAAGCGCACAAATTTAGCTTTACAGCAAACGATAAAGGCTATTGAAAATAACTATACCTTTCAAAAGAAAATTTTTGAGTCGGCGAAAATTCAAAAAGAACGACAGGCTCTTTACCTTTCGCTCGTTTTAGAGTTTACCCCAAATATCGTTTTTGTTATAGATAAAAACTTTAAGATGATGAATATATCGAAAAACTCGTTGAGAAAATATGGGGTTATTATAGATTCGACCTCGGAAAGAGAGTTAATAGATGTATTCGCGCCTTTTGTACCGGAGGAACAGATTGAGCGGGTCGGTGACGCAATAAGAGCGGTTCTGCAAGACGGTAAGGTGCGCGAGTACGATAAAACGCCGATTGTATTCGCCGAAAGGTTTTACATTTTTGACATAAGCGTTGTACCTTTAAGAGACACGAGCGGCGAAATACTCGGTATTATGGTAACGATGCACGATATAACCGATTTACAACACGCTATTGACGACGCCGAAGCCGCAAGTAGGGCAAAGTCTAACTTTTTGGCAAAGGTGAGCCACGAAATACGGACGCCTATGAATGCAATTTTAGGGCTGTCCGAGTTGGCTTTGCGCGAGGAGCTTACAAAGGTTTCCCGCGACCACGTTGTCGGAATAAAACACGCGGGAAATCATCTTATTACGATTATTAACGATATATTGGATTTTTCAAAGATAGAATCGGGCAAGATGGAGGTTATTCCGGTCGATTATGAGCTTTCTTCATTAGTTGATTACGCAACCGGTATAATCAGAATGAGGGTTATTGATTTACCTATTTTGTTTACCGCAAACGTCGACCCCGACATTCCGGAACATTTAATAGGCGACGAAATGCGTCTAAAACAGATGATGCTTAATTTATTGTCAAACGCCTGTAAATATTCAAAAGGGGGGTATGTTAAGCTTGATGTAAGCTTTGAGACAATAGACGAAAGAACAATTATGCTTAATATATCGGTCGCGGACAGCGGGATAGGAATTAAAAAAGAGAATATAGGAAAGCTTTTCGCCGATTTTGTTCAAATAGGTGAAACTATTGACAATAAAGGGGTCGAAGGCACCGGCTTAGGTCTCGCTATCACCCACGGGTTTGCCGTAGCTATGGGGGGGAAGGTTACGGTTAAGAGCAAATACGGAGTAGGGAGCATTTTTACTATTTCCGTCCCGCAAAAAATAGATAAAACAAAGGAAAACGAGTTGTTCGCTTCGGTTGAAGACAAAAAGAAGAATGTTTCCGCATTAATTTATGAAACCCGCGAAATTTATACCGATTCTCTTATAAAATCAATAAGCGGTCTCGGGATTAATTTCAACTTAGCTAAGACCCAATCCGATTTTATCGAAAAAACCGAGCGTAAAAAATATGATTTCACATTTGTCCCGTCGTTTTTCCATGACAGCGCGAGGAAGGCGTTGCGAAAGCTCGGCAGGGAGGATGCAACCCTTATTTTAGTTGCCGAGTTCGGTGAACATATAATCGAGACGGTCACCACAAAAACGCTTACCATGCCGGCGCATACCGGCGATGTCGCCGATATATTTAACGACAGCGTCAAGAGCGGCAAAAACAAAAATAAACGCGGGTTTAGCTTTATTGCCCCGTCCGCGAGGGTATTGGTGGTCGACGATATCAACACCAACCTCATGGTGGCACAGGGGCTTATGGCGACATATAAGATGACTATTGACCTTTGTAAAAGCGGTAAAGAATCAATCGAGATGGTCAAGAATAACAATTACGATATAATATTTATGGACCATATGATGCCGGAGATGGACGGGATAGAGGCGACCTCTAATATTCGCAACCTTAAGGTCGACGGAAACGGCTATAAAGGAAGAAAAAGCGACTATTACAAAAAGCTCCCTTTTGTCGCTTTAACTGCAAACGCCGTTTCCGGAATGAAAGAAATGTTCCTTCAAAACGGGTTTGACGATTTTCTCGCAAAGCCCATTGATGTTAATATTCTTAATACAATTATTGAAAGATGGCTCCCTAAGGATAAAATCGAAAACATAAGCGTCACTAAGTCCGTCGGTATAATTCAACCTTCGTTCAGAATTGAGGGGGTTGATGTTGAAAACGGAATTTCCATGACCGGCGGCGACCCAAATAATTACTTAAAAACTCTCGGGATTTTCCGAGATGACGGCTTAGAAAAGATTGACATTATAAGAAGATGTATCGAAAACGACGATTTACCATTATATGCAACACATATCCACGCATTAAAAAGCGCGTCTGCGAGCATTGGCGCGGCAAAGCTTTCAAACCTTGCGCGTTCGCTCGAGGTTGCCGCAAAAAATAACGACGGCGAGTTTGTCGCGAAAAATACAGAACGATTCCTCGAAGAGCTGACTATGTTGCTCGAGAGCATAAAATTAGCGGTTCAGTCGGTGAAGGTTGTCAAAAAAGAATCCGACGGTAAGGTTGATACTAAGTTAATAGCCGAGAAAGCCGCACAGCTTAGGCAGGCGATTGACGTTTTCGATATGGAAACGGTGGAAACGGTTATGAATCAGCTTCGCGATAATTCAAACGAAGAGATGGATAAAATTCTCGAAGAAATATCAAATAATATACTTATATGCGAATATGATAAGGTTAGCGAGTTGACAATGCTGTTGACAGTTGACAATTGACAATTGACAATTGACAATTGACAGTTGACAGTTTTTTAAGAAGGTGGAATTAACAAAAATTCACCTTCTTTTTTATTGACAAAGCTTATTGTTAGTGTTATAATGCTAAATGAAATTGCAAGAAAGGTATGTTTAGAATAATGGCAAAAAAATCGGTATTTGGCGACGCGCTCGACAGTATATTTGATGATTTGGGGGATTTCGGCGGAGATTCGGGTTCTAACGGTCTCCAAGCAATGTTGATAGGCGAAATTGAACCTAATCGGGAACAGCCTCGGAAGGATTTTGACCCCGACAAATTAAACGAGTTGGCTGAGTCGATTCGCCTTCACGGGTTGATTCAACCTATAACGGTACGCGAACTCCAAGGTGGTGCGGGGTATCAAATCGTTGCGGGGGAAAGACGTTGGCGGGCGGCGAGGATTGCGGGTCTCGAAGAGGTTCCGGTAAGGGTTATGGAGCTTACCGACGCGCAAACCATGCAGATTGCCATGATAGAAAATGTTCAACGCGAAGACCTCAACCCCGTTGAAGAGGCTAACGGGTATCAGGAGTTGATAGACAGGTATCAAATGACGCAAGAGCAAATCGCGGGCGTCGTAAGCAAACCGCGCTCATCTGTAGCAAATTCGCTCCGACTTTTGACCTTACCCGACGAGGTGTTGAATTTGGTGCGTAGTAATCAGCTTCCAATGGGACATTGTAAGGTTATTATGTCGGTACAATCGACCGCGGAGCGAATCCGACTCGCAAAAAAGGTTGCGTCGGAGGGGTTGAGCGTTCGCGAAACAGAAGACCTCGTGAAGCTCGAAAAAGATACCCCCGATAATCAAAAACAACAAAAGGCGCAACAAAAAAACGCATTTTTCCGCGAGGCAGAACTCGCGCTTGCGGAATCGCTTAACACGGCGGTTCGAATTGTTGACGGGAAAAATAAAAAAACGCTTTGTATAGATTTTACAGACGAGGAAGAGCTTAAGCAGATTATAAAGAAATTTTAAGCTTGACTGATTTCGCAGAGCTTTTTGTGGCTCGGAAAGTAAAGGGCATAGATATGGAAATATCAAATTTGTTTTTTAAATTAGCGTTAATACTCTTTGCAACTAAAATTTTTGGGCTTTTAACGCGAAAGTTTCATCTGCCGCAGGTTGTGGGCGCAATCGCGGCGGGAATTATATTAGGGCCCGCCATATTAGGCGTCATTGTGCCGAGCGAAATAATAACGATTGTTGCCGAAATCGGCGTTGTTCTTTTAATGTTCACGGCGGGTCTCGAGACCGATTTTAAACAGCTTCAGGCGTCTTTAAAAGCGACGTTTATTATAGCCGTATTGGGCATTATTATACCGATTGGCGGCGGCTTCGCGCTTGCATATTGTTTTGGACAAGATGTTTTAAAGAGCGTCTTTATAGGCGTAATACTTACGGCAACCTCGGTAAGCATAACGGTCGAAACGCTGCACGAGATGGGAAAGCTTAAGACAAGGGCGGGAACGGCGATATTGGGGGCGGCGGTCATAGACGATGTACTCGGTATAATCATTCTTTCGGTCGTCATGGGTACAAGCGACGACGGAAGTGTATCAATTGCCGAGATAGGGTTAATGCTGCTGAAAATTATCGGCTTCTTTGCTTTGGCACTTATTTTTGGGGTAACGGTATTCAAGGTTTTCAAATATCTGATTATCAAAAAGGGCATAAAAAAACGGGTGTATATATTCGCCTTGGTTTTTTGTTTCTTCATGGCGTTTTTAGCGGAACAATTCGGAATCGCAAATATAATCGGCGCGTATTTTGCGGGCTTAATACTGTGCAATATTCCGTCCGAGGAAGCAATTGAGGAAAAAAGCACAATACTTTCTTATATGTTCTTTTCCCCCATATTTTTCTTCAGCGTAGGGCTAATGACCACCTTTGAAGGATTAGACAAGAGATTGGTTTTATTTGCGGTATTATTGCTCGCCGTAGCGATTTTATCAAAGCTCGCGGGGTGTTTTTTAGGTGCCGTCCTTTGCAAATATACAAAAAAGGAAAGCCTTCAAATAGGCGTAGGAATGATTTCTCGCGGCGAGGTCGCAATTATTGTTGCAACCTTAGGCGTTAACGAGGGGCATATGGTACCCGAATTATTTTCGAGCGTTATAGTTGTGGTTATAATCACAACGCTCATTACGCCGTTGCTTTTAAATTTGGTTTTTAGGAAAGATGAAGGAGATATGAATACCGATGAAGTTAAGCCAAGCACAGGCTGATATAATGCGGCTGAAACAAGAGAAGGACATATGTATACTCGCACACAGTTATCAGGCGCGCGAAATAATCGAGGTTGCGGATTTTTCGGGCGATTCGTATCAATTGAGCGTTTTTGCCGCGAAAGCCCCTCAAAAGACGGTGATTATGTGCGGGGTAAGGTTTATGGCGGAAACGGTTAAGCTTTTGTCGCCCGATAAAACGGTTATTTTAGCCAACCCCGAAGCCGGGTGTCCCATGGCGGAGCAAATAGATAAGGAGTATGTTTCCCGTTTAAAAAGAGAAAACGACTATACAATTGTCGCATATATAAACACCACCGCCGCATTAAAAACGGTATGCGACGTATGCGTTACGTCATCGTCGGCGGTCGACATTGTTGATAAAATAGACAATAAAAACATACTTTTTCTCCCCGACCGCAACTTAGGCGCGTATGTCGCCGCAAAGCTCCCCCATAAAAGCATTAAGCTTTTAGACGGCGGTTGTCCCGTTCATGAAGCGGTGAGCGGTATAGAGGCAAAAAAGGCGAAGGCGGCTCACCCTAATTCCGAATTGCTTGTTCACCCCGAATGTATTTCGGAGGTTGCGGAGCTTGCCGATTTTATCGGCTCGACCTCGGCAATAATGGATTATGTAATCGGCTCGGACAAGACCGAGTTTATTATCGGCACCGAGATTAGCATTATTGAAAATTTACAGTATTTGTGTCCCGATAAGAGATTTTACAGTCTGTCGCATAAATTGATTTGCGCCGATATGAAGCTCACCACCCTCCCGGACGTTCTAAACTGCGTCAAGAGCGACGTAGGGGAATACGGCGAGGAAATAACCCTCGATAAAGAAACAATGACAGCGGCGAGGGCTTGTATCGAGAAAATGATTGAGCTCGGTACTTGACGAACCAATTACGGCTACCCCGCATATTATAAATACAAATAATATATTCGTATACGGGGTGGTTATTATGGGTTTACATTATTCGACGTCCTCATTAATACTTTTAAAGTCTATTACCGAAGCCAATAAAGCGAGGAAACAGCTTTCTTCTTACAGAATAAAGAGCGTTATAGAGAAAATTTCGGTAAGAAAGTGGGGGGGATGTTGTTACGGGATTCGCGTTTATTCCGACCCCGAAAAGATATGCAGACTTCTCTCTATTGTGAACATTAAATGCGGAGAGATAGTATAATTGAGTGATATAATGAGTGAAATAATCAACAAAAAATGCGGGGAATTGAATCCCCGCATTTTGTTTAGCTCTTGTTTAACTAACCGTCATTATTATTTTTCTTGTTTTGTGCGTTGCCGCCTTGATTATTATTGTTTTTATTTTGATTATTCTGTCCTTGATTATTTTGTCCGCCTTGATTATTAGTTTTGTTTTTACCTTTAGCCATGATAATAAAAATCCTTTCTTAATTAAGAATCTCCTAAAGCTCCGAAGGCTCTAAGAATTGTTATTATTATGGTTAAAAAATGTTAAAGTATACTATCCGAATTTGTAAAATTTTTCTACCTCTTCCGTAACCTTCCAAACACATTGAAGTCCTTTTTCAAAGGTTACGAGGTCGCCCGCGCCAAATTCTGTCTCGCCGCCTTCATAGGTTACCTTAACCTTACCTTTGATTAAGAGACAGGTTTCTTTGTCGTTATACGACCACTTAAACTCGGACGGCTCACACCCCCATGTCGGAAGGCTTTGCATCTGCTCCGCTTCCTGCGGCGTCGGTTTCCTCACTGTAATCATTTTACACTCCTTTATTATTTATTTTATTAAATACTTGCATTTTATAAAATCATGTGGTAATATATATTAATAACATAAGTGGTATATGTATAATAATGGGGAGGTAATCAATGGGTAAGGTATTGTCCCAAGGTGAGATAGATAATTTATTAACGAGTCTTTTGGAGGACGCGTCGGTGCTTCCCGGATTGTCGGATGCGGGGGGCGAAACGACAACGGAGGCGGTTGGTATTGAACCGATTCCCGCCGGAATTGCCGCTTTTAAAGCAAAAATTGCGGCTATGCAGCCGACGAGCGAGCCGTCACAGGAATAGCATTTATAATCAAGCATTAATAATTATATAACTATTACTTGAAAATGTCAAGAGAGTATGATATAATATCGGCTATATGGAAAAAATTAAATTGTTTGATACCCACGCGCACTATGACGACCGAGCTTACGGGAAATGTCCTCGTGAGCTTATTAGTCGTATATTAAAGGATAATGTTTCGGGCTTTATACAGGTGGGGTGCAGCTTAAGGTCGATTCCCGAATCGCTCAAAATCGCCGATGAGTTCGATAACGTCTACGCCGCCGTCGGTATTCACCCGCATTATGCGAGCGAGCTACCCGACGATTATTTGTCCCGAGTACAAAAATGGGCGAGTTATCCGAGCGTTGTCGCAATCGGCGAGATAGGTTTAGATTATCATTATGAGGGATATAGCCGAGATAATCAAATAAAAGTCTTTACCGAGCAATTGGATTTGGCGAAAAAAACGGGGTTACCCGTTATTATACATTCGAGAGACGCGGCGGAGGATACAATGCGTATTTTGCGCGAAACGCGACCTATGGCGGTAATGCACTGTTACTCGGGGAGCTTGGAAATGTCCCGAGAGTTGATTAAATTGGGGATACTTATAAGCTTTTCGGGGGTAATCACGTTTAAAAATGCAAAAAAAGCCGCAGAGGTCTGTCGCGAGGTTCCGCTTCATATGCTTATGCTCGAGACCGATTGTCCGTATATGGCACCCGAACCACACAGGGGTAAAACCTGTGACAGTTCGATGGCGTGGCATACCGCGGCGAAAATTGCAGAAATAAAAGGAATTTCCACACAAGAGGTTGTAGAGGTATGTAACGAAACGGCAAAAAGATTTTTTAACATTTATTGAAAGGATATTATGGAAACAGACGATTTAAGCGCAGAGGGAATAAAACCAAAACCAAGACCGTTTTTTCGCGCACCGCTTATGGGGCTTAACAAATTGACGGGGCGATTACTGGGCGGGGACGAAAAGCGCATTACCAAGAGCGAGCTTTTATCTATGGTCGACGAGGACAGCGCGGAAATTATCACAAACACATTTGAATTTGATGATTTAGAGGCGTCCGATGTTATGACGCACCGAATTAATGTGGTCGGGGTAAGTATTGAAGCAAAGCTCGACGATATTATTTATGTCGCTCTCGATAAAGGATTTTCGCGGCTCCCCGTATATCGGGAGAATCTCGACCATATAATCGGAATAATAATAGTAAAGGATTTTTTGAGCTTAATCGGAAAGAATAATGAAGAATTGTCCGAATTTTCACTCGAAAACTTTGTTCGCGAAGCTATATATATACCCGAATCCTGCGCTTGTACAAAGCTTTTCAGGACGCTTAAGGAGAAAAAGGCGGGAATGGCTATTGTTGTTGATGAACACGGGGGAACCGCCGGGATAATCACAATGGAAGATATAGTAGAGGAAATAATGGGGAGTATTCTCGACGAATACGATAAAGACGAGGTTGAGTTTAAACAGATAGACGAGAATAAATATCAAATTGACGGCGAAGCAGACCCCGAGGACGCGCTAAAGCTTTTTGGGCATGAGCTGCCCGAAAATCACGAATATGAAACAATGGCGGGGTTTGTCACCGACCTTCTCGGGTTCATTCCCGAACAAGCGAAGATAGATAACGGGCAACGACCGCGAGTTGATTACAAAGACCTGCACTTTATAGTGGCGGCTATGGAGGACAATTGTATAAGCCGAATAATCGCGTTTAAACGCATTGCCGATGAAGTTAAAAAAAGAGGTAGCAAATGAAGAAAAGTCCAAAGAAAAAGAACGATAACAATTTACAACGATTATATATCCGCAATTGGGTCATTTGCATTGTTTCTATGGGCTTGATTCTGTTGCTGTACTTCATGAAATCGGGAGGGTAACAGATGTTCAGACGCATTAATGAGGACATAGACGCGGTTATGGAGCGCGACCCGGCGGTTAAAAGTCGGTTAGAGGTGTATTTCCTTTATCCGAGTTTTAAGGCAATTCGCGCATATAGACGGGCGCATTGGTGGTTTAAACGCGGACATTTTTTTATAGCGCGTTGGATATCGCAAAACGCACTTCGCCGCACGGGAATAGAGATTCACCCCGGTGCAAAAATAGGAAAAAAGCTGTTTATCGACCACGGAAGCGGGGTCGTCATAGGCGAGACAACGGAAATAGGCGATAATTGTACATTATATCAAGGTGTAACGCTCGGCGGTACCGGGAAAGACGTCGGCAAACGACACCCGACATTAGGGAACAATGTCATGGTGGGGTCGGGGGCAAAGGTTTTAGGCCCTTTTAAAGTAGGGGATAATTCTAAAATCGCCGCAAATGCGGTTGTGTTGAACGAGGTACCACCTAATTCAACGGCGGTGGGTATCCCGGCGAGCGTTGTTGTGCGCGATGGAATTAAGGTCGAAAAAGTCGAGATTGACCTCGACCAAATTCATATTCCCGACCCGATAAAGGAACAGATTGACGAATTAAAGAGCGAGCTTAAACGCCTTTCGAAGATTATTGAAGAAAAGGACACATAATGAAAATATATAACACACTGTCACGACAAAAAGAAGAGTTTACCCCCGTTAAACCCGGGCGGGTCAGTATCTACGCCTGTGGCCCGACGGTATACAACCTTGTGCATTTAGGCAACGCGAGGGCTCTTTGTGTTTTTGATACAATGCGTAGGTATCTCAAGTATTGCGGGTATAAGGTAAAATTTGTACAAAATTTTACAGATGTTGACGACCGTATAATCCGCTTGGCTAACGAGAAGGGAATAACACCTCTCGAATATTCCGAGAGCATGATTGATGAATATTTCGCCGACGCGCACGGTTTAAATGTACAGGATGCCGACATACACCCGAAGGTTACCGATAATATAGATATCATCATAGAGATAATAGAGGTTTTAATCAAAAAAGGCTTTGCTTATGAAAGTAAAGGCGATGTTTATTTTGCCGCCGAAAAGTTTGACGGGTACGGGAAATTGTCCCGCAATTCGCTCGAGGATTTGAAGGAGGGCGCAAGCAACAGGCTTGACGACGAATCGGCAAAAAAGCGCAACCCCCTCGATTTTGCGTTATGGAAAGCGGTCAAGGAGGGCGAAGTTTTTTGGGAGTCGCCGTTCGGAAAGGGGCGACCGGGCTGGCACATAGAATGTTCCGCGATGTCGCGGCATTATATCGGAGACACAATTGATATTCACGGCGGGGGTGCCGATTTAATTTTTCCGCATCACGAAAACGAAATCGCGCAAAGCGAGGCGGCGACCGGCTGTGAATTGGCGAAGTTTTGGGTTCATAACGGAATGTTGAATATAGATAACGTGAAAATGTCAAAATCTAAGAACAACTTTTTTTTAGTAAGACAAGCTTCTGAGAAATTCGGATATGAACCGTTACGATTCATGCTTTTATCTGCACATTATCGAAGTCAGATGAATTATACCGCAGATGTTTTGGAGAGCGCGGTGAAATCGGTCGAAAGATTACGCAATTGTATGACTTTAATGAAAAGCATTAAGACAAAAGACGGCGGTTTGTCCGAAACGGCGAGGGCGGTTGTTGAAAAACGCCGTGACCAATTTATAGCCGCTATGGACGACGATTTTAACACCGCCGACGCAATCGCGGCAATGTTTGAGCTTGTGAGGGATATAAACTCTGCGATTACCGCAGAGTCGTCGGCTACAAGTGCCGATTTGACCGAATACAACAAGCTGTTTGACGAAATTAACGGCGTTTTGGGCTTGGTATACGTTGAGGAGGATACGATTCCCGATGAAATTGCCGAGTTGGTTGAAAAAAGGGCGGTTGCAAAGAAAAATAAGGATTATGCCTCAGCCGACAGCATCAGAGATGAAATTACGGCTAAGGGTTACGTTTTGGAAGAAACAAGACAGGGGGTTAATATTAAAAGGAAGGTATAAAGCCAACTTACGAAAACTATTCACAAATATTCATTATGCGGCATATTGTAGAGTAATAGGTTCTCTACATAGCCCGCTTAATATTCACGGTTCATAAACGGGCTAAAATAAAGGGGTTGACAATTCATGAAAAATGGAATTAATGTCAATTCCGAAGAAAGGAGAGCGCGTAATGAATTGTGTCAGAAATAACAGACAGTGTTGCTTAAGCGGCGGCGAATTTCTCGCAGAAAGGAATTGCGATTCCGCAGACAGGAAGGTTTACAATTGTAACGTAGACCGCCACGTTGTAAAGCATCTGCACATAGTCAAGCATCGACACGATATTGTCAATGAGTATGATGTTGTGCATGAACATGATTACTACTATCACGACGTAGTGAAGACCCGCGAAATCGTTAAGCACCATGACCATGTTCCGTATAATCCCGATTATTGCGGAGATAATTGTGGAGAAAACGGCGGCGATATTGAGTTTGCTTCTTATGAAGGCGAACGCAATTGTGAAAATTAGGAACAGTGAACAGTTCTAAACAAGAGTAAAAAATAGTATAAATATTGACATTCCTCCCGTTTGATGGTATAATGAATCCATTAAACGGGAGAGGTGTTGTTATATGAAGCATAATAAGTTGAAGGTGTATGCGTTTGCGTTGATTCTGTCTGTGTTAATACCTATTGCTTTTAAAGGTTTTGATATAAGATTTAATGTGGGGGCGGTTACGCTGAGCGAGGTGGTGTTCCCGCAATTGAACGTCAACGGCGGCTCGCCGATTAAGGGTGTTGATATTTCGTCAATTATTGCCATTGAAAAGGCGGGCGTCGTTTTTCGCGATACAAACGGCGTTCCGCAGGATATTTTTCTTACGTTAAAACAAAACGGTATAAACTATATCCGCGCGCGGGTGTGGAACGACCCGAAGGATGCGAGCGGAAAAACCTACGGCGGCGGGAATAACGACGCAGTTGTAGCGGCAGAAATAGGGAAGCGCGCCGCACAATACGGAATGAAGCTTCTTGTGGATTTTCATTATTCCGATTTTTGGGCAGACCCGGGTAAACAAAATCCCCCAAAAGCCTGGAAATCGTTTACGCTTTTACAAAAAGAAAACGCAATTTACAGCTTTACTCTCGATACGCTTAAAACAATAAATGACGCCGGAGCGGATATCGGAATGGTACAGGTCGGAAACGAAACCAATTACAGTATGTGCGGGTTGTCCGGCATGAACAATCTCGCCGCTATGATGAAAGCGGGGAGTCGCGCGGTTCGAGAATTTGATGAAAGCATATTAATAGCGGTTCACTTCACCGACCCGCAGAATACCTCGACAATTACCTGGTACGCGAGCGAGCTGAACAGGTTGAGCTTGGATTATGATGTTTTCATGACGTCCTACTATTCATTTTGGCACGGAACAATCGCCAACCTTAAAAGCGTTTTATCGGGAATATCGTCATCATACGGAAAATATGTCATGGTTGCCGAAATGTCGCATCCATACACAAATACGGGCGGCGACGGATTCGGACACGCCGTAACAGCAAGCTCGAGCGGGGTAACAATGCGTTATTCCGTCTCGGAACAAGGGCAGGTCGATATGATGAAAGATGTTTACTCTGTCTTAGCCGAGATTACGGCAACCGGCGGAAAGGGCGGGGGAATAGGCGCGTTTTATTGGGAGCCCGCTTGGCTCGGCGTTATGGGGCTTAACAGTCAACAGCGGATTAGCCTTTGGGAGAGCTACGGTTCGGGCTGGGCGACAAAATGGGCGGGAGAATTTGATGATGAAGCCCGCCAATACGGAACGGGCGGTTCAAGCTATCAGAATCAAGCGTTGTTCGCTTATAACGGACGACCTTTAGACTCGCTGTCGTTTTTCAAATATGTTCGTTCCGTGAATGAACCCATTTGGACTGACCCCGTTATAACAACGCCGCCTGTGACAACAACAACGCCGCCTGTGACAACAACAACGCCGCCTGTGACAACAACGCCGCCGCCGGTGACGACAACAACGCCGCCCGTGACAACAACAACGCCGCCTGTGACAACGACAACGCCGCCTGTGACGACAACAACGCCGCCCGTGACAACGACAACGCCGCCGGTGACGACGACAACGCCGCCGGTGACGACAACAACGCCGCCCGTGACAACGACAACGCCGCCCGTTATGCCGCCGCCGCCGTTGCATCCCAATATTATATTTTTCAACGATACCATAAAACCTATTTGTACACGCGGCTTGTACTTTCAACAAGGGGATTATAATTGGCAGCTTCCCGCGTTTATAATAAGGTCGGGAGGAGAGCTTATTTTTGCGGTTAATGATAAGAGCATTCCTAATATTGTTAAGCGGATGGTTATTAATTTTGATGTAGATAAAAATGAACCGTTTAATACATTGGACGCGGCGGGAAAAGAATATATTTCACAAGAGCAGTGAGTATATTTCGGCTTTCACCTCGTATAATAATTACAATTATAATACGAGGTGAATATTAGATGAGAAATTATAACAAATGTCTCTTAGACCCGGAACAATCCTTAGTGGCGATTATCGACCATCAACCGCAAATGTATTTTGGGGTGGAAAGCCACTGTCGGACGGGGGTCGAGAACAGCGTTACGGGGTTGGCTAAGGCGGCACAATTATTCGGCGTTCCGTGTATACTGACCACCGTCGAAGCACAGAGCTTTTCGGGCCCGTTGTATTGTAAGGTACAGGAATTATACCCACAAACCGCACCGATAGACCGAACCTTTATAAACGCATGGGAGGATACTAATTTTAAAAAAGCGGTCGAAGGAAATAAACGCAAAACGATTATACTCGCCGGTTTATGGACGGAGGCTTGCGTCTTATTCCCCGCTCTTTGCATGAAAAGCGACGGATATGACGTTTATGCGGTTACCGACGCCTGTGGCGGGGCGACAAAGGAAGCGCACGATATGGCTGTATTGCGTATGACGCAAGCGGGGGTAAAACCGGTGACGTGGATGCAGGTAATGTTAGAGTGGCAACGCGACTGGAGCAATAAAGACACCTATGACGGCGTATTAGGCATTGTAAAGGAACACGGCGGCGCGTACGGACTCGGGGTTGAATACGCCGAAGCAATGGTGGGAGGCTGAATACAGGGGGCTAACCGACGTCAAGATTCTTGTTTGACAAAGCGTTGACAAATCCATTTATACGTGATAAAATAGAGCTTGTTTTTGAAGAACGGGCTCTATTTTATAGCCGGCGATTACACGAAACAGGTTTTCGGAGGTTGTCTAAAACGCGGAAAGGAAGTGAACGCATGATAATTAATGTTCTGATATCGGTTATCGGATTTGTTGTTTTAATAAAGTCCGCCGATTTATTTGTTGACGGGGCTTCATCGTTTGCAAAAAACTTAAAAATACCTACCGCCGTCATAGGCTTGACCATTGTTTCGTTCGGCACCTCCGCGCCCGAGTTAGCCGTTGCGTTTAACTCGCATTTATCGGGCAACAAAGATATATTGTACGGTAATGTAATCGGTTCAAATATAGCTAACATATTGCTTATTTTGGGTGTCGCGACATTAATCGCACCGTTGAGCATAAAAGGGGATATTATAAAAAAGGAAATCCCTATTCTCTTGCTTATGACATTGGGGTTTTCGGTGTTGTTTTCGGATTCGTTGTTTGACGTTCGACAAGCAAACACATTAACTCGCGCCGACGGGATTATACTAATACTGTTGTTTTCTGTGTTTACTTATTATTTAATTACCGTTATGAATAGAGATAAGAGAAAGAAGAAACCCGCAGAAGATGAAAAGCCGAAATATAAGGTTTTGCCCGCAATACTCCTTTTTTTGGGCGGTTTAGTCGGTATTATTGTCAGTAGTAGCCTTATTGTTGATAACATAGCGGAATTTGCGGATAAAATCGGCATAAGTCAAAAAATTATATCGGTAACAATAGTGTCAATAGGAACATCTCTTCCCGAACTCGTCACAACGGTTATCGCCGCAAAAAAAGGAGAAACCGATATAGCAATCGGGAATATAGTAGGAAGTAATATATTTAACATATGTATCGTTCTCGGAATCCCCGTGATTATACTCGGGGACGCGGCTTCGAGCGCGTTCGGAATTACCGATACGGTATTTTTAATTCTTCCGGTTTTATTCTTATGGCTCTTTTCCGCAACGGGGCGGGTTCTCAAAAAATACGAAGGGGTCATTTTGTTGATTTTATACTGTGCGTATAACGGATATGTGTTAATACAATAAAAAAATTTGACATTTACTTTTTTATATGTTATAATAGCACTATTATTTTTATTTGGAGGTTATAAAATGCAGAGTATTAACAAAGAGAGAGTCACAAAGGCACAGCTTATAAGGCGCGCAATTGCCGCGGTTACGGCGGTGGTAATTGCGATAACGACAATGCCCGCGGCGGTCGGAATTGCCTTGGAAAGCCTTGTTATGGTTCTCGACCACACGTTGGTTATAGATAAGGTTTATAGAATTGACGGGTTTCAGGTGCAGGGTTATTCCGGCGATAAGGTCTCAATCTATAACGGTAAAACCGGCGCGCTTGTTAAAACATTTGAAGACTACGCATATGTCGGGCTTTTCAACAACGGAAGAGCCCTCGTCAATAAAGGCGGCACACGGCGAGACGAATACGGAAATGTTACCGGCGGTAAATGGGGATTCATTGATAAAACTGGCAGCGAGGTTTTACCGTGTCGGTATGACTGGGCAGATGATTTCTCTGAAGAGGTGGC
>WRHO01000017.1 GCA_009783205.1 Oscillospiraceae bacterium
TTTTTGCACGATAACCAAATCAGCGACCTATCCCCCCTATATGATTTAAAAAATCTACAAATATTAACCTTAAACAACAACCCCATAGACGAATCTCATATTATCGAGCTTAAATCACATTTGCCCAATTGCAAAATAAGCTACACCCCGACACCCGGTCATGTCCTCGGCAATATTGATGTTACAATTTTTGACGGGATTGAGATATTGAAGTATTTGGTGGGGATTGAGTCGGTTATTGATGACAGCAAGGTTGCGTTAGAAGCGGCAATGCTGACAGCGGAATCAAAGGCGCGCGGTGAGCCTACGATATTCGATTTTGTGGAGATATTGTTAATATTGGTGGGAATGTAGAGCCGAACAATAGCTAAACAAGAGGGGATTTATTTCCCTCTTGTTCTGCGATTACGGCGATTTTTTTCGCTTTTTCAAAAAACGCTTGACAATCCTTGGTTATTGTTATATAATAAGACGATTATGATTTAAAATGCAATAACGATTAAAAAAATGAGGAAAATATGGCGTATAACAATAATACTACAAAAACAAACACGAACACGAGACAAGAAACGACGAACGGTTCGGTCGATTTAACGACATCTGAAACGCGACAGGGGAAGCAAAGTATATTAAACAACATTAAAGTTAAAAAGCCGGTACGGAAGCGTCCGCCGCAAAGACGGAGCGCGCCGGTAAAGATTATCCCGTTGGGCGGGCTTAACGAAATCGGAAAAAACCTATATGTCTTTGAATGTTCAAACGATATGTTTATCATAGACTGCGGCTTGGCGTTCCCCGACGCGGATATGCTCGGGGTCGACATTGTAATTCCCGACTTTTCTTATCTCGAAAAGAATAGAGAGCGGTTCCGAGGCATAATTCTCACACACGGACACGAAGACCACGTAGGGGCTTTGCCGTATCTTTTGAAAAATATTAATGTTCCCGTATTCGGTACAAGGCTTACAATAGGGCTTATAGAAGGAAAACTCAAGGAACACGGTATTCTCAATCAATGCTCGTTAAACGTGATTCAACCGAGACAGACGGTCAGTATGGGGTGTATGGCGGTAGAATTTATACGGGTGAACCACTCGATTCCCGACTCTTGTGCTATGGCGATTCATTCGCCCGCGGGAATTATTGTTCATACGGGTGACTTTAAGGTTGACTATACCCCTATAGGTAACGAAGGCATAATTGACCTCGCGAGATTTGGTGAGCTTGGCAATAAAGGTGTGCTTGCGCTCCTTTCCGAGAGTACTAATGCCGAGCGACCCGGCTACACAACCTCCGAGCGCAAGGTGGGCGAAAGCTTCCGCAATATATTTGCCACCGCCGAAGGAAGGCGGATAATTGTCGCGACGTTTTCGAGTAATATTCATCGCGTGCAACAAATTATCGACAATGCGTCGGTTACGGGGCGGTATGTCGCCGTTTCGGGCAGAAGTATGGTTAATGTTATAAATAAGGCGATTGAGTTAGGGTATATAAAGGTTTCGTCGAGCATGATTATTGACGTCGCCGAGGTAAACAATTACCCGCCCGAAAAAGTTGTCATTATCACGACGGGGAGTCAAGGCGAACCGCTCAGTGCGCTTTCGCGTATGGCAACCAACGACCACAGACAGGTTAAAATTAATCCTCGCGATTTGATTATCATATCCGCGACACCAATCCCCGGTAATGAAAAGCTTGTAGGGCGCGTGGTGAACGAACTCATGCGCTCGGGGGCGGAGGTCGTTTATGAGGCCATGTATGAGGTTCATGTTTCGGGACACGCCTGTCAAGATGAATTGAAAATGATGTTATCGCTTGTGAAGCCGCGTTTTTTTGTACCGATTCACGGCGAGTACAAGCATTTGCAAAAACATTCTCAATTGGCTCGCACAATGGGAATAAGCGAAGAGGATATATTTGTACTCGGACTCGGCAACGTCCTCGAAACAGACGGCGTAGAAATGAAAATCACCGGACAGGTTACGGCGGGCGCGGTGCTTGTGGACGGGTCGGGCGTCGGCGACGTCGGCGCGGTTGTGCTTCGCGACCGCAAAAAGCTCGCCGAAGACGGACTTATAACAATTGTAGCGGCAATCGAGCGCGAGACGGGCGAAATACTCTCGGGGCCGGATATTGTTTCGCGAGGCTTCGTCTATGTAAGAGAGTCGGAGGAGCTTATGACCGAGGCGCGCGATTTAATGCGTAAGGTCTTAGAATCCTGTGCCGCGAGCAACACCCGCGAATGGGGTATGGTCAAAAACATTATGAAGGATAAGCTTTCCGATTTAATCTACGACAAAACAAAACGAAGCCCGATGATACTGCCGATTCTTATGATGGTTGATTAATAGATAGGGGGGGAATTGATTGAAAAATTTCTACCGCGACGGCGGACTTGTTTTGTCGATTGCCGCGCTCGTAGTTGTGATACTTGCCATTTCTGCGGCGTTGTACACCCGTGATTCGGTGGTATTTTGGATTTTTACGCCTTTTATTGTTTTAACGTCGGGGTTTGCAATAGGAAAGCTCATATTAGTTACGCGTAAAACCTTTCAATACTTTTCAATTATAAAAAACGAACTCGATTTAGCGGACGGTGCGTCCTTGTATCATTCGCCAATTGCCATAGGAATCATCGACCGCGAGCATCGCTTTATTTGGTTTAATGCGGAATTTTTGCGCGAGTTCGGAAACGCCGTGCAACACGGGAATCTTTTAGATACAATCACAACCGCGAGCATGGATTTACTCATGAGTGAAGACGGTGCGAGGGTAAGATATGACGAAAGATATTTTAACGTAAACGTCACCATGCCTAATGTAGACACGGTGAATGAAATTTTCATTGTGTATTTTGAAAACATCACCAACGAGGTTGTTCTGAAATTAGAAAAAAGTCTATCACAGCCGGTCGTTGTGCTTATTACAATTGATTCATATGATGAGCTTTTTTCGGGGGGGAGCGAAAGTACAAGAGCCTCCGTCATGGTGCAGATTGATAAGCTTCTCGAGGATTATATACAAACGACGACCGGCGTAATGCGTAAATCGGGGAGCAATCGCTTTTGGGCGGTTATTGAAGACAGACACGTTCAACAGTTGATTGAGGGGAAGGTGATAATCCTCGACAAGGCGCGCGAAATTGCCGTCACAGACAGATTAAACGTAACGCTTTCTATCGGCGTGGGAAAAACCGGCAAGGACATGGCGGAGAGCGAGATGTTTGCGAGACAGGCACTTGAAATGGCATTAGGGCGCGGCGGAGACCAGGCGGCTGTAAAAACAAAAACGGGGTTTGAATTTTATGGCGGCTTTTCTAAGGGTATTGAGCGACACACAAAGGTTCGCGCAAGAATTATTGCCAATTCGTTGCTCGATTTAGCCAACAACGCAGATATTATATACATAATGGGGCATAAATTTTCCGACCTCGACAGTATCGGTTCTGCCGTCGGTCTCGCCTGCGGATTGCGAAATTTAGGGAAATCCGCTTATATAGTTATTGATAAAGCGACATCTCTCGGCGGTAAGCTTATTGAAAAGGTAGAATCACGGGAAGCGGCACAGGAGCGGCAAGCGGAATTGTTTATTGAACCCGAAAAGGCGCGAGACGCTTGGACAACCGAATCCTTGTTAATCATTGTTGATACGCACAATAAAAAGCTTCTCGAGGATATCGCGCTCTATGAAAGCGCGGAGAAGGTCGTCGTAATCGACCATCATCGAAAAATGGTCGATTTTATCGAAAACGCAAAGATTTTCCACCATGAAGTAACCGCATCGTCGGCGTCGGAAATGGTGGCGGAGCTTTTACAATATTTCGGCAAGGCGGGGGTTATCGACGGGGTTCAGGCGGAGGCATTATTAGCGGGAATTGTACTCGATACAAAGAATTTCTCGGTTAAAACGGGGGTTCGGACTTTTGAAGCGGCGGCGTTTTTGCGAAAACTCGGTGCGGACACGGCAGATGTAAAGCCGTTATTCGCGAGTACAATTGAAAATTATAAAAATAAAGCTGCTTTGGTTGCGGGTTCGTCGGTGTACAAAAACTGCGCCGTTGCGTCCTCCGAAACCGTCGGCGGGGATATAAGAATTATCGCGTCACAAGCCGCGGACGAATTGCTCGATATTTCCGGCGTTTCCGCATCGTTCCTGATTTACAAAACCTCAAATAACGAGATAAGCATTAGCGCGCGGTCTATGGGGAGCGTCAATGTGCAGATTATTATGGAGTCGCTCGGCGGCGGCGGACACCACACCATGGCGGGGGTACAGTTGAAGGATATCGGCGTCGATACGGCGCGGGAAAGGCTGTACGAGGCGATTGATAAATACTTTGCCGACCAACCGAACAAAAATAAGGCGACGCCTAATTAAATATATTAAATTTATTAAGGAGCTTTTTTAGACTATGAAAATTATATTTTTAAAAGATGTCCCCGGGAGCGGTAAAGCGGGAGAGATAAAAGAGGTGAAGGACGGGTTTGCGCGCAATATGCTTTTCCCAAAGGGCTTGGCGATAGAAGCGACAAAGGCTAATTTGAATTTACTCGAGCAGAAGAAAGCGGCTGTTCAACATAAAAAAGACCTCGAGAAAGAAGCCGCAGAAAAAACCGCATCAAAAATGGAGGGTAAGACGTTTAAAATTGCGGCGAGAGCGGGAGACGGCGGGAAGCTTTTCGGTTCCGTTACCGCAAAGGATATCGCCGCCGCTTTAAAGAAAGAGGGGCACGATATTGATAAAAGAAAGCTCACCGTAAAAGACGATATAAGAGCCTTCGGAACATATGAGGTCGAAGCGAAGATTCATTCGGCGGTCAGCGCGAAATTTTTTATCAACGTGAGCGAATGAGGTTTTCGGAGGTTGCCTTATGTCTATCGAAATTAATCAATCGGCTCTGCCGAACAGTCTCGACGCAGAACAAACCGTACTCGGCACAATAATCATCGACTCGACGTCAATGAGCGGCGTCGCGGCTTTATTGCGGCCGGAACACTTTCATGTGGGCTTACACAGTCAATTATTCAAGGTTATGTACGGTATGTTCGTCGGGAATAGTCCGATTGACCTCGTTACCGTTATAGAAAGCTCTGTAAGAGAACGGGTTTTTGATAATCAAGATGAAGCGCGGGGATACCTTCTTAAGCTCGCCGAATCGGTTGTAAACCCGTCGGGAATTGAGGATTACGCGAGGATTATTGCCGAAAAGCATATGCTCCGTTCGTTAATGTACGCCTGTCGCGATATATATGACATGGTTGTTGCGGGAACGGACAAGCCTCAACAAATAATGGAAGTCGCCGAAAAAATGATATACGACCTCCGAAGCGAGCGCGAGGTGGGCGGACTCGATTTAATCCACCCCATTATTGAGGAACGGTTAAGGGTTATACAGGAAGCCTGTGCAAATCCCGGCGCGAGACCGGAAGGGAGTCTTTCTACCTCATACGCCGATTTGGACAGGTATATTTTCGGCTTAAATCCCGCCGCGCTTATTATCATAGCGGGGAGACCGGCTATGGGCAAAACGTCTTTTGCGCTAAATATGGCGGTCGGAACGGCAAAGAAACACCCCGATAAAGCGGTTGCCGTTTTTTCGCTCGAAATGTCGCGTGAAGAATTGGTTACGCGAATGATTTCCACCGAGACGCTTGTGACGACCGAACAAATGCGCGAGGGACAACTCGATAACGAGAATTGGGCAAATATTTCTACCGGCGTCGGCACACTCTCAAAGCTAAGAATATACGTTGACGATTCTTCAAACCCCTCTATCGGCGAAATGAAAGCCAAGCTTCGGCGGGTTGACAATTTAGGGTTAGTTGTCATAGACTATCTTCAGTTAATCACAACGGGGCGACGAATCGACAACCGAGTTCAAGAGGTCAGCGAGATTACAAGAACGCTCAAGCTTCTCGCAAAAGACCTCAATGTTCCCGTCGTAGTAGCGTCACAGCTAAGCCGCGATTCCGCAAAGGCGGGAAAACGCCCCGCGCTTACCGATTTGCGCGACTCCGGCTCAATTGAACAGGATGCCGACATTGTAATGTTCCTACACCGTGAGCATTATTATAACCCCGAATTTGATAAGCCGTATTTGTGCGAATGTATAATCGCAAAACACAGACAGGGGGAAACCGGAACGGTCAATCTCCACTGGGACAAAAGATATACAAGGTTTACAACATTGGATTTGCACCGTAGCGGCGACAGCAGTAATGAACAGTGAGGAGTATAGCAAGCAAGGAGTATATGATTGACAAGGTAAAAAAAGCAATTGGGCAATATAATATGCTCGAGCAAAACGATTCCGTTACCGTCGCGTTAAGCGGAGGCGCGGACAGCGTTGCGTTGCTCAATATATTGCTTGCGTTGCGCGAGGACTGTAATTTGTCCGTTTCCGCCGTTCACGTTAATCACCAACTTCGCGGTGAAGAGAGTTTTCGCGACGAAGCGTTTGTTCGCAAGTTATGCGAAAAGTTGAATATTCCCGTCGTTATACGTTCCGTTGACGTAATGGGGGATAAAAAAAAGCATCAAAGCGTAGAAGAGGCGGCGCGGGAGGCTCGATACAAGGTTTTTTCGGAAATGCCCGGTAAAACGGCAACGGCGCATACGGCGGACGATAACGCAGAGACGGTTTTATTAAATTTGATACGCGGGACGGGGCTAAAAGGCTTGTGCGGGATTCCGCCGGTCAGAGAAGTGATAATCAGACCGCTGATTCTGTGTGAACGGAGCGATATTGAGGAGTTCTGTCGCTCAAAGGGGTTATTGTACGTTACCGATTCCACAAATTTTTCCGAAGAATTTACCCGCAACAAAATAAGATTGTCGCTAATTCCGCTTATAAAAGAACTCAATCCTTCTTTTGCGGGCTGTGTCACGAGGACGAGCGAGATTTTACGAGAGGATTGTCGCTTTCTCGAAGGGCTGATAAAAACAGATGATAAAGCGGGCGATTATAACATCGAATATTTGCGTTCTTTGGAAAAACCGTTACTGAACCGCATAATTATAGACTTATTATCCAACAATAATGTATCACCGTCAAAAACGCGTATTTCAAATATTTCCGAAATAATTGCGGCGGGACGGGGAAAGATTAATGTTGAAAAGAATAAATTTGCGGTTATAGAAGGGGATTTTTTAAGAATTATTACGATTATTCAAAATTATCGTTAATTTTTCTTGATTTTTACAAATATTTGTGTTATAATTTACCCCGTATCAGAAAAAAAGCAAAATTTCGCGGGGGTGATTCGCGGGTTACATTTCGGAAAGGAATGGTTATAATAGTGAAAAACACGGATAAGGTATTGTTTAATCAATATAGTAAAGAAAAAATTTCCGAGGCGGTAAAACGGGTCGGCGCGGAGATAACGCGCGATTATGCCGGTAAAAAACCGCTGATTATAGGCGTCTTAAAGGGGTCGTTCATATTCATGGCGGATTTAGTCCGCGAAATTGACCTATCGTGTCAGATTGATTTTATGGTGGTCAAATCCTACGGCGGCGGAACCGTTTCGTCGGGTTATGTCAACATCGTTAAGGACGTAGACATGGATATCAGAGACAGAGACGTTATTATCGTCGAGGACATTCTCGATACCGCCGGAACGCTCCAAAGCGTGTGCGACGCGTTAAGCTCGAGAAACCCGAGGTCGTTAAAGGTTTGCGTTTTTCTCAATAAACGAAATAAAAGAAAGATTCAGTTTGACGCAGATTATGAGTGTTTTGAAATAGAAGACGAATTTGTTGTCGGTTACGGGTTGGATTATGCCGAGAAGTACAGAAACCTCCCCTATTTGGCGGTACTTAACGATATAAAGAATTCTGACGAAAAATAATAGTAAGAAACAATCAAATAAACAATTTATAAAAACATTTGAAGGAGAGATTAATGTATAGAGGGTTAAAAGGGGTAACGATTTACATTTTAATAATAATCGGACTCGTCGCGTTGCTTTTCTTTGGGGTGAGAAGCCTCGGCGGTGATTCGCCGACCACTACCTCGGAGAAGCCGACCTTTTCCGATATAATGCTTAATTTTGATAATTATGAGGTATCGTGGTACAAGCTTAATCTCGGAAACGGAAAGTTAGAGTATCGGCTTCGCTCCGCGCCCGATAAAACCGAAACGTACAATGTACCGTTTCAGGCTTTGTTCATTTCACATACACAAGATTACAGACAGGAATATAATAAAAAATACCCCGAGGAATTGGTTCAAGATTTTGTCCCGGTAAGTGATAATTCATTTTGGATGAATATATTCCCGTATCTTTTACTTTTGGGAATTATGATTGCGTTTACCTTTATAATCATGAGACAAACCGCGGGCGGCGGAAGAATGTCTACCTTTTCGCGGGCAAACACCCGTCATCAACCGTTGTCGGGCAAGAGAGTCACCTTTGAGGACGTTGCCGGCGCAGATGAGGAAAAGGAAGAGCTCGCCGAAATTGTTGACTTTTTAAAAAATCCAAGAAAGTATCAGGAGATTGGCGCGAGGATTCCGAAGGGCGTATTGCTCGTCGGCCCTCCGGGTACCGGTAAGACCTTGCTCGCAAAAGCAGTAGCGGGTGAAGCCGATGTTCCGTTTTTCTCGATAAGCGGCTCGGACTTTGTTGAAATGTTTGTGGGTGTAGGCGCGTCGCGTGTGCGCGATTTATTTGAACAGGCGAAAAAGCGCACCCCCTCAATTATATTTATTGATGAAATAGACGCGGTCGGAAGACACAGGGGCGCGGGACTCGGCGGCGGTCATGACGAGCGCGAACAGACGCTTAACCAATTGCTCGTTGAAATGGACGGGTTCGCCGAAAACGAAGGCATTATCATCATAGCGGCAACCAATAGACGGGATATACTCGACCCCGCGCTTTTACGACCGGGAAGGTTCGACAGACAGATTGTCGTTCATTATCCCGATATAAAAGGGCGCGAGGAGATACTCGTTGTTCACACACGCAACAAAAACCTTTCGCCCGATGTAAGCCTTTCGACAATCGCTAAATCGACGGCGGGGTTCACGGGGGCGGATTTGGAAAACTTAGTCAATGAAGCGGCGTTGCTCGCCGCGCGCGCCAATAAGAAGGCAATTACCGAGACCGATATTGAAGAAGCAACCGTCAAGGTGGTTGCGGGGCCGGAAAAGAAATCGAGGGTCGTTACCGAGAAAGAGCGAAGGTTGACCGCTTTTCACGAGGCGGGACACGCGCTTTGCACCTATTTTTGCGAGACACAGGATAAGGTTCATATGGTGACGATTATCCCGAGGGGAACCGCCGGCGGGTTTACAATGTCGCTCCCGGAACAGGATAAAAACTATATCAGCAAGAACGAATTTGAGGAGGATATAGTTGTGCTTTTAGGCGGGCGGGTTGCCGAAAAATTAGTTCTCGACGATATTTCTACCGGCGCGTCGAGCGATATAAACCGCGCAACCTCAATTGCGCGTAATATGGTAACGCGATACGGCTTCTCCGAAAAGCTCGGCCCGATTGTTTACGGACACGAAAATCCCGAGGTTTTCTTGGGGCGCGATTATTCACAGGGGCGGAATTATTCCGAAAATGTCGCCGCGGAAATAGACGGCGAAATTCGTAGAATTATTGAGGTGGGCTACGAGAAAGCAAAAGAACTCGTCACAATCAACATGGAAAAGCTTAACATCATAGCCGAATACCTCATGGAGTATGAAAAAATCGACGGCGAAGATTTTGCAAAGCTTATGAAGGGCGAACTCGAATGGGTTAAAGGGAAGAAGTCGAACGAGAAGTCGCGTGAAGAAGCTGAACAGGTTGATGAAAGCACAGACGAATAAGAAGCTATTTCATGACAATTCCCAAACCGTCAAAGTCCAAATAATCCTCAATAAACTGTTTCCTTAAAAGCTCGAGCGGAACAAATTCGTTATACTTTCCGAGTATTTGGACTTTTTCGGGCAACGGCAAGTCATAAAGGTTTAAATCACTTTGAAGTATTTCGCAGACAATTTCCTCCAATTCTGACGCCTCGCCGTCGAATATTACCTCAAGATAGACGCAGGTAATCCACGGGTGTTTGCTTTTAACCCCCTTATAACGGAGTGCGTAGTTTAATGTTACAATTTGCCTTGTTCCTACCCACGGGAACACGGCAAATTTTTTATTTGATATGGGCGTAACCAAATTCTCGAGAATACCCGAATTACGGGTTATATACTTAATCTCATCAAGGCGGCTTTTACAGCGGTCGCTCAAATAGTTGTATTCATCATCGGATTTTAGAATGTCTCTTATTTTGCGAACAAGAACGGTGTGCAATTCGGCGGTGAAATCGACGTCCCAATCAACTACAGATATTCCGGGGACTCGTTTTACAAATATAACCTTTGATTTCTCGTTTACATCTATTGTTTCCCAGGTGAGCCCCGCGAGCGCGAAACGCGTCCCGACTGGATAAACCTTGTCGACCGTTCCTATTGTTCTGTTTTCATCTTTTACGAGAAGGTATTCGGTGGCGAGAAAAACGGTAAGGAATTTATGGCTGTTCACGACCTTTTCCCCCTCCGTCCCGATTATCAAGCCGCCGCGCTCTGTCCGTTGAAGCTGTTTTGAGTAAACCATATATGACAAAAGCTTTTTGTAATCTTCTTGCGGAATATGCTTGAAGCTGCCTAATGATAATACCGTTTGCGCCAACATCGCCGAGGACATTTCCCCGTTGCTTTTTAATATGCTCATGGTTTGATGATAAAGCAAATTATAGGGGTAATTATGCGGCGGAATAGGTTCAATCCACCTATCCTTAAGATATAGCTCGACAATTGCGATTGTCCTGATAAATTCCCAGTTGACGGGGCCGAGAACATCGTCCGCGTTAATCCTTATACTCTCGACAAAAGTGAACAGTAGCTGCGGTATTTGTCCCCGCCGACCGCACCGCCCCAATCGTTGGGCAAAGCTCGAGACGTTAAGCGGCGCGCCGACCTGTACCGCCTGGTCAAGCGAGCCTATGTCTATTCCAAGCTCTAAGGTTACGGTCGCGCCGGTAACAATTTTTTCGTCGTTAAACTGTGATTTCATTTCGTCTTCTGTGCTTTCGCGGAGTAAAGCCGAGACATTCCCGTGGTGAACGCGATAAACGTCCGGCGACTTGTTCCTAATTGCGATTTCGCGAAGATTCGCCATTACCAATTCGGTTTCCTCGCGGCTGTTTGTAAAAATAATGGTCTTTTTATCGAGGGTATGCTTGAACAAATATTCATAATGCTCCCTGTTGCCCATATCGCCCGAGGCGGTATAAATGATATTGCCGCTCGTATCCTTTTGGGTTAGGTCGCGGTTCTCGGCGTTGTTTACAAATCGCTCGATATGAAGGCGCACCCGCTTTTTCCCCTCTTCCGCAACGGGGGCGGCACAACCCCTCCCCGTTCCCGTATTAAGCCAATTTTGCGCCAACGAGATATCGCCCAATGTTGCCGACAACCCGATTCGGCGGGGATTGACCCCGTTTAAAAGCTTCAGCCGTTCGAGAACGCACAATAATTGTGAGCCGCGTATATCCCGCATAAATTGATGCACTTCATCAATAATAACGAATCGCAAATCCGAAAATAAAGCTAAACAAGCTCCTCGCTTATTAGACACTAAGCTTTCTAACGATTCCGGCGTTATTTGTAATAAACCCTCGGGGTTTTTTATAAGCTTATTTTTCCTTGTAACCGACGCGTCCCCGTGCCATTTGGTGACGGGTATATTCGAATCCTCGAGCAATTGTTCGAGACGTTTAAACTGGTCGTTAATAAGTGCCTTAAGCGGCGAAATATACATTACGCCGACCGAACTCGACGGATTATTGTACAGCTCGGTCAAAACGGGTAAAAACGCCGCTTCGGTTTTTCCCGACGCGGTTCCCGATGACAAAAGAAGGTTGTCGTCGCTGTCGAATATAACCTCACACGCCGCAACCTGATTCCCGCGCAATTCTTCCCACTTATTGAGGTATATAAAATCTTGTATAAAAGGCGCGAGTCTTTCAAAAGCGTTCATTTACTTATACTCCTTAACTGCTAAATTTTGCAGTGATTTTACAGAATATTTAGTGGTTAAGGAGTATATCTCCTTACACCGTCTGCATAACTGATTAATAATGTTTCCGGTAAACCCATTGTTGTGTTGTGTGCAATTAATGTCGAAAATCCCGCCCTTATAATAAGCGTTTGAAGCTGTCGCTTAAACAATTGTTCTTCATCGTCCGAAAGATACAACCCCCTTGTTGAAAGCGCGATATTTTCAGAGGGGTTGTAGATTTGAATAAAATCTTCGCCCATAAACTTAACCGCCCTCAGATACAATCTTTCTCGATATACGTCTCTCAAAACGGGGTACCCGTTGTTCGAGTTTTCAAAGCCCCAAATTGTATCAAAATCAAACCCGATAAACACATTCCGTTGTTTCATTTTGACCGAGTCAGAAGCGGTCGTTGTATCGTTTCCCATGTCGACTCCTTTTTTGGGATTTTGGTCGTTATTGTTTACCGTTTGAAGGTTATCGCCGTTCCAGTAACAGTTTTCGATTATACTGTAGTCGCCGTAGTTGTAGCCGCATATTCCCGCATTGTATGTGTTATAGGCGCAATATACAGAAAGGTCGCCCGCATTGTAACAGTCGGCTATTCTTCCTTCGCCGTTTTTATTGTCGCTTATTAAGTAGCCGATAATCCCCCCTACCACAGATGCGTAAAAATCGGAATCGGAATAAACATTTATATCGCCGATATTGTAACAGTTGGTTATACTCGGTATATTCACGGTTTTATCGGGCATTGTGTATACTTCGCCGGCACCGCAAATCCCACCCGCATGAACCGAGCGAGAGGTGAGCGAGGTCACCGATACCGTCGCGCTATTATAACATTTGGTTATAACGCCGCCGGCTTTATTGCCGCAGATTCCACCCGCCGCAAAAGCGGAAGCGGTTATTTCTCCCGCGTTTGAACAAAGGGATATGTCACCGCCGTCATAACCGCAAACCCCTCCCGCCGCCGAATTTGCATCTGCCGACGACATATCATAAACGGATATATCCCCCCTATTGTGAAAGTTTTTTATTGCATAGCTTTGATTATTGCCGCAGGCTCCGCCGACATAGGAACAGACGTTATCGGAATAATATGAATCGGAGGATATATCGCCGAAATTCTCACAATTGATAATACCGCCGTAAGCGTTTGAATCGGTTGACGGAAAGCTCCCCCCGCAAATCCCCCCGACATAAACGGGCGTATTGTCGGAAAAGTACAGCTTTGTGCGGACTTCTCCCGCGTTGCGACAATCGGATATTTTAACGCCGCCGTTATAACCGCAAATCCCCCCGACAATTGCTTTATTTTCTCTTTCTTTTTTACCGAATACGGCTATTGCGGATATATACCCCGTATTGTAACAGTTGGTTATACCCTCGAACATTATACCGTCATTGTCATTATCGTCGTCCGCGCTTGCGTAACCGCATACCGCGCCGACATATACGATTGAGCCATAAGCTAACTTGGGATACTCGACGCTAATATCTATCAATGTGTTTTCCATACCGAGGTTTTTAATTATCGTTCCTTTAATAATGCGTCCGAATAAGCCTATATATTGACGGTTACAATTTCCGGTTATTGTCATATTGCGTATAGTATGCCCCCGCCCGTCAAAAACGCCCGTAAATTCGTTGTATTCGGAATTGTTTTCATTACCGCCTATAGGTATCCATTGTTCACCCGAAAGGTCTATGTCTGCGGCTAAATGATACCGCCCGTTCAAATTGTCTTTTATACCCTCTAACCCCGCTCTGTCATAAATTGCCGTTGAATCGGGTGCGGGCGGCTCGGCAACGGGTATGGAAAACCCTTTAACGCCTTTAAAATTATCGGGCGGCTTTTGTCTGTCGGGTACATACGGGTAAACGGCGGTTATTATGTATTCGGCGGGTAGGTTGCTGTAGGTTCCCGCATAGACGGTTGTCTCGGCTTCAACCTTTATAATTCCGCCAAAATGATGCTCGGCGATGTTATCAAAAAGAATACGCGCCCCGTTTTCGTTGTACAAAACGGGTTGGCTCCCCTCTGTCGCCGACTCGGAGCTCATTAGGTATACAAACCCCTTTGTGTTAAAGCTCTCCGCTTTTATCACAATCGGAACCCGTCCGCTTTTGCCTGCATCGACAAAGATATTTGCCGACGGCGCGTCCTCGGTTAAAACTATTGCGGACGGGGGCGGCGAGCTTGGCGGGAGTAACGGGGTAGACTTTTTATTAAGCAACGCCGCGTAAGCGTCGACAACCCCGCCGCAATAGATAAACTCGGTTAATTGGTCTAATCTGCGCGAGGTTGAACACAAAAGCTCGCGCATTTCCTCGGGTGTATAATGGGGATTTTCGGACAGAACTAACGCCGCGACACCCGCTATGTACGGCGACGCCATTGAGGTTCCGCTCATTTTTCTATATGTACCGTTTAAATGCGTACTCAAAACGCCCGAACCCGGCGCGGCAATATGCACGTTTTTGACCCCGTAATTTGAAAAGTCAGAAAGCCTGTCCTTATGGTCGGTTGACGCTACCGATATCACATTGGGCAAATTGTAATCGGAAGGATAGTGCGGAACTACGTCGTTATTGTTCCCTCTCCCGTTACCCGCAGAGGTGACAAATATCCCGTTATAATCGGCAATTGCCTTTTCGAATATTGTCGAATAGCCGCTACCGCCATAGCTGTTGTTAGTGATTTGAATACCGTGCGTGTTGGCGTAATTCAACGCTTCGATTGCGTTTGATGTATTTATTGACGTTCCGCTCGTGCTTGCGCCGAGCCACGCTAAGCTTACGTTCCAATTAATGCCGCAAACCCCGATATTATTATTTCCGACCGCTCCGACAATTCCCGCAACATGGGTTCCGTGTCCCCCCTTGTCGGTAGGTGTGCCGCCGACTTTTTCCGCAAAATTATACCCGTGTATATCGTTTTCAAATCCGCCCAAATTCGGGTTGGGATTGACCCAAAGGTTGTCTTTTAAATCGGGGTGCGTTCCGTCAATCCCCGTATCAATAATCCCGACCACAATATCCTTACTCCCCGTCGTTATGCTCCAAGCCGCCTCAGCGTTAATTTTCTGCAATGCGTACTGCGCGTTAAATTGCGGGTCGTTTGCGGCGTGCAAAATCGCCGACGTCTCCATTATATAATCCGGCTCCGCTATTTCAACCGCGGGGTCGGCGTTGAGCAAGGCTATGGCTTCTTCTATCGGGCTTAAAGCTTTTGCCGCTTTTTTAAGCTTTTTTGTTGTATCGTCGGATTTGTCCGAGGATAGCGTCAGTACGAAGGTGTTATTCTGTGTTTCGGTAATTTCCTCTGTGTTAAACTCATCTGTATTATCAATATCGAGCGACGGATTGAGCATTTTCGCCTCCGTAAAATCGAGCGGCAAATCGGGGGTTTCCGCCCGCGCCTGCGGCGTATTCGCCATTTTGACTATTATACGCTCGGGTTCAAATTCAATCCCCGGTTCCGTTTCCGGAAATAAACCCTTTTCAAAAGAAAAAGAGGGCGTTACAAGAGGTAATAAAAAGGTTAATAAAACTTGTAATACAAGAAACGTCGATAAAACATTTTTAAATTTATTTAACATCTTTCCTATTTCCTCCATTCTCCTCATTCTCTCCATTATCTTTACTGTTACCCCCGTTTTTGCCGAAATCAACTATTGCGTTATAGCATAATGCACCGGTACCACATTCTCTTATACAGGCTCCGCAGCGTATACATTCGGGGGAGTTCGGGCGTTTCGCGGGGTTTAAAAAAAGGTGACAGCTTTTGGCGCAACGTCCGCACGAAACACATTCCGATTCTACACACTTCATTTTAAATAAAGCGTTTTTGTTAAATAGCGAGTATATTGCACCGAGCGGGCAAAGCACCCTGCAAAAAAAGCGGTAGGTCGAAATTGAGGCGACGACGAGCCACATCGCTAACGACACCTTCCACACAAATAAATTACCCGCGAAATCGCGCAAGTATTCATTTGACGCCAATATAGGCAATGCGGCGAAAATCGTCCCCGACGGACATATATATTTGCAAAACCACGGCGAACCCACCCCCGATAAATCGTTTATAAAAAGCATTGGAAAAACGACGACAAAAAGTACCAAGACCGCATATTTGATGTATCGAGCAAATTTGAGCTTTACTCTCATTTTCGGCGTCTTTATTTTATAAATAATGTCTTGAAACAAACCCATTGGGCAAACATATCCGCATATAAAACGCCCGAAAATCATGCCGATTGTTAGCAGAAAGCCCGCAACAAAAAAGCTTATGTTGTGCTTTGCACCCGCGAAAAACAACTGTGCCGCGCCCATAGGACACGATGTAACCGCCGCGGGACACGAGTAACAGTTCAGCCCGGGCGTGCAGATTCTTTTTCCCCCGCCCCGATATATTGTCCCCGTGAAAATGTTTTTTAATAGCGGGTTTTGTATAAAGAAGAAAACTATTTGTGTTAATAATCTGTTGGTATACTTCATGTCTGCCTCACCCTATACCTATGCACTCTAAGCAAACCTTGGTTGCTTTTCGGGCAATTTCCGAAAGCTCGCCCGATACCGCGCCAAAAATCATCAACCCGATTCCAAACAATATAACCGCAACCTTAACCGCGATTTTAACTTTCATTTAACAAGCCCTCAATTAAATTATAGTTTGCCCCCGCCTCCGGCCCGATTAATTCGCCGCCGTATATAATCACCGACGACGGGAAAAAACCGGTTTCAACGAGTTCGAGCAAGGACTTAACGCCGTTGCCGTTCGCGTTTACCATGAGGAAAGCTTCGGGAACCTCGGACGATTCTATGATGTTCACCGCACCCTCGAGATTTTGTTCATAATCGTCAATTAATGCGATAAACCCGACTCTTTCTCCAAATTGCTCGGCAATTTTTGCCAATTTCGGCATACCGTTTACACAAGGCCCGCACCATGTCGCCCATTGGTAAACGAAAAACATCTCTTTTTCACCTAAATCGTCCTGTGCGACGTTGTTCCCGTAAACATCAACCGCGGTGAATTGATACGGGAAAATCGTCGGCTCAATTGTGATTGCGGTTTGTATTGTGTTATCTCCGTCTCCGTTTTCATTATCTGTATTCGCGCTTTTTTCATCTCCGTATTCGTTTAATAAATCCGGCGTTGCTTCGTCACAAGCTATGAGCGATAACATCAACATTAAAATGAGTATTGATATTATCGGCAACCGTTTGTTCGTTTTTGCTGTTTTTTTATTTTTACTATACATTCAAACACCTCTTACTCTGTTAAAAGTTTTTTTATCTCGGACAATTCGCTTAATGCATCCATAGGGGTCATACTGTTTAAATCGAGCGATTTGATTTTATTTACGGCGTTATCGCGTTGAATAAGCGCGAAGTCGATTTGACCGCCCGCTTCTTCCTCAATCTGAAGCTGTTCCTCGAGTTCAATTTTAGAATTAAGCTCCATTTGCTTGAGAACTTTTTTTGATTCGGCTATTACCTTATCGGGAAGTCCCGCTAATTTAGCCACCTCGATTCCGTAGCTTCTGTCGGTTCCCCCTTCGATTATCTTGTGTAAAAATGTTATCCTTTCGCCGCGCTTTGCTACGTTAACGCTATAGTTTTTTATGCCGGGGTTTTGTTTTTCGAGTTTTATTAGCTCGTGGTAATGGGTCGCAAAAAGCGTTTTACAACCGATTTTATTGTTGATATATTCGGCGACGGCTTTTGCTATTGAAACGCCGTCAAAGGTAGATGTCCCCCGCCCTATTTCATCGAGAATGACAAAGCTTTGAGCGGTCGCGCCCGATAAAATCTCCGCAACCTCTAACATTTCTACCATAAAAGTAGACTGTCCCGCGCTAAGGTCATCGCTCGCGCCGACTCGCGTGAAAATTTTATCGACGGCTCCGATTAACGCCGATTTTGCCGGGACAAAGCTCCCCATTTGCGCCATAATGACCGTAAGAGCGATTTGTCGCATAAAAGTCGACTTTCCCGACATATTTGGCCCGGTTATAATCATCAACCGCGTTGCCCCGCTTTTTGAGTCCGAATCAAGACGACAGTCGTTGGGCGTGAATCCCGCCCCTTCAAATTCGAGATTTTCACACAACATTTTTTCGACGACGGGGTGTCGCGAATCTTTTATATCTATTACATTATCGAGGGTTATTTCGGGTCGACAATAATTTTCTCTTACCGCGACGTCCGCCAATGAACAAATTAGGTCGATTTCGGCGACATTGCGCGCCGTAGCGTGGATTTTTTCATATTCGTTTTCAATAAATGCTTTTACGTCTTTTATGATTTCCGCCTCTAACTCAATTGCCTTTTCCTTAGCCGAAAGAATATCCTCCTCAATTTTTTTAAGCTCGTCGGTGATGTATCTTTCTGCGTTCGCTAAGGTTTGTTTCCTGTGATAATGTTCGGGGGCAGAATTGATGTTTGATTTGGATATTTCGATATAATATCCGAATACTCTATTATATCCTACCTTTAAGTTTTTAATTCCGGTTGCCGTTTTTTCGCGTTCTTCTATTTCCGATAATAGTGCGTTTCCGCCGTCGGTTAACCCCCTAAGCCTGTCCAATTCTTGATTAAACCCGTCATTTATATAGCCGCCGTCGCGGGTAATTGCGGGCGGTTCGGGAATTATTGAGTTTTCTATAAGCGCGGAAACTTCGGATAAACAGTCGACCCCTCTGTCGAGCTCGGCAAGAAGACTCGACGAAAAGCCGCTCAAAAGCCCTTTTATAATCGGCAATTGTAAAGAGGCTTTTCCCAATGCGGATATATCTCTCGGATTTGCAGTTTTGTAAACAATCCTCGACATTAGTCGCTCGAGGTCGTATATGCCCGAAAGGGTTTCGCGTATTTGGGACAGCTTCGGGGTATTTTTTGTCAACTCTTCAACCGCGTCGAGACGTTTTATAATTGTAAGGTGATGCTTAAACGGCTCTTGTATTAATTGGCGTATACGGCGTTTTCCCATTGCCGTTTTTGTGCGGTCGAGAACCCACAGGAGCGTGCCTTTTTTCTCGCGGTTACGCATTGTTTCGGTCAATTCTAAATTGCGGCGCGCGGTCATTCCTATTTCCAAATGCTCGTCCGTAAAGGCGGAGCCGCTTTTAACAGATGTAAAGCGAACTTCGAGCGTTTTTTGTGTATGCTCTATGTATTTTAACAAAGCCGATAACGCGCCCGATTCGGCGTTATTTGTGCAGACGGCGTTTTTGCTTTCTTTGTCAAAAAGCTCGCCGAGTTGTTTTTTTATATATTCGCGGTCGGGAACAAATTGTTCGTCGTTCGCTACCTCCGCGAGACAGGTTGTACGTGTTCTTAAAAAATCCCCCGCTTTTTTATAATCCATAAAAGCGGGATTAAACATAACCTCGGCGGGCATAAATCGCGCAATATGATTTATAATATCCGCCTCGTTATCGACCCCGCTTACAAAAAGCGTCCCCGTCGACAAATCGCCGAAGGCGAGTCCCGTTTGTCCCGATTGGTCGGCAAAAAAGCTGCCTATGTAATTATTTTCGCCCTCGTTCAACATGGAATCCTGTGTAATTGTTCCGGGGGTGACGAGACGGACAACCTCTCGATTAATTTTACCTTCGGGAGTTTCGATTTGTTCACACATCGCTACCCTAAAGCCTTTTTTGATTAACCTTTGAATGTATGTCTCGGCGGCGTGATGCGGAACTCCGCACATAGGTGTACCCGCCCTCGCCGTTAAGGTGAGAGCGAGTTCTTTTGAAATATTCACCGCGTCCTCAAAGAACATTTCATAAAAATCACCGAGCCGGTAAAACAATACATATCCGGGATGCTGTTCCTTTATATCGAGGTATTGTTGCAGCATAGGGGTTAAATTTGCTTTTTCCGACGTCAAGATTCGCCCGTCAGACGAGCAAAGCCCGTCCTTTGGGCTTATCCCTTGTTTAGCTTTCTCCATATATACTATCACACTCCTTAACTGTCAATTGTCAATTGTCAACCGCACCCGCTGCAACCGCCGCAACCGCCGCTTCCGCAGCCGCCCGCGGGTTGAACTTCGCAGGTTTCGGGGTCTTCCCCGTCACAGCACATACTTATAATCGCGCTTATATCGCGAATCATTTCGTCCATTGCGTTTTTAGAATCGGTAAATTTAATCATGTTTTCGTTTTCCATAATCTTTGCGTAAACATTTTGCGCTTCCTCGTTAAGCGCGTTGACCTTTTCGGTATCCTTTACGTCGTCGGGTTTATTCGCCTCCATCGTCAGCTTTTGCCGTATAAGGTTAAACTCGCCTATAACCGCCTGTAGCCCTTCGTCCGCGTCGTTGAGTTCCTTTGCTTTTTGATACGCCGCGTATCTTTCGTCCGCTTGAATCACCTTGCCGAGCTCCCTCGTCATTTTAATTGTGTCCATGTTTATAACCATTCCTTTCCGAGGTATAAAACCTCTACGAATAAAAACCTATCCGGCTTCGGGGCGGCAGAGCCACCCCTGCCAGCTTTTATTCAAACTTCCTCATTTCTTTCTATTACTTTTTGAATACTCCTCGAAATACTCCTTGAACCGCCCATTTTAACGCCTTATCTACTTTAATATTGACAAATTTTCCCGTAATATCCAAATCCTTTGGTGTATTAACAATATCGGTAATAACCCCTTCTCTGCTTTTTCCGGAAAACTCGCCGCCGGCTCTGCCCGCTCCCTCGCACAAAACATTGAGCGTTTTACCGATATACCGCTCATATGCCGAGCCGCTCGCCTCGTCGAGAACCGCCAACATTTCGTTAAACCGCGAGCTTTTCTCTCCCGCTTCAACATTGTCCGACATTTGCGCCGCCTTTGTTCCTTCGCGCTTTGAGTATATAAAAGTGTATGCCGAATCAAAACGAATTTTGCGGATTAGGTCGAGCGTTTGGTCAAAATCGTTGCGCGTTTCTCCGGGGAACCCGACAATTATATCTGTCGTTATTGATATGCGAGGTATGCGAAAACGCGCATAATTGATTATATCGGTATATTGTTGTATAGTATAACCGCGATTCATCGCCCGCAAAACCTCGTCGCTTCCCGATTGTACCGGTAAATGCAGATGATGTGATATTCGCGCGGACTCGGCGATTACGTCAATAAGCTCTTTTGATAAATCCTTCGGGTGCGAGGTCATGTAGCTTACGCGAAAATCGCTTCCCCCGATTTCTTCGCTTTTTATACCGTCGATTTGCCGCAATAAATCCGCAAAGCTTGTATTTCCGGTGAGACCCTTTCCGTAGCTGTTGACGTTTTGCCCGAGCAACATGATTTCCTTAACGCCGTCGTTTATCAAACCGCGTATTTCGTTAAACACCGCGTCGGGCGTTCGCGAGCGTTCCCGACCGCGCACATACGGTACCACGCAGTATGTGCAAAAGTTATCGCAACCGTACATTATCGGAACGTCTGCTTTTAAGCCGCCCTCTCTTCGAATCGGTAAATTCTCTCTGTCCGACATTTCGGGAGTTTTTGAATCCGATATATCGACAACGCGCTTTTTCTCTTGAATTACGTTTTCGAGCAATTGCGGTAGCTTGGGGAGGGCGTGTGTTCCGAAAATCAAGTCGACAAAAGGAAAGGTTTTGTACAGTTTTTCGGTGATATGCTCCTGTTGAACCATGCAACCGCAGACGGCTATAATCAAATTGGGGTTGCGGCGTTTTTGATGAATCAACGCGCCGACATTTCCGAATACACGCGTTTCGGCGTTTTCGCGAACGGCACAGGTGTTGAATAAAATTAAGTCGGCACTGTTTATATCCCGCGTGAAGCCGTAACCGATTTCGGCTAACATTCCGTTTATCCGCTCCCCGTCGGCAACATTTGCGCGACACCCGAAGGTGCGGGTATAAGCCAATTTAGCCTTAACTCTCATTTACAAAATCCCAAGCGGCTTCACCTAATCTTATTGCGTCCTCTCCGTCATATATATTGTCCTCGTTAATGTCCTTTACCTGAATATCAAATAAAGTCGAAACGAAAACACAAGCGGTAAAATACGCGCCGCAATTGTTGGCGTGAAAATCGTCTTCCTTGTATAGCTCAATATCGGGGTGTTGAGCATATGCGTAAACCCACGCGTCGGCGGCATTAACAAGAATTGCGTTATATAGAAAAGCGGCGTCTTTATATGGTCTCGTAAGCTCCTCTTGAAAACTTTCGTCGGGTTTTCCGTCTATGTTAGCCCAAGCGGGATTGTATAAAACGGGAATTATATCAAATTCCTCCGCCGTGTTGCACAATAATTCCAAATCGGCGAAAAAGACCTCCGTCTCAAATTGTCGCCCGCCGTAATCTTGAAAAACTGCGTAATCATAAGCGTTTTCCCTAAGCTTTTCCAACGCCTCTTCCATATTGTCGTCTAATGTCGCGCCGCCGTTAGTCACAACGTCGAATTTCACCGTTACACCATACATTTGAGAAAGCTTTGCGACCTGTCCCGGAACCCAACCGGTTGCCGTAAAGCTGTTTCCGACAAATAGAATATTGAATTCATTTTGCCCTTTAATCGGCTCGCGTTTAACCGCCGCTTGTGTTTCGATGTCCGCTTGTTCTTCGGTTGTTGCCTTAGTCTCGGACGGGTTTGCTTGTAAATCGTCTTCGACGGAACATGAGGCGAAAATAATCGCCGCCATAAATTGTATAATCAATAATATAACTAATAAAATAAAGTTTTTCTTCATTTAACCGAATTCCTCTCTATACCTACTTATACCTCTCTGTGCATCTCTATACAATGTCTCAATTCCTCCACCCCTTCTCCCGTTTCTGACGAAAACTCTATCATGTCGACTATCATTCCGCTCGTATCTGTATCGCGGCTTATTCCCTCAAGGTTTTTGTATAACTCTCTCATTTTCTCGCGTTGACTCTTTTTGAGCTTGTCCGCTTTAGTTAAAACAATTATATGTTTTATCCCCGTCTGTCGCAAGAAGTCGAGCATCATTAAATCGTCCTTTGTCGGCGGGTGACGAAAGTCGATTAATTGTATCAAAAGCGAAATACGCCCCGATTGAAGATATTTTTCTGCGAGCGTTCCGAACCTCTCTTTTTCGGTTTTTGATATCTTTGCATAACCGTAGCCCGGTAAATCCACAATAAATATTTGAGCGTCAATATTAAAATAGTTAATGGTGATTGTTTTACCGGGTCTTGAGCTGACCCGCGCAAGCGATTTTCTGTTTAAAAGCTTATTGATAAGCGACGATTTACCCACATTTGAGCGACCGGAAAACGCTATTTCCGGGATTAAATCGGAAACGGGCGGGAATTGTGTAAATTTACCGTAGGTCGCGTGAAGCTCGGCATTATGCCAGTTTATTTTTTTCATAGTGTTCCTTAATTATAACAACGGGGACAGGTTCCGATATACTGTCTTATACCGTCGGCGGGGTATACGTGAACAATATTATTTGAGTTTGTATGGACAGATATAATGTTCCAGCCGTTAGATTCAAAAGTTACCACAACATTCGGTATGCCGTGTCCGCGACCGTTGGGAAACCCGTCGTCCTCCGTTACGCAGAGGTAATAGACATATTCTCCGCGCGCGTTTGATTCGGTTACAAACTCCGACACGGTGTTATGGGCGATTTTTACATCCATTAACGATGACGAACAACTCGACGCGCCTGTATAATTTAAAAAAAGCGGTATAGTAATTGCGGCGACTATTATGGTAATGAAAATCGAAATAAAGAAACAGACGGCGTTACTTATAATCCCCGCTATGGAAATGGCGGAATATGTACCCGTTTTCTTGCTTTTCATATTGGATAATACACCCAATATGACGCCGACGACCGCAATAAGCGTCCCGAACGGGATTAACGATAATCCCGCACAGACTATTGCCGCGATACCGAGACCGAAGCCGGGATTTTTTGTGTTCGCATTTGTTATATTCGCGTTTTCTTGAAGCGTTTGCGGTTGTATTTGCGGTTGTATAAGCGCGATTTGTTTCTCGCCGCAATTTACGCAAAATTTAACGTCGTCTTTAATTTTAAAGCCGCATTTTTCACAGTATTTCATTTACATGACCATGCCTTTCCGAGCCGAAGTATTTTAATTATAAATCAATTTTTTAAAAAAGTCAATAATTTTCCATTAATAAACTAAGTATATATTTTGACTCGTTAAGAGAAAATATAAATATTAGAACCTGTGTTCAAGAAAGGAAATTCAACTTATTTAATTATGAAAGCTTTATTAAAAATCAGTATTCCGGTATTTGTGGTTGCGGCAATATTCGGAGTTTACAGCAGAAATCTCGACACCGTTCCCGTTTATTCACAATACGGGTTTCAAGGGCAAGAGGTCGAGGAAATACAACGTGTAATGCGCGAGTGGGGTGTGTTCAGCGGGGAAATAACCGGGTATTACGGCCCGGATACAGAAGCCGCCGTACGCAAGGTGCAGGAGTATCACGATTTGAAGGTCAACGGTATTGCCGATAACGCAACCCTTGAGGTACTCGGAATTAACTTGAACAGCAGTCCGCTCACCGCCGACCAGTCGGATATAAACCTTCTTGCGCGAATGATTTCGGCAGAGGGGCGCGGGGAGCCGTATGAGGGGCAGGTAGCAATCGGCGCGGTTATTGTCAATCGTATGAATCACCCGTCATTCCCCGATACAATTGCGGGCGTTTTGTATCAGGACGGGGCGTTTACCGCCCTTGTGGACGGACAGTTTAATGAGCCTATTGCGGATTCGGCATACTCGGCGTCGCGAGACGCGCTCGAGGGGTGGGACCCGTCGGGCGGCGCGATTTATTATCACAACCCCGAAAAACACAACAATGCGTTTATGAACTCGAGACCGGTTATTAAACGTATAGGTAATCATTTATTTTGCGAGTAAATTATAGCAGTTCCGCAATAACAGGGGTGACAGAACACGGTCGCCCCTGTTATTTCAATGATTCTCAATGCTTAATGTTATATATATGTAAAATTTAACAAAAACACTTGACATGGTATATAAACGCTTGTATAATAATACTAATATTATAAAATATTAGTAATTTATGTAGGAGGATATTGTTTATGGATTTAATGCTTTTCACGCCGCTTGGGGCTTTGTTGGCACTTAGCTTTGTTGTGTTCAACATTGTGAAGGTACTTAAATACCCCGAGGGCAATCCGGAGGTACAATCAATCTCTGCGAAAATACGCAAGGGTGCGAATGCGTTCCTTAAACGACAGTATACCGTTGTTTCAATCTTTTTTGCCGTTATGTTGGTTGTTTTATGTGTTATGGCGGCACTCGACTTTTTAACGTGGTTTGTTCCGTTCGCATTTATCACGGGCGGGTTCTTCTCGGGATTATCGGGGTTCATCGGAATGAAGCTCGCCACCGCCGCAAACGGGCGTACCGCTACGGCGGCGAAGGATAGCCTCAACAAAGGCTTGCGGGTTGCTTTTTCGGCGGGTTCGGTCATGGGGTTCACCGTTGTCGGGTTAGGCTTGCTTGACCTTTCTATTTGGTACTATCTTTTACATTATGTCTTTAAATTGGGGATAGCCGACGTCACCGCCGCAATGCTGACGTTCGGAATGGGCGCGTCAACAATGGCGTTATTCGCCCGCGTCGGCGGCGGAATCTTCACAAAAGCGGCGGACGTAGGCGCGGATTTAGTGGGCAAGGTTGAAGCGGGAATACCCGAGGACGACCCGCGCAACCCCGCCGTTATTGCCGACAATGTAGGCGATAACGTGGGCGACGTCGCCGGAATGGGCGCGGATTTGTATGAATCGTATGTAGGCTCAATCGTTGCGTCCTGCGCTTTGGGCGTTGCCGCCTTCCCACAGTTTAACGACACACCGGGAAGTCCCGCCGTGACTATACCTATGGCAATGGCGGGGATAGGCGTTATCGTTACAATTATTGGCTCCTTCCTTATTCGCACAAAAGAAAATGCCGACCAAAAGACCCTTTTGGCGGCTTTACGCCGCGGAACAAACTTTTCGGCGGTTGCAATTGGTATTCTTTCCTTCCCGCTTGTGTATTATATGCTCGGAAAAGATTATCTCGGTATATACGGCGCGATTCTTTCGGGATTATTTGCGGGGGTCGGGATTGCGCTAATAACCGAGTATTATACCTCGGATACCTATAAACCGACAAAAGAACTCGCCGATTCTACAAAAACGGGTACGGCAACATTGATTATAGGCGGTTTATCGTTGGGCATGGTTTCAACCGCCATACCGCTGATTATCGTATGCGCGTCTATATTGTTCTCCTATTTTATTGCCGGCGGTGCGGATAATCCCGCTATGGGGTTGTACGGTATCGGTATATCTGCCGTCGGTATGTTATCCACCCTGGGACTTACCCTCGCCAACGACTCATACGGCCCCGTCGCGGACAATGCGGGCGGTATTGCAGAAATGGCGGGACTCGAGCCGCAAATACGCAAGCGTACCGACGCGCTCGACTCTCTCGGAAACACCACCGCCGCGGTCGGTAAGGGCTTCTGCATAGGCGCGGGGGCATTGACGGCGTTGGCGTTAATTGCTTCTTATATTGACCGAATCAATATAATAGACCCCGAATATATCCTCGATTTAAACATAAACAACCCGTTAGTTCTTGTGGGGTTGCTTTTGGGCGGTATGCTCCCGTTCCTTTTTACCGCAATGCTTATGAAATCGGTTGGGCAAGCGGCACAAGCGATTGTCGTCGAGGTGCGGCGACAATTTAAGGAGATAAAAGGGCTTTTGGAAGGCAAGGAGGGCGTCGAAGCCGATTACGCAAAATGCGTGGATTTATGTACGCGCTCGGCTTTGCATAAAATGGTACTTCCTACCGTTTTAGCGGTTGCCGCCCCTATTGCGACCGGTCTTCTCTTAGGGCCGAGCGGCGTTGTCGGCTTGTTAATCGGGTGTACGGTGTCGGGGTTCATGATAGCCGTTTGGACGGCAAACTCCGGCGGCGCGTGGGACAACGCTAAAAAGTATATTGAGGCGGGCAATCACGGCGGGAAAGGCTCCGACGCGCATAAAGCCGCCGTTGTCGGGGATACCGTCGGCGACCCGCTCAAGGACACCTGCGGCCCTTCAATTGATATTCTTCTCAAATTAAGCTCAATGGTATCTATTGTTTTCGCCGCGCTTATATTAAGCTTTTCCGTATTCGGATAACATACTCGATTGATTAAACAAAAATCCACCGGCTCTGTACCGGTGGATTCTTTTTTTATCAACACAACTTCTTAATCATTAATATAAGCAATCGGGTCAATCCATTCGTCGTTCTTCCTTATCGCGAGGTGTAACGAAGGCGGGTCGGCAATTTCCGCTTCGGCTGTGTTTCCGATTAACCCTATGACGTCGCCCGCTTCAACCTGTGTCCCCTCGGCAACCGTTACGTCTTTATCCAAGCCCATATAACTGCTTATAACGCCGTTACCGTGGTCAATTGTTACGCATATACCCCACATGACGTTGGTGTAAACCTCGCTAATTGTGCCGCGTTGTATTGCGCGCACCTCTGTGCCGAGATTAGCGGCAATATCTACCGCGTCATGCGTTCGCCATACCCCTAATGTGTTCGATTTAACCAACTCGCCGTTGCTGAACGGGGTGATAACCTCACCTTCAACCGGCATAACCTTTGGCGATTCCGGTCTTATAAAATTATTCGCCTCCTCAGATGGTTCTAAATCATAAGGAATGAGCGGGCCGAGCGCGGATTCTGTTTGAATTTCTTCTTCTTTTTCTGCTCCTCGGTGAGAATTTGCGTCCTCTGCGTCATTGTCCTGCGAAGCGCGCGGTACCCCCCTCTGCGGATTTTCCACCGCCGCCGCTTCTTGTTCCCAATCGGGGTCGTCCGGTTCGCTTAATTTTGCGAGCGTCGAGTTGTAAGCCACATACGCCGAAATCCCCACCGCACCTATGCTTAATACTAACGCAGTAGCGAACCCTTTTCCTTTAATAAATTTCCTAAAACCCGAAAACCTTACTTTTTTCATAGCTACCATGCCTTTCCGAGCCTCAAAAAGCTCAATGTACTTTTTATTTTTGCCGCTTGTACAAGAAGAGTATTAACCGTTTTTCAAGGAATATACAGGATAATATACATAAATTTGTTAATTTTTTTAGGACGCTTGCATTTAAATTTGTTTTGTGTTATAATGTGTTGTATACTTAGTTAAGTCAGAACAATTTATTAGTATGAGGATTATTTAATATGCCCGAAAACAACAATATTATGGCTTTTCTTGAGCGCAACCCCGACCTTTTTAAGGAAATGGGAAATATCGGTATGGGACACGCTTGTACCGCGGTTTCGTCGCTTCTCGGCATAAAGGTCAATCGCTCTATACCGACCGTCTGGAATCTTTCAAAGGAAGAGGCGGCGGGTTACTTTGAGCTTTTCCGCGGGGGCGCAATCGGTGTTAAGCTTACGCTTCATGAAGATATTGCCGGCTCGATAATACATATCGTCAGCCTTCCGTTTGCGGCTAACCTTGTTGAAAGGTTCTTTCAGAAACAGGTTAGCTCTATTGACGAGATAGACGATGTGTCCATGTCGGTGGTTCAGGAGATGACAAATATTACCACGGGGTCTTTTGTAAACTCGATTTCTTCAATGACCGGTCTTTTTATCGACATTTCTACGCCGAATTTTTGTACGGATTTAACAAAAGAGGCGTTACACGATGTCCCCGAAAGAATGATTGTTGTTGAGAATCGCTTTTTAATCAACATGGGGAGTATAAGCAGCGAATTAATATTCATGCCTACCCGCGACTCGCTCGGCTTAATCGCCGAAAAGTTATGTCAAAGATACGGTATCGAAATACCGCTTAACTCTTGACGTTGAACATGACGGAGGTTAATTATAATATATGGGGACGCAATTCTTTTGGTTTTACGATATACTTTTAGCGGCAATACTTACCGGAATAATCTACAGATGTGCGCGACAGGGGTTTGCGGCGAGGATTTGGGCATTCGTCGGCGTAGCCTTGGCGTTCATAATCGCGCTTAGCGTGAGCGCGCCCATTGCCGTTTTATTGTACGATAATTGGATTAGTCCGGGGGTAATTGATAAAATCAATTATACAGAGAGTTTAGAGGTGTCCGAACATTTGTCGTCAAATTCGGCTAAGGCGACCTTTGATACATTACGAAACGCAGATATGTCAAAAGCTTTATTTTCGGGCAAAACGCTCGCTCAAATTGAAACAGAGGTCGTTATTGACGAATTTGGAAAGGCGTTCTTGGACTTATACGATTATGATATTGATTTAAGCAAAACGGGTATTGCCGAGGGGGATTTAAGCTTTTTCGCGCTCGATTCAAAATTTGCTCTTTCTAAGGTTAATCTCGGAAAGCTCGATATAAGCGCGGCGGATTATGCTAAATATGATTTGGGCGATATTATACTTTCACAGATTATATCGCACAGAATTGCAGAAAGGGCGAAAGCCAACCATGAGGAGCTAAATCAAATTTTAACGGATACAATGCCCGGGTTTACACACGCCGCGCGGGGCGGCTCGGATATGATTGCGCTTTTAATGCTTAATGTCATTAATTTTCAGGCGGAAAGCCTCGAAACAATTGTGAACGACAACTTAGTGCGACCGACAATGTTGGTTCCGCTAAAAGCGTTAATTTTCGCTATTGTATTTGCATTAGTCAACATTTTGGCGACGGCCGTATCAAGAGCCGCGCGGTTGGTAAACGCCGTCCCGTTAGTGGGGCGAGTAAATCACATTCTCGGCGGATTTTTGGGTGTTATAGAAGCGGGGATAGTGATTCTCTTAGTTTGTATAGGTATAAGGATAGTTATATCCTTAACCGGCGATAACATTATTTTGCTTAACAGCATGACAATCGACAATACGCTTGTATTCAAACACATATATAATATAAGCTTTATAGCGGGTTAAATCAGATGAAACCGGAGTAAAGGAATTCAATTTAATATGAAATGTAACAGATGCAAAAAAAGAATGGCTGTCGTTTTTATAACGACGATGCAGGGTAACGAAAAGCATAACGAAGGGTTATGTCTTCTCTGTGCCAAAGAACTCGGCGTTCCGCAGGTTGGCGAGTATATGAAACAAATGGGTATTTCCGAGGACGATATTGAAGAGAGCTACAAAGCGATTTTCGGCGATGACGATATGCTCGGGTTTGATGACGACGATGACTATGACGGCGAGGACGACGATGATAATGTAGACGGGTTCAAGCCGGGGGGCGCGGGAACAATGCCTAAGTTTCTGCAAAACCTTTTTAATGATTTTAAGGAAGCACCCGAGTCGTCTTCAAATAAAACGACAGACTCTGCGTTGCCTTTATTCAACTCTGTCTCGGGGAGGGAAAAAGCCCCAAAAGAAAACAAAAAAACAAAAAAAGCGGGGAAAGAAGACAAAAAACGAAAGTTTCTCGATACCTTCTGCACGAATATAACCACAAAGGCAAAAAAAGGCGAGCTCGACCGTATTATCGGAAGGGAGAAGGAAATAGACCGCGTTATACAAATCCTTTCGCGCAGAACGAAAAACAACCCCTGTTTAATTGGGGAGCCGGGTGTCGGTAAAACGGCAATTGCCGAAGGTATCGCACAAAGACTTGTGTCGGGCGACGTCCCGTTTCGCCTTCAAAGGAAAGAGGTGTACCTCCTCGATTTGACCGTCCTTATCGCGGGGACACAGTTTCGCGGACAGTTTGAGAGTCGGGTTAAATCGCTCGTTGAGGAAATACGCAACGACGGGAATATAATTATTTTTATTGACGAGGTTCATAATCTTGTCGGAACCGGCGATTCGGAGGGGACTATGAACGCCGCAAATATGTTTAAGCCGGCTTTGTCGCGGGGCGAAATGCAGGTAATCGGCGCGACCACCTTTGGCGAATACCGCAAGTATATCGAAAAGGACGGCGCGTTAGAAAGACGGTTTCAGCCGGTGACAATCGTAGAGCCTACGCTCGAAGAAACAATTGAGCTTTTAAAAGGAATTAAAAGCTATTATGAGGAGCATCATAAAATTAAGGTTACGGAGCCTATGCTGCGTTCGTGCGCGGTTTTGTCCGAGCGTTATATTAATGACCGCTTTCTCCCCGATAAAGCAATTGACCTTCTTGATGAAGCTGCCGCCTGTGCGAGTATCAGAAATAACGATTTGAATTTATACGAAAAGCTTAAATCAGAAAACCTCGGTCTCGATAAACAAGAGAAGGACATTATGGCGACGGACGATATTAACTATGAAAAAATCGCCGAAATTAAAACAATAATCGCGAGAAATAAAGAGAAGCTTTCCGAACTCGAGCCGATTGTATCAAAGCTCGAAATAACCGAAAACGATATATCCACGGTTATTGAGCTTTGGACGGGTATTCCCGCCGCAAAAATTCTCGAAACCGAATTTAAGAAAATTGCTCATTTAGAAGAAACGCTTAAGGAAAAGGTAATCGGACAGGACGAGGCTTGTAACTTAGTCGCGGCGGCAATCCGTCGCGGAAGGGTTCGTCTTTCTATGCGGAAAAGACCGTCGTCGTTTATATTTGTTGGGCCTACCGGCGTCGGTAAAACCGAGCTCGTCAAGGTTTTGGCGGGAGAGCTTTTTGACTCGGTTGACCCTTTGATTCGTCTCGATATGTCCGAGTTTATGGAGAAACACTCTGTTTCGAGGATAATCGGCTCACCCCCGGGATATGTGGGATATGACGAGGCGGGGCAACTGACCGAAAAGGTTCGCCGAAGACCCTATTCGGTTGTATTATTCGATGAAATCGAAAAGGCGCACCCCGATGTTATGAATATACTTTTACAAATTTTAGACGAGGGGAAGGTCAACGACGCACACGGGCGAACCGTTTCGTTTGAAAACACGGTTATCGCCATGACGAGTAACGCCGGCTCTACCGACAAATCCACCGGCTTAGGCTTTGCTAAAACTGACCAAGATATATCCACCGAAAAAGCAATGAAGGCACTTAAAGAGTTTTTGCGCCCCGAGTTTCTAAGCCGCGTTGACGAGGTGGTTATATTTAAACCGCTCAAGGAAGACGATTATGCAAGAATAGTTAAGCTTATGGTTGACGAAATGCGCGAGCCGCTTAAAGAAAAGAATATTGATTTAAGGGTATCGGAAAATGTATATACGTATACGGCGAAAAAAGCGTTCGGTGGAAAGTATGGCGGGCGCGATATAAGGCGGGTTATCCGCGACGAAATCGAAAACGCCGTAGCGTTATTGGTTGTCGAAAAGGGCGAGGAAATTGATGCCGTTAATATTAGTGTAAAGGGTGATAAAATCCATGTCAAATAGTGAACAAAAAAGAAAAACGGCGGTAATAACCGGCGGAACGGGAACAATCGGACAAGCACTCGTTGAAATCATTTCGAAGCGTTACGACGTTGTATTCACCTATCTCTCAAATAAAAATAAAGCGTCGGAGCTTGAACACTTGTATTCGGCGAAGTCGTATCGTTGTGATATAACAGATATTAATGTGGCGAAGCGAATCGCCATGAAACACGATTGTGACTTGCTGATTAACAATGCCGGGATTTCCCAAATTAAGCTTTTCACCGATATAACCGAGCTCGATTGGTACAAAATGATGGACGTTCACTTGACCGGCTCGTTTTATTTTACACAGGCGTTTGTCCCGCAAATGGTCAACAGGAAAAGCGGCTGTGTAATCAACATATCCTCGGTATGGGGGTTGGTAGGCGCGTCGTGCGAGGTACATTATTCAACCGCTAAGGCGGGTTTAATCGGGTTTACAAAGGCGTTGGCGCAGGAACTCGGTCCATCGGGAGTCAGGGTCAACTGTATCGCGCCGGGTGTAATCACCGGTAGCATGAATAAAGGCTTATCCGAAGATGTGTTACACGAATTGCGCGAGGACACCCCTCTGCGACGTTTGGGTACGGCAAAAGAGGTAGCCGTTGCCGCGCTTTACTTAGCGGGTGCGGAGTTTGTAACCGGACAGGTGTTGAGCGTTGACGGCGGGTTCGGATTGTGATGGCAGTTGACGTCAATTGACAGTTGACGGCAGTTGACAATTGACAGTTGACAGTTTTATTAAGAATTACAGGTTACAGGAGGAATAGCAGAGCATGAAATTTGGTTATTTTGACGATGTTAAAAGGGAATATGTAATAACAACGCCGCAAACCCCCTACCCTTGGATTAACTATCTCGGGACGCAGGGGTTTTTCTCGTTGATTTCAAATACGGCGGGCGGGTACAGCTTTTACAAGGATGCGCGACTCCGCAGAATTACCCGATACCGCTACAACAATGTACCGGTAGATATGGGGGGGCGATATTTCTATATAAACGACGACGGCGATGTGTGGAACCCCGGGTGGTCGCCCGTAAAAACCGCGCTTTCCTCCTATGAATGTAGGCACGGTATGGGTTATACAATTATAAAGGGTTGTTACAAAGGTATTTCGGCTTGCGCTAAATTTTTTGTGCCGCAGGATTTTGACGGCGAGGTTCAAAAGCTCACCCTCTCAAACACGACAGATGAGTTTAAGAGAATCAAGCTTTTTAGCTTTGCCGAGTGGTGTTTGTGGGACGCACAAGACGATACGACAAACTTTCAGCGCAACTTCAACACGGGTGAGGTTGAGGTTGAGGACTCGACTATATTCCACAAAACCGAATATAAAGAACGCCGTAACCATTTTGCTTTTTATTCGGTAAATGCAAAGCTATCCGGGTTCGATACCGACAGAGAGCGATTTTTGGGTCTGTACAACGGGTTCGGCGAGGCACAGGTTCCGTTTAAAGGAATTGCGTCTAATTCTGTTGCCGACGGCTGGTCGCCGATTGCTTCGCATTATATTGAGGTTCCGTTAGAACCGGGCGAGTGCAAAGACTATGTATTCATACTCGGTTATATCGAAAATCCTCAAGATGAAAAATTTGTACAAGACGCCAACACAAAAACGGATAAAATTTCCGTCTCCGGTAAAGTCTCAAAAAACATTATCAACAAGAAAAAAGCATACGAGATGATATCGAGGTGCGATACCGCAGAAAAAGCGGACAAGCTTTTTGACGAGCTTAAGCGACATTGGGACGGTTTATTGGGACAGTATAACGTAAAATCTCCCGACGAAAGGCTTAACCGAATGGTCAACATTTGGAATCAATATCAATGTATGGTGACCTTTAACCTTTCCCGCTCCGCGTCTTATTTTGAGTCGGGAATAGGACGGGGAATGGGGTTTCGCGACTCGAATCAGGATTTGCTCGGATTTGTTCACCAAATACCCGCGAGAGCCCGCGAACGTATTCTCGACCTCGCCGCGACAATGCTCCGAGACGGGGGCGCATATCATCAGTATCAGCCGCTTACAAAAATGGGAAACCACGAATTAGGCTCAAACTTTAACGACGACCCGCTTTGGATGATATTGGCGACGGCGGCTTATATGAAGGAAACGGGCGATTTCGACATTTTAGACGAGGTTGTGCCTTATGAGAATAATCGAGAGCTTTCCGCAACCCTTCTCGACCATATGAAACGCGCATTTGACCACGTTTGCACAAAAACGGGGCCGCACGGACTTCCGCTTATCGGGCGGGCAGACTGGAACGATTGTCTCAACCTCAATTGTTTCTCGTCGACGCCCGGCGAATCGTTTCAAACCACAACATCAAAAGACGGCAAGGTTGCCGAATCGGTAATGATTGCTTGTATGTTTACTTTTATCGCGCCGGAATATTCCGCAATGTGCAAAATTAAAGGCGATAATGAAGAAGCCGCGCGCGCCGACGCCGAAATAGAAAAAATGAAAAAAGCCGTTATGCAACACGGGTATGACGGAGGGTGGTTTATTCGCGCATATGACGATTTCGGCAAAAAAGTAGGAAGCGACGAATGTGACGAGGGGAAAATTTTTATCGAGCCGCAAGGGTTTGCCGTACTCGGCGGCTTGGGCATTGATGACGGTAAAGCGATTTCAACATTAGACAGCGTTGACAAATATCTCAACTCTGACCACGGCTTAGTTTTGAACAATCCCGCTTTTACGCGGTATTATAAAGAGTATGGCGAAATATCCACATATCCCGCGGGATATAAGGAAAACGCGGGCATTTTCTGTCACAACAACGCGTGGATTATTTGTGCGGAGGCGAAAATAGGCAGAGGGGATAAAGCTTTTGAATATTACAGCAAAATCGCGCCCGCCTTCCGCGAGGAATTGAGCGACCTTCACCGTACCGAGCCGTATGTTTACGCACAGATGATTGCCGGGAAAGACGCGACGCGCCACGGTGAGGCAAAGAACTCGTGGTTGACCGGCACTGCCGCATGGAACTTTGCGGCGGTTTCACAGTATATCCTCGGCGTTCACCCGCAGTATGACGGCTTAAAAATTGACCCGTCAATTCCGAGCGAGTGGGACGAGTTTAAGGTTAAACGCATTTTCCGAGGCGCGATATATAATATCACCGTGAAAAACCCCGACCGTGTTTCAAAAGGCGTGGTAAAAATGACGGTTGACGGGGTTGATACAAAGGGGAATATTATTCATGCGTTTAAGGCCGGTACGCATGAGGTCGAGGTTGTGTTGGGACTCATATGAGGTATATATGTCTTATATGGGTATATATTGAGGTAATTGCAAAAAATAATCTAAAAATCGCCCCTGTGTCCCTTCATCACCCTGTCCAATTTTCTCTTAACATCGCGTTCGGCTATACTGTCGCGTTTATCGTGGAGCTTTTTACCCTTGCACAATCCGACCTGTAGCTTTACGCGACTCCCTTTAAAATACATTGAAAGCGGTACTAAGGTAAGCCCGTCGCGCTTGACCTTTTCGTACAGCTTTCGTATTTCCTTTTTGTGCATTAAAAGCCGTTTATCGCGCATAGGGTCGCGGTTAAATATATTCCCCTTTTCATAAGGCGAAATATGAACATGGCGCGCAAACATTTGCCCGTTTTCGACGGCGACCCACGAATCCTTAAGATTAACGCCGCCGCCGCGAATCGACTTTACCTCTGTACCGAACAATTCAACACCCGCTTCGTGGCTTTCTATTATATGATATTCGTGTCGCGCGGAGCGGTTGTCCGAAATCTTCTTTATTGTTTTTATTTCACTCATAATAAACAGTATATATTGTTTTTCTTTATTTGTCAAGACGTTTTTATCATTTACCGACACAACATCACAACCCGCCCGCGCAAACGCAAACCACGCTATATGGTTAACTCACCTTGCTATATGGTTAAGTTTATCCAAAAATGCCCACTTTTTGTACATATTAGCCAAGGTATCCACAGAAATTTCTACCAATTTGTGCATTGACAAATTAAACTCCCCGTGGTATCATTAAAGCAGTTAATTATAGTAAACATAGTATACGCGCGCGCGTATACTATACAAACAAAACAATTTTTAGGAGGATTCTATTATGAAAAAGCTACTATCACCACTGCTCACAGCGGCAATGCTGTGCGCGCTCACACTGCCCGTACTCGCGACCACACCCGCCGACAATGCTCAAACGCGCAACGCCGACATCTTCGACTTTATTGACATTCTCGAGGATTGCGTAGGCATGATTGAGCTTACGCCTGTCGAGGTATACGACCATAACAAGAACGGTGTCGTTGATATCTTTGACGGGATTATTGTGTTGGAGGGGATTATTGGATTGGGGGATTGTGTGACAATGCCGAGGGTGAATAATCAAGGTGATGATGACGACCAAGGCGGGACAGAGCCGCCTGTGACTACAATTGGTGTACCGGAGACGACAGTTTTAGTTGATGAGACAGAGCCGGTTGTACCTGCTACGAACGCGCCGGAGACTACTACACCGCCGGAGAATACAACAGGTGTTACGGAGACTACAGAGGAACCACCGACTACAACACAGTCTGCAACTGATGAAGATGTTGATTTCGGTGTTGTTAATTATGCGTATATAGGTTTATCATTTGAAGTTGAAGCGAAAGTTTTATATGGACAGAAATTTAAAATTTATACAGCACAAACATTAGAAGAGTATAAATTTATTACTCGAATTGTTAATAAAGGAAATGTAGAATATGACTTTTTAAATTTTGATGTCGATGAAAGTTTTTTTATAGATAAAGCAATCATTTTAGTTTATCGTGTTTGGTCAAATGCAGGCGGTTTTACAATTATAGATTCACTAAAAAGAGAGCAAAATCAATTAATTATCAATTCTACATCAATAAGTCCCTGTAGTTCGGATGACGCAATAACATTTTATCGAATTGCTTTATCTATAGATAAAAATAACATCAATGACATAGATGATATTATTTTTGATGATAAACTATCAGATTTTTGTAAATGTGGTAGTTGTGATTATAATAATATCATTGAAAATTTTACAAAATGGCGTAATAACTGGTTAGAATCTAAAAAATAATAAACGGAGGTTAAAATAATGTTAAAAAATAAAAGGATTCGCATACTAAGCGTATGTTTAGCTTTATCTATGCTTTTTTGCACATTGGTTACAAGCGGAGCAGAAATAGCAGATAGCAAAACGAAAGAAAAAATTGTTACGGATTTAGAGGAAGTAATTGAGATTAGTCCGGAAGATAAGATAGACCCTGCGTTGCAAGAAATTATGGAGAATTCTAAAGCAACAGAGAAAATTCCTGTATCAATTTGGTTGACCGATATAGACCAAGAGGCAGTTGATAGAACTGTTGAGAGAAAAACAGGGCTTACTCGTGATAATCTTGAGGTTGTAAAAGAAAATATTTCTGATGATTTAGCTTTGGAAATAATGTCTTTATCGGAAGATAGTGTTATTGATAAAAAGGTTGAAAAAGAATTTGATGATTATATGGAGCGTACATCAAAGGCGCATATACTATACAAACAAAACAATTTTAGGAGGATTCTATTATGAAAAAGCTACTATCACTACTGCTCACAGCGGCAATGCTGTGCGCGCTCACACTGCCCGCGACCTTCGCAACCGCGACCACGCCCGCCGACAATGCTCAAACACGCAACGCCGACATCTTCGATTTTATTGACATTCTTGAGGATTGCGTAGGCATGGTTGAGTTAACGCCTGTCGAAGTATACGACCATAACAAGAACGGTGTCGTTGATATCTTTGACGGGATTATTGTGTTGGAGGGGATTATTGGATTGGGGGATTGTGTGATAATGCCGAAAGAAAAAATAATGCTGTCGCCTTGTCCGGGGTGCGGTGATGAACGTTCTTATTTCCCTATATCTATTGATGATGATTTCCTTGATGATACCATATTCGTTGTATTGACGCATTGTATCAGCATAAGGGATAACAGAGACTGGACTGTAGAAGATTTTAAGAATATCGGTGCTGTTGTGGTCGAAGATAATTTCAGAGCATCTAATGAGAATTGGGAATTATTTCAAGCCGGAAGAGGAAACGAAACCATGATTAATTGGAATCAATTTAGGAGATTGTTGACTATCAAGCTTGATAAACACAGTAAAGAAAATGTATTGTGGGCACTTGAACAACTT